>JAKOMP010000005.1 GCA_022241785.1 Cyanocohniella sp. LLY | reverse complement strand
TCCCCAACAAGTTCTTGAAAATCTAACACTTTCATATCGGGGAGATTCAAGATTTGCTCTACAGGAAACTTCATCGTAAATACCTGAAAACTAACAATTTTATAATATAAATTATAATTTTGGTATTTTTACATAATGCTTAATATCTCTTAAATACTTGCCAAATCTAAATCGTAGGCATTATTGTCTTTAAATCATAGCCCTTATAATTCAGTTAATTTTCATAATCACCATAAAAGTAACCGAAGAACCAAAAATCTTATGACCAGACAACATATTGAATTTATTCAATCAGCAGATGTTATCCAAAAATCTTGGCTTGTAGATAATTTTATTAACAATGCTTTAACAGGTGTTCTGAGTTTTGATACTGAAACTGGTGCATCTACAGAATTAGTTGAATGGACACAAAATGGGGAAATTAGTTCAGGTTATTTTAACTGCAATATAGAATTATTTGTCATCAGTGGAGAAATGCAAATAGGAAAACTCCGCTTAGGACGTTATACTTATGCTTTTATTCCCGCAGGTGTATGCGTTGAAGCTTGGAGTGTTCAAGAAAATACTCTAGCCTTGTGGATGCCTGAATCTCATCCTCAGTTTAAAAAATCATTGCACGATGCACCAGGAGCTAAAAGAGAATTATATATACCTTCATCAAGTTCAGAACTGATTCCTTGGACTCCTACTATTACCCCTGGCTTTCCTCCAGGTGCGATGAGAAAAACTTTACGCAAGGGGTTAGAAGGAGGTAGAAGCACTTGGCTGTTGGGATGTTTACCACAGTTTGTCGAACCTTTTGCAGAATATCATCCTATTGCGGAAGAGGAGTTTGTTCTTCAAGGAAGTCTCACAACCCAAGCAGGGTGCATGACTCCTGGTTGTTACTTTTGGCGTCCACCGCTGATTTCACACGCCCCAGCATATACAGACACTGGATACTTTGCTTTGGTACGTGGCGGTAATCCTCATCTTTCTTACCATGCTTGGGAACCACCATTACATAGTTATTATCCTTGGGATTGGAATCAGTAAACCTTGTCTAACTTGAATACTATAATTTGCTATCAAGATTATGAGATTGCTTCCTGACGTCGCAATCACAAAAATTCTATTTTTCATGGTGGACTAAGTTGAATAGAGAATTTCAAGGTTTATTTATTAAGTATGGTTTAGCTCATCAGTTAGAGTGGGATAAAGCTTTATAAGGCTGGTTTTTTAAAATATTGAAAAATGAATAGCAAAACCTACAAAAAATTTATAGTAAATCAACTTAATCAAGATTTTAAATCTGCTGTAGAAATTGTCGAAATTCCTCTGACTCAACCTGCTGCTGGTCAAGTTTTAATTAAAAATAAATTCGCTGGCATTAACGGTGGTTTTGATACTTTACTTTGTCGAGGTGAAGTTCCCTATGTTAATTTAATTCCTCCCTTTGATTTGGGTGTGGAAGCGGTGGGAGAAGTTGTCGCTATGGGTGAAAATGTCCAACATTTTCAAGTTGGTGATGCTGTAGTAACTACAATCCGTGGAGGTGGCTATGGTGAATATCAGGTGATAGATGCCAATCTGGCTGTAAAAGTGCGGGAAGTAACGCCAGAGATTCTCACTCTCATGCCTACAGGTGTATCGGCTTTGGTGGCACTGGAACAAGTGGGAGAAATGAAAAGTAATGAAGTGGTTTTAGTGACAGCAGCAGCGGGGGGAACTGGACATATTGCGGTGCAGTTGGCGAAGCTAGCAGGTAATCATGTAATTGGTATTTGTGGTTCTGAGGCAAAGGTGCAGTTATTAAAGGAATTAGGCTGCGATCGCATCATCAACTATCGCACAGAAAACCTCGATCAAGTCCTCAAACAAGAGTACCCCCAGGGCATTAATTTGGTTTTTGAGTGTGTCGGTAAACAAGTTTTTGATACCTGCGTTGCTAACTTAGCTGTGGGTGGACGTTTGGTGGTGGTGGGTTTTGTCTCAGAATATGCCAAACATCTGGAACAAGTAACCCAACCCCGCCTTTATCATCAATTATTTTGGAAAGCGGCTTCTGTACGTGGGTTTTTGATGCCTCACTATCAAGCATATATGTCAGAGGCACGCGATCGCCTGTTAAATCTCTTCTACACAGGTAAGCTTAAAGTCTGTGTTGATTCAACGCAATTCTTCGGTCTAGAGTCCATCCCTGATGCTGTCGAACACTTACTCAGTGGTAAAAATTGTGGCAAAGTAGTTGTCAGACTCTAGCAAACAACTACTTTACCATTGACCATAAGAGCCAGGGGAGCAGGGGGCAAGGGGGAAGGATTTAACACATAATCAGTGCGTCTGCACATTGAGCCTGCTAATCTTGACTTGATTTGTGTAGCCTCTATGGGGTAGGAAACACGCTTTAATATCTATTCTCTAACCTCTACTTTTAAACGAATCCAGCCAATTTTGAACTTGTTCCCGGGCAATATCGCGGCTACCAAGACCAAATGATAGGGCAATAGCAACAGCGATCGCACCTAGTAACAGACCAAAGGCCAAATTCACAATGTCACTAGCAACACCAATCTGTTGCAACGCCATTGCGGAAACTAAGGTGATGATGGCAATCCGCGCTACCTGTCCCAAAATTCTGGCCTGGCGATCGCCGGAACTGGAAATGAGGTGAAACGCTAAATTTGCTAAGAACAAACCAATGGCAAAGACAATCAATCCTGCCAAAATTCGCCCCAGGATGATTAAAATGCCAGTTACCAATGCTGTCAAGGCCACAATATTGAGGATATTCACTGCTGCTACTGTGGCAAACAGCATGATCCCCACTAGGACAATCACACCTGCAAATTCTGATGGGGTGCGGACTGCCGATCTGGGTGATGCTGCTTGTGCTTCTGGGGAAACCGCTGTGGCCCTAGTGAGTGATGGTAAACCGAGAACTGTGAAAATGTTGTTAAAGCCTAAACTAGTCAAAATACTCGTAACTAGATCGGCGATAAACTTCCCGACGAAAAAGGAAACAAGTAAAATTGCTACTGCTGTAAAGATGGCAGGTAAGGTATTGAGAACCAGCTGTAACATGGCGATGGCCGGTACAGATATGGCATCAATTCTCAAAGCATTGAGTGCAGCGATCGCTACAGGAATCAAAATCAAAATATAGACAATTGTGCCGATAATGCTCGATAAAGATTGCGTTCCTACTCCTGAGGAAAGCCCCACGCGACTGCCTAAGTGATTGATCCCAGTGCTTGCTAGCAAGTTGGTGACAATCCGCCGCACTACATTGGCCACAAACCAGCCGATAGCAGCAATTAACCCTGCCGCTATAATATTGGGCAGAATTGACAAAATTTCGGTAATTACGGCTTGTACTGGCAGTAGCGCTTGTCTGAGCGCCAAAGTATCTAAGACGGGGACAAGAAACAGTAAGAAAATAAACCAATACAGAGCATTACCAATGGTCTCACTCAAAGATACTTGGTTAAGGTTGGTTGTATCATCTTGGGTTTCTTGATGCAAGCGCTCATCGAGCCTTAAAGCTTGTAATCCTCGTATCGTAATAATTTTGACAATCGTGGCTAATAACCAAGCGACTACCAAAAGAATGCCTGCACCAATTAATTTCGGCAAAAAGCCAATAACTTGGTCAAGAAAATTATTTAGTGGTCGAGAGACTACCTCTAGTTCCAGAGTTTGTAAAACAGCTACAACCGTCAGGAGGATAATACCCCAAAAGACTAAGCCGGAGATGAATTTCTCAACGTTGGGAACATCCTGACGACCCGTCACACCTGCGGCTATTCGGTTATCTAAATCAGTACGATTGAGAATACTGCGTGTTATGGCTGCTGCGATCGCGGCAATTAGCCAACCAATCAACAACAATGCCGCTGCCCCCAATAACCGGGGAACAAACGCAATCAATTGTGCAACAATTCCTTGGACTCCAGCGACACCTGTATTAACTCTTTGTTGATCTAGTGGGGAGATGGGAAATTGTGCGAAAAAATGCTGTATCCTCATCGACAAACCAATGTCTATCAACTGGGTTACACCTTGCCAAGTTGGGTTCATGGTTTTCCGGTATTTAAGGTTATATGTGTGCTAAAAACTACAGTTACACTTAGGGTGAGATGGATATGAAATAATCCGGCACCCCAGTAAGTTTACTCATGTTTTTTCTAACAATTTACCAGTAAATTGGCAGTTAACTGAATATCAGCAGTTGATATTGGAGATATTTTTTTACTTTGTCAATTATTTTCTCGTTTTACCAACAAATTACACCAAAAAATAAATATTTCCCAATTTTCTAGTATTATTCTATACATTCAGTTTTTCAAACTACAGTTGAGATTTTGCGTTACTGTAAATTCAGCAACAGCATCAAGAATGTGGAATGTCACAAGCTTTTGAACAATCAATAAAAATTAATGCCACCGCGACAGTGGTAGAACGCTGCATTACCGATTTAGCACTCATGCACCGCTGGCTTAACCCCGCTTTACGTTGCGAACCTGTGGGTGAAGTCTGGAGTACTGAAGTTGGGAGTCAAAGTCGCTTTGTGATGCAAATTCCCTTACTTAAACCCACCCTGAACAGCACCGTCGTAGAAAGACAACCAGGGTTAGTTATTTGGGAATTTCAGGGATTTTTCCAAGGGCGCGATCGCTGGGAATGTCAGCCATTAGAACAAGGAACACTCTTACTCAACCGCTTCGAGTTCGATATTCCCAATCCCCTCATCAGTTGGGGATTCAAGAATTTTGCCGCCTCTTGGACTCAAGAAGATATGCAAGCCCAACTACTCCGCCTCAAACGAGTCGCTGAACAACTTTAGATTTGAGATTTAACTCCAAAGAATAAATTATCCAATTTACTCAAATAATATTTGTTGTCTTCCCCCCGCCCCTCTGCTCCCCTGCTCCCCTGCCTTTATTATCCCCCCATCTCAGCAATTAACCGCCGAATCACAACTGCATCCTCAGCATCAGGAACCTTTTCCAGATACAGTTGCAAGTCTTCAGCTGCTTGGGGATATTGTCCAAGTTGATAGTAGAGCAACCCGCGATCGCGCACTTCTAAAATTTCCCCAGGAGACAGCACCACAATGCGTTCAACCGCAGCTAGAGTCTTAGCTAATTTTTGCTGTTTCAAGTAAATGTATTTCAAATTAGTCAGCATCCGTTTCAAAAATTGCCGATTAGTTACCGGGGCTACAAACTCTGGTTGTAAACTCACAGGTTGCTGAAACATTTGAGTTAATTGGTCTACACAATCTTGTGCAAACATCACCTCACCCCGATTAAAGGCATCAACAAAAATTTCCATATCGGGAATATCGGGGCGGATCAGAAAATGTCCTGGCATCCCCACACCCACCATAGGAAAGTCAATCCTGCGGGCAATCTCCAAATAAACCAGCGCCAAAGTAATAGGAATCCCCATCCGTCTGTCAATGACATCATTTAAAAAACTATTACATGGGTCATAGTAGTCAGTTTGATTACCAGCAAATCCCAAATCAATGTAGAGATATTGATTGAGGGTTTGAATTAGGCGCAAAGGATATCGTGAGTCAGGTAAGCATTCTTTAACCTCACCTGCCATTGTGTCCAGGGCATTCAGATATTCCGCAATATCGAGATCAGGATATTCTTCCTGTGCAATATACAAAGCTGCCTTTGCTAAGTCGATATGCTCGTCAGGCTGCTGAATCTCCTGATAAAAATGTAATCGTGCTGACGAGAAATTCATAATCAAATTTTGGTTAGAACTATTTGAAACTATATAGAGGGAACAAAAGCCGATCAAGTCAACCTTTTTATGTCATTATCACATGACTAATCCTAACTTTTCTGGTGGGGAACACAGTGGAGAATAGAAATATAGAAGCTAGAGGAAATGAAAAAAGCTAGAATAAATATAAATTTTGCTTCTTTTTAGATTGTAGAATATCTTGCAAACTTATATCAGCAAAATTGGAATATTAATTCATTTGCTGTAAATACTTGTAGCGAGTTTATTTAATTTACCCATAGCGAAATGCTCAGAGTTTCGACTGTTTCAATAAATCTGATATCTGGTTGTTACTGAATCATTTAGGATTGTTATATACAAAATTTAAATAACAAATAAATTAATTATTAACCTATATAAATAGGTATACAAATTATGAAAATACTGTCAACCTAACTTATAACTTTCAACGGTAGCCCCATCTATCCACCTCCCCTCTCCCAGAATTTTGCTAGAGTTAACAAACCAGGATTTTTCAGTCAAATCTCTGATAACGCCAGCAGACGAGGCTATCCATGCTTACAAGTACGCTACTTCTCTCGAACCAAATCCCCACCCTACAATACTCCTCCACACCAGAGCGATTCGATGAAACCTGGGAAGCCCCTCTGGCTACCCTCCTAGGATTAGGCCGCGCCGCGGGCGCTGACTTCATTGAATTATTTTTAGAACGTCGCAACTACATTAGTTGTCTTGCCGAAGAAGACGCTATCACCAGTATTTCACCCAGTTTAGCTACAGGTGCAGGAGTCAGAGTATTTCGCGGCAAAGCCGACTGCTATGTCAGCACCAATGACCTTTCGTTTTCTGGTTTGAAAGCAGCCTTAGAAAAAGGGCTTTCTATTCTTGGGCTAGAACTACCTGTTAATAATGCTTTCATCCCCGAAATCAACCTAGAATTACTCAGAGACTACGCCACCAAAAGAGGTAAAGATGGCTGGCTACCTTTGTGTAGTTCCATCCGCGAAATGGGAGAAGTCCTCCTAGATGGAACGGCTCAACTCCAACGCCAGGCCAACCATGTACAATCACGCCGTGCTTCCTATTTCCGGGATTGGCAAGAAGTCTTAGTTGCCTCCAGTGATGGCACTTTTGCCCGCGACATTCGCCTCACCCAATCGGTAGGATTTAACTTGTTGTGTGCTGATGGTGCCAATCGTACTTCCATTGGCGATCGCGCTGGTAACACCAGTGATCCTAACTTCCTGAGAACGTGGGACTATCAACAAGCTGCGGAACACATAGCAGAATCTGCCGGGAAAATGCTGTATGCCGATTATGTCGAATCAGGCACTTACCCCATTATTATGGCCAATCACTTTGGTGGGGTAATTTTCCACGAAGCTTGTGGACACCTATTAGAAACCACGCAAATTGAACGCAAAACTACTCCTTTTGCCGATAAAAAAGGTGAAAAAATTGCCCACGAAAGCCTAACAGCTTGGGATGAAGGCCGGGCAGAAAATGCCTTCGGCACAATTGACATGGATGACGAAGGAATGCCTGCTCAAAGAACTTTGTTAATTGAAAAAGGTGTTCTCAAAAACTTCTTAGCCGATAGAACCGGATCTTCCCGCACCGGACACCCCAGAACCGGCAGTGGCCGCCGCCAAAATTACACTTTTGCCGCAGCTAGCCGGATGCGGAATACTTATATTGCTCCCGGTGAATACACCACAGAAGATTTATTTAACTCAGTTGACAAAGGCATTTACTGTAAAAAAATGGGTGGCGGTAGCGTTGGGGCTACAGGTCAATTTAACTTTGGTGTAGATGAAGCTTATTTGATTGAAAATGGCAAAATCACTAAACCCTTAAAAGGCGCAATTCTCATTGGTGAAGCTAAGGAAATCATGAATAAGATTTCCATGTGTTCTCAAGATTTGGAACTAGCACCAGGGTTCTGCGGTTCAGTCAGTGGCAGTATCTACACCACAGTAGGACAACCTCACATTAAAGTTGATTCTATTACTGTGGGTGGAAGATAAGAGTTTTAGAGCAAAATCCCAAAATATTCAACTCTAAAATTTAACTTCGCTTATGTAATTAAGTAGGAAAGCGTAATTGTTTGTCAGATTTGTAATTCTCGCAATCAGGCATAAAATCGTTGGACAGCATGGGTTACGCTACGCTAACCCATCCTACGTTTAATTTAAACCTTCTACTTAATTAAAATCCAGAATCTAAAATCTAGAATCCAAAAGTGACTATGCCAAATATCACAGAAATTGCCAATAATGCCAAGGAAAATGCTAGTAAACTTGGTATCAAAAAATTTGACATTTATGGCGCCACAATAGATGAAACTAGCGTCCAAGTAGATCAAGGTGAGCCAAAACAAGTAAAGTCTTCAAATCGCTCTGGGGTGACTGTTCGGGTTTGGAATGAAGAGAATACAATGGGTGTTACTAGCACCACAGATGTAGATCCCAAAGGGCTAGAATTAGCTTTAAAAACTGCCTACGAAGCAAGTTTTTTTGGTGTTAAAGAAAATGTCCCAGATTTTAGTCCAGAGTCTACTGCTCCTATTTCTCATCCATCTCAAGACAAAGCACCCCAAGCACCTGTTGCTGAATTGATAAATAGCCTCCTTGTAGCTGAAAAAGAACTGCTGGCAACTCATGAAGCTATTAAGGGTGTACCTTATAATGGTTTAGCGCAAAGGGATATTGACAGGTTCTACCTGAATAGTGATGGTGCAACCAGAAATGAATCTCATTCTTTGGCATCAATTTATCTTTATAGCAAAACCGAGGAAGAAGGCAAAAAACCGCGCAGTGGTAGCGCTTTTAGAATCAATAGGAGTGTAAATAATTTAGATATTAATGGTTGCATCAAAGAAACCGCAGATAAAACCATTAGTCATTTGAATTATGAAAAAATCAAGTCTGGTAAATACAGGGTTATTTTCTCTCCTGATGCATTTTTAAGTTTGTTGGGTGCTTTTTCTAACTTATTTAATGCTCAAAGTATTTTGGATAAGCAAAGCCTCTCTAACCCTGATGATTTAGGTAAGCAAATTGCTTCGCCTCTACTTTCTGTCTATGATGATGCTTTACACCCAGCTAACTTTGGTGCTGAAAGTTTTGATGGGGAAGGAACTCCGACTCGTCAGATTTCATTAATTGAAAATGGCGTTTTAAAAGCATTTCTCCACAGCGCTGGAACCGCTAAACGCATGAATACTCAACCAACTGGTAATGCAAGTATTGGTGCAAAGGTCAGCGTCAGCCCTAACTTTTATCATGTTTTCGCAGCGACATTTCCTGAGCAGGATTTAAGTCTAGACACTGCGGAAAATGTAATTTTAATTGATGATTTACAAGCTCTCCATGCCGGAGTGAAATCTTTACAAGGTTCGTTTTCTCTACCTTTTGATGGTTGGTTGGTAAACAAAGGTGAAAAAACGAGCATTGAATCAGCAACTGTTGCTGGCGATTTCTTGGAACTCCTAAAGTCAATTGTTTATGTGGAGAAAGAAGTAGAACTTACTCCTGGTGGAGTTTGCCCTAAAATCTGGGTTGATGAACTATCAATTACTGGTGACTAGTACCGCCGTGAAGTCAAAAGACTTATAGGATAGGCTATTCACTGATTTAGAAGGGTGGCTTTATTTACACCGCAGAGTAGGCTCAGAGTTAGGGGTTAGTTGTTAACTCTTAACTCTTATTCTTCACCGCCTATACCCAGATTGATATCAAAACCATCAGCACCGCTGATATCAGTACCAATCATAACTGCACCATCGACTTGAGCATTATATAAGTTAGCATCGCTTAAGTCGGCATTAGTCAAATTAGCGTTATCAAATGTAGTACCATTAGCGAAAGCACCTGTAAGGTCAGCAGATTTCAAATTAGCACCAGTCAAATCTGCACCTTCTAAGTTGGCTTCTTCTAAATTTGCACCCTGTAAATTAGCTTTTCTCAAGTCAACACCAATTAAATGAGCGCCTTGAAGATTAACATTTTTTAAATTACAACCATAACATTCTCTAGTTTCTAGCAAATGCTGGACGGGATTTATTTTTTCAGTTGTGGCAGAAACAGGAGCCGCTAGAGATAGTGTACTGAATAATGCTGCGGCTGTCAGAAAAATAGATTTCATATGTCTTGAATTGCGGATTACAACGCCTTTTAACGTGTTGATTTGAACATCTTGTATTGTTTAATATTGCCAGAGTATAGATATTATGTCCTCTGACGATCGGACGAATTTGCTATTTAAATTGGTGAATGATCAAGAGTGTGAATATACTACTTGAGTTAGAGTTTGAGGATAATAGGACTTACGCACTCGCCACGACAATCAAGGCTTTGAGATTGCTTCCCTACGGTCGCAATGACGGAAATACGTGATTGGTTACGTAAGTCCTGGATATTTATAAAAAACCATGTCTATCAGGAACTGACAAATGAAAAATAATCAAAGCCCTGCGGGACGCTACGCGTAGCTTGCTTCCCCACAGGGGTACGCTTTGGGGAGCAGAAGAAGCAGGGGAGAATACACAACTATCTTGCTGTAAATTTTGCAGGTGAACTTGGATTTAAATTTTGCTACTACCTAATAAATACAAAAGTGCCATTCGTATGGCAATACCGCTGGTAACTTGCGACTGAATCAGGCTAAATTCTGGATCGTCCATTAAATCTGAGCTAATTTCTACGCCACGGTTGACTGGGCCTGGATGTAAAACTTTGACATGAGGTTTGCACAGTTGCAACTTCGGGCGTGTAATGCCAAACATTTGATGATATTCTCGCAAACTTGGTAGTAAGTGAGCAGTCATGCGTTCTTTTTGCAGGCGCAAAGTCATGACAAAATCAGCATCTTGTAAAGCGGGTTCTAGCTCCCAGTGTAAGGATAGTTGGCGATGAGGCGAAGGGGGAATAGGAGATGAGGAAGGATGTTTTTGTTCTGGGCTTTCTGACTCCTCATCAAAAACATACTCGGTAAATAATTTGGGTAAAAGGGTGGGTGGTGCGGCTAGATGCACTTCGGCACCACTGGCGGTTAAACTCCAGATATTAGATCTGGCTACGCGAGAATGTAAGATATCGCCAACGATCGCAATTTTTTTACCTTTTAATAGTTCCAGTCGTGGATTAGCTGGATCAATCAAAGTACAGATTGTAAATAAATCCAGTAGTGCTTGGGAAGGATGTTCGTGTTGTCCATCACCAGCATTGAGGACACTAACTCGGACACCTAGACGATCCATTTCTTGAGCGATCGCATTGGGTACCCCTGCTTCTTTATGGCGAATCACCATAATATCTGTTCCCATGGCCAAATAAGTCTTGGCTGTGTCGAGAATAGTCTCTCCCTTAGTCATGGAAGAAGATGCAGCGGCGAAGTTAAGGGTATCTGCACTCAGACGTTTAGCAGCAAGTTCAAAACTGCTTCGGGTACGTGTAGATGGTTCAAAAAATAAATTGGCCACCACCTGTCCCTGTAAGCTTGGAACTTTCTTTGTCCGCCGTGATAGCACTTCCTGAAAACTAGCAGCAGTTTGCAAAACAGTATCGTATTCGGCGGTTGTAAAGTCGGCTAGGGAAAGAACGTGATGACGATTCCAGGTAGTACTAGGCATAAATAGCTATCAGTTATCTCTGTACAGACACAATACTGTGCGCCCCTACAGCTTTTTCATTTACTATGCAGTGGAAATAATAGCACTTGCCTTATATCAAAATAGATACTGTTTTTCGCGTTAGGGCTTTGTGGCGATCGCTTCAGCCAGTCCAGCCCCAACGTTCCTGTTATGTTACTCAGATCTATGCATCCTCTTCGGTGGCTTCAGGTTCAAACTGCACTTGTCGGTACAAATCAGCGATCGCTATTTCTACATCCACCGATTCCAGTGGCAATCTATCGCCCAAATTATACTCCGACAGCACCCATTTCCCTTGTTCGTTGCGCCGAAACACTTCTACACCTGGTTGGGCTACTTGTACTAAGACATATTCTTGCAAGGTGGGAGATTGGCGATATTTGGCAAACTTCTTCCCCCTATCGGCTGCTTCTGTTGACGGTGATAGCACTTCGATAATTAAGCAGGGAAATTTCACCCATTGTGGATCGATGTCACGCTCATCGCAAGTCACCACCACATCAGGATAAAAATACTTTTGTCCCGGTTCCACCTCCACCTTCACATCAACAATGTATACTTCACAGGAGCCATCGGCTAGGGCATCATCTAAGAGTTTTGAGAAATTCAAAGAAACCCGATTATGGTTGCGTGTACCACCGCTCATGGCCACTACTTCGCCATCCCAATACTCGTAGCGTTGTTCTTGGGTGGATTCCCAATTTAGATATTCCTCTGCACTCATCAACAGGCGATCGGGTAAAGCAACCATTGGGGCGATTAAGGAATGATTTACTTTTATAGAATAGCGAAAATAGGCTGTCGTTCTAAAATTTTGCAAAGTTCCTTACCAGAAACAGCTTTCATAGCGATAGCTCAACCAATTGTTTTTCTGGTTCACTTGTTTCTCGCTCACTGGCGACATCTAACCAACCTTGAACAGCATCTTGTAGCATTTCCAACAAATGTTCGTAGCTGTCTCCCCAAGTGTAACAACCTGGTAGAGCAGGTACAGAACCACACCAAACAACATCTTCCTGCCAAATTAAAGCCTTGATTTTCATAACTTATGCTCAAAATATTGTGAGGCGACAGTCATAGAATAGCGAAAAGGCTCGTTTTCTTGATTTCTAGCTTAACTAAAGCACTAACTCCCAGCATTTTATCTCGCAGATACTTAATGCGATCGCCTATGGAATGCTACACTAATTTCTCTTAAACTTGCCGCAATAATTCCCGAATAGTGATGGCACAGTCAGGAAAGGCTAAAGGTGAAATGGTCACATCTTCGGCAAGTATGCTCTCACTGTGATAGCCGTCGAGAGTGGGAAGACGATACATATACAACTTGCGCCCATTGACATCTAAAATCCAGTAATCAATAATACCTGATTTAGCATAGGCCATCGCTTTAATTTCTCGATCGTACTTGAGACTGGAATCAGCGATTTCGATCAGTAAAAAAACTTCGGAAGCGTCGGGATGGTGATCATCATAATCTAAGGGATTGAGCTTCACGACTGAAATATCTGGTTCTGGTTCCGAGTAATCGTCAAGTTGCACTGGTGACTGGATTCTTAATAAAACTTTGTCCCCCAATCGTTGACGTAATAATCTTTCTGTGCGGGTAATGGCTGACTCGTGAGCAGTTCCTTTTGCTGACATTCTGATGATTTGTCCCGCTATTAATTCTAAGCGTTCTTCAGGATGAAAAATTCCTGTTTCCGCCATTTGATGATATTCTTGAACGCTAATTAGACGAATATTGGTGAGCATAAGGTTCAAACTAACGTCCCAGCATTTTATCTCGCAGATGCTTAATGCGATCGCGCAATTTTGCGGCTTCCTCAAATTCTAAATTTTTCGCTGCGGCTTTCATCTGTTCTTCTAACTTGCCAATCAACTCTGGAATGTGTTCTAGTGGTAATTCATCTATATGTTCATCGACCACTTTCAAATCACTGGCATTTAATCGCCGGGAAACATCCAAGAACGATAAAATGGCATTACTTGATTTCTTGACAATGGGTTGGGGTGTAATCCCGTGCATCCGGTTGTGAGCAATCTGAATACCACGCCTTCTGTCTGTTTCCTCAATAGCTTTAATCATGCTATTTGTCATATTATCAGCGTACAAAATTGCTTGTCCCCGGATGTGACGTGCTGCTCTACCGATGGTTTGAATTAAGGAACGTTCGGCGCGTAAAAAGCCTTCTTTATCTGCAT
The DNA here is from genome assembly GCA_022241785.1 of Cyanocohniella sp. LLY. Taxonomy (GTDB): domain Bacteria; phylum Cyanobacteriota; class Cyanobacteriia; order Cyanobacteriales; family Nostocaceae; genus Cyanocohniella. The sequence continues at coordinate 124,936 of JAKOMP010000005.1, read as the reverse complement.
CCATAATTGCTACTAGGGAAACTTCTGGTAAATCTAAACCTTCCCGCAGCAAGTTTACCCCCACCAAAACATCAAATTTCCCCCCACGCAAATCCTGTAAAATTTCAATGCGTTCAATGGAATTAATCTCGGAATGTAAATAGCGCACCCGCACACTGTGGTCTTGTAAATATTCAGTTAAATCTTCCGCCATGCGCTTGGTTAATGTGGTAATTAACACTCGTTCTTGGCGGTCAACTCTGTCTTTAATTTCGCCTAATAAATCATCAACTTGTCCTTCTGTGGGACGCACAAAAATTTCTGGATCAACTACGCCAGTGGGTCGAATTACTTGCTCGGCTATATGTCCTTCAGATATTTCTAATTCCCAAGTTCCTGGTGTGGCGGAAACAAAAATACATTGATTCACTTTTTGCCAAAATTCTGTTGCTTGTAAAGGACGGTTATCAGCAGCACTAGGAAGGCGAAATCCATGATCAATTAACACTTTTTTTCTGGCTTGGTCGCCGTTATACATGCCGCGAATTTGCGGTACGGTAACGTGAGATTCGTCTATAACTAGTAGCCAATCTTTGGGAAAATAATCAATTAAACATTCTGGTGGTTCTCCCGCTTGTCTTCCTGCTAAGTGACGGGAATAGTTTTCAACGCCGTTACAGTAACCAACTTCACGCAACATTTCCAAGTCATAGCGTGTCCGCTGGTCTATGCGTTGTGCTTCTAATAATTTCCCGGTTTCCTCTAATTCGGCTTTTCGCTGCTTTAATTCGGTAGCAATATCATCACAAGCTATTTCTAACCGTTCCTCTGGGGTGACAAAGTGACGCGCTGGGTAAATATTCACGGCTTCCAGACTGCGGATAATTTCCCCTGTTACTGGATCAATATAGCGAATTGCATCGATTTCATCGCCAAAAAATTCTACCCGAATAATTCGGTCTTCGTAGGCGGGGCCAATTTCTAAGACATCACCCCGGACGCGAAAACGTCCCCGACCCATTTCTATATCGTTACGGTTGTATTGTACAGATGCTAAATCTCTTAAAATTTGGCGTTGATTTACCTCCATACCTATCTGGAGGGGGATGGCAGCTTTGAGATATTCTGCTGGCATTCCCAAACCATAGATGCAGCTAATGGAAGCTACCACAATTACATCACGACGTTCAAACAGCGATCGCGTGGCTGAATGCCGCAACATATCTATTTCATCATTAATTGAAGCTGTTTTTTCAATATAAGTATCGCTAACGGCAATATACGCCTCTGGCTGATAGTAGTCGTAGTAGCTTACAAAATATTCAACTGCGTTCTCAGGAAAGAACTCTCGCAATTCGTTACACAGTTGGGCCGCCAAAGTTTTATTATGGGCTAGTACCAATGTCGGCTTACCGATTTTTTCAATGACTGCGGCTATGGAAAATGTCTTACCTGTTCCCGTAGCTCCTAGTAAAGTTTGGTAACGGTTGCCAGACTGGATACTTGTAGATAATTGGGCGATCGCTTGTGGTTGATCGCCTGTGGGAATAAAGGGAGCTTGAAGACAAAATCCGGACATACACTTATATTGGAAATACCCTATTTCATGGTAGCGATACTGTCTCGCCTGTGCTGAGATGGAATCATCAAACTCATAAACAGCAATATTTTTTTACAAAAATTTACTATTCATATTTACTTATGTATCAGTTTAAAAAATGTTTATATACATATCAGGTTTTTTAGGGTTAAACTCTTTGATGTATAAGGAGAAAAATTCATTTTTCCTTAATTATTGTAAAATTTAGTTAATAAACCAGAGGTGTCCGTTTATGAGTATTAGCAGCACTGGTCAAGAAATCAGTCCTCGACAAAAGGATACCAAGCTAAAAGGGGAAACTACAGTGGAAGAAAACAATAAGAATAATAGCTTGAATACAGATAAGAAAGTCGAAAAAGGTGCTGATCTGCCAGTGCATGAAGAGCAAGGTAAACTAGTAGTCGCTGGAGCGCGTCCTATTGGCAGCAGTGATTTACAATTTGCTGGGACAGTGACAATTTCCGGAATCCGACCTATTGGCATTAGTAATCTGGAAGTAGTTGAGACAGTAAACATCATGGGACTTCGTCCCATTGGCGCTCATACATTTGAAATTGTTGACAGTATGAACATGTCGGGGATACGTCCCATTGGTTCGAGTTCACTGGTAGTTTCTGAGAGCTACTCCGTAATGGGTAACCGCCCAGTAGCATCAAATGTTACTGATAATTCAGAAATCATGATGGGTTTTCTAGATTAATACTAAAAGTAATCACCGTAACTTAAAATTAACCTGGTTCTCTAGCAGAACTGGGTTTTTTAATCAATACTTGCACTAACATTTAATTCTTTAGAAAGATACGACTTGACAAGTCAAGACTATATTTAAGTTCTAGTTAAGTTTTAAATAGGGATATCAGAAAATAAATGATCTCATTTTGAATGATGAGTATCCTGTGTGTCCTTATTTATTTTTCTTACTATAAAAAATAAAAAGAATGAAATATTTAACTTGCTTTTGATTTATCTCTTTTTATATAGAGAACTAATATGTCTTATGGCGGAAGGCTTGAGTCCAAACGTTAAGCTACCTTGTAAATGTAACAACAAATGATTTCAAAGTTTGTGAATTAACTTTGAAGTTAATATTATATCAAATCAGGAGCCTAATATGAGTATAGAAGATCGCGCCAAAGCCACTGGTAAAAATATTGAAGGCAAGGCTCAAGAAGCATTAGGAAATGTTACTGGAGATCCAGAAGATAAAGCTGAAGGTAAAGCAAAACAAGCCGAAAGCGAAGTGCGTCACGGAGTAGAAGACGTAAAAGATGCTGTAAAGAAAAAACTGGACTAAGTAAATGTTAGATACTTGGCGAAATTGCTAAAGATGTGATTAGAGTCAACACAATTTTGTCAAGATAACAACCACAGAAATTAACTCGGCTAAACCCCCTTGATCCCTATGAAACCAGGGATTTAGGGGTTACTTAAGACTGAGTATATGCGAAAAGATAAATAGCTTTTTGCAGTTAATCAAGGGACTTAGATAAGCAGCGAGTTGTATTGCATCTTATTTATATGAGTCCAACAATTCATACCAATTTGCAACCAAAAATTTGACCGATACAAAATTAAGAAACAGAGAAATTAAATTTTCTGAATTATAAATTACAAATTGGTAGAACCGTTAACAATTCTTTGATGGGAGGGAAAAAATGAATCTGCTTCAGCAGAGTCGTAAAATAGCGACTACTCTAATATTAATTTTGGTGCTAACAATAACTACAGCCTGTGGTAGTGGTACTATTACCCAAGCTGATCGCACAGTTGCCCCGCAAATAGGTAGTGATGTAGCTTATGCAGAGTTACAGCGAGGTAATACCCAAACTGGACAAAATTTCGGTGACTGGGTTGTGCAAACATCTAAGGGATTGGTTAAAGACGCTTATGTGCGCGATAACAATAAGCTAGGTGTGGTTATTTCTTCTCAAGTTCGCCCCAATGAAGTGCGGACTTTAGCAAAATCTTTAGTTCAAGGTTTTCAGAGAAACTTTCCCGATCAACACTTAACTGTCTTGGTATACGGGCCCGACAAAAAATTGATTTTGACTACTGAGTATGACAGGGCAAGTAATCAAATTCAATATAGCTAATTTGATTAAAATCAAGCCTTCACGTGACGAAAAAATTTGACCTGATTTCAGGAGATAAGTAAAGTGACAAGTAGCGAAGAATATAGAAGGCAAATCATGAATGATTTGTCACAGGGTAGTACTGAATCTCTCGATGATGTCTCCTATGACAACTTCGATGATTTTGCCCAACGGACAACACCAGATCAAAGACGCCATTTATTTGGTAAGTCAGTAAGTTCAGCGCCAATTCCCGCCAGCCAAATGGAGCCGGAATTACAAAAGGCGATCGCTCAAATTAAACCCAATGAACGGGATGATGTTGCTAGAGCCTTTTTCAAAGAATTTAAATCCAGAGGTTTAGAAGAAAAACGTTTAGAACAACAATTAAATCTTTCTACTCACCATGCTAGCCGCATGAGTGCTGATGATGTCAGCAAACTCGCAGCTTTCGCCTATCATAATCACCCTGATGTCTTCCGTGATGTCATGGCAGAACAACCAGCAATCATGAAATTCCTCAGTAATCCCGTTGTTGCAGGGATTATCGGTATTGCAGCAGCTAAGTGGTTCGGTAGCCGGAAGTAAAAGAAGCAGGGGGGCAGGGAGCAGGTGAGACCAGCGCGGTCTACAGCCCTTCGGGCATCCTTCTCCCAAGGGGAGACGCCAAAGGCGAACGGCGGGGGGTTTCCCCCATGAGCGACTGGCGTTCGCGTAGCGTGCCGGAGGCATCACCCGAAGGGGAGCAGGGGAGATGAGGAAGTATTTTCTCCTTGTCCCCTTTCCCCTTGTCCCCAGTTCCTAATTACTCAGCCCCTTCAATGGGTGCAAAACCTTGGCGCTGAATATTTTCTGTGATTGTGCGTGGTTCAAGGAATTGCAAGAGATAATCAGGGCCTCCAGCTTTAGAACCCACACCAGAAAGTTTGAATCCTCCAAAGGGTTGGCGGGCAACTATAGCACCTGTAATATTGCGGTTAATATACAGATTACCAATTTCAAAGTCTTCCTGGGCTTGTTGAATGTGGGAAGGCGTACGCGAGTAAAGTCCCCCAGTTAAGGCATAGTTGGTACCATTGGCGACGGCTAAAGCTTCGGCAAAATCTTTCACTTTAGTAACTGCTAATACAGGGCCAAAAATCTCTTGCTGGGCAATAATCGCGTCTGGTGCTACTTCACTAAAAATGACTGGGCCGATAAAATACCCCTGTTCTGGTGCTGGTAATGCCAACGCTAACTGCGCTTCAGCCTTACCCTTTTCAATATACTCAAGGATGCGATCGCGGGCATTGGCATCAATTACCGGGCCAACTTGGGTACTAGGTAACTCAGCCTCGCCAATATTTAAGGATTTTGTCGCCTCAACCAACCGCCGCACAAAGGCTTCATAAATCGGTTGCACTACAATCACCCTGGAACAAGCAGAACATTTTTGTCCACTGTAACCAAACGCCGATTGCACTACCCCCACAACAGCTTGGTCTAAATCAGCACTTTCATCGACGATAATGGCATTCTTCCCGCCCATTTCGGCAATTACCCGCTTCATGTGCTTTTGTCCCGGCTTGAGAGTAGCGGCTTCGGCATAAATCCGACAACCAACTTCCTGAGAACCAGTAAAAGCAATAATGTGAGTATCAGGATGATTTACCAAATAAGCACCAACTTGAGAACCCTTACCAGGCACGTATTGAAAAACACCTTTGGGGATACCAGCTTCTACTAAAATCTCCGTGAACTTAGCAGTAATCACAGAAGAAGTTTCCGCTGGTTTGAGCAAAGTACAATTACCCGCAACCAAAGCAGCCACAGTCATTCCACAGGCGATCGCCAACGGAAAATTCCAAGGAGAAATCACAACAGCAATTCCCCTTGCCTGGTAAATATAACGATTAGTTTCCCCCGCCACGTCATAAACAACACCAGCATCCAACCGTTCCATTTCCTCAGCATAATAGCGACAGAAATCTATCGCCTCAGAAACCTCCCCATCTGCTTCCTTAACTGGTTTCCCCACCTCCAAAACAATCCAAGCCGAAAGTTCAGCCCGACGTTCTTCCATCAAATCAGCCGCCTTTCGCAGCACCCCAGCTCGTTCCTTTACAGGAGTCTTCCGCCAACCAGGAAACGCCGCCTTAGCCGCCCGCATCGCCTGTTGGGCCTGTTCCACACTCAACAAACCAACCTTACCAACCACCTCACTAAAATTAGAAGGATTCAGCGAATCAACAGACTCAGAAGTCTCAACATACTCCCCATCAATCAAAGGAAGATAAGTTTTACCCAATTGTTGACGCACAGATTGAAAAGCCTCAGCCGCAATCCTTATTTCCTCTACTTCCGCATAATCCGTATCCGCCGCACCAAAAAACCCCCCTTCTTCTCCGCGACTTTGCGCCTTTGCGCGAGCTAAATCCACCTCCGGCCGCGCCAACAACTCCTCAACCGGACGATTTTCCAAATTTTGCCGTAAAAACGAACTATTAGCGGTATTTTCCAACAACCGCCGAATCAGATAAGCCATCCCTGGTAACAACTCACCATAAGGACAATAAACCCTCACCCGATAACCCTGATCCACCAAAGCCTTAGCCAGCTTATCCCCCATACCATACAACACCTGCATTTCAAAATTACGCCGGGGGACATTTAAACTCTGGGCAATAGCAATAGCCAAAGCTTGCGATCGCACATTATGACTACCAATGGCAGCATATAGATATTGATGATTTTCTAGCAACAACTGAGTAATAGCTTCAAAATTGGCATCTGTAGCCGCCTTATCGTTATAAACTGGCTGCTTCCAATGCTTTTGTTCCGCCTTAATAGTTTCTTGATCCCAATATGCCCCCTTCACCAACCGAATAGTCAAGGGATAACCACGCTGTTGCAACCAAGCAATCAGATTTTTAGCATCCTCATAACTATCACGCAGATATGCTTGAATAGTCATCCCAATATCTGTGCGTTGACGAAACTCGTCTTCCAACAACAGCTTTTGTAGAATATTCAGAGTTAAATCCTTGTAGGCATACTGTTCCATATCAAAATGCACAGATGCGCCCAACTCTTTCACACGACGTAATAAAATGCGAATGCGATCGCTTACTCGCTCCTCACTACCCTTAGCATCTAACGGGTCAAATTGCGAATAAAACGCCGTTAACTTCACAGAAACCTGCACCTTGGGTAGCGCTTCGCCATCAGCCTCATCAATAGCCGGAATTTTAGACCAATTTTTCGACGCTTCCACCAATTGTTGCATTAATTCTAAATAGCGTTCTAAATAAGACTGCGCTTCAGCTTCAGTAATTACCGCCTCACCCAGCAAATCGATAGTGAACGCCATTTTTTCTTTTCGCAGCCGTTCAACTGTCTTGATGACTTGTTTAATATTTTCTCCAGAAATATATTTATGCGCCAAAGTTTCCACAGCTGTAGAAACAGTAGTCGCCGCAACTTGTCCCGGCATAGAATCAGGGTTAGCAAAGTTCAGCATTCCCTTGAGGGCTGCGGGTAATTCGACAGACTCATCTCCTAAATATTCTTGTAAATGCGCCGCAATTTCTGGCTTACTGCCTAAAGCAGGTAGTGTGTCTATAAAGCGAAATAATTGCACCCGCAATCCAGGATTACTCATCGCCCAAGCGAGTAATTTATCATCCCAGCGCATTTGGTCGCGGAGGGAACCTAAAAATGACCGATTTTCCTGGGTTGCAGAAAGAAGCTGTTTAGCAATTTCTTGAGTTTTAGCTTCGTAAGTGCTGGTTTGTACTTGTATTACCACTGATAACTCCTTGTTTGGGGTTTAGAGGCTGTGGGGAATCGGGACTAGTTTTTCCCTCCCTCATCCCCCCTTATTGTGACTCTTTCATTTCGCTGTCACCATATTTAAAAGCTATCGTTGTAAGTAAGTCGGCGAGAAAAAATCAAACTATGTTAAGCAATGTAAAATAATTAAAATTCATTTCGTAGTCAGCGGCTCTAGCCCTTATTTGAGGACTAAAGTCCTCACCCTACGGGTTCATTAGTCGCTCATGGGGGAAACCCCCCGCCGTTCGCCTTTGGCGTCTCCCCTTGGGAGAAGGATGCCCGAAGGGCTGTAGACCGCGCTAACTCACTACAAACCTTTAATTATTTACCAAAAGATAAGGTTTAAAGCCGAGTGGAATTGTGGGCGATAGCTCTCTTGCTCTGGTGGTTGTACTCCTACGGAGAAGCAAGCTACGCGCAGCGTCTGGTAGAGAAGCCCCAACGCCACTTGACGCCAGTCCGCTCAAGTCGAGAAACCCGTCCACTGCAGTGGCTCCTCATTGTGGGTGGTTTTTCTCCCCTGCCCCCTGCCCCCCTGCTTTTTCACGCCGTTTAGGGAAGGGGTTGGGGTTAGGTTCCGTCGAAGCGACGTCAGGTTACTCTGGTAAGCCATGAACTTGCATTAAATCTAAACCACGGGCAAATATTTCATCAATTGGCAACATTTGTCCCTCAGTAGTCATAAATTTATGGTCTTTTGTCGCCCGAATTATTGAACCATCTTCTAAAGCATACTCAAATACTTCTTGTTGTCCGCGATTGTGCCATTGGGCAATAGGTTGAGTGTAGACATTCCCATTACTATCAACACTGTACACACTACATTGAATATTTTTTTCTACAATCTCCCCAATGGGAATCAAGCCATATTCTACTGTTAATATTTCCGTGTCATAACTCAAGCAATATTCGGCAAACTTCAACATTTGCTCAAATAATTCATCAGCTACTTGTTTTTTTACACCATTTTTTGCCGCACCATCGACAAATTTTTCTCGCTGTTTTTGCATTTCTGCAACTTTCTTTTTACCCATTGCACGACGCAACAAGTCTGCTTGTCCTAAAGAATATCCAGCCATATCTTGAGCAATTTTCATAATCTGCTCTTGATAAACCATAATTCCATAGGTTTCATTTAAGACGGGTTCGAGAATGGGACTTTGATATTCTATGGTTTCTCTGCCATGTTTACGATTAATAAACTTAGGAATTAGCCCTGCATCTAAAGGGCCTGGTCGATACAATGCCAAAATTGAAGAAATATCTTCGATATTAGAAGGTTTCAAATCTCGGACTATTTGCCGCATTCCCGAAGATTCTAATTGAAATATCCCTTCTAAGTCACCGGCTTCTAAAAGTTCATAGGATTTTTTGACATCTTTAGGTAAGGTGCTATGTTCACCTTTAGCTAGTATCTTTTGTGATTTTCTTTCTTGACTGGTAATTTCATCTGGGTCAATGCGATAGCCACTGGTTTGTTCAATTAAGTCAATTGTTCTTTGAATTAATGTCAGGTTTCGCAAACCCAAAAAGTCCATTTTTAATAGACCCATTGATTCCAAGTCTTCCATGAAATACTGGGTAATCACTGAGCCGTCATTATTTCTTTGGAGTGGGACAATTTCATCGAGGGGATCAGCAGAAATCACAACTCCGGCTGCATGAACACCAAAGGTTTTATTAGTACCTTCAATTCGCATTGCCATATCTAACCAATGACGAACATGGGGTTCATTATCATATTTTGCTTTAAACTCTGGTGCTGGGGTGGCATCAGAAACCATTACTTTCAGTTTGGTGGGTTTACCCCGCACTACGGGAATTAATTTCGCCATTTTGTCGGATTCACCATAAGGGATATTCAACACTCTGGCGACATCTTTTAAAACAGCTTTGGAAGTTAAACGGTTAAAGGTAATAATTTGAGCAACTCGATCTTTGCCGTATTTCTCAGTTACATATTCAATAACTTTATCTCGTTTTTCAATGCAGAAATCTGTATCAATATCCGGCATTGATTTACGTTCTGGGTTCAAGAATCGCTCGAATAGTAACCCATGATGTACTGGGTCAATATTGGTGATTCGCATGGCATAGGCAACTAAGGAACCAGCAGCCGAACCACGACCAGGCCCCACGGGAATATTATTATCTCTGGCAAATTTGATGTAGTCCCACACTACTAAAAAGTAGGTAGAAAAACCCATTTTTTGCAACATTTTTAATTCATATTCCAATCTTTCTTTGTAGACTGGATCGACTTCACTGCGAGATTTGCGATTTAATCTGTCTAATAATCCTTGCCAAGCAACTTCTTCGGCGTATGTGTCTGGTGTGTGACCGGAAGGAATGGGTGGTGTAGGGATTTGCGGCTCACCCATGATGTTGTAAGGCTCGACTTTATCGGCTACTTCTTCAGTGGTGGCTACAGCTTCGGCAATCACATCATCAGTTAAATGGTCACGAAATAACAGGTGCATTTCGGCGGCAGATTTGAGATATTCTGTGCCGCTATAACGCATTCGATTATCTTCAACAATTAGCTTGCCTGTTTGAATACATAATAACGCGTCGTGAGCTTCGACATCGAAACAAGAGATAAAATGAGAATCATTAGTAGCAATAATTTTAATATCTAATTCCCGCGCAATTTTAACGATTTCTACATTAACAATGCGGTCTTCTTGGGAACCGTGGTCTTGAATTTCTAAATAATAATCATCACCAAAAACATCTTTATACCATTTGGCAACTTTACGCGCTGCATCTGGTCTACCACTAAGAATTGCTTGGGGAATTTCTCCACCTAAACAAGCACTAGTGACAATTAAACCTTCACGATATTGTTTGAGTAAATCTTTATTAATACAAGGACGAGAAAAAATGCCTTTACCTTGTACACCTTGGAGGTGGGAAATAGTGGTTAATTTAACTAAGTGTTTATAACCTTGGGTATTTTTTGCTAAAACAACTTGATGATATTTAGGACGGCGTTCTTGCTTTTCGATATCGCCGTTAATGATATACATTTCATTGCCAATAATTGGCTTAATGTTCTTACTACGACAGATTTTAATTAATTCCACAGCACCATACATGACACCATGATCAGTGAGGGCGATCGCTTTCATTCCCAAAGCGATCGCTTGATCTACCAACTCTGGTAGCTGACTCGCCCCATCCAGCAAGCTATAGTCACTGTGAATATGTAATGGCACAAACGACATATACGGCTCCCTGCACAAGATAATACAATTGTACTAATATATAGCCAGCAGGTTACAGATAACTCTGACCTGCTGAATTACGAATTAGCACAACGGAATATTTAGATTAACTTGTTTGGAGAAATTTCACTTCCGCGATGCATGTTTTAATAATCACATGGGTTAAATTGTCTAGCATTTAGCCAACCGCTAGTTTTTTTAGTTCCAACCCAGTGCTGTAGCCACTTCACCAGCTAATTCTAAAGGATTGAACGGTTTAGCGATCGCTGTAGTTATTCCCATCTGAGCATATCTGTGACGATCAACACTTTGAATTTTCGCAGTTAATAAAATTACCGGAATGCCTTTAGTTGCTGGATTTGCCTGTAGTCGTTCAAAGGTAGTAATACCATCCATATCTGGCATCATTACATCCAGCAAAATTGCATCTGGTTGGCAAGCCTCGGCTTGAGTTATACCCTCTTTCCCAGAACTTGCTGTCACCACGTCCCAGCCGGCAACGGTTTCTAGACAAATCTTGGCTACTTCTTGAATATATTGCTCGTTATCAACTACTAAAATTCGCTTTGTTGTCATTGGTCATTCAACTATTTTTATTTGGCTGTGGTCTCAGCACTGAGAATAGGTAAAGCCAAGTAAAATGTACTACCTTCACCTAATACACTCTCTGCCCAGATGCGCCCGCCATGCTGTTGCACAATACTTTGGCAAATTGCCAAGCCTAAACCTGTCCCATCATGGTTGCGGGAATCTGAAGAATCAACTTGCTGAAAGCGCTCAAAGATACTTTCAAGCTTATCTGTTGGTATACCACGTCCGGTGTCTTTAATGATTACTAATACCTCATCCCCTTGCTGTTGCGTCGTCAGCCAAACTTGAGATCCAGGAGATGAAAATTTAATTGCATTACTTAGTAGATTAGTCAAGGTTTGGACAATGCGATCTGGATCTGCCCATATCTGGAGGGGTGAGCTAGAAATAGATAAAGTAACTTCTGCTTTATTGGCCAGGGGCTGCATGAGACTGACAGCTGAATTAATTAGTTCGCCCAGGTGACAGGTTTTGTGTTCCATTTTTACCTTACCTGACTCAATGCGCTCGATATCCAGAATGTCATTAATCAAACGTACCAAACGCTCAGTACTATCGGTAGCAATCTGCAATAGGCGTTGGCCCTGTGCCGAGTCTGGCTTGAGTAAGCCACTGGCTAACATTCCTAAAGAGCCGTGAATTGAAGTTAGAGGTGTGCGGAGTTCATGACTGACAACAGAAACAAACTCATCTTTCATCCGATCAATTTGCTTACGTTCTGTAATATCACGTAATATTACAGTATAAAAAAACTCGCTTCCTAAATGAAATTTAGAAATAGAAGCCTCCGCCGGAAATTCACTTCCATCTTGACGACGACCAAATATTTCTCGCCGTTCTCCCATGCGACGGGCTAAACTGGGTGATTGCCCAAAGTCAACTACATGGTGACGGTGTGCCTCGGCAAAACGCATAGGTAACAGCACATCAAGCTTCTGCCCAATTATGTCATGGGCAGTGTAGCCAAAAATCTTCTCGGCCCCTTGATTAAACAAGGTAATACATTGGCTGCTATCAATAGAAATAATGGCATCATCAGCAATATCTAAAATTCGTGCCAATCGCACTTGCGATATGCGTAATATTTCTTCGATGCGCTGGCGTTCATTCAGCTGTGATTGCAACTGGCGATTGACATTTACTAACTCGGCTGTGCGCTCTGCTACTCTTAATTCCAGTTCATTATTAGCTTGCTGTAATGCGGCTTCAGCTAATTGACCATTTTTTTGCAGTAGTTCGCGATCGCGTTGATTACGCAAAGCGACAATGCCATATGATAAATTTTCTCCTAGTTCGTCTAACAGTTTGACTTCATCGGCATCAAAAGCATTTGGTTCGCCAGCATAAATACTCAAAGCACCGAAAGCTTTACCATCAGCTTTGAGAGGTAAAGCAATTGATGCTGCATAGCCTCTCTGGTTAGCCTGACATCGCCAAATCTCATACTTGGAATCAATAGCAATGTTTTGAATAATGGAAATTTCACTAGTACGAATAGCTGTTCCTATGGGGCCTTGTCCATTCACGGTATCCGACCAAGTGAGGTTAAGAGATTGCAAATATCCATCTTCATAGCCTGCTTGGGCAACTGGAAGGATATTTTTTTCAGGATCATTTTCCGCAAAACCAACCCAAGCCAGTCGATACCCTCCGATTTCCACAAGAACTTGGCAAATTTTTTCTAGTAACTTATTTTCTTCTGTGGCTCGAATAATTTCTTGATTGCAACTACTCAAAGTCTGAAGTGTACGATTTACCCGCCGGATTTCTGCCTCTATTTCGTGATATTGAGTAATTTCACGGCTAATTGCTGATGAGGGAGATGGGGAAGCATAGTCATTCTTGTCCCCTTGTCCCCCTTGTCCCCTTTGCCCCCCTTGTCCCTCACTCCCCACTTTTTGGGTGACGCGACGCAGTAGTTTGACTCGTTCTAAGCGATTGATAATACGAGTTACTAGTTCTGGCCCGATGATGGGTTTGTTAACAAAGTCATCTGCACCAACACTAAAAACTTGATTGAGTATTTCGGCATCGCTGTGAACGGTGAGAAATAAAATTGGTAATTCACTCCAACTGGGATCATGACGTACTTCCTGGCAAAGTTCTAGACCACCGATATGAGGCATTTCTATGTCTAAAATCAATAAGTCTGGGGCTACGGTGGTTAAGGTTTCCCAAAACTGGCGTGGGTCATTGAGGGTAATTACTTGCAATCCCCAAGGAGGAAGTAAAGTTTGTAACAAGGCGAGAATTTGTGGATCGTCGTCTACAGCTAAGATTTTGGCTTCTGCTTGGGCTAAGTTGTTTTTTAAAGTGCCATCCCCAGGCAGTTCTGCTGCGGTTGTTGGTAAATTTGTGGTTGAATCTGCCTTAGCGGTGATTTCTTGGCGTAGTAGCTTTACCCAATTTTGTAAGTTAGTTATTTCATCGGGTTGCCAGGGTTGATTTGATTTCAATAACTGCTCAATTTGACGTGCTAACCTGGAGCCTTCAGGTAAACCAAAAGTCCCTAAAGACCCCGCCAAGGTATGTGCCTCTTTGACTGCTGGCGACAATCTTTCACGCATATCAGACAATTCTAAACCCGTCTGAATTAAAGCGATCGCCTGCTCTATTATCCTCACCTGTTCATCTACTCGCCCTTGAAATTTTTGCCAAATCCCGGCTATTGCAGCTAGTGTTTGTTCTGGCGTAGGTAGTTCTTGTGGAGGTTGAGATTTTTTAGTTTTTGGCTGTTCTACTTCTTGGCTTTTCTTGGCTTCGTCTTCCTGCTGTTTGAGTCGATAACCAATTCCATATACTGTTTCAATTAAATCACCGGGCGCTCCCACAGCTTTAAGTTTTTGCCGTAATCCTTTAATATGCGTGCGAACTGCTTCTTCTCCTGGGGTGTCTTCATACGACCATAAATGTTCCAAAATCATGCCACAGCTAAATAATCGGCGATTATTTCGCAAAAATAGTTCTAATAGTGCATATTCTTTGGGAGTTAGTGATAATAAATTGTCTGCATAATGGACTTCACAACTACTAGGATCAAGCTGTAAATTTCCCCACTCTAATATTGGTTGTACTGTTGTCCCGCTGCGACGTAATAAAGCCCGTACCCTAGCAACTAACTCTTCTTGTTCAAAGGGTTTGACTACATAGTCATCTGCACCTGCATCTAGACCAATGGCTTTTTCGTGACTGCTATTACACCCTGTTAATAACAGGACAGGCATTTGCCGACCACTAGAACGAATTTTACGACAAAGACTAATGCCATCTAGCTTAGGTAGCATTATGTCTGAAAGAATTAAATCATAGTCATAAGTTTCAATTAAATCCCAAGCCATGTCACCATCATGAGCAACTTCTACTGCATAGTTTTGGTTGCTCAAAATGGCACTCAGGACATAAGAATTTAACTCATCATCTTCAACAACTAAAATTCTCATATAAATATATTCCAGTCTCTATTTAAGTACAAAAGTTTAATAAAATAAGAGTTCATATTCAGCGGCTCTAGCCCTTGAAACCCTGGCAAGAGAGCGATAAATCGCTCACTACGAGCAAAAATTTATTTTATATTTAATTGTGCCTAGTTATTTAACAATGATTAATATTAATTAAATTAATTAACAAAATGTGATAATTTATCAATTTTCAAAAAGTATATAGCCATGCAATTGCTTGTAGATGTAAGTAACAGGCAACAGGGAAAAATAAATCATTAAAAACTGATTACCATCTTCACAAGTTCCTCAAATTGTTGTTCTATAACTTTAAGTGTAGGGAGAGGGGGCTTGATACATCACACAAGCCAACTACTAAAATTTTTGAAGCTAGTTACCAAAAGACAGATGTAGATTTGGCAATTTGTGTCAATTCTATTTCTAAAAACTAACAAACTCAATTATCAGTAAAAACTAGAGGTCTATATGCTAAAAAAAATTCTCGTTGCATTGGATCGCTCAGAGATGGGTCAACAAGTTTTTGAGCAAGCATTAAATTTAGCTAAATTAACACAAGCCCACTTATTACTATTACATGTTCTCGCTCCAGAAGAAGGAGGTAGTTCCTATTTACCTATGTTATACAACATGGACTACTATCCCCGTCTGAATGGTCAAAATTTCGAGTTATACCAACAACAGTGGAATAGCTTGAAACAAGAAAGTTTACAAATGCTCCAATCTTTCAGCGCCCAAGCCAATACAGTAGGAATTACCACAGAATTTGCTCAACCCCTTGGTGATCCTGGTCGCACAATCTGCAAATTAGCGATTAATTGGGGTGCTGACCTCATTATTATGGGCCGTCATGGTCGCTCTGGCCTAGCAGAAATGTTACTGGGTAGTGTGAGTAGCTATGTTGTCCATCACGCACCTTGTTCGGTTCATATTGTCCAACGCCCAATTATGCATCAAGATTTAGAAAAAGTTGTCACAAAATCTACCACTTTAGCCAGTTCAGGTGAGTAAAACAACTTAGATGCGAGATTGTGATGAAAACGGCTCTCCCCCCAAATCATGCTCCAGCCAAATCCGATAAACGCTGGAAAATACTAGACGTTACCATCAAGCGTCATCAGTATCAGCAAAACGCTTTAATTGAAATTCTCCATAAAGCCCAAGAACTCTTTGGCTACTTAGAAACCGATTTATTACTGGAAATTGCCCATAAGTTAAAATTACCACCCAGTCGAGTTTATGGTGTAGCCACTTTCTATCACTTATTTTCCCTCGCACCCCCAGGAGTTCATACTTGTGTGGTGTGTACAGGTACAGCTTGTTATGTCAAAGGTGCTACAGCCATCTTGTCCCAGCTAGAACAAGAGACTCACATCAAAGCTGGTGAAACCACGGAAAATGGTCAACTTTCACTACTGACATCAAGGTGCTTAGGTGCCTGTGGAAGCGCACCAGCGGTAGTATTCGACGGCACAGTCTTAGGATATCAAACCCCAGAATCAGTTAGCGATCGCATCCAAGGATGGCTCAAAGATGGAACTGACTGAATTACTAGAAATAGCCCAAAAAGAAGGTTTCCAGCAAAAACCTGTGCAGATTCGTTGTTGCATCGCGGCTGGTTGCTTATCGGCTAACTCCCAAGCGGTGAAACAACAACTAGAAGCAGCTGTTAAAGCAGCAGAATTGGCGGAAACAGTCCAAGTTTCCGGTGTTGGTTGTATGCGCTTGTGTTGTCAAGGGCCATTGGTGGAAGTGGAAGTGGGGACTGGGGAAAAAATAGAGAATGCTTCCCCATCCGCCTCTAAAGATTCCCAATTGTACGAAAAAGTCACCCCAGAGGATGCACCTGCAATTATTGCTACTCTGCATGGACAAGCAGCAACTGTACAACAGGGAAGTCTGACGCGGCCATTTTTTGCGGGACAGATGCCCATTGTGTTGGAAAATAGCGGCAAAATTGATCCAGAACGCATTCAAGCTTATATTGCGGCCGAGGGTTATCAAGCTCTTTATCATGTGCTGCGGGAGATGACTCCCAGTGAGGTGGTAGATACAATTACCCGTAGTGGTTTAAGAGGACGTGGCGGTGCTGGTTATCCCACAGGTTTGAAGTGGGCGACTGTTGCTAAAGCCAAAGGTGAGCGTAAATTTGTGATCTGTAACGCTGATGAAGGAGATCCTGGTGCATTTATGGATCGGAGTGTCATGGAAAGTGACCCTCATCGCGTTTTAGAAGGCATGGCGATCGCCGCCTACGCTGTGGGTGCCAGTCAAGGTTATATTTATATTCGGGCAGAATATCCCATTGCGATCAATCGTCTGCAAACTGCCATTCGCCAAGCTCAACACTTGGGTATGTTAGGCAGTCAAATTTTTGAGTCTCCCTTTGATTTTAAAATTGATATCCGCATCGGTGCTGGGGCTTATGTTTGCGGTGAAGAAACTGCCCTCATGGCTTCCATTGAAGGAAAACGTGGTACTCCTCATCCCCGTCCCCCCTATCCGGCTGAATCTGGTTTGTGGGGTCATCCTACCTTAATTAACAACGTGGAAACCTTCGCCAATATTGCACCCATTATTCGCAAAGGCGCTGACTGGTTTGCCAGTATCGGTACAGAAAAAAGCAAAGGTACAAAAGTTTTTGCCCTAGCTGGTAAAGTTCGCAATACAGGTTTAATTGAAGTGCCAATGGGTACTTCTTTACGGCAGATTGTCGAAGAAATGGGCGGCGGTGTCCCAGATGACGGGATCACCAAAGCCGTACAAACAGGAGGCCCTTCTGGGGGATGTATTCCCGCATCAGCTTTTGAGACACCTGTAGATTATGAATCCTTGAGCAACCTCGGTTCTATCATGGGTTCCGGTGGCATGATTGTTATGGATCAAAGTACCAATATGGTGGATGTCGCCCGGTTCTTCATGGAGTTTTGCATGGATGAATCCTGTGGTAAGTGTATTCCCTGCCGAGTTGGCACTGTGCAGTTACATGGACTACTAACCAAGATTCGTGAAGGCAAAGCATCAGTAGCTGACTTGGAACTACTAGAAGAACTGTGTGACATGGTACAAAACACCAGTTTATGCGGTTTAGGACAGTCTGCACCCAATCCGGTATTTAGTACTTTGCGCTATTTCCGAGATGAGTATTTGGCGTTGATTAGGGATTAGGAAATGGGAATTGGAGATTATTTTAACGTCAGTTCGACAGAACCTAACCCCAACCCCTTCCCTACAAAGGAAGGGGCAAAAAATTCATCACATGGTACGAAACTAATAGGCTGTTGACGAACTCACGTTATTTTAATTACGAATTACTATATTTATGACTGTAAAGACTTTGACAATAGATGGTCAATTAATCAGCGCCCGTGAAGAGGAAACTTTACTGGAAGCGGCTGAGGATGCTGGTATTCATATTCCTACATTGTGTCATTTAGAGGGTGTGGGGGATGTGGGTGCTTGTCGGTTGTGTTTAGTGGAAATTGCCGGGAGTAGTAAACTCCAACCAGCCTGTGTGACGAAAGTTACTGAAGGTATGGAAGTGAAGACAACGAGCGATCGCCTGCAAAGATATCGGCGCACTATTGTGGAAATGCTGTTTGCTGAAGGTAATCACATTTGTGCGGTGTGTGTAGCTAATGGCAATTGTGAACTGCAAGACTTAGCTATTGAAATGGGCATGGATCATGTGCGTTTAGAGTACCATTTCCCCCATCGCCAAGTTGATATTTCTCACGATCGCTTTGGTATTGATCACAACCGTTGTGTTCTTTGTACACGTTGTGTCCGGGTTTGTGACGAAATCGAAGGCGCTCATACTTGGGATATGGCGGGTAGGGGGACAAACTCTCATGTAATTACCGATTTAAATCAGCCTTGGGGAACTTCCTCAACTTGTACTTCCTGCGGTAAATGCGTTAATGCTTGTCCGACAGGGGCAATTTTTTACAAAGGTTCCAGTGTCGGCGAAATGAAACGCGATCGCGCCACACTCGATTTTCTCGTTACCGCCAGGGAAAAACAACAATGGAATTTTTAACAGGAGATCAACCCAATGTTTCGCCGACGTATCCCATTTATCCAAAAAATATTTTGGTGGCTACTACTGCTGGCAATATTGACTACATATATATTCTTCGGTTTAGGAAGTCTCACATCCCAGACAGTTATTGCTGCTGTCAACAAGTTAGAACCAGCACCCGGAGAACTAGTTTATCGCGCACAGACAAAATTAGACGATCAATCAGGCAATGTTTGGCAGGTGGTTTTATTTAAGCAAGTTTACCCAGGTCAAGCAACAACTGTAAACCTGCGACTAGTGGGGTTTCCCGGTTATGCAGAACTGATTCATCCCCAACCCTTAAAAATCACTACTTCCACAGGTAAAGTCTTAACTGCTAACGATGTTTTCTTAGACGAAGCACCAGCACCCACCATCGGTCAATATGACTTCAAAGACATCTTACCCCAACTACCAACTGAGCCACTAATGCTGAGTTTACCTTTACCTGGTAAAAACTTGATCAACATCTCAGTTCCTCAATCTGTAGTTCAAGAATGGCAATTGGTGATGGGGAATGGGGAGTAGGGAGTGGGGAGTGGGGAGTGGGGAGTAGGGAAATGAGGGGAATTTGATTCTGGAAATTGCGAATTGCGAATTGCGAATTATTATGGCTCGTTTGAAATTAGCAACAGTATGGTTAGGTGGCTGTTCTGGCTGTCATATGTCCTTTCTCGACTTGGACGAATGGCTGATTGATTTAGCTGCACAGGTGGATTTGGTTTATAGTCCCTTCGCCGATATTAAAGAATATCCCCAAGGTGTGGATGTGGTTTTAGTAGAAGGTGCGATCGCCAATGAAGAACACCTGCAAATGATTCAGATTGTGCGGGAACGTTCCCAAATATTGGTTTCCTTTGGTGATTGTGCTGTAACTGGCAATGTCACGGCTTTACGTAATCCTTTAGGTAGTGCTGAACCTGTGCTTCAGCGTTGTTACATAGAAGCAGTGGATATTCATCCTCAAGTTCCCCAAGAACCAGGTATTGTGCCCACCTTACTAGATCGCGTGACACCAGTACATAGCGTAGTCCCAGTTGATATTTATTTACCCGGTTGTCCACCCTCAGCCACTCGCATTAAAGCTACATTGGAACCACTGTTAAAGGGCGAAATACCACGGCTCGAAGGACGTGAATTTATCAAGTTTGGTTAACTTCACAAGTTACTCAAATTCTTTATCTAAGTTGAAGGTGTGGCAATCACAAAATAATTCTAGAAGCAGTTATGGCAATTAATCATCGGGAAAAAATCATGGCTCTTTGGACAGTATTTCTACTAGGAATACTGTTTCATACACAACTAAATCTCATACCGCTTTTTCACGGTTTACCTGTGATTGAATCTCAACCAGCTACAAATATTAATGATATTTCTGGGATTATGTGGTTGATGTTGGGCTTTTTTGTGTTGCCAATGCTAGCCATTATTGCCACAGCCTTCAACGATTCAAAGCGTTATCGAATTATTCATTTTGGCTTAACTGTGTTTTACAGCATCATGAACTTACTACATGTGATTTTAGATTTATTTGTCCAGCCACTTCTCTGGTATCAGATAGCCTTGATGGTAGTTTTATTGATAGTTGGATTATTGTTAAATGTTGCTGCTTTTCAATGGATGCGGTCACAAAATAGAGATAATCAAATACCCAGAAATTTAGAAACATCGCATTTTTAGTTACTAATTAAAGTCATCAAGTTTGATTTGGCAAATTTATCACATGTAATCGCTTTATAAGAAATTTGGAGAGTATTATGTTGAAAGCATCTGACATTATGACTAAAGATGTTGCCACGATTCGTAGTTCAGCGACAGTAGCCGAGGCTGTGAAATTAATGCGGGCTAGAGACTGGCGATCGCTCATTGTAGATCGTCGTCACAAACAAGATGCTTACGGCATTATTAGTGAGAGCGATATTGTATATAAAGTCATTGCCTACGGTAAAGATCCTGGCAAAGTCCGTATATATGAAGTCATGACCAAACCTTGTATCGCCATTAATCCTGACCTCGGTTTGGAATATGTAGCCAGATTATTTGCTGACCATCATTTACACAGAGCGCCAGTGATTCAGGGTGAATTACTAGGTATAATTTCACTCACAGATATTGTGGCGCAGAGTGATTTTTTAGAACAACCCCACTCAATATTGTTAGAGCAACAGCTACAAGACGAAATCAAAAAAGCCCGTGCTGTTTGCGCTCAAAAAGGTGTCCATTCCGAAGAATGCGCCGCCGCCTGGGATGTCATCGAAGAACTGCAATCAGAAATGGCACACCAACGATCTGAAAAAATTTATACAACCGCCTTTGAAGATTACTGCGACGAGTATCCAGAAGCCTTAGAAGCCAGAATTTATGACATGTAAATAAGGGGAGTATGTCTAAACGAATTATCATCGACCCCGTTACCCGCATTGAAGGTCACGCCAAAATTAGTATTTACCTCGATGATGCTGGACAAGTAAGTGATGCGCGGTTTCATGTTACCGAATTTCGCGGGTTTGAAAAGTTTTGTGAGGGTCGTCCACTGTGGGAAATGCCAGGTATTACGGCGCGGGTTTGTGGTATTTGTCCAGTGAGTCATTTGTTGGCTTCGGCTAAAGCAGGCGATCGCATTTTGGCGGTTACTATACCTCCGGCTGCTACTAAACTCCGCCGATTGATGAATTTGGGGCAAATTATCCAGTCTCATGCTTTAAGTTTCTTTCACCTCAGCGCCCCAGATTTATTGTTGGGTATGGATAGTAACCCCCAAAAGCGTAATGTCTTTGGGTTAATTGCAGCCGATCCAGAATTTGCTCGTGGTGGTATTCGCTTGCGTCAGTTTGGACAAGAAATTATTGAGTTATTGGGAGGACAGAAAATACATCCATCTTGGGCTGTTCCTGGGGGAGTGCGAGAAGCTTTATCTCTAGAAAATCGTACCCATCTTTACAACCGCATTTCCGAAGTACGCACCACAGTGTTGAATGCGTTGGCTAAATTTAAAACCTTACTCCAAGATTATGAACAAGAAGCCCAAACCTTTGGTAACTTTCCTAGTTTATTTATGGGGTTAGTTACTCCTGAGGGTTTATGGGAAACTTACGACGGACGCATTCGCTTTGTTGATAGTGCAGGTAATATCATTGCCGATCAACTTGACCCTACACGTTATCAAGAATTTATCGGCGAAGCTGTACAATCAGATTCTTACTTAAAATCTCCCTATTATCGACCTTTGGGTTATCCTGACCACAATGATCATTGTCGTTTACAAAGTGGGATGTATCGGGTAGGACCTCTAGCTAGGCTGAATATTTGCAGTCATATTGGTACACCGTTGGCTGATCAGGAATTGCGAGAATTTCGTCAGCGCTTTCACGATACAGTGACATCATCATTTTGCTATCATTACGCCCGCTTGATTGAAATTTTGGCGTGTATTGAGCAAGTGGAAATCTTATTAGATGATCCAGATTTACTTGCAACACGACTGCGGGCGGAAGCGGGAATTAATCAATTAGAAGGGGTTGGTGTTAGTGAAGCACCACGCGGTACGTTATTTCATCATTATCAAGTTGATGAAAACGGCTTAATGCAAAAGGTTAATTTGATTATTGCCACAGGCCAGAATAATTTGGCAATGAACCGCACAGTTGCCCAAATTGCCCGTCACTTTATTCAGGGTACAGAAATTCTGGAAGGAATGCTCAATCGTGTAGAGGCTGGAATCCGAGCCTTTGATCCTTGTTTAAGTTGTTCAACTCATGCAGCTGGACAAATGCCTTTACATATTCAATTAATTTCGGCTGATGGCGATGTTGTCAATCAAGTATGGCGAGAAGGAAACACCAAACAATAAATTTCCAGTCGGCTTAATTTCTATAGCACTTACGCAAAATTAACGTAATGACGTCATTACGAGTAATCGCCTAAAACTCTGGGATTGCTTCCCTTCTCCTAAGGGAGACGCTGTGCGAACGGTCGCAATGAGGAATTTTGTTTACGTAAGTCCTATTCTAATGAGAATTTGTTTTTAAATCATAAAAAACTTGTAATAATCCAGTTGGGTAGGTTTTGATATCTTTCAACTGAAGAGTTGTTTCTAAGTTGGCATCTTGGGCAAATAAAGGAATACCATTGCCTAGAATAATGGGGTGAATTGCTAAAATTAGTTCATCGATAAAATGGTGTTTCATCAAATAATTAACTACTTGTCCTCCGCCAACTAGCCAAATATCACGTCCGCTAGATTGTTGTAGTTTTTTGATAAACTCTGTTAAATCACCGCCAACAAATTCTACATTATTGTCTTTTTGCCCTTGTAGAGTTTGCGAGAATACAAAGCATTTTTTCCCTGGATATGGGTATTCTCCCCAACCAAGTATTTGGTGATAAGTTTTACCACCCATAATTAAAGTATCAATTTGTTCGTAAAACTCAGTATAACCGTAGTCTTGATCTGTGAATAACCAATCGACCTCTCCCGAAGTCCTGGCAATATATCCATCCAGACTGGAGGCGATGAACAATCTAATTTTTCGCATGATTTGTATTTCCTATGCTGCCAGATTACTACAAGTTATATCTGGAAGTTTCTCTCACATACGCCAAAAACAAGAGCCAACTTTGCTAAAATTTAGGTTTATTAAATCACTATCTTCGATAAAAAAGTAAAAGTGATCATCAGAGTTGAATGGATGTTTAAGTTGTAACAGCAATCTTCCTTTAGCTCCTTCTATATCTACTTCACAAGAATCGAGATATACATATCCACCCAATTTGTTACCAAGGCCTGCCGTTTTATTATCATCATCATAGTCTGAAAGCCAGGTATTGAAATCCTCAGCGATGTCCATCAGGTCGTCAGGAATATCGATTTGTTCATCCGAATATCGATCCTCCCAGAATAAATCTTGCTCCACGGAAAATTCTAAAGCATAAATCTGGTCATACCATTCGTGGTTTTCGCGGATGTTTTCTGTAAAACTAAAATCAGTGACTAACTTGCTTTTATCCTGAAAAACTTCAGGAAAATAGAGGATGCGGTGTTTCTCAGGACTAAGTTCACACATGGGAACATCTAACCCTGAATAAAATTGGATAATTCCCTGTTGGGGTAGATGAAAACCCTCAATCTGTGGTAAATCGGTACAATTTACCTGCATGAGAAACATCATCATCTCACCTGTTTGTCCATCAACAGGGTAATTGGTTCCTTCAGGAAGATAGGGATGACCGCCAATTTTACTTTGCCACAGATGTAATGGATCTCCGGTTAAATCAGAATTAAGATTGCCAACATCTTTTTCAGTAATTTTGATGTAGGGTAGTAGATTTTTTGCCAAAAAAGATTGCAGCGGTTCAAACGGTGGTGGCAAATCACGCAAAAATTGCGGAGTATTGTTATTTTCTTCGGTCATACATTGCTCAGGGTGCGAGTGTATATTTTTAACGCCATCATCATAAGCCTCACAAGACTAAGCCATAGCAAAATTAACATTTGCGGCTAATACCAAAATCTGTCTAACTCATATTCCCTACCCTTCTTGTATCTGGACACCCGCTTGAACCAAGTCAAAATCTGGGGGAAAATGGGTATTGCGATCGCAGTCGGCTTTTTCTAGCTTTGTTCCTTGCAGATTGGCATTTCTCAGGTTAGCTGACATTAATAATGCTCCGCGTAAATCAGCATCTTGGAGATTAGCTTGACTCAAATCGGCAAAACTCAAGTCAGTTCCCCGCAAATTAGTACCCTGGAGATTGGCTTCACTTAAGTCTGCGTAGCTTAAATCACACCCTTTCAAATTGACACCTAACAAATCTGCTTTACCTAGTTCCACTCGACTAAAATCACGTTGACCCTCAGCGTATCTCTCTACAAGAGTAGCTACTGTATTAATAATATTTTGTGAATTTACTTCAGACATATATCAATCCATACCTTTTGATGTTTGTAGAGCAGGTTTCTATCCATCAACATATCAATAGAAGCATTCTCTAGTGAACCAGCAAACAAACTCATCATAAAACTGGTAATGTCTCCAACACAAACATAACTAATATAAATTTATTTTTCTGGTTTTGCTTTTTCCTCACAAGTTCCTCAAACTTTTTTAGTAATTTCAAATACGAAGCCATCTTAACCAATCACAATCATAAAATTTTCAGTCCCATAACAAATACCAAGGAGGGTAGACGTATGTCATCCCTTAATTTATTAGCTGTTTTTAATTCTGCCAATTATTGGCGAACTGGTTGTATTAATATACCCTGGCAAGCCGTTGCTCAACAGTTTCAAATTCCAGCAAATGAACTGGTAATTAGTGATTTGCGTGACCTTGCACATACGCCCATAAATCAACAAATCGACCGCATCGACCCAGAAGATCCTACCCGTGATACTTTGGTTCTAGAATTGTCAAATCCTATACCCCCAGGTTCCGCAGATGAAGTCCTGGTGTCAACTTTCTTGCGAGTAGACCGGGGAAAGCCGCAGCAAATGAGCGTGGTTGAGCCGAATATAGAAGTAGTCTATGGTTCAGATGGGCGAGAACGAGGAGTCAGGTTAGTTAATAACCGTTTAATAGTTTGGTTTAATTTAATACCTGCACCCGAAGATAATGGTCGCAACTGGTTTTCTGGTTCAGCCAGCAGTGTCCAGCTTGACCACCAAGAAATACTCGATCCGTTTTTGGCGGCGAAAGGGGAATGGTTAGGTCAAGACCCCGAAAAACGTTGTATGCAGGTAAGTGAACTGCAATTACCAGGGTCTTCTCATCCCAAATCACCTTATTATCAAGTTTTTTTGTTCAATCATGCTTATCGGCTAGTTTCTCAATCTCAAGGGCCAGTGAGAGCGAGTATTACCATTGCTTCAGAACCCTTTGATTATATGGGTGCAGACCCAGTTACAGGTAAAAATCGTCATTTAATTTGCGAACTTTACCGGGTAATTAGCTTGTACGCTGGTGCAGACTATTTAATTGAAGAACTATTTGTTAAAGGTAAACCCAAAGCTGAAGAAGACAGGATAGGTAATACTCCAGAAATAGTGAATCTCCCCTTTGGACTACATTACTTTGCTCATATGAACATGGGACAAACCCAAGATATCGAACAAGTATTTCCTGTACCCGATTGGTTTGCCGTTGGTTCCACAGCCCCTCCTTATGCAGCGTACGGTTTGGCGACGAATTTGCATATTGAAGCGATCGCCCACCCCTATGAAGGTAATCCCAGTTGTTTCTCCTGGCAATTATTACCGGGACAGTCTGCTAAATGTCTGCATATGTTCATGCGCGGTCACCCAGAAGGCTTTGACGCCAAAGTCGGACATGCTTGGTACGAGTTAATTTATGGCCCCTTGAAAGCCGAAATTTATCAAGATGCTGCGGTGACACGTCCAGTGAGGAAGCAGGGATTATTGGAAATAGGGGCTAGAGACTAGTTTTTTTTGCAAATTGTTATTGGTTCTAAAGCTACGAGAAAAATGGATAAGACTGTTTTAGTAATTGGTTATGGCAACGATTTACGTAGCGATGACGGTATTGGAAAACGAATAGCTCATGAAATAGCTGGTTGGGGTTTATCAACAGTGAAATCCTTAGCAGTTCATCAACTTACCCCTGACATGGCGACAAATTTAGCCAATGCTGAATTAGTACTTTTTGTTGATGCTTATTTACCAGTAGACAAATTTGATGTGCGAATACAGTCGCTTTTACCTGCCGCTGATTATGCCATGACTGGACATACAAGCGATCCCCAATCACTTTTAGCCCTAACTCAAGCCCTTTATGGTCATTGTCCTTGTGCTTGGTGGGTGACAGTACCCGGGATTAACTTTGAAGTAGGCGATCGCATCTCCCAAATTGCCGAAACTGGTAAGGCGATCGCCTTAATAAAAATTATCCAAATTCTCGATCAGGCAAGAAACCTCTGGGTAGAAGTTCCACCAATAAATACAAGTGAAGTTGATGCAAAAACCTCTTAAACCCATCAGCCATCGCGCCTATGATATCTTAAAGGCTGAGAAAATCAATCCGCTGGATGCTATCTTTGCCCCACAAACTATAGCTGTCATCTGTGCTAGTGAAAAGCCTGATAGTGTGGGGCGTACTTTCCTGTGGAATTTAATTAGTAATCCTTTTGGTGGGACTGTTTTTCCCGTCAATCCCCATCGTCAAAAGTTAGGTTTTCAAATTGAAATTACAATTGATCCTTCCGTAGTTAAAGCGGAAATCGCTGTTATGGGAGGGAATGGGGAGTAGGGAAGACGAGGGTAAGGATTGTATACAATGGAACCTACAATTGAACAATTAAAGGCTTTCTACGATTTATGTGTGCGCGTCAGCAACCTGCTACAAACAATTGAGCTAACCAGATATGACACGCGATCGCAGAGGATAGTTGTACTTATAGGTCAAACAATTCAGGTAGAAATTTTAAGTAACGGTGAAGAAATTATACAATGAGTAATTCAAATTATCGAGAATTAACCGAATCAGAATTAAGGGAATATGTCAAGCTTCACCCTCAAGATGAAGCAGCTTTTCAGCATTACCTCACGATTATGAGAGCTAAACCCAATAGGGTAGTAGTTAGTACAGGTGAACAGTTGGAAATTGAGTTAAGGAAAAGAATAGCCTCATCATGACTAAGCGGATGTTTTGCGGCGATCGCTGTCTTATCTTAGAAATGAGATAGTGGTATTTTAATTGGGAATATGTTGACTAAACGCAAAAGTCGAAGTGTGGCTGCAATTTTAGCTTTATCCGGTACGCTGACAATTTCCGGGTTACATAAGTTTTATTTAGGGCAGCCGTTGTGGGGTATATTATATGTCTTGCTTTCCTGGACACCTATCCCCAAGGTGGCTAGTGCCATTGAAGGAGTTTGGTATTTAGCCCAAGATGAAGAAGCTTTTGATCGTCACTTCAATCTGGGTAAGTCAGTAATCAAGAATGTCCAGCCTGTGGGTAATCAGGTAAGTGGAATTGCTGAGGCTTTGCGTGAATTAGATGCACTCCGCCAAGATGGACTAATTTCGGAATATGAATTTGAACAAAAGCGCCGCCAGCTGCTAGACCAAATTTCTTGATGCAAGCAAAAATGATGAACTGGCTACCTTTAAATTCCAAGTTGCAAAAACTCCGCGCCAAACTCCTCAATGACCCCTACTATAGACTACAGTCTGGGGACGAAATTCAGCTAGCTGCACAACTGGGTATCCGCATTGATGCGAATCAAGCAACTGTGGATGATTGGTTACGATTACCGGGGTTATCCATTCATCAAGCGCGATCGCTTGTGGAACTTTCCCATTCAGGCGTTAAATATCACTGCATTGAAGATGTGGCTGCGGCTTTAGCCATACCACCCCAGCGACTAGAACCATTAAACCCACTACTCATTTTTATTTATTATGACCACGAATCTCTAGAGCGTCCTACCCAGTTAATTAACCCAAACACAGCAACAGCCGAACAGTTAGCCACAATTCCCTTTATGGATATTTCCATTGCTCAAGCAGTAGTCCAAAATCGTTTATCAGCCGGGCCTTATCGTAATTTAGTGGATTTTCAAAAAAGATTGGAATTACCTGGTGATGCGATCGCTCAACTTATGTATTTTCTGAGATTTTAATCACCTTCATCGGGAAAAGCCGGATTCTCTCTGGCTTTTTTTATTTCGATTGATGATACTAAGTTGCGTTCAAACATAATATTTCTACTCCCTACTCCCGTACCCTTCGGGAAGCTACGCTAACGGCTGACGCTCACGGCGAAGCCTACTCCCTACTCCCAGCCTCAGTTACTATCTTTGACTGCAACTCGGTATGAATTACGAGACTTCCCAATAAAAAACGTTTATTTATTTTTATACACAAAAAAGCACTTAATATAGTTGCATATTAAGCGCCCTTTCGTATTGGATTTTACCAAATCACTGGTTTGATGCCACATTTCTGAATTTGCAACACCGCTGGAATCAGAAGTATTGCCAGAATAACTTGTAACAAACATTGAGTGATGTGGTAACACTCCTTGCACTTATACCAATGGTATCTCTTCTAGGATCAAATGAAACATTTTATTCATGACACTTTACTAACTGACACTAGTGACAAATGATTCATCACTAACTGTGTTATTTAGAACTGTTTATAAGCATTATTACATAAAATGTATAAAACAATACTTATATTTATGACGACTGGTTCACGTAAAAACCTCTGTGTACAAGGGCGAAATTACTCAGGTGAGGCAGATTGAGTCACACTCCACCAAGCCAAACCGTAAGTTTGAGTTGCTTCATTAACCTGTTCACGAAATTGGACACGGATTTTATAGTTACCAGTATCAGGCACAGGGCAGAATATGTGTTCGACATTATCGATTTCACTGACTGAAGAGCATACAGCCCCAAGGTATGGGTTATCATCATCAGACCTAACCAAGTAGAGATCGAGATTATTTAAGCCGCGATCGCTAAACTGCTCTTTTAGATCATATTTTTGATTCTTATTGGTATCATTTAGCTCTACCAAGCGATGCCAATTGAGAGTAATACTGACAAAACTGCCCTGTTTTAACGGTTCGGCTAACATATAATCAACCGTTGACCCTACATTCACAGTGCCATAATCCCAACCCTGAGCGGGGACTGTCTGAGATGGTTTCCATTGACCCGCGCTAAATTGTTGATAAGCACGATAAGCATTTAAATGACCTGTACCCATTTGCGGGTCTAAGGGAATTTTAGGGTCTTGGTAAGCATCAGAATCGAGCCAGTCTTGATTTTGTTTATCAATAAGTGTTCGGGTCATTCCCAAATGCAAGCCATCACCTTTATCGGTGATTTTGTCGGCTGAATTTAGCAAGACAGCTTTCATTACTTGCTGACGACGAGCATCAAGACTCCAATTTGGTTGGTTTTTTCGTAGCTGTTGGTCACCAAATTCTTGCAACAAAGCCACAGTAGCTGTCACTTGAGGAGCCGCAAAGCTTGTACCTGTGACCTTATTCAACTTACCATCGGGATTGAGCATGGGAATGTTGCTACCCGGTGCTACCAAACTGATAGAAGGACGACCATCAATATTAAACTCCTTCCCCGTTAACCTAGCTGTTGCTCCGTAATTAGGCCCCGCCAAATTAGAAACGTCAACTTTATTATAAATATTGCCTCGGCGGGATGAAAAAGCCACGTTCATGCCATTAAAATTGTCTGTAGGAATGGGAATACCACCTTTACCTTGATTGCCTGCGATCGCATACAAAACATCATGAACGCGACTCGACCAGTCAATACACAAAGTCAGTAAAGCCTTACCGTCCAAAACCGCATCTGTGCGAGGATCACGGCTGAGAGGTTCACCAAAGCTAAAGTTAATAGCGCGGACATCACCACCATTTTGTAAAGCTATATGTTGCGCTGATAAACACTCTTCAGGCTGTCCCATATTTCTTGTAGAACCCACAGCCGAAGAATATAGTTTAGCTTCTGGGGCAACTCCAGGAAAAGCTTTATCTTGACTGACCATCACACCAGCTACATTGTAGGCATGGGAATCAACACCGCTGTTGGATTTAGCTGGTTCATTGCGTAAAAAAACAGCTGCTAAAGATATGGCACGATTTTTCGAGACTGCTTTATCCCAACCAAACATTCCCGGTCGTCCAATTTCTACTTGACCAATAGCAATCTTGCGACCAAGTAAATTATAAGGAGCTTGATGTAACTTCAGAGCATCAATACCATTAGTCCCTAAAGAACTTTGCAAAGCTGAAGCAAGTACAGGCACACTCAAACAAGAAGCACTCAATCCCCAAATTATCCAGCTTAGTTTTTTGCTCATTGTTTAATAGTTAATTATTAGTTATTAGTAATTGTTTATCAAGATAATTTTGTCTGCTTCCCTGTGTGGGAGTATTTCCTTTGCATCCTTAACAAGTTGGGATCAAAGTGATCAGCAATTGCTCAATGTTTTGTTACAATGTTTACAGACGAGAACGCTTTAAAACCCACTAACCATGACCCAAAATTCATCTCAAAAGCCCATTGTGATTTCTCCATCTATCCTATCAGCCGACTTTAGTCGTCTGGGCGATGAAATTCGTGCCATAGATGCAGCTGGAGCCGATTGGATTCACGTTGATGTAATGGATGGTCGTTTTGTACCTAACATTACGATAGGTCCTCTGGTTGTGGAGGCAATTCGCCCAGTGACAACCAAGCCACTGGATGTCCACTTGATGATTGTGGAACCAGAAAAGTATGTAGAAGGTTTTGCGAAAGCGGGTGCTGATATTATTTCTGTACATTGCGAGCATAACGCTTCGCCCCACCTGCACCGCACTTTAGGACAAATTAAAGAACTAGGCAAAAAAGCTGGAGTTGTTCTTAACCCTGGTACTCCTTTAGAGCTAATTGAATACGTTCTCGAACTGTGCGACTTAGTATTAATTATGAGCGTCAACCCTGGCTTTGGTGGCCAAAGCTTTATTCCTGGCGTCCTACCCAAAATTCGGAAATTGCGTCAAATGTGTGACGAACGCGGTCTTGATCCCTGGATTGAAGTGGATGGAGGCTTAAAAGCGAATAATACTTGGCAGGTTTTGGAAGCAGGAGCTAATGCAATTGTTGCTGGTTCCGCTGTATTTAACGCCAAAGACTATGCTGAAGCGATTACCAACATTCGCAACAGTAAGCGGCCTGCACCAGAATTAGCCAAGGTTTAAGTTAGATATTTGATTAATCAAACGCCAGAAATAGAAGTGGGTGGGAACTTCCCACCCTATTTTTTCATAACTTCAAATTGCCAGCTGCAATAGCTAAAGCACCCCAACCAGCCAAAAAAGCAGCACCACCAATAGGTGTAATGGCACCTAAAATTTTCACACCAGTTAAACTCAAGGCATATAAGCTACCAGAGAAAATCGCAATGCCAACAATAAATAGCCAACCACTGGCTACTAAAGCAGGTTGAGGAGACTCAGTGCGACTAATTAATAGAGCTACTAACAAAAGTGCTAGAGCATGGTACATTTGGTAGCGAGCGCCAGTGTCAAAAATTTCGAGCGATCGCTCACTGATTTTTTCCCGCAAGGCATGAGAAGCGAAAGCACCTGCGGCTACCGATAAACCACCAAAAACGGCAGCTATGCTGACAAAAATTTGCGCCATTTCTCACTAAGATTGATCTTAGATATCAAAATGATATGATACGCCGCCCTCTTCGCTAACTTGAAAATTTGCATTAAATTCTTTAGCTTTTAAATCTAAATATTCTCTAGCATCGGCTGCGGGTAGTTGAGAATGCATCGCAAAGGTTAAAACGGTGACACGCCCTTTGTTTTCTTGCAGCATATTGTAAAACGTAGTTTGCAGGCGATCGCTTAATTGTTGCTGAAGTACCTTTTTTTCATTCTTGCTTTGACGATACAACCCTAAGCTCATCCAACCGCCCAGCAAGATGGTGGGAACGCCAAAAATTATACCGTTTCTCGCAACATTACCAAAGTGATCAAAAGCTGGCTGATTGGGAAAGTCTACTGAAGCCTCATTGGTTGCTGTAGAAATAGGCTTGACAATAGATTTTCTCTCCATACTAGCCGAGACTGATAATGTCAAAAACATAAATCCGAGTGTTAAAAGCCAACCCGCAGCCAATTTTTCAGCAGTCTTCATAATTTCACTTCAGATTTTAAACTTTGCTTGTGATTTTAACCTTACTTGGTAAAAGCTTCCATTAAAAACTGGTGATTGTGGCGAATTAAGTTCAAATATGAAACAGGTAACTAATGTCACCCTGCTCACTGGGTTCAAAAGTGGCGTTAAATTCTTGGGATTTTTGATTTATGGGATTTTTGATTTATGGGATTTTTGATTTAAATATTCTTTGGCTTGTTTTCCTGGTAGCTTTGCTTCCATCGCCAACTGTAAGACAGTAATTTTACCATTATTGGCTTTGAGCATTTGATAAAAAATAGTATCCAGGCGATCGCTTAACTCTTGTTGATGTTTTTGACGCAAACCCCAAAATATATATCCTCCGCCTGCTGTTAATGGTACACCAAAGACTATTCCTCCCCAAAAAGCACTTTGCGCCTCTGCTTTTTCTTCTGGAGTTTTATCTTCGGCGGTTAAATCAGATAACGTGCTGAAGCTAACCAGCAAACATAAAAATCCTAAAGAAAGCATGAAACCAGCAGAAATTTTTTTAATGATTTTCATACTTGCGGCAGAGTATATTTAATTACCTTGCCGCAATTTTAACTTCATTTACGCGTAGCTTCCAGTATCCGGGAGTAATAAAAGCGAGTCTTAGTCATTGCTTGGCGTTGAATGGCAAAACCGTTACTTTCCAGGATTCTTAGCACATCAGCCTCGCGGTGTAAATAGGCGCGAGTTGTTTTACTGGGGCCAGGAAAGAAACTACCAATTTTCTTGAGTATACTCAAGGCACAAGTCTTGGGCGCAAAACTGATAATCATCCGTGATTCCGCCAAAGAACAAAGGTGAGAAATCATCTCATCGGCTTTTTCTTGCGGGTAGTGGAAGAGAACATCCAAACAAATTACAGTATGGTATTTACCACTCAAAGATTCCAAATCCTGGACAGCAAAAGTGGGATTTTCGGCATTTCCCAAGGCTGCTAAGGCTCTATCTTTGCCTTCTGATAACATTTTTTCAGAAATATCGCTGGCATAGACCTTAGCGCCATCTGTCGCTAGGGGGATACTGAGACTACCCACACCACAACCTGCATCACAAATTGAAAGTTCTGCTAAATTAGCATCATCTTTCAGCCAGCCAATAACTGTATCTACGGTTTGCTGGTGTCCATTGCGGATGTCTAGCTGGACTTTATTGACTTCACCATCGCCGTAAATTCGCCGCCAACGGTCGAAACCTGTGGAATTAAAATACTCACGGACAATGGTTTTATCGTCGGCTACGTTCATAAAAGTTTGATTTTTAAGGGTTCCCAATGTTTAAAATTATCATTAATAGTAACTGCCGAGAATACTCTTGCAGATTTTCTTTAGGAGATTCCTCTTTTACTCACACCATAGCAGTTACTTATAGATAATACTTGATTATCTCTTATTTTATGGCTTTAAGGAATGATATTCTGGGCTTTTCACTGGCTAAACATCAAAAAGCACTGACAGGTCATTACTGAAAAAGCTGGGTTAATTTTAGTTAAAATTTTGCTATTTCACTTACCTTTCTGAGAAAACCTCAAGGTTTGTTGTTATCGGTACGCTTTTTTCGCCTGGTTTTTGAGATAGAATCATAAAATGCAAGCATATTATTGTAGCTATTTAAAACTCATTTTTAGATATATCAAAAAATAAATTAATAGATTATCGTGAAATCACAATACACAGTGATGAATTGGGACGTTTTTATTTAAATTATCTTTTGGCAACCAATAAACAATGTTCACATAAATTATACATAATTAATTTACTCATTTAGCTCTATCGAATCAAAATGACATCAAACGTACTCATCGACAGTCCAATTATTGCCTTTACAATTCTCCTCACGGTAATTTTCACTGTACCGCCTATATTTGAGCGGTTTAGAATACCTGGGTTAGTGGGCTTACTAGTGGCGGGTGTGGTACTAGGGCAAAATGGTCTAAGGCTTTTAGATTCTAACTCTGATACTGTGAGACTACTCTCAGATATCGGTAAAGTGTATCTGATGTTTGTCGCTGGGTTAGAAATTGACCTGAAACAGTTTCGCAAAACTAAAAATAAATCTATTGGTTTCGGAACTTTTACATTCTTAATACCATTAATTTCAGGCATTTGTGTAGGCAGGTTCTTCGATTTTGGTTGGAATGCTTCCGTACTCATTGGTTCTTTGCTAGCATCCCATACGCTCTTAGCATATCCCATTGTCAGTCGTCTGGGAGTGGTGATGAATGAAGCTGTAACAGTGACAGTTGGGGCTACAATTTTTACTGATACAGGCGCTTTATTAGTCCTAGCAATTTGCGTGGGAATCCATCAAGGAGAATTTACAACTATAAGTTTAATAACTTTGTTAGGTGGGTTAGCAATTTACTCTGTATTGGTACTATTTGGATTTGACTGGGCGGGTAAAGAATTTTTTCGCCGTTCTGGGGATGAACAAAGCAACCAGTTTTTATTTATATTATTAGCATTATTTTTGGCATCTGTAGGAGCGCAAATAGTCGGAGTAGAAAAAATTGTTGGGGCATTTTTAGCGGGTTTAGCAGTCAACGATGTTGTCGGACGCAGCCCAGTTAAAGAGAAAATTGAATTTATTGGTAGCGTTTTATTTATCCCTTGTTTCTTTGTAGACATGGGATTATTAATTAATATTCCGGCATTTATCAAAACCCTCAGTTCAGTTTGGCTGACAGTGGTAATCGTCACAGCTTTGATTGGTAGTAAATTTATAGCTGCATTGTTAGCAAAGCTAGTTTATCGCTACAGCAATGTAGAAATGCTGACAATGTGGTCTTTATCACTACCACAGGTAGCAGCGACATTAGCAGCTGCCTTGGTTGGCTATCAAACCTTAAATCCTGCGGGTGAAAGGTTAATTGGGGAGAATGTTTTAAATAGTGTCATTGTCCTCATGTTGGTAACTTCTATTTTGGGGCCATTAATCACAGCCAGATTTGCCGCCTTATTACAAATGCCTCAGACAGATTTTGAAACAGAAAGTCTTTCAACTTGGTGGGAAAGTTATGAAGGTCAGCCGCTAGAAAAAGCCCAAAATTCATTTACTATAGTAGTACCAATATATAACCCACAAACCCAGGTTTATTTAATAGAATTAGCAGCTTTAATAGCTCATCATCAATCTGGAAAAATTGTACCTTTAGCTGTTAGTAAAGCCCATGTTCACATGGATGATCCCCAATTAGGGATAGCACTTCACCAAAGTCAGCAACGATTAAAGTTAGCGAAACAAATCAGTCAAGAATTTCATGTGCAAGTGTCAACGGCAATTCGCATTGATGATGATATAGCTTTAGCAATTAGTCGCACCAGCCGAGAACAAAATGCTAGTTTGATAGTCATGGGTTGGTCTCGCACTACAGGCTTACGGGCGCGCTTGTTTGGTAATGTCATTGATAGTGTTTTTTGGTCTTCTCACTGTCCGGTAGCAGTAACACGTTTAGTTAGTAGTCCCAAAACAATCAAAAAAATTCTGGTACCAATTGGAGACTTAAGGCCACAAACCATCAGCGCTTGGCGGTTTGCGGAAATGTTGGCTGATGTCAATCAGGCAGAAGTGGTGCTAATACATGTATGCAATCGGAATACTCCCTCTAATTTAGTAGAACAATTTACCACTCAGTTGTCGGAGATTGTTGCTAAAAGTCAGTTACAAGTGAAAACAAATATTCAAATTATTATAGATGATGATGTTGCTAAAGCGATAATTCGGGAAGCTGAAGCATTTGATTTAGCAGTGTTACGTTCCGTCCGTTATCGCACTACAGGTGGATTAGCTGTTAGCCAAGTAACAACCGAAGTGATTGCAGAATTGACATGTTCTATTGTGTTGTTGGGAGAGGCGCATCTTTGACCTAACAATTCGCAATTCGTAGTATTTCCTTCGGAAACGCTACGCGAACGCAATTCGCAATTGCGAATTGGTCTAAACTAAGTCATTGTGAGATAGTTTGCTTTTATAGGGCGATCGCATCCCCCTTGTTATATCCTGGGTAAATGCGATACGCGTAGCGTCAAGCCTTCGGCTTATCGCCAAAAACTTAAGCAGCACAAAAAATAGGGGCAGATTTAACATCCACCCCAGTTTTAATGGCTATACTCCGTCCTACAGCAACTGCTACAGGCTTTAAACTATCTACCAAACTCAGCATATCTTCTAAAGAAAGTGCCTGACGTGCATCAGAAACAGATTTTTCTGGTTCAGGGTGACACTCAATAATTAAACCATCAGCCCCACAAGCCACAGCCGCCTTCGCTAGAGGTGCGACAAGTTCCCGTTTGCCCACAGCATGGGAAGGATCTACAATCACAGGTAAGTGAGTGATTTGCTTGAGTGCAGCCACAGCCCCTAAATCTAAAACGTTGCGGGTGTAATTATCAAAGCTGCGGATACCTCGTTCGCACATCACCACATCTGGATTGCCGTGACTTAAAATATATTCGGCTGCCATGACGAACTCTTCAATAGTTGAGGCTAAACCACGCTTGAGTAAAATAGGCTTACCAGCTTCACCCAAAGCCTTCAGTAAATCGAAGTTTTGCATATTGCGGCTACCCACTTGCAGCATATCAGCATGAGCCGCCACTACTGGTATTTGGGAAATTGACATCACTTCGGTGACAACAGGAATATTGTACTGCGATCGCACCTTTGCCAAAACATCCAATCCGGCTTCACCCATACCTTGGAAAGCGTAAGGAGAAGTCCGGGGTTTATAAACACCACCGCGTAAAGCTTGTACAGGTGCAGCAGATAAAGTTTCCGCAACCATCTGCATTTGTTCTAAACTTTCCACAGTGCAAGGGCCACCGATAATCACCAGTTCATTACCACCGAAAGCAACTGTTTCTGAGATTTTAACGATTG
Source organism: Cyanocohniella sp. LLY (assembly GCA_022241785.1). Classification (GTDB taxonomy): domain Bacteria; phylum Cyanobacteriota; class Cyanobacteriia; order Cyanobacteriales; family Nostocaceae; genus Cyanocohniella. The sequence continues at coordinate 87,548 of JAKOMP010000005.1, read as the reverse complement.
TCTGGTGTTCAGAATGAGATTGTGAAGCAAGTTTGGCGTTAATCATGGTTTGATTCTCCTGATTGGGTACTGGGGATTGGGGACAAGGGGATTGGGGACAAGGGGACAAGGGGATTGGGGAAGAAACTTCTCCCCTGCTCCCGTCCACTGAGCGTAGCCGAAGTGCTGCTCCCCGGCTTCTTCTCCCCTCATTTCTCCATTAAAAAAGCCCGAAACTTCAAAGTTCCGGGCGCGTTGTGAATTTATCAACATGACGCTATTTACCCGGAATTTGCGCTGGGCCAAAAGTAAAAGCTATAAAACCAGTTACCGAAATAGTTCGTCATGATGAAATTTTGCTCCTTAAAAAACAAAAACCGCAGAGTCTTCTCTACGGTTCACTGGGCGGCTTCCATGAGGAAACTTAATTCACTGCCCGTGAACCGCCTGGCGCCAAAAATAAAAGTAATGCTTGTTGCTGAACATTTGTGTAGTGTTGAGTTAATAATTGAATATACACTTCTAATAAAGCCACATTAGCAGAAGGTATCGCCAGCGTCAATACCAGCAAAATCCCTAAAAAAACGATAAACTCTTGACAAATCTGGACTCAGAAGGTGATTCCCAGTTTAAAATCTGTCTGGAAAAGTTTGCTCAAGTCGGAAAACCCGCCCACGCAACTTTATGTCTTCGACACGCTACGCGATTTTCGGAGCTTATGCCTACGGCACACTATGTGGTAAGCGCAGCCTTAGCGATACGCAAAATCTCAAATCTAAAAATAGTATTTAGGCGTAGTTGGTAAACAATAATCAGAATCATCAGTGATGAATACTGAAAAATTCGATAAATCAGATGATTTGTAGCTTATTTTGCCTTGAACCGATTAACTCTTAAGCGCAATATAGTTTGATTATGCCCAGTTCCAAAATATTAAGCACATCTTTCGACATTAAAGGAGATTACCCATGTCCCGTATGTCGCATAGGTAAAATTTCTCAAATGCCTATGATGGAGGCTATGGGTTGTGACTTCTGCCATGAAATTTTTACCGTTAACCCAGAGCAACAACAAATCAAGATGCCTTCTCGACAACCTCCCTTGACTTGGCGCTGGAATGGTTTTAATTGGACAGAAGCGCAATTGGAAGGTGTGGAATTGGGTTGGGGTTATGTACTCGCCGCCATTAGTTTTGTTTTGCTACCAACAACTTTAATTGGCATTGTAGCTTACTATTTTCCGCCAAGTGTCAATGCTCCCATTACGTGGATACCATACATTTGGACTATACTAACTTTTTTGTCACATTTATCAATTATTGGGTGGATTTTTATTGAGGTTTATCAAATACCAGTTGTCGCATATTTGAGAGCCATAAATCGGTGGAGAACTGGAGTGATGGGACGATAGCAAATTAAAAGATAAAACTAACAACTCTCAACACCAAAAATAAGACTTAAAAGGTGAGGTTTGATCACCCATAAGTTTTAATAAAAACAACCTCTATTGATACAAAACTACACGTTTAACATGGCGATCGCAGTGTAATTTCGTTGTATACCAAAAAGATATAGCATGTTTGAGCTTGTCAACAACAAGGCTACTGATAAGCTCAATTATTTAAAATACGCCTGTATAATATTTAAATATCAGTACAAAAATTGTCAATCCCCATGTTTCTAGTCAAAGTGACAGCCTAAGTCATGGAACCCCAATAGCAGCAAAGTGTCAGTAGCCAACAAATTTGTGATTACCAATTCAATGGAAAATTTCCGAGTTATATATGATCTAAATAACAAAGATATTTTTTCAAGAATTAAGCCGATAAAAGGCTGCATCACTCATAATTAATTTGATTATCCACCTAAACGTCTTATGAGCGATCTGGAGCAGTATTATAGAGTATTGGAATTAGACCCTGGAGCAACACTTGAGGAAGTAAATCAAGCTTATAAAGACTTGGTTTTTGTCTGGCATCCAGATCGCATTCCTCTAGACAATGTTCGCTTACACAAAAAAGCCCAAGAAAAGCTGAAAGCAATTAATGAAGCCCGTGATCAATTACGATCATTAAATGGCAAGCAACAGACTAGTTATACCAAGCAACAGACTAGTTATGCTAGTTATCATGCGCCCCAGCCTCGACGGACTCCACAACCACAATCCAAAAAAACCCCTGAAAGTACATACAACCCACCCAAGCAAAACCAAGATTTGAGTGGTAAAGACTTTAGTAAGTCTAATTTAAGCAACAAAGATTTATCTGGCAGAAACTTAAGCTACGCTAACTTGAGTGGTGCTGATCTCAGTGACACTTTTATGCATAAAGTCATACTCAGAGGGGCGAATTTGTCAGAAGCAAATTTGTTTAGAGCCAACTTACTACTGGCTGATATGAGAGAAGCTAACTTGCGTTCTGCTAACTTGATTGGTGCGGATCTCAGTGGCGCTGACTTGCGCGGAGCCGACTTTACAGGAGCGCGGATTCGTTCAGGCGATCGCCTACTGGTAAAATTGATTGGAGCTAACTTGAGTGGTGCAATTATGCCTGATGGCGCCATCCATAGTTAAAAAAATATACGTAAGTACAGTAAAGTTAATGTAGAGACATAATTAATCATGTCTTTACTCTTAACTGGAAACATCTATTTCATTTATGAATATTGCCATTATTGGTTGTGGTTATGTCGGTTATACAGTTGCTCAGTATTGGCAGCGCAAAATGACTTTTATGATCACCGCTACCACAACTACCCCTGAGCGCGTTCCTACACTACAAGCAGTCGCTCAAAAAGTTTTCGTTGCTCCAGGGAATGACCCAGAAAAATTAAAATTGGTCTTACAAAATCAGGATATTGTGCTTTTGTGTGTAGGTGCAAAAGGAGCAAATTTATATGAAGAAACTTATTTAAATACTGCCAAAACTTTAGTTGATATTTTACCACAAATTCCTAGTATTAAACAACTGATATATACAGGCAGTCATTCAGTTTATGGTGATAAAAATGGTGATTGGGTAGATGAAGATACCGCAGCTATACCAACAAATGATAATGGAAAAATTCTCAAAGCAACAGAGGAAGTATTGTTAGCTGCATCTAGTGAAAAGCTCCGCGTTTGTATTTTAAGGTTGGGGGGCATTTATGGCCCTAACAGAGAACTAATAAAAATATTTAAACAAGCTCCTGGTACAACCCGTCCCGGTAATGGCGAGCAAATAAATAATTGGATTCATCTAGATGATATTGTTGGGGCTATAGAATTTGTGCGTCAGCAACACTTGCAAGGTATTTATAACCTGGTTGATGATGCTTACCTTACCAGTAAAGAACTACTTGATAGATTATTTGAAAAACATAATTTGCCTAAGGTAAAATGGGATCATACGACCAAAAGTAACCGCCCCCATAACGCCAAAGTTTCTAATCAAAAAATTAAAAAAGCTGGATATAAGTTAATTCATCCCCAAATAATGTTTTAGGTTTTCTAGAAAAAATAAATACTTAATATGAGTAATACACCTAATATCACCATCTCTCCTACCCAGTTTTACACCTGGCAAAATTATCGCTGTGCCTACGAAACGCATCAACCACATAGTTCTCAAGGTGAGGGTATTCCCTTACTTTTAATTCATCCCATTGGTGTGGGTTTATCGCGGCAATTTTGGCAAAGATTCCGCACGCAATGGTATACAGCAGGTCACAAAAACACCATTTACAATCCCGATTTGTTAGGGTGTGGCGAAAGTGATATGCCCCATGTAGCTTATACACCGAAAGATTGGGCAGAGCAATTATCTTACTTTTTACAAACAGAAATACAAAAACCTGTTGTTGTCATAGTACAAGGTGCTTTACTACCAGTTGCCATTGAATTAGTTAAAAAAGAATTAAATTCAATTGCTGGACTTATTTTGGCTGGGCCTCCCGCTTGGCCAGTGATTATCAAAGAGTCATCAGCATGGCAGCAAAAAATATTGTGGAATTTATTTGATTCACCTTTTGGTAAACCTTTTTATCGCTATGCACGGACAGAAAAATTTTTGCGTTCTTTCTCCACGCGTCAACTTTTTGGTTCAGAACTGGCTGTAGACCGTGAGTGGTTAACTATGTTAGAAGCAGGTGCAGAAAATCCTGCCAGTCGCCATGCCGTGTTTTCGTTTTTGGCTGGATTTTGGCGACAAAATTATAGTATTTATCTGGCTTCTATTCAGCAACCAACACTAGTAGTAGTGGGAGAAACCGCATCCAGTATTAGCAAAGAAGGTAAACAAGAAACACCAGATGAAAGTTTAGCCGATTATCTTGCTTGTTTACCGCAAGGTCAGGGAATTAAATTACCAGGCCGCAACGTTTTACCCTACGAGTCTACTACTGAATTTGTGCAGGCGATCGCACCTTTCATCAGCCAGTTATCAAACAACTCTCAACTTTAATAAATATGCAAAATAGCCAAGAACTATCTCTCCCCAGCATGGGCTGTGGAACTTGGGCCTGGGGTAACCAATTACTTTGGGGATACGATGAAAGCATGGATGACCAGTTACAATCCGTATTTAATCTGTGTGTTAGCAACGGTGTAACTTTATTTGATACAGGTGATTCTTACGGCACAGGCCGCTTAAATGGTCGCAGCGAAAAACTTTTAGGCAAATTTTCTCAAGAATACCAAGGTGTAAATCAAGACAATATCTGCATTGCTACTAAGCTGGCTGCTTACCCTTGGAGATGGACACGTAAATCAATGGTAAAGGCTTGTCAGTCCTCATCTCAACGTTTGGGTAGAAATGTCGATTTAGTCCAAATGCACTGGTCAACAGCCAATTATGCGCCTTGGCAAGAATCAGGCTTGCTGGATGGTTTAGCTGACCTTTACGAACAAGGATTAGTCAAAGGCGTTGGCTTATCTAACTACGGCCCGAAACGGCTGGAATACGTGTATAAAAAGTTTTCTGAGCGCGGAGTACCCATTACCAGCCTGCAAGTACAGTACTCTTTGCTATCCACATATCCTGTAACGGAACTTGGTTTAAAAGACGTTTGTGATCAATTGGGAATCAAGCTAATTGCTTATAGTCCGTTGGCATTGGGCATCTTAACCGGCAAATATTCAGAAACAGGCCCTTTCCCCAAAGGCATCCGGGGTTTATTGTTTAGACAGCTATTACCGGGAGTGCGATCGCTCTTAGAATGTTTAAGAGAGATAGCCGCATCTCGGCAAAAAACCATGTCCCAAGTAGCAATTAACTGGTGCATTTGCAAGGGAACCATCCCTATCCCCGGTGCTAAGAGTGTAGAACAAGCACAGCAGAATATTGGTGCTTTAGGTTGGCAGTTAAACGCTAGTGAGATTGCCGAATTAGATCAAGCGGCTGGGAGTGCAGATAAAAAAATGGTGCAAAACATCTTTCAAACGCGATAAGTTACGTACATATACTAATCGCTTAATCTACTTAACACCCAAGACAAACCAGCAGATAGATGAAGAGTGGGCAAACTAATGATACTTTGAGATGAGCAAAAGCAGATAACAAAAAGTAGCTATTATGATCGTTGTCCATCATCTCAACAACTCGCGCTCACAGCGTGTACTATGGCTACTTGAAGAATTAGGTATTGAATACGAGATCAAGTTTTATGAACGCGACTCCAAGACGATGCTGGCACCAAAATCGCTGCACGAAGTCCATCCCCTTGGCAAGTCACCAGTAATCACAGATGCAGAAAAAACTATTGCTGAGTCGGGCGCTATCATCGAATACATAGTAGAGCGCTACGGCAATGGTCGGCTAATGCCAGAATCCGGTACACCAGAGCGTCTGCGTTACACGTATTGGCTGCATTACGCCGAAGGTTCGGCAATGCCACCTCTGGTTATGAACCTCATCTTTAACCGTTTTGGGACAGGGGACAGCAGCGCCGATGACGCATTTATCGCACCCCAAATCAAGCTTCACTTTGATTACATAGAAGGTGAACTTGGTAAGAGTACGTGGTTTACAGGCGAAGAATTCACCGCTGCCGATATCCAAATGAGCTTTCCTCTGGAAATTGGCGTTATGCAAACCCAACAGGTAGAAAACCGACCAAAAATTCAGCAATTTATCGACCGCATCCATGCACGACCTGCTTACAAACGCGCCCTTGAACGTGGAGGCAAATACGACTTTGCCAAGAGTATATAAGGAAACTAGAACTCCACTAACCCCACTGACCCGTGGGGTTTTTATTTAATCCCCACTCCCCACTCCCTTATTTAAGAATCTTCCGGAAAAACCCATTTAGGCGGTTCTGTCATTTTTTTCCGCAGGCGTTCTTCCGCTATTTCCAGCATTTTGTCTAAAGAAGTCTCCTCAATAAATTTAGATGTGGCTTCTCTAAACTCGATATTGGGGCATTTATCTCCTAAGACACAACCATTAATGCAGGCTTCGGCGCAATTAATTTTCTGCTCCACAGTGAATTCCTCTCTCTTAAAATAATTTATTCATTGGTCATTGGGTTAAATCCCTCATTACCCCATCACCACTTAATTGACCATGATAAAACTCCTGCTACGCTAAAAGCATACATATAGCAATGTTTTTCTCAAAAAGGCGCTCATGTCGGAACTCTTAGCCATTACTGGAACCATCGCTGCCATCGCAACTGCTGTGATTCCCCAACAGGGTAGTGTGAGTATTGTGCGGGTGTCTGGTGACCAAGCAATGGCCATCGCTCAAGCTCTTTTTTACGCCCCTGGAAATCAAGTTTGGGAAAGTCATCGCATTCTTTACGGTTATATTCGTCATCCCCAAACACAACAATTGGTGGATGAAGCTTTGTTATTAATTATGCAAGCACCCCGTTCTTACACCCGTGAAGATGTGGTGGAATTTCATTGCCACGGGGGAATTATAGCAGTACAGCAGGTATTACAACTGTGTTTAGAAGCAGGCTCTAGGCTAGCTCAACCAGGAGAATTCACTCTCCGGGCGTTTTTGAATGGGCGATTAGATTTGACCCAAGCTGAAAGCATAGCCGATTTAGTAGGAGCGCGATCGCCTCAAGCAGCCCAAACAGCTTTAGTTGGTTTACAAGGAAAATTAGCTCATCCTATCAGACAGTTACGCGCCAACTGTTTGGATATTTTGGCGGAAATTGAAGCCCGAATTGACTTTGAGGAAGACTTACCACCGCTGGATAGTAAAGTCATAATATCAGATATCGATAAAATTGCCGCAGAAATTACCAAATTATTAGCCACTAAAGACAAAGGCGAACTGCTGCGGACAGGTTTAAAAGTGGCCATTGTCGGGCGACCAAATGTAGGCAAATCCAGCTTATTGAATGCTTGGAGTCAGAGCGATCGCGCCATAGTTACTGATTTACCCGGTACCACCCGCGATGTAGTGGAATCTCAGCTAGTGGTGGGGGGGATTCCCGTGCAAGTGCTAGATACAGCAGGCATTCGGGAAACAATCGACCAAGTAGAAAAAATTGGCGTCGAGCGATCGCGCCGTGCTGCCAGTGCTGCCGATTTAGTACTGTTGACTATTGATGCTGCCGCAGGTTGGACTGAAGGCGACCAAGAAATTTATACACAGGTACAACATCGTCCGTTAATTTTAGTCATTAATAAAATTGACTTGATCGAACCCGCATCTATGACATCTTTGGCATATCCTCAGCAAATTAACCAAATTGTCACCACAGCAGCGGCAAAAAATCAAGGTATTGATAGCTTAGAAACAGCAATTTTAGAAATAATGCAAACCGAAAAAGTACAAGTTGCCGATATGGATTTAGCCATTAACCAAAGACAAGCAGCAGCATTAACTCAAGCTAAAATATGTTTAGATCAAGTACAAGTAACTATTGCTGATCAATTACCCCTTGATTTCTGGACAATTGACTTACGTGGTGCAATTAATGCCTTGGGAGAGATTACTGGAGAACAAGTTACAGAATCAGTACTAGATAGAATTTTTAGTAAATTTTGTATTGGCAAATAGTTGGGGATTTTAAATTGTGCCAATACTAAGAAGCCCGGATAATTAACTTAATTTAAAAAATCGCATATCTTTTTGTTTATGAATCATTTAAAATTGATATATTTAAATATATCTACGCTATTTATCTAAAATTAAACATATGTCTTTCATAGATGAAATTAATAATGTTAATGCCTTAATTATTGGAGCCAGTCAAGGCATTGGTCTAGGTTTTGTCCAGAAATTGCTAGATGATTCAAGAATTACCAAAATTTATGCAACCTATCGTCAAATTGAGTCAGCAGGAGAACTAATAACCTTAGCCAAAAAATATGCTGGTAAACTAATTTGTTTATCAATGGATATTACTGAAGAAGCTCAAATCGTTGCCGTTATCCAAGAGATTAAAAACGAAATTAATAAATTGCACCTAGTGATTAACTGTGTAGGACTATTGCATGAAGGCAACTTACAACCTGAAAAAAACTTAAGGCAAATTGATTCCGAAAATTTACTCCGTTACTTTCAAATTAATAGTATTGGCTCAGTGCTGCTAGCTAAACATTTGTTACCATTATTTCGTCATCGTGAGCCTAGCGTATTTGCTAGTATTTCGGCAAAAATAGGTAGTATTGGTGACAATCAATTAGGTGGTTGGTATGGCTATCGCGCTTCTAAAGCGGCGCTAAATATGTTTATGCGAACAGCTGCAATTGAGTATAAAAGAAGCTCTCCTCAAACATTAGTCGTAACTTTGCATCCAGGAACAACAGATACACGTCTTTCCCGTCCCTTCCAAAGCAATGTACCACCAGAAAAACTATTTTCAGTGGAACGTACAGTAACTCAATTACTTAGTGTCATCGAACAACTTCAAGAAGGCGACAGTGGTCAGTTTTTTTCATGGGATGGCAGTAAGTTACCTTGGTAGGTAAACTAAATTTTGATCAAGTAACTTAGGAATGCGGATTTAATAAAAGACAGAACCTCACCCCCAACCCCTCTCCTTGGCAAGGACAGGGGAGACTATGACGCAAGTCAAAGGCGGGGTGAGGTCAAAAACTAGACTTGCATGTTATTTAATTCATATTCCTTATTACCAAAACCTATGCAATTTTTTATTCCCGCCGCCAACGACCATACTAGAGCCGAAGATGTCTATAAAAATATTGCGAAGTTTGCCCAAGCACCAATTACTGAAAAGCGGATTTGGAAATTACGTTGGCATGATCAACAGATAAATGTGGAATGCGAGGTTGGAAAAACTTTACCATCTCATTACCTAACAGGAAAAGAGTTAGTCTTAGCAATCTTTGATTGTGAAAATGTGTATAAAATTTGTACTCTTACTCATGGAGCAGTCAGGGGAGAGCCTATAGTGGTTGAAAAAAATCCTCAATCTATAGCCATCTATTTTTCCGAGACTGCCAATAATTGAATAAGGTTTAAAGCCGAGTGGAATTGTGGGCGGTTTTTCTCCCCTACCTCCTGCCCGCCTGCCCCCTGCTCCCTGCCCCCTGCTCCCTGCCCCCTGCCCCCTGCCTGCTCCCTGCCCCCTGCTTTTTCACACGGCGCTGGCATATAGGGCCCAATTAATTGCAAAATAAATGGAGTTCGACATGGTGACTACCTAAAAATGCCGACTACACTTGCTGACGTCCAAAACTTACTATCTGACCTCATCACTGGCTACTCATCGCGTGTAGATTATCTGATGATTCGCCTTGAACAATCAGAAGCGACTGATATCTTGTTGCGCGGTGACAAGGTGGAAACTCTGAGTGAAGGCATTTCCATTGGTGGACACATTCGCGCTTGTTATAAAGGTGGATGGGGATTAAGCAGTTTTAACCAACTGGGGACAATTAAAGAGCGTATCGAAGAAGCGATCGCCGCCGCCCGCATGGTTGGTGATGAAGAAACTTTACTAGCTCCCATTGACCCAGTACAAGCAATCTGCGAACTACCCCTGACAGGTACTAACCCCCGAAAAATTCCCCTGTGGCAGAAAAAAGAATTATGCGATCGCTATACTGATTTACTCAAAAGCTTTGACCATCGCATCACGACAACTTCAGTCCGCTACGGTGACAGCGCTCAAAAAGTGATTATTGCCACCTCAGAAGGGACTCTAATTGAGCAATCTTGGGTGGATATGGAAATGCGCTTTGCCGCCACAGCCAGAAACGGCGAAACTGTGCAAACTGGTAGGGAAACCACTGGTTCTCGCAAAGCATACGAAGATTTGACTGCGTTAGATGAACAAGTTGTTAGTTCCGCCCAAAGAGCGATCGCTGCTTTATCGCTACCATCTGTCAAAGGCAATACTTACACCGTAGTTATTGACCCAATTCTCACGGGTTTATTTGTTCACGAAGCCTTTGGGCATCTTTCCGAAGCCGATATGGCCTACGAAAACCCAGACTTGCTAGAAGTCATGACCATTGGCCGGCGATTTGGCCCAGAAGAACTGCAAATTTTTGATGGTGCAGCCCCAGAAGGACATCGCGGCAGCTATTTTTACGACGATGAAGGTACACCAGCCACCACTACCCAATTAATTAAAGATGGCATTTTGGTAGGACGCTTGCATTCACGGGAAACCGCAGGCAAATTAGATGAGACACCCACAGGCAATGCTCGTTGTCTTGATTATCACTATAACCCCATTGTCCGGATGACAAACACCTGGATTGAGCGAGGAAAAACGCCAGTTGCTGACTTATTCACAGGTATAAAAACCGGAGTATATGCCCGTAATTGGCTAGGTGGCATGACCAATGGCGAAATGTTCACCTTTAGTGCTGGGGAAGCATGGATGATTAGAAACGGCAAAATTGCTGAACCCGTCAGGGATGTGACACTTTCCGGTAATGTTTTTCAAACCCTGGCAGATATTGAAGCCATCGGTAATGACTTTTACTGGGATGAATCCGGTGGTTGTGGCAAAGGTGGACAGAACGGCTTACCTGTAGGTTGTGGTGGCCCCAGTCTGCGAATTCGAGATGTAGTAGTTGGCGGAGAAACTTGAATGAGGAGAAGATATTGAGAAGATTTTTGTTAATAGTACTGTTTGCTCTATGGCAATTAATAGTCATTCCCCCCGCCCTAGCTACCGAAACAGTCAACGCTGCTAAAATCTTCAACGCCAACTGTGCTTCTTGCCATATAGGCGGTGGCAACGTCCTCATTCCCCAGAAAACCTTGAAAAAAGAGGCATTATCTAAATATCTGGATAATTACAACACCGACTCTATCCAGGCAATTATCTATCAAGTAAAAAATGGCAAAAATGCCATGCCCGCCTTTAAAAACAAGTTAACTACTGAAGAAATCCTACAAGTAGCTGCTTACATTTTCCAAAAAGCCGAACAAGGCTGGTGAAAGAGGGACTGGGAAACTCAGGGCTAAGGGGTAATGGGAACTGGACTTGACATACTCCTTGACCTAAAGGCACAAGGATTCTCTAAGCCTCACGACTTAGATTTCTGCTTCCTAGTAACTGCCTCCACCCCGAAGGTTTTTCGGTCTTATGTTTGCTCCACAGACTTAAATTCCCGGATGTCCCTCGGTACAGAGTTTTCACTTTACCACGTAAAGCCGGGTTAAAAGTACGGGGTTTCAGACCCAGGAGTTTCGATGAAACCTGGCCTTTTTCCCCGACTCCTGACTCCCGATTCCCAACTCCCTCATTCCTTACTCTGGTTTTTGTTCTCTCGATTGACGCAATCTTTGTATAAGTTTTTCACTACCTTCTCCCGAAGAAGATAGCTGATTGCTATTGGTTTCCTCTGCCGATGATGTTTGGGGAATCACAACCGGCGCAGGTGCTGGATTTTCAGTTCTGATTTGAAAATCTGGCAATGGTTGGACATTAGCAGCCGGTGCGGGTGCTGGTTTAGCCGCTGCGGGTGTCTGCTGTGGAGTAGTCTCAGCAGTATTACCGTTATTTTCAAAACGCAGGTTAAATGGATAACTACTGATTTGTTGATCTGCCTTGGGAGACTTAGTATTAAAATATTCTCTGGTCTTGACTTGCAATTCCGGAGAAACCGACTTGTCTTGGAATTTAATGTCTAAAACTTTACCATCACTATCTACCACCAAGAAACCCGAAACTGTACCTTCAGCACTGGGCTTGTTTGTCGCCACAGTTTCTCGAATAACTGCTTTTTGTGTGGCGCCGGGGTATTCTTGCTGAATTGCTGCTCTCAAGTCTTCGTATGAGGTGAGTTTAGCTACTAGTGTTTGCTCAGTCTGTGGCTCCTTAACTGGCGCTAAGGGCAACTCAGGTGTTTTAGGTGCAGCTCCCTGCTGCCATTTCGGGATACTTTCATTAGCTAGATTTAGTTCATCTCCAGCTTGTGGCGTTTGTTGGATACGCGCTATTAATGCCTGATTTCTGGCAAGTTGCTCTGCATTATTACTAGGCTGCGGAGTTGGAGGTGGGGGAGTAGTCGCTGTTATCGGTGGTGGTGGTGGGGTATTTGGTAAGTCACTAGGTCTTGCTGCCGCATTTACTTCTGGTAATCTGTTTACAGGTAGTGGTTGGACAGCTACTCTAATGTCATCAGCATTAAACACAGGAGCTGATGGGGTGAACTTTTTATCAGCCGCGTTGAAACCAGAGGTATCAAATTGCAATTCTTCCCTTGGAGGTGTAGCCGCAGGCTGTCTTTCAGGTAAAGAAGCCGTAGCATTAGAGGGATTGCGATAGACGTTAGGCCTGGTGACAATTGGTGGCAATGGCTGCTGCGTATACAGCGATGGTGGCAATGGTGGCAATGTTGCTCTTTGAGTATCCAGGTTTGGCGGCAGCTGTTGCGGCTGCATGGGCAACTGTGGTTGGAAGGAAAATCCTGGTTGTACAGGTAATTGTGGTTGCAGACCAACTGGCGATTGAGATGTACCTGGGATTTGTGGCAGACGGTTTTGGTCAGCTTGGCTTAATTCCAAGATACCGACTGACTTTGGTAATGTTGATTTTTGAGCTTGCTCAGAATCCACAGGCATCAAGGGTACAATCAATGCAATAGCCCCATGAATACCAAGAGAGGCTAGAGCTGCTATCCCAGTGGGCTGGCTTAAAATTTCTGGTATATTTTTTAGCAGGGAGACGTAAGTCATAGCTGTTATCGTTCACTCGGCTCGGTTGCAGTTGACTAGCAAAGCAATTTTATCTTGATTACAAGAGATGCGTCTCTTTAAAAATCATAACTACCTACGCTGGTAATTAAAAACGACAGTATAGGCTGATTTCAGGTTTCTAATTTTTCAGTGAAGCAATCAATAAAATTGCACTTGCTAAAGAGGTATTGAAAAATGATTCTGTTGAATTGCGGTTTCTATGAGGAGTTGCACAATGCGGACTGGAATCTAGGATAGTTGCCACTGGTGGAGATCGCATCAGTCTCAATGTATAACTATAAATCTGTTGAGTGTTGCTGGTTGTATTAGCCAACTATCTTTTCTTCAGTCACGTTCCTATAGAGGATATGCAGCTGATGATTGAGAACAGAATATAGTTAAACTCGATTCTACCACATCAAATAAGTTGCTAAATGTAGCGAAATTGGCTATTTTTCGGGAAATGTCTTTTGCTTTCATATTTTTCCTTGCCCTACCTCTTTGTCTGCCAAAATGCCATTACCTACAATCATTGTGCCTGGATATTTAGAAACTGCGATCGCCTACCGTCAACTAGAACAATCTCTGTTGCAGTTGGGTATCCCCACAATTACAGTACCCCTCAGGAGGCGTGATTGGTTACCTACTATTGGTGGCAGACCTGTAACATCGATTGTGCAGCAAATTGACCGCACAGTAAAACAGATGTTACAGCAACATAACTCTACTCAAGTCAACTTAATTGGTCACTCAGCAGGAGGTTGGATTTCCCGGATTTACTTGGGAGAACAGCCTTATGCAGCGCGTGGTCAGGTGATATCCTCTTGCTGGAAAGCTTATCCTTTGGTGGCTAGCCTGATTACTCTAGGTACACCCCATATCAGCCAAGAACGTTGGACTCGCTGGAATCTGGATTTTGTCACCAATAACTACCCTGGGGCATTTTACAAAGACTTGCGTTACGTTTGCGTCGCCGGGAAAACCATCTTTGGTGCGAGAAAACCTGGCTGTTGGTTAGCTTACAGCAGTTATCAATTAACCTGTGGTCAGGGTAACACCTGGGGTGATGGGATTACACCCATTGCCGCCGCTCATCTAGAAGGGGCAGAAAACATTGTGATTGCTGGAGTGCGACATTCTCCCAGAAGTCCTGGTATTTGGTATGGCTCACCAGAACCATTACAAGCTTGGAGGCAATATTTACTTTAGAAAAATTTATCTTTCTCTGAGAAAAGTAAAATATATTAATATTTCTTGGTTAAGATCGTAATAAAAATACATACTTAACTCCAAACAGGAGGGGTGAATTATGCAAAGCACCCAGTTTGATCGAATTTTGCGACGATTAGCGACGATTTTAGCCGTTGCCATTGTCACCCTGTGCTTAATTTATATCACTACGGGAATTTTACTTTCTTTTTACTACGAACCAACAGCAGGTGGTGCTTATAGATCGTTGAAAACGATTAATACACAGATACCATACGGCTGGTTGTTCCGCAGAACCCATGATCTGGCGGGTAATGCCGTCATTGTGGTTGCCCTAATTCAAATTGTGGTGATGTTTTTAGGTCGGCAATTTAGTAAAAGTTGGCTGGCTGCGTGGATTAGTGGAATTTTGTTTACTTTAAGTGCGATCGCCTTAGATTGGACAGCCATGCTTTTAGACTGGACTCAAGAAGGATACTGGCGTTTTAGCATTGAATTAGGAACCATCGAAGCCATTCCTTTCATCGGTGGACAACTCCGAGATATTCTCACAGGTGGTGGAGCCATTAACACCATCACTGTGGAACACCTTTACACCATCAACAGCTATATTATTTCGGTAATTGCCATTGTTTTGGCTGTGGTACATTTATCTGCCCTGATCTGGCAAGAACAGCAAATGTATGCAGAAGCCGCCACGGATGCCAAAATTCAACTCTCCGATGCTTCACTGGTGAACAATTGAGATAATTTCGCCAATGGAACTTCTTCAACTTCTGGTAAAGTTTCCAGAGCCAGGCGAGTTGATTGGCTACTACCAGAGAGCCGTTTTAACAGATTAGGTCTGGGGTCATGCAATAAATAAATAATGCGATCGCCTACTTGCCATTCTTGATTAGCTGGCATTACCTGTAAGCGTTCTGCTCGTTCTACTAGCAGTGGAATCAATTCCCCAGTCCGAATCTTTTCTTGAACGCGATTTTTTTGGCTAGAAAGTTCCGCGTCATTAATTGTAGTTGTCCCTAACTTTACTCTGCCATCGTTAATGTATTCATTCCAAGTCTTAATTCCTACATCTGTAGCAAAGGCTTGGTGAACTTTATTCTGAGAACTGGAATTAGTTTGGGGGTCACGGGGGAAAACAGCTAAAACCCGGGGTGGATTAAATTCTTCAGATGCTCTTTGAGCTAAAACAAAATTCACTTCACCATTGCTGGTCATCGCCAAAAAAGTTCCCAAAGAAGCCAATCCAGCTTCCTCCAAAACACTCACTTCCAGGGCACTACTAGAAATCACCCGAATATCTTGCTCTGCCGCTTTTGCACACCGTTCTGCATCAGTGTCAATCATCACCACTGTTTCTCCCCGTTCCTGGAAGAAGCGAGCAATTAACAAACTCAAGGGATTACAACCGACAATTACCGCCCCTGTAACATCCTCAGAGGTGATGCGTAGCCACTTAGCAATTTGGCCAGCCGTTAACCCTTGGCAAACCACAGTTGTGATGATTGTCAAAAAGACTAAAGCTTTAATAGCATCACCACCGTTAATCCCCCGCTGTGTCAACGAAATCGCAAACAAAGACGCCACAGATGCCGAAACAATTCCCCTCGGCGCCACCCAGCTTAAAAACAATTTCTGTCGCCAATTCAAGTCACTGTTCCAAGTACAGCAGAGAATGTTGATCGGGCGCACGACGAACATTAATACCAAAACAGTAAATAAACTGCCCCAACCCAAGGCAAACACACTAGCAATAGATAAATCAGCCGCTAGCAGAATAAATAGCACCGAGACGCTGAGAATTGTCAGTTGCCCTTTAAAACTCCGTAATAAGCGTTCTTCTGGCACCGAAGAGTTGGCAAACACTGCACCGGCTATGACTGTAGTCATGACTCCCGATTCACTGCGGATCGTCTGCGCTAACGAAAACAGACCCCAAAGAATCGCCAATACCACCAAATTTTTTAACTCGGATGACATAAAATTGGCGCGTTTGAAAATCAAGCTCATCAAGTAGCCGCCAGCAGCACCAATGGCTCCACCAATTCCCAAACGCATTAGTAAACCGACGATAGCATTAACGGGGTCGGCATCGCCGTTCATAATCGTATCTAACACCACAAAGGCGAGGATCGCCCCCACCGGGTCGATTAAAACTCCTTCCCCTTCTAAGATCGTCGCTACTTGTCGATCTACATTAATTTGTTTGAGCAGGGGACTGATGACCGTGGGCCCTGTAACCACGACGATAGAGGCATAGAGAAAAGCTATATTCCAAGGAAATTCGCCCAGCCAGTGGGCTGCCATACTACCGCCAATGAGTGTAATTAATGTTCCTAGAGTTACAAGCAATTGCAAGCTCAAAGAAACTTTGCCCAACTCTCGCAAATCCAGGTTGAGTCCGCCTTCAAACAAAATAATTGCCGTGGCTAGGGCAACAATTACTTCCAATCCTGGACCTAGCATGTGAGGGTGCAACACGCCCAGCCCATCGGAGCCAAGCACAATGCCTAGTAACAGTAACAAAACAATGCTAGGTAAGCGGAAGAATGCAGCCAGCACTTGGGCGCTAATACCTGCAACAACAACGCTCACCATTTGGAGGGTGATTTCAAAAGATGCTTCCATGTTGTAGATTTTGAGCTATGTATTTCAAAATCCTTTGTAAAGAATAGTAAATATTACCTCTACAGAGTACAACATCACATCCTCTGTCCCCAGCTAAGTTCAGAGTTTTTTTCATACGTGGTTTCGGATAATACTCTATTTTGCAACGTTTGCTGCTACATTGCATGGTATTGGAGCGGGAACCACTTGCTAATATTTCACTAACCCCAAAATTGCTGAGTGAAGCCAATCCGGGAAAGCGGGAGTGGTAAGCTGTTACGCAATGTTTGTGTGATGCATTACTAGTATCAAACACCAAAAAAAATTCCACAGCTAAATTAATAGCTCCCTATGCTCAGGCATTGTGTACTGGAGGCACAAATTCACCAACACAGATTGTTCTCTAAAAACAGGAGAAGAAAAGGCAGGGGTGAAGTACTTTTATCTGGAGCAAAATTTTTCTTACTCATCTCCCTCATTCCCCTAAGATCTTGCTGCCAATTTGATCTGCTAAAATTTTTTTTGTCAAAGTTGTTGACATCGATGGGGAAATTCGTTATTTTATAAAAGGTCTGAGTCTTACGCCCCCATCGTCTAGAGGCCTAGGACACCTCCCTTTCACGGAGGCGACGGGGATTCGAATTCCCCTGGGGGTATTTCAAGGATAAAATTAAATTACTTTGTGTTATCAGCCTTTTCTAGACAGTTATGCATCTAGAGGAGGCTGATTAGTTATATATCAAAAATCCCGTCCCCTGTCCGCATTGCCCCAGATCCCCAGTCCCTAGTTTCTCATAGGTGTAAGGAGTGAGGAAGATGAGAGGGATGAGGGGGATAACCAATGACTAAGGAGACAAGCTATGGTTGCCCAAGTCCAAGAATTAGATGCCTTGCAATGGGTGAAAACTCGATCTTCCCTTGACCCTACCCAATCTACATTTTTAATCTGGACAGGTAAGATTTACAGCTTTATTCCTGGCGAGAAGAGAAAACTTTTATTTAAAATGTCAGGAGTCAGTGTTAGTAGATGTATTCCTACAGCAGAGGGTAGTTGGAATTTTACTTCTAGGGAACTGACTTATTACCTGAACCCACAGACAAATGAGATTTTAAGGAAATGGGAAAACCCCTGGACAGGTGAAATGGTGCCTGTGATGCACGTTGCCAACAATCCTGTGCAGGGACAGTTTGCAGGCAAGTTCCCCGCCCAAGTGGACGGAGATACGACAACCTTTGTTTTCGATATTTTTCCCACATATCCGAATCCGTTGGCAGAAGATGCCAAATTTGCTGAATACAGCCCATATCCCACATATCAGGCGACGGAACTTTTCAAACTAGCTGTACCCACTGCCGATTTATTTAACTCAGAACTGGTTTCTGTGTCTCAACTCAGACTTAGTTGGGATAGAATTGGTCAATGGCTGCCCTGGATGAAGATGGGCGATCGCCTGGGTTATCTCATCTACAGTGCATCTGGTAGTAAAGTCAATGGTTTTACTGATTTACCCCAGTTACTTCAAGATGAAATTAATACCCGTGTTCCTGTGTATCAGCAAGCCCCAACAGCTTTTTTAGATGGGGAAGATATGACATCTTGGCTCTACTTCCAAAAGCATTTTCCGGCTTATTTAGCTGGCGAAATATTTCCGTTGCCTGAAATACAGGAGTTTTAATAGAGTAGTATCCCTAAAGTAAAAGCAAACAAATATGCAGTTAAAATTTTTGCATATTTTTACTTTGGGGGTCAAAACCTCTAGAAAACTTTGTGCTTTCATCATAGTAAGCCCCACTCAAATCTGCTCCATACAACTTGGCTAAATTAAGTTTGGCTCCCCTGAGATTTGCCTCATGCAGTTTCACACCGCACAAGTTCGCTTTAGTCAAATTTGCATTGGCTAGGTTAGCCCTACTTAAGTCTGCACCCCAAAGTTTAGCTTTAGCTAAATTAGCCGCACTCAAATCTGCGCCCCACAAATTAATTCCCGGTAAGTAGGCTGCTATCAGTTTAGCTGCAATTAAATTGACTCCTGGAAAATATCTTTCTCCAGCAGCATAACGTCGCTTCAGTTCTTCAGCATCCATGATTTGTGTTGGCCTTTTGCAATAAACAAGATGTAATCTCTTCCCATTCTTGGTTAATATCCCCCAAAAATTCTGGCAGATTGCTTTTTTTGTACCAGTAACGGGCATTGCTCAAATCACCTTCTTGGCGGTGTAAGTAGGCATGAACCCAGGCACTATCAGCATCACTGGCATTTTGGACTATTTCATGGGCTTTGTCCCAATTACCTTGTTTTTCGTACCACATTGCTTGCAGCGCTTTTGGTAGTGTCTGGGGGCATGAGCGCTGCTTCTCAATCAATCGCAGGAACTCCTGTGTATTCATGATTGCTACTCGACAATTATCAAACCTCTATCTTTAAGATACTCCGCAGTTTGCTAATGAGTGACATTTGGCGAGCAGAGTGCATAACCCCGCGTTTTTGATGTTCACGCATGATTGAAAGTTTTGATTCAAGAAAATCTCTGATTTTTAATTTGTCTAGAAGTAGCTTCCATAAAATTGATAAATACTTGGATGAGCTTATGAATCCCCTCACTACCTCCAGAAATTACTCCACCTGTTAATAAAGCATCTAAACAACGAAAAATAATTATTTGTATAGGACTATTTAAATCAATAACGACAAGTGGCTCAATTGAGCGAATACCGATGCCACTCAATAAAAAACCAAATAATAAAGATGTCCATAAAGCAATAATTCTTGTATCAGATTTGTATGCTACTTTTTTACGCTCCTGTTCATTGAGTTCATTGATTATTGTATTTAAATCTTCGATTTGCGGGTTATATTGTTTTTGGCTTTGAATAAATCTTTGAATAATATGCTGTTCTAAGCTAACTCCCTCTGGTGGTAAATCATTAAATTGATTTGATTCTAAGAAATTAACTGGTTTTGGCTGGTCTTGTTCGGCGATAAATCTTCTTTTTTCGGATATTAACCACTTTTGTTGCTGAATTATAATATCTAGTTGTGCAGCTTTATTTCCTCGCCAAGTAGTAATGAAAACTTCTAAAAAGCGTTCTAATAACAAGGAAATAAAAAATAAGAAAAGAAGTGACTGGATAATATCATCTAGTCCAAAAGCTTTGAAAATAAATGGTTGAGGAGATAACCAAGCTGAAAAAGATACAGCTAAAAAACTAATAATAACTATAAAAATAAATAGAAAAAAATTTGGAGAAAGCTTTGTCATAAGAGAACTTTGATAATCTCCAAGTTATATAAATATGCGAATTTTACTGTAACGCTCCTTTTGGTGGAGAGAGGGGAGATGGGGAGAAGTATTTTAGTACAAGCCTAGTGGACTGACACAGCTAAAATAGTGCAAAAAAAATTGTAGTAGCGCGTCTAGTCTAATTTGTTAGGTTAAATAATCAATGATCATGATTGAATTTTGTTTTTCCATCTGATGAACCAAACATTTTAAGCTTTTCACACCAGGAAACCCAACACCAATATCCCTGTTGAGTTTCTCAGATTAATGTTGGGTTGCGCTACGCTTAACCCAACCTACATTTAATGCCACATTTTAGCCTTGCCACGCCACTAGAAGTTGATAAAATAATGAGAAGAATTTAGCAATTTTAGAGATGCCATCTGTAAATCATTAGCCTGATTAGTTTCTCAAGGAAATCATCTCAAAATCGAAAGTAGCAACCAAAAGGTTGTCAATAAAAACCTGTATTCTATGTTTACCGTTGGGGTCTCCGGGAACAATTGTCCAAAAATTTTCAATCACACCATCTGAAGTGAATTGTGTACGCGTCGTTACAGCTTCAATCCCATCTTGAGATAATGAAAAATTTTCACCATCTTCAGTAGCCCATGTTTGTGGAGGTTTTGGCAATTGCAGGACTTCTCGCCAGGTTACTTCACCTTGGTAGCCCTTGAGTTGAATCCGCCACCCGTATTTGCCAGTCTGATTTAAGATGACTCTGTTGGTACGAGTAAAGCTATCTTGACCCTGAGAGTCAGTTCTCAGCACACCAAACTCAGCTTTGCTGACAGTAATTGGTCTGGTAGGAGACTGAGAGATTACAGAAGAAGATACTAGGACGTTATCTGTTACAGCCAAAGTAGCATTGATAGGTTCAGAAGCTATGAACCCAGATATCAGCCCAGAAAAAGTTAGTAAAACTGTTGCAGTCCAGGTTCTCATTGGCAAAATTTGTTATCAGTTACTGGTACTTCTTCAACTATTTCGATGTACCTTCCGGGTTGAGGTCGCTGACATGGGACAGAAATGAAAATGTCCAATGCTTATGGCAGTTATCCTTCTAGCAAATTCCAGAAATAGCCATCCGGTGCGACAAAGGAGAAACTCTTTTCTCTAAATTCATTTTCCACGATATTTGTATACTTTTGTGCGGAACTTGCTTGAATGCGATCGCAATATTCTTCTATCCCCCGGATACGGTAGGTGTAGAGTGACATCCCCAAGCAGCCTGGTTGCGATGCTTCAAACCGGGATGCTAAATCAATAGCTTCGGGAAAGCGAATTATATATAGTCTGCCACTACGCGCAGCCATCAAGTCAGTCGCCGAAGAACGAGGATCATCAAAAGCCGTGACAATAAACTTTTCCCCTGGTTTGAGGTCAAACAGCTCACGACCGGCTGGTGAAGATTCATAACTAGTTTCGACATCATCACGTACACGCAGTAAACCCAACACTTCTTCATAAAATTTCAAGATTTGCTTACTGTCGTCTTGCACAATCATCCCCATGTGGGTAAATTGGCTAGTTTTGAAAGCAGCATGATCATTGATTTGCCCATAATTCGGCAGTGAATAGCCAAACCTTTGAAATAAAACCTGTCGAGTTAAAGGTTGCAGTAGTAGCATTTCTCTCACTCCCACCGCAGGATCGGTGAAAGGGCGGCTTTTGCGTTCTTTATTGTAGATGACTTCCCAGTGAGGATTGGTATATTTAATCGCCCAATTTCCGGCTTTTGCATCCTCTGCGTGATTTAAAATAGTTAACACATCAGCCGTTAAAGTAGTCGCCCAGCGATTTCCTTTAACTTTCATCGATGCTAAACCTAGCCCTTGATTTGTCGGATTTTGCCACACCATCAACCGAATCAAACCATGATCTGCATTTTGGTGATAAAGGCGAATCGAACGTAAAGCAGAATTCACCCCGTATAATTGATAGGCGGCATCTGCGGGTAATTCACCCACTTGACCAATACGATAGCCAAATTGATCCCAATATTGAATTGCAAAAATTGGGTCGGGAACACCAATACACACTTCATAAATACCCGTAATTGCAGCTGCTTGCTCCTGAGTCACGTCGCATCGCTCCAAATTCAAAATTAATTATGTTTATAGGTATAAAACCATAGTATTTCCCCCCGCTTTCTTTGCTCCCTGCTCCCCGCTTACCTATTAGTGGAATATTTATTTAGTTGGAAGTCCCCTAGGGAGGATGTCAGTGTGTACAGTCACACCATAAAATGCCTGAGTGCCAGTCATCAAGAGAAAGAGAAAACATGCTGTACAAGGATACGATTAAAGAAAAACAATTTTTAAAACTGGCAGCCCAGCGTGGGGTTTGTTTGTCGATTTATTTACCGACAACTCCCTTGACTCAAGATGCTCAAGCTGATCGCATTGTGTTAAAAAATTTAACGAAAGCAGCAATGGAGCAAGCAGAAACCATCGCCGATAAGCGACAAATAGAGGCGATGACAGATTATTTGGAAGAATTGCAAGCAGATGACAATTTTTGGCAATTCCAAGCGCATGGGTTGGGGATATTAGTCACGCCTGAATCAATTAAAACTTATCGTCTGGCCTACGCTGTAGAAGAATCAGCAGAGGTGAGCGATCGCTTTTATCTTAAGCCGTTAATGTCAGCTTTGCAACCAATGTCGGCTTACGTATTAGCTATTTCTCAAAAGTCGGTGACACTATACGAATTTACAGCCACTCAAGAATTAGAACCATTGGATGTAGCAGATTTACCCGCCGATTTTAGCGATGTTACTCGCATCACTTTACAACGCGATCGCGCTCCTGCTGGCAAACTCCAAGGCGATGAAGGAGCAAGAATATTGCAAAAACAATTTTTACGGGCCATAGAAAGCGCAGTTCGACCAGTTGTTAGCGGTAGTGATATGCCGTTGATTTTGGCAACTACTCAAGAATTTCAATCCATGTATAAACCTTTGAATAGCTACGATATGCTAGCTGATCAAGGAATTGATGGTAGTACGGAAGGCTTACCAGAAGAGGAAATTAAACAAGCTGTCTCTCCCATTGTTCAGGAATTGCGTCAAGAACGGATTCAGCAGTGGATTGACCTTTACTATCAGCGTGAGAGCGAATCTCGGTCGGTCACTGATTTAGCTACCATCGCCAAGCTTGTTACTCATGGTCAAGTTAGTCATCTACTAGTCGAAGTTGATGCCGTACAGTATGGTACTCTCTCAGCTATGGGTGAAGTGACACTCAGTGATACTCGCAGTGCCGAAACTTATGATGTGATCAATGAAATTTTGATTCGAGTCATAGAAAACGGAGGTGAAGTATTGGGAGTACGCGCAGAAGAAGAATTCCCTAAGGAACTTCAACCAATGGCTGCCATACTACGCTGGGCATAATTTATACTACCTCACTGTAAACAACAGTATAAATGCAGTGAGGAGATGCTCATTGGTGGTAAAGGCGTACCCTGAATAACTTCTTCATCAGCAATGTGGAAGCGTTCGGGACTTCCAGAGAATAAATTACTCAATTTATTCAGGTGATATTTTTCTTTTCTTTTCCCCCTGCTCCCCTGCTCCCCTGCTCCCCTGCCTACACAGTGACTGATTATTTTTTTAATTGGAAGTCCCTTCGGGCAATCATCTAAAATAAATTTAATTTTTCCATCACTAACTCGCAAGCGTTGAGTTTGATTCAAAATTGAGTAAATATCTGGAGAATTAGAATGTGTTGGCAAAAAGTACAGATATTGATTTGTTAATTGAGATGATGCAAGAGTTTTATGTCCATGAACGTCTCAAGTTCGATGAACAGGTAGCTCGCAAATCTCTAGATGAGATATTAAATAATGATACTTTGGGAATAATTCATCTCATCTACTGTGGTGAAGATGTAGTTGGATATGTTGTTCTTACATTTGGTTATAGTTTAGAGTTTCATGGACGTGATGCGTTTGTTGATGAGCTTTATCTACAAGAAAAATATCGTCGGCAAGGACTCGGTAAACAAAGTTTACAATTGTGCGAAAGGATATGTGAGCAAAAAGGAATCAAAGCATTACATTTAGAGGTAGAAAAAACTAATACTATAGCTCAGTCTGTATATCGAAAAGCAGGATATAAAGACCATGACCGTTACTTATTGACAAAATGGATCAATTGCAATCAGTAAATTTATGTTTTAGCTAAATTTGATTTAAATCTTGAAGTACGGCTGCGGCTGATTGATAGCGATCGCTAAAATTATAACGTACCATTTTGTCTAAAATTTCGGCTAATTCATCACTAACTTGTACTGTTTGTCGCCACATAACATTGCCTGTATCTGAATTTAATTGAAGTTCTTGAGGTGGTATTCCCGTAATAGCTTGAATACCTATCATTCCCAAAGCATAAATATCACTAGATAAGCGGGGATGACCAGCAAATTGCTCTGGTGGTGCATAACCCCGTGTACCAATAGCGACTGTTGCTAATTCTGTTTCTTCACTAGTCGGCGGTTGGATTAATTTAACTGCACCAAAATCAATTAATACTAGTCGATTATCTTCAGCACATCTAATAATATTAGTTGGTTTAAGATCACGATGAATGACTCGATGTTCATGCACAAATACCAGAACTTCTAAAATTCCTTTGAGCATATCTATGACACCAGATTCATTCTTGACAATCTCCGCGGGAGGCAATTCTTCATTCAGAGTATGTCCAGAAATGTATTCTTGGACTAAATAAAATTCTTCATTAACTTCAAAATAAGCTAGCAATTCGGGAATTTGCTGATGTTTTCCTAACACTTCTAAAATTTCTGCTTCAGTTTTAAATAACCTCCGCGCAACTGACAAAAATCTTGTATCTCGACGTGCTGGCATTAACTGTTTAACTACACAAATTGGATGCCCTGGACGCTGAGTATCTTTTGCCAAATAAGTCCGACCAAATCCGCCCGCACCCAGCACTTTAGATATTTGGTAACGTCCACCCAATAGTAAATCCCCAGTTATTTTTCCTGGGGTTGTGGTTGTAGATGCAGTATGAAAATGTACGTCATGAATTGCTGTAGTTGTAGTATCTTTTAATAAAATATTTAACTGTTCAATTGCTTCTTGTTGTTGTTCAACTTGTAACATAATTACCCGCGTTTGCTGCTGAGTTTGGTAGGTAGTGTAAATTATCGTACCCAACCCACTCATCACTAAAGCGATCGCCGGGGGAATCAGGGGTATCCAACCAGCTTGGAGAAATAATACACCAGTGCAGATGGCCACCAAGCCGCCTAAGGTTGTACCTCCCACTACTAGCAATAACAAAGGATGTCGCCATCGCCAGCCTAAAAAACTACCAATAATTGACCAACTAAATAACCACAAAATTTCCGCCCACTCAGTCCAGTACCAAATTAAAGGTCTACCATCTAGAACTTTACTGATAATCTGACTGGCTATCTGTGCATGAATTAATACAGATTGTGTTCTGCTTGGTTGGTCAGGTGCGGCGCTATAAGGTGTATATAATCCCGTATTAAGACTGGCAGCAGTTGTGCCAATAATTACTAGTTTGTCTTTTACCAAATCAGGCTGAATTTGACCATTGAGAACTTGTGTCAAAGTTACTTGTTGTGCCAAATTATTAGGATGGCGGTAATTCAATAATAGTTGGTAACCTGCGGCATCTAATCTTATATAGCTACCAGAATTAGCATTCAGCGTGGGAAAGTGCGTATTACCTATTGCGAAATTATGTTCATCAGTAAAATCTAATTTAAAACCCGCTTTTTCTAAATAATTAATGGCTAATAAAGCCGCAAATGAAAAAGAAGTTTTACATTGACTATCTTGGGAAGTGGCAAATAATAAACTGCGGCGAATAATTTGCTCTGCTTCGTGATCAGGAATTAAATCGTTGAAACCAACATTTTCGATTGGTAAATTTGCTGGCGGGGGAATTTCTTCTCTGCCTATACTGCTGAATAAGCATGTACCAATGATATTATCTTGACTTTGCAAGTTGTCCGCTAAATAAAAATTTAAACCAATGACACGAGGTTGATAAGACTCTAGTTTGACTAACAGTTGATTGATTGTGGCATCCGACAAGGGCCATTTTTGTTTTACTATATCTTCTTCAGTAATTGTCACTAATAAGATGCGAGAATCGAGTGGCTCCATCGGACGCGATCGCAGCATTGTGTCATAAGCTTTTAATTCCCCAGACTGTAACCATTTCAGTTCTCTAACGCCCCATACCAAGGCTGTAACTCCCAGGCTGGTGACTAAAATCACTTGTAACCAGTTCTTATGGGGAGCAGGATCACGGTAAATCTTGTCTTTGGCAAACGCGGTTCGGAGTCGTTCTAATATTCCATTAATCACGGTGTTGCGGCAATAGCCTAAGTTTAGTAGATGTTGCCCACCCGGAACCAAAGCACCGGAATCAGGGTTAAAAGCTAATTAACCCAAACTTGATCTAATTTAGCAATTCCCAGATGATTCTAGGCGATCGCTGTGATTTGATTGTCAAAACGAGCTTAAAAGCAATATGAACTAATCAATGGCTATAAAGGCTATGGGAGTAATGATCTGGTTTTGATATTCGGCTATAGTCCTGAGTGATAACAGGTCTTGATCTCCTGTAATTAGAAACTCTGCATTGGCATCTTTAGCGAGTTCTAAAAATTTGTTGTCATCTGGATCTCTACAAGTGTTTATTTGAGATTTGATTTCTATAAATTGACTGTATTTTTTACCTAAACCTTGTCTGCTTTGAAAACTGTAGTTTGTCGTCAAGATTATGAGATTGCTTCCTGGCGTCGCAATGACCAAAACTCCACTTTTCGTGATGGACGAGGTTTATATCCAAAAAATATTGTCTGTCTTCATTCTAGTAACTTAAGTAAGTCGGCGTGAAAATCTCAATGTATGTCATTGCGAGTGAAACTGAGTGTAACGAAGCAATCGCAAGGGTTTTGGAGTTTTTATATTTTGTTACATAGTTAGGTTTATTTGTGCCGACTTACTTATGTTTGTAAATTCGTGTCTTTAATTCTTCATAAGTTTCATCACTTTGAGTAATTTTAAATTCTTGATAGGCTTTATTTAGGGCTTTACGGGATGTTCCTTCTGGACTTAGGACAGCACTAATTAAAACATTTGTGTCAATAACAATTAGTTTATGATTCATCGGCGAGTAATTCTTCTAGAACTTCTTCGGTTAGTCCTTTGGCTTGAGCATTTTTGCCGATTCTGTCAAAAACACGCAAGAAATCTTCATCTTTATTTTTTGGAGATTTTTTCTTTATTTCTTGAATGAGTTGTTCTTGTTCTTGTGATGGAAGTTGTAAGACCAGATTCAGGATTTGCTTAAAGGTCAGAGGTAGTTGATAAGTCTTTTGAATCATGGTGCTTTCTGGGGTTAGAGGATGGGTTTTATATTCAGGTTGAGTTGTAATATTTTTGGCTACGGGATAGTGATAAATCTGGCAAACTATAGGAGTTATGAGTTAACAATATTGCTTCTGTCAGTTCCAAAGCCTTGAAACTTCTTTAATTATGAATTATGCATTCAACCCAGCCTCAAGTTAGGTTAATATCCTCATCTCCTGGTTCAATTATGCTTGACCTTTATATAGGTTATGAAAAAGCAATGGGTAAAGTAAGTGATGGCATTAAAGCCTAAATACACAGCAATATTTAAAGTTGTGTTTCCGATTGTTGCACTTGTTTTACAGGGCTAGCAAAAGAAATCGCGTCTAGTGATTGATTCGGTGCATTTAACTGTGGTTGTTCAGGCGATACGTTGATACTTGTATCACTAAAGTAAGAGCCAATAATTTTGTCATAGTTAGAAGCAACAGCTAAAAATGCTCCACCCAAAATGTAAATAGGTAACGGCAGATTAAAGGCTTTTAACCAGTCAAACAGTTCTGCCAAGGCAAACAACACTAAAAAACAGGCCAGCCAAACCCTCATTTTTCCATCCTCCGCGTGTAAACTACCCTACCAATAGGGTAACCAGATTGCATGATACTTGATGTTCAACTTAACCACAATTACCAAGGTAAAGCTAACATCTTACCTGAACTGATGACTGTTCTCTGTCCTTGGTTCTCTTCTGGGGCCTTCTACCAAAAACACTATATCCTCATCCTAATACTTCGCTTTCCTTCCCTGACCCCTACGGTGTATACACAAATAATCTAATCACAAGTAGGGTTTGTTGTCGCCCAGCGCAACGCACCATCAATATTTTTCCGTTAGGACTTTAATCCATAACGCACCCTACCAGTTAAGTAGCCGTGTAAAATAAATCCACTCCCGGACAATATTTTTTACACTTAAATAAAAAGGCGATCGCCTCTTCACCCAACCATGAGCAACATTCCCCAAACTGGACAACCCGCGCTTAATTTCTCTACTCCTGACCAAAATGACAACCTTGTCAGTCTAGATAATTTCAGTGGTCAATGGCTTGTGCTTTATTTTTACCCAAAAGATGATACACCCGGTTGTACTACCGAAGCTAAAGATTTTACCGCGTTGCAGGCAGAATT
The DNA here is from genome assembly GCA_022241785.1 of Cyanocohniella sp. LLY. Lineage (GTDB taxonomy): Bacteria > Cyanobacteriota > Cyanobacteriia > Cyanobacteriales > Nostocaceae > Cyanocohniella. The sequence continues at coordinate 58,817 of JAKOMP010000005.1, read as the reverse complement.
TAACGTCTTGGGAGCAAAAATCTTAGGCGTAAGTCCAGATTCTGGTAAAGCGCATTGTAAATTTATTGACAAACATAATTTATCAATTACGCTCTTAAGTGACCCAGAACATCATCTAATTGAAGCTTATGGTGCTTGGCGCTTGAAAAAATTTATGGGTAAAGAATATATGGGTGTTGCCCGGTCAACTTTTTTGATTTCACCTGATAAAATCATTGCTTATGCTTGGCCGAATGTGAAAACTAAAGGTCATGCTCAAGCCGTCTTAACTAAATTACAAGAATTATTAGTTACCTCAAGTCCCACAATCTCATAAAGACTAGGATGAAACTCTCCATGAACCGTCAACAGCATCGCCTCAATTAAAGCATTGGCTTTGAGGAGAGTTTCTTGAAATTCCATTTCGGCATCAGATAAAGCCACAATACCACCCCCCATGCCTATGGAAGTTTTATCGGGGGTAAATACTGCGGTACGAATAACTATATTTAAATCTGCTGCGCCATTCAAACTTAAAAAGCCGATAGCACCTGAATAAACTCCCCGTGGTTCTTGTTCAAGTTGATCAATAATTTCCATTGTTCTGAGTTTGGGTGCTCCTGTCATTGAGCCACCAGGGAAAGCCTGTTGAATACAGTCTGTAGCTGTCATTTCTGGACCTAAATGACCACGAATAGTTGTTACCATTTGATGCACTGTGGCGTAAGTTTCTACATCCATTAATTTGGGTACATGGACACTGCCTATTTCACATACTCTGCCTAAATCATTGCGTAATAAATCGACAATCATCAAATTTTCGGCTTGGTCTTTTTCACTATTACGTAAACGTTCCCGTAATAAAAAATCTTCTTCGGGAGTCTGTCCCCGTTTTACAGTTCCCTTAATAGGCTTAGTTTCTACCCATCCTGATGAATCAATTCGCAAAAATCTTTCTGGTGAAGAACAAGCAATACTTATGTCACCAAAGCGGAGAAAAGCAGAATAAGGTGCTGGGTTAACTTGACGTAATCTACGATAAAAGCTTAGAGGGTCAGGAGTTGTATCTGTGTAGAGTTGATTTGTTAAACAAACTTGGTATGTTTCTCCTTCATGAATTTCTTGCAGACATTTAGCAATATCATTTTTGTATGTCTGGTAAGACCGACTTAAGCGAAAAGTCACAGGCTGGGAATTTATTTCTGCTTCTAGTGATGGTAGGGGAGGAAGTGTATAAAGTTTTTGTGTAATCAAGTTAAACCAAGATTCTGCTTCGGCTTTTGCATCTTTGGTAGTGAGACAAACTAAATAAGTAGTTTGTTTTTGATGATCAAAGACAATTATTTGGTCAGCTAACAAAAAGATGGCATCAGGTAGGGATGATTGATGTACCAAATTAGATCCACATTCAGCCTTGAGTTCATAACCAAAGTAGCCGACAAACCCACAATTAAAATCAAATGGTAAATCATGAGATTGGCAGTTGCGGTGATTTATTTGCTGTTTGATAAATTCAAAAATACTTTCTTTACTATAGGTGATTTTTCCCGATTGATTAATAATGATTTTTTGGTTTTTGGTGGAATAATGCAAAATTAAACTGTGTTTTCCGCCACTTCCTCCCATGAATGAGAAACGTGATAAACCTGTTTCTACTCGGCTACTATCTAACCAAAATGCGTTGATATCTTGACCAAAAAGGTGTATGAAAGTCTGCTCTGCATCAGGATAGTAATTCAGTTTTTGACTATAAACTAAAAATTCTTGGTTTGGTTGTTTATTTGAAGATGTAGGGGTTTTGGGGAAAGTTATTTTTTGATTGATTGTTTTTTGAGGCTGATTATTTAATATAAATTCCTGGGTTATTTCTTGGAAGTTTTGTAATATTCTATAGCCATATTCTGTGCAAATAGATTCTGGATGAAATTGCACTCCCCATAATGGTAGATGTTTATGGCGTAATGCCATGATGAGTCCTTCTTCTGTCCAAGCTAGTTTTTCTAAACAGTTGGGTAATTCATCTGCAACTAGTAATGAATGATAACGAACTACATTAAAGGGTGTGGGTATTTCTGCAAATAAATTATCGTTATTATGGTAGATAGAACTTAATCTGCCGTGTCTGACTTCTGGTGCATGAATGACTTTACCACCGTAATAATGAGCTATTCCTTGATGTCCAAGGCAAACTCCTAGTATTGGTATATTAAGTTGATTTTGCAGTATTTGTTGGCAGATGCCAAAGTCTTTGGTTTTTTCTGGGCGACCTGGGCCGGGGGATATGATTATGTTGTCAAAGGTGAGTTTTTGTAGTTGTTGCCAGTTGATTTGATCGTTGCGAATTACAAGGGGTTTCTTGTTATTCACTTCTGCTAACATTTGATATAGGTTATATGTGTAGGAATCGTAATTATCAATAATTAGTGTTTGGAGCATTATTAGTGTTCAATATAAGAAATTGTTTTTTACTAACCACAGAGGCACGGAGGACGCTGAGAGAAGAATTAATATGGATAGTTACGGATGATTTAGGATTAATATAAATAAGTCTATATTATTATATTTTACAAAAGTTAACTTGAATTAATTTAAATTATGTCTATTCGTCCTATATATCTTGATTGTCACGCTACTACTCCTGTGGATGAGCGTGTGTTGGCGGCGATGCTTCCTTATTTTACAGAGCATTTTGGTAATCCCTCTAGTGTGGGTCATGTTTATGGTTGGGAGGCGGAAGCGGCTGTGAAGCAAACTAGGGAGGTTTTAGCCGCTGCTATTAATGCTACGCCGGAGGAAATTGTGTTTACTAGTGGGGCTACGGAAGCTAATAATTTGGCGATTAAAGGTGTGGCTGAAGCGTATTTTTCTCAAGGACAGCATATTATTACTGTGGCTACTGAACATAGTGCGGTTCTTGACCCTTGTAATTATTTAAAGAATTTGGGTTTTGATGTTACTATTTTGCCTGTGCAAAGAGATGGATTAATTGATTTGGTTGCTTTAGAAAAGGCTGTACGTCCTGAGACTATTTTGGTGTCGGTGATGGCTGCTAATAATGAAATTGGTGTGTTACAACCGTTGGCAGAAATTGGGGAAATTTGCCGTCATCATAATATTATTTTTCACTCGGATGCTGCCCAAGCTATTGGTAAGGTTCCTTTGGATGTGCGGGCGATGAATGTTAATTTAATGTCGCTGACTGCACATAAGGTGTATGGGCCTAAGGGAATCGGGGCTTTGTATGTGCAAAGACGTGACCCTAGAGTGAAACTCGCAGCCCAACAGCATGGCGGTGGACATGAACGGGGTATGCGTTCTGGGACTTTGTATCCACCGCAAATTGTGGGTTTTGGTAAGGCTGTGGAAATTGCTTTAACAGAACAAGTTACGGAAAATCAACGTTTAACTGAACTTAGGGAAAGATTATGGCAAGGGCTTTCGCAGTTAGAAGGTGTTTATCTCAACGGACATCCTACTCAAAGATTAGCGGGAAATTTGAATATTAGTGTCGAGGGGGTAGATGGGGCTGCACTATTGCTAGGCTTACAACCAGTGATGGCGGTATCTTCTGGTTCGGCTTGTTCCTCAGCCACCACAGCCCCCTCTCACGTTCTTACAGCCTTGGGACACTCGGAAAAACTAGCTTATGCTTCAGTGCGGTTTGGCATCGGACGATTTACCACCCAAGCAGAGATTGATACTGTAGCAAAACATGCGATCGCTACTATTGAAAGTTTACGCAAACAAGTACTGTTGGTTCAATAGGGATCTGAATCAAACCGCCCTCGTTTCACGCTTCTGAGGTAATAACCTTTGGCGGGTAGGTTCCTCAGGTTAAAGGTGTCTCCACGGGGAACGCGCCAAATTTTGTAGTCGGTAAATGTCAGCGGCGTTCGGGGTTGACATACTTCGGGTGGATGATCTCCTAAGACAAAATAAGCTGCACCCCGGCCCATGACTTTTGCCTGACCGTATTTATCGACGACAACTGATGTCTCTTCGCTAATGGCTACGCCTAAGGCGCTTTTGGATATGCCATCCTGGATTTGACGGGCAATGAAAGCCATAATTCGCCCCATTCTTTTGCGCCTGTCGAAGTGGGTATCGATGATGGTTCCCCGCAAATGACTCCAGGGGAAAAAGTCGTAAGTAAAAGTAATATCTCGGTAAGGGTCTTCGAGGGCGTCTCTGGTTTCTATGCCTTCTTCGGAGGAAGCACAGGCATCATAAACGAAATCGCTTTGAATCATCGCACCTGCACTAGTGCCACCAATGCCACCGCCTCTGGCATAAACTGATTCGATAGCGGTTTCTAATTTGGTGTTTTTCCAACTGCGGATGTATTCACATTGGTCGCCGCCAGCAAAGAAAATTACGCCGGCATTTCTCACTTTCTCAATAATGTCAGGTCTGTTTGCCTCTTGCCGATTACTAATAACCAGTGTCTCAACAAGATTCACACCCTGCATATTGTAAATTAGCCGATTGTAATCATCGCTACCATAAGTGCGGAGTACCACAACATTTACTTTGGTAGAGTAGCTAGTAGATCCCCTAACTTGATGAATCATCCACTGGATAGCTTCTTCCACATCGGGGCCACCCCCACCTAAAATATGCACGGGGCCTGCTAAAGGACTGGACGAGGGGAATCGGAGATCGAAAGTTTTGCTAGGGACGTCGGGTGTCAGGAATGCTCGAAGACGGGCAATGATTGAGGTTCCCATCTTCATCAACTTGGTTCCGAGATTCCTTAACCACTTTGCTATGTTTGGGAATACCTTTGTCATAAAAATCTGCTGGTGCAAACCACAATTATTGCTCACTTTCGCACCAGAAAGGGGAGAATTTCCAGCGTACAGTGGTTGTACTGTTTGTTAACGCTCAATAGCGCTGAGTAATCTTTAATTCTCTACGCTAAGTGCCGAAAATCTCCGCATTAATTGTCAGATTTACAGCCAGACAGTTTGCGATCGCTCTTGCACAACTCGCTGATATACTGCTTCTGTTTGCTTGGCTAGTTTGGGCCAGCTAAAGCGTTGTCCTAAATCTGTATAAGCGTTATCAATCAACCATTGCCGATAACCTGGATTATACAAAACCTCCAAAATTCCCCAAGCTAGAGATTCGGGGTTATTGACTCCAGTGACAATGCCTGTTTTCGTATGTTGCACTACTTCTGGGAATCCACCTGTATCGGAAACCACTACGGGAACGCGAGAGGCAAAGCTTTCTAAGGCCACAATACCAAAGGGTTCATAAAGACTGGGAAAAACGGCACAGTCGGCAATGGTTTGAAATCGGTCTAAGTATGAATCAGAAATAAAACCAGTAAAATAACATTTATGCCAAATTCCCAAATCCCAGGCTTGACGCTTGAGATGTTCAGTATTACCGCCACCGATAATCACAAATTTAACGTTACCTGCCATTTGCCAAAGTACCTTGGGTGCAGCATTAAGTAATACAGATACACCCTTTTCATATGTCATGCGACCAACATAATAGACAATTTTTTCATGGTCGGCAGCAAATTGACGACGAAAATCTTGAGCATGAAAATCTTCACGGTGCTGTTTTTTTTCTGGACGAATGCCGTTATAAATGACATCTATTTTGTTCCCAGGACTTTGTAGCGCTCGTTCGATTTCCCGTCGCATATATTCGGTACATACAATAATTCGCCAAGCATTGTAAGCTAAAAGATTTTCTTTGTCATGAATATATCGTTGAATGTCCGTGTGAATACCGTTATGTCGCCCAAATTCAGTGGCGTGAATGGTCGCAATTAGGGGAATTTTAAAATTATGCTTTAAAGCGATCGCCGCATCTCCAACTAACCAATCATGAGCATGAATTACATCAAACTTTCCTTCCTCCAAAATTAACTTCCCACCATGATGTCCCATACTTTGGTTGAGATTGACTACCCAGTGAAAAAAATCGTTACTAGGTGCCACAGGTACCCGATGTATATGTATACCCTCGACTATTTCATACATCGATGCCTGACCGAACTCTGCGGTAATCAGGTGAATTTCATGCCCTCGCTTGACTATTTCTGGGTATAATTCCGCAACATGACGGGAAATTCCGCCCACTATCCTCGGTGGAAATTCCCAACTCAGCGCCAGTATCTTCATTTATTAATCTCTCCGGTAATTTAAAAATATCTAAAAAAACTAGATTTATCTCAAAATACAAGTCACACAGTAATGCTAATGAGTATATTTACTCCATTTTTTTTGAGGAAACTAATGAATCAAAATAACATAACCATAGAAAGACGAGGTAAAACTTCTACTTTTAAGTAGACTATGCTAGCGATCGCCTGCATGATTATGTACAAATCAATCCTAAATAATATATAAGGAAAAACAATCAGGTCTTTTCCCCCTCATCCCCTCCTCTGCAAAATGCCCCCACTAGGTGTTACTACTGGTCGTTCAACTCAAATTCAGCCTAAAATTACTCCTAAACTGTGGTTATTGTTGGTGGGAGTGAATCAATATCAAGATGAGCAATTACCGTGTCTACGTTACTCAGCCGTTGATTGTCAGGTATTAGCAACAGCTTTAACCAGCGCCACTCAAGAGCAATTCGCCCAAAAAAATATTAATATTTATCACGATTTTGCTCCGCAACCGCCGCTTTTAGCAACAGTACGCGCCAGCTTACAGCAAATCACTACCAAAGCTCAACCACAGGATACAATTCTCTTTTACTTTTCTGGTCATGGAATGCTGCAAACTCATACTCAGCAAGCATTTCTTTGTTTAGCAGATACACAAAAAGATCATCTGGAAACGACAGGTTTAGCTGTTCAAGAATTGTTACAATTATTGGCTAATAGTGGCGTTCAAAATCAATTAATCTGGCTGGATGCTTGCCATAGTGGGGGCATGACATTACGAGGACTAAACCCCACAAAGCAACTGGTGGCAGTATTACAGCAACGCGCTGCTAAAAGTAGGGGTTTTTATGCTTTACTTTCTTGCGACACAGACCAGCTATCTTGGGAGTTTCCCGAACTGGGACATGGGGTATTTACTTATTATTTAATGCGGGGTTTGCACGGAGATGCTGCCGATGCTCAAGGTGTAATTTCGGCTGATGGGCTTTATCGCTATGTGTATCACCAAACCTTGCAATATATTGATAAAACTAATCAACAGTTAAGGTTAATCAACCAGCAAAAACGTGGTAAAGGAGATACTCAACTTTATAGTGAATATCCTCTGCAAACGCCTAAACGCATTGTTGAAGGTATTGGCGAATTAATCTTAGGAAATATCCCGGCGATCGCAGAATCTTTACCCCCTAGAATAGCATTAGTATTAGAAGGCATTAGAGGCTCGCAAGCAGCATTAGATTTTAGTAAAGTTTTGGGTGATGCTGGAGCCTTTGAGTTAGAGTATTTACCCCGTTCTGGAACCACCACCGCCAAAGATATTCGTGCAACCATCAAAACCTGTTTGCGTTCCACCCATCAATCACAGCAACCGAAAACCACAGAACCAGCAATAGTATTGTTATATCTGCGTGGGCGAATCGAAGAAACCCCATCAGGAGAAGCAGCTTTCGTATTGTTAGATGAGATTTGGTTAAGTCGTTCTTGGTTAAGACAGCAGTTACGCCGTTCTTCAGTTACCCAGCAAATCATTATTTTAGATTGTCCATTGGGTTCCCACAGTGTGTCCCTACAAGAGTGGCTAGAAGAATTGCAACTTGATACCGAAAAAGGACAGTGCATCATTGCTGCGACTTTTCCTAAAAACAACTCAGAACTATTTACCCAAGCACTCATCGAGACTTTAAAAGCAGCAAAAAAAACCGATGGTTTATCAGTAGCAGCTTGGATTACCCAATTACAAATTCATTTAGCAACACATACACAAGTTACCCCCTCACCACTGCATATTTGGCTATCTGGTACCCAAGGGGTGATAGAAATCATTCCTCCCAGTAGCTCCTACCATAAAAAAGCCACATTAGATTTAAGAATTTGCCCCTACCGGGGATTAAAAGCCTTTAGCGAAGACGACGCCCAATATTTCTACGGTAGAGAATCCTTAACTCAGCAGTTACTAAGTCAACTAGCCCACAAATCCTTCCTGGCTGTAGTTGGCGCATCCGGTAGCGGTAAATCTTCTGTAGTCCAAGCAGGACTAATAGCTCAGTTGCGCCTGGGTAAACAACTCCCTGGTAGTGACTCCTGGTTAATTATCAACATTCGTCCCGGTACAAGTCCTGTGGAAGCATTGGAAGCATTGGGAGTAGGGAGTAGGGAGTGGAGAGTAGGGATGAAGAGGCAGGGGGGCAGGGGGCAGGGTGCAGGGGGAAAGACTTTTGGTGATTACCAACATCTTTGTTTTTCATCTCCCTCATCTCCCGCCCTGCGGGAAGGCGTTGCAGCGTCTACATCTTCCCACATCCTGGAAGCCATGCTCTACCAAGGAGTAGAAGGCTTTGTCTATTGGCTACGTAGCCGCCCTGAGCCGATGGTGGTTTTGGTGGTAGACCAGTGTGAAGAATTATTCACCCTCGCACCCAGTGAAGATAGACAACGGTTTTTAGACTTGCTGTTGGGAGCAATCAAATATGCGGCTGATAAATTTAAGTTGGTTTTGACTGTACGAGCTGATTTTATCGCTGCTTGTTTGGAAATACCCGCACTGGCTCAGTTATTGCAAGAATCAAGTGTGTTAGTACCTCCCAAGTTGAGTGATGAAGATTACCGTCGTGTGATGCTCAACCCAGCGGAACAAGTGGGGTTAAAGGTAGAACCAGGACTAGTGGAAGTTCTCTTACAAGAGTTAAACCACTCAGCGGGAGATTTACCACTGTTGGAATTTGTGCTTGAGCAATTGTGGGAATTTCGCCAAGCAGGTGAATTAACTTTAGCTGCTTATAAACAGCAAATTGGCGGTATCAAAGGCGCATTGGAACGCAAAGCCCAGGAAGTTTACGATAGTTTAGATAGTCCCGCTCAAGAATGCGCGCGCTGGATTTTTCTCTCACTCACACAATTAGGGGAAGGTACAGAAGATACTAGACGGCGAGTCTTGAAATCTGAGTTGGTTGTGCAGAAGTATCCCCAGGCTTTGGTAGAAAGGACTCTTGTCGCTTTAACTGCGGCGAAGTTAATTGTAGTGAATTTAGAAAATGAGGCTGTAGTTGAGGGTAGCAAAGGCGAACAAGTTGACTCTATCACTGCATCTGGGGCGGTCACTATTGAAGTTGCTCACGAAATCCTCATCCGCCACTGGTCAACATTACGCTGGTGGTTAGAAGAAAATCGTAGTCGATTGCGATCGCAGCGTCAAATTGAACAATCAGCTGCTTTGTGGCAACATAATCAGCAGCAGTCAGATTTTTTGTTACAAGGTAACCGTTTGGCGGAAGCAGAAGAAATTTTTGTCAAATATATAGATGAATTATCTGCTGATGTGCAATATTTTATCTCTGCTTGTTTAGCTGCTAGAGAACATCAACAACGTGAGCAAAAAAAGCGTCTGCGACAAGCTCAAATAGCGGTGATAGTTATCAGTGTTTTAGGAATTGCGGCTAGTGGTTTTGGCGGTTTGGCTTATTTGCAAAAACAAGCGGCTCAATTAAGAGAAATTGCGGCTTTAAATGCATCATCCCAAGCATTTTTATTATCTCATCAACAATTAGAAGCTGTGATTGCTAGTGTTAAGGCTGGGCGAGAAATTAAACAAGTTTTTTCACCATCACCAGAGATTAAATTATCTACGGCGGCGACTTTTCAACAAGCTATTTACCAAAGTCAAGAAATTCACCGTATTCCCGGTCATAGTCAACAAGTTAATGCCGTAACTTTTAGTCCAGATGGTGAGATTTTAGCTTCTGCTAGTGATGATAGAACCATTAAGCTCTGGCGCCAAGATGGGAGTTTAATAACGACTATTTCCGGGAGTCAAAGCAGAGTTACAGCTATTGCGTTTAGTCCTGATGGTAAGTTATTAGCTGCTGCTGATGCTGATAATAATATTAAAATTTATGATATTCATGGTCAGTTAATCAAAATCTTCACTGGACAAAATGACATTGTTACCGATGTAAGTTTCAGTGCTGATAGCAAAATACTGGCTTCAGCAAGCCTGGATAACACTGTAAAAATCTGGCAAACTGACGGCAGGTTAATTAATTCGTGGAAAGCTCATGATGGCTGGGTAAATACAGTTAACTTTAGTCCTGATAGTAAAATTATTGCTTCTGGTGGTGAAGATAATTTAGTAAAACTTTGGCAAGTAGATGATGGTAATTTAATTACAACTCTCAGAGGACATCAAGGACGGATTACCCGGGTGCAATTCAGTCCAGATAATCAAGTTTTAGCTTCTGCTAGTGGTGACAAAACTATTAAAATATGGAATGAGCAAGGTAAAGTATTACAAAATATAGAAGCTCACAGTGAGCAAGTCAATAGCATTAAATTTAGTCCAGATAATCAAATTTTAGCTTCTGCTAGTAATGACGAAACTATTAAAATATGGCAATTAAATGGTAACTTATTAAAAACAATTCAAGGACATGGTGAAGCAGTTAGAGATATTAGCTTTAGTATTGATGGTCAAATTATCGCTTCTGCTGGTGCTGATCACACTATTAAACTTTGGCAACTAGGGCAAGATAAACACCTAAAAAACAATGATATTCGCAGTATTAGCTTCAGTCCAGATGGTACAAATTTTGCCTCCGCAAGTTGGAATGGTGATATTAAAATTTGGCAAAAAGACACATCTCTAGTTAAGGAGTTTTCAGCACATAATGATATTGCTGATGCAGTAATTTTCAGTCCAGATGGCAAAACTTTAGCTACAGCTAGCGCTGATAAAAATATTAAAATCTGGGATAGCAATAATCAACAGTTAATCAAAATCCTCACGAGTCATGAAGATAGAGTAACTAGCATTAGTTTTAGTTCCGATGGTAATTTGCTGGCTTCTGGGAGTGCTGATAATACAGTCAAATTATGGGATGTTAATAGTGGTAAGTTATTAAACACCTTGACTGGGCATACTGATGAAGTGACAAGCGTCAATTTTAGTTCTGATGGTAATCTACTGGCTTCTGGGAGTGCTGATAATACAGTCAAATTATGGGATGTTAATGGTAATTTAGTAAAAAATTTAACTAGTCATGGGTTAGCGATCGCCTCTGTAAAATTCAGTCCAGATAGCAAACTTTTGGCTACCGCTAGTTGGGATAATACCATCAAACTTTGGCGTGTAGCTGATGGTGAATTAATTCATACTCTGACTGGACATACAGACGGTGTAACTAGTCTGAGTTTTAATGGTCAAACATTGGCTTCTGGCAGTGCTGACAATACTATCAGGTTATGGAGTATTAAAGATGGTACGTTATTGAAAACTCTCTTGGGACATCAGGGTAAAGTTAACAGCTTGAGTTTCAGTCCCGATGGGAAAGCATTGGTGAGTGGTGGTGATGATGCAGGTGTGATGGTGTGGAATCTCGATTTAGATGATTTGATGCAGCAAGGATGTGATCGTATTGCCAATTATCTTCATCATAATGCCAATGTTAGTCCAGGCGATCGCTTGATTTGTCGAAATGATTAATTCTCAAGCAAAGATATTTGTGACTTTCTTGCTGCTATAAATTAGCCCGATTGATTTACACTTATGTAATGCCAACAAGAGGGGTGAATATGGCACGGTTAAGTAATAAGACAGCTGTAATTACAGGTGGAACCACAGGTATTGGGTTTGAAACTGCTAAGAAGTTTGTAGAAGAAGGTGCGAGGGTAATTATTACTGGGCAAAATGAAGAACGTTTAAAAACAGCAGCCCAGAAACTCGGTGAAAATGTAATTACAGTGCGTGTAGATGTCCGATTACTTAGTGATTTAGATGCTTTAGCAGATAGGGTAAAATTAGAGTTTGGTAGCCTTGAGATTCTATTTGCTAATGCGGGAATTGGTTTATTTGCCCCACTTAATGATGTTGATGAAGCAAGTTATGATGAGCAGTTTGATATTAATGTTAAAGGAATGTTTTTTACTGTTCAAAAATTAGCGCCATTGCTGGAAAAAGGAGCTAGTATAATTCTCAATGCTTCTTCAGTACATGAAAAAGGCATGATGGCAGCAAGTATCTATTGTGCAACGAAAGCAGCTGTCAGGTCTTTTGCTAGAAATTTAGCTGCTGAATTAGGTAACAGGAAAATTAGAGTTAATAGTTTGAGTCCTGGCATAGTCTTAACAGACTTTCAAGGCAAAACAGGAATGTCTCCAGAAGAAATTGATATTTTTGCTAATTCGATTACCCAAGTTGTACCCTTGGAACGCGCCGGACAAAAAGAGGAAATTGCATCTGCGGTTGTTTTCCTCGCCAGTGATGAATCATCTTATATGACTGCGGCTGACTTAGTAGTTGACGCAGGGCAAGCGCATCTCAAATGCTATTGACATAACCAGTGTTTTGTGTATTCTACGCATTTCCGTTCTTTGAGGTTATTCCGAGACTGGATAATTGTAAATTTAGCTTAATAATTATCCTGCCGTATCTTAACAATCCAAGAGGTAATCCCTGGTTAATTTAGCCTCAAATCCTTACTGTGCAAACAACTCACGAATTTATGTTTTTGTCAATGATTATTAAGGTGCGCTGACCCTGGTAGTTGACGGTGGATATATGAATGTTTAAAGCTAGGTAAATAAAGCAAAAGAAGCAATAACTAGGACGAAGTAAATAATTAAAGGTTTGTAGTGAGGACTTTAGTCCTCAAATAAGGGCTGTAGCCCTGACTACGAAATGAATTTTAAGTATTGTACATTGCTTAACATAGTTTGATTTTTTCTTGCCGACTTACTTAGGTTAAAATTAATATAGGAGGTAAGCTGTATGTTAAAAACAATTCAAGGAATTTATAAAAACGGCAAAATTGAATTAGCTGAAACACCACAGGGTATCACTGAAAGTTTAGTGTTCGTCACCTTCCTAGAAACTAAACCCAGCCAATGGCCAGAAATAATTATGCAATATTCAGGTGTAAAAGAAAGTATTATATTTGAATCATATCGAGATGAACTGATACCACCAAATGAAATAGAACTTTAATTATGTATGGGTTATCTACTAGATACTTGCATAATTAGTGATTTTTTCAAAGGAGAAGAAAATACCCTCAAGCGAATAAAAGAATAATTCTTTGCATGAAACTATCAGCCACTAAAAACTAAAAGTAGTCCGAATAGTACCCACAAAGATGTCATTATTGCGGGAAATATGACCAGGATCGGTCACAATAAAAAAGCCAGGAGTAATGGCAATATTATCACTCACTAAATAACGGTAAAACACCTCATAGTGAGTAGAATGGCCTGTATCAACTGCGGGAATTAAAAAACCTGCATTCAATTTTGGCGGTAGACCAACCAGAACACCAAACAAGTCACCCTTTCTTCCAAAGGGGTCATATAAACCCAAAGATAATAAATAAGTACTACTGAGAACAGCCGCATCAGATACAACCGAATCAGTCACCATCAACCCACCCCAAGCACCAAAAACTATTTTCTCAGTTAATTGCCATTGCAGACTAGCATTCAGAGCATGGATTTGAGCAGGTTCATTAATTCCACCAGATGTATCTGCATTACTGCTACCTGTACCCGTATCTAATTGACCAGTTTTAGAATAAGCATTCACATAAGCTAAACCTGTAATTAATGAAGGATTTGGCTTGTAAAGTACCTGCACTCCCAACGCACTATGGTCTGCACCAAATAAACCCCCGTTACTATCGTTGCTGTTTCTTGTCCCGTAAGCAAACTGTAAACGGATGGTATCAGATGCTAACCAGTCAAAGCCTACACCAGCACCCAGACTTCCAATTTTAAATATAGGTGTGGAACCGGCAAATAAGGAAATTGCACCTTGACCAGCGCCCGCATAAGGTGAGTTGACACTGAGAACACTACTTAAACTAAAGCCTACAGGTTTAAAAGTAAAAACCACGCGATCGCCTAATCCCGCAACACGATATTCTAGAGAATCTAACCGTACGTCATTGTCATAATCTGCTTGCCAAGACAATCTCGCCATGTTGGTGTTAAAGGCATTAGGATTGCCAAAGCTATCGTTAGCAGAATTTCCTGATACTAAAGCCAAGCGAAAACGGTCTTTCCCTGTGAAGGAAGCAGCTAGTTGTAATTGGGTGAGGTGGGTAAAAATTGTATTAGCTTCGCCTCTTCCTGGAGGGTCGCCACCAGAACCAGTTGCTAAACCAAAAATTGCTTGTCCACCCAAAATTACTGTGGTGGAAAATTGCTGTGCTGTTATGTTGGCGGTGCGCGCTTCTAAATTATCAATTCTATTTCTTAAAACTGCTAATTCTGGGGCAAATTCTTGTTGCAAGTTTTTGATAATTTCTAAATCTTCTTGTCTCGCTAAATTAATGAATGCACTAATTCCTAACCCTGTCTCAATGGCATCCATCACCGTATTTAATCCGGCGGCAAATTCATAGCGGGTCATGGCGCGGTCGCCTTTAAATGTGCCGTCAGGATAACCAGCAATTACGCCATAACGTTCTACTAAAGATTGTAAAGCCAAAAAAGCCCAGTCACTCGGTTGCACATCAGATAATTGTGATACTGATGTCACTTGCTCTAGGCTACTATCGGGTGATTGAACTATTACAGAATCATCTGCATCTGTAACTACAAAATTTACATGATCTCCAGAAAAAAAATTGCCCTGGTCACTTTCTAAAAAAGATCCATCTGAGGCAATTGTTAGAGGATGATAAGTTTCTGCATATGCAGTTTCAATCAAGCAAAATACTGCCGCTCCCAATAGAAGCAATAAAGCTTTTTTATTCATAATTTATACCTCACACCTGATATAAAAAAGTATGTCAAAAAATTAGCGATCGCGTGCAATCCCAGTAGTTAAACTACCACGATAGGGAATACCCACTCCTGGGGCTTCTCCATTGACTCCAAACACTTCTATTTGGGTAATTTGACCGTTAGCATTAATCACTGAACCACTGGCATTATTGCCACTTAATCCCGCGTTATTACTAATACCTGTATTACCATCAATGGTGACTGTGTTCTGGTCAAAATCAACTGAGATATTAGTTTGGGGAACAGAACTACCATCTGGAGTAAAATTTACCGTATTGTCTTGATTTCTCACAAAAGTCCCATTAGTGACTTGGGGGTTAGTAATTCTCACGGAAACTGGTGGACGCGGATTTAAATCACCTTCTGAACCATTAAGTGCATCTGCCAAGAATGTTCTAGTAAAACCCCGGAATCTTTGGGCTTGATTTCTTAAAGCGGCTAATGTTTCAATTCGCACCGCCTTGAGTGTTTCCTGTACTGGAACTGATTCTTGCGCCACAGCATTTTCTTGTCCTGGCCCCAAACCTGTAGTTAAGGAAATACTGCGATAAAAACTTTGCAAGTCAAATTCCTGGACGTTACCCACCACACCATTTCTCACTGCTACCGTCTGACCACCTTGTAAGGCTACGGTTTTTTTACCTTGTTGGTCGGATATTTTAATATCTCCATCAGTCAAAGCAAATACCTGTGTGGCGTTGCGTGTCTGGTCATGTATCACCATGACAGCACTAGCCTTTTGTGCAGGGAGAAAGAGATTATTTTGGCTGATTTTATTGTTTTTGTTGGCAGCCATCAATGTATTATTTTTCTGTGCAGTTGTGGGCTGGACTGCCAATATTTGAATTTGACTTTCTGGTGTTTCTACTTCTGTACCTACACTACCAGGCGGACTTAAAACCAAGGCTGTACCATTTTCCAGCTTAAAGATCATTTCATTCAAAGCCAGGAGATTTCGCAATTTAAAGCGACGTAACCCTGGTTCAAAGCGGAAAGTACTACTTTGATCTACCCGAATTAAAGACTTATCGTTAAAAAATAATTGAGCTTCTGAACTTTCACCTGTTCTGACTGCATCTCGCGGTACCATCACATCTTGCGGTTGGGCTGGGCGTGCAGTTTGGTTATGCAATAGCAGTTCTACAATCTTAATCAGCTTATAGACTTCAGCACGGGTTAATAACTGGTCTGACTCTGCCAGTACTGGAGTCATCCAAGATAAAGTTAACAGAGTGCTAACAATTAGCTTCTGACTTAATGACCGAATTAGCCCCTTCATATACTACCTTGGGTAATAATGTTGAGTTCACTTAAAAGTTGGTTAATTTTATACTACTTATACTAATAGCGCTTTTCCGGAATCCTATATATTAAGTTTCTTGGAGAGCAGATGTAAGGGACTTCAAACTAAATAAATGTCCAATCACTGGGTAAGCAGGGGAGCATACTTCGACTGCGCTCAGTAACCGGGGGAGCGGGGAGCAGGGGGGAGAAAGACAACCTTCTTGCATCCAAGTAAATTGGATAATTTAATTTCTGGAAGTCCCTAAGCAAAAATAAGTGGCACAGCGATCGCATAAATGTATGTTAATCCCATGATGATTGAAGTATCTACCGATACAGTTGGCTTATGTCATTGCCTCTTGACCACCTTGTCAAAATTGAACTCAGGCTACCGTCTTCCCATCCCCAGCTATTGGCAGGATTGGATATCTGGCTACGCTTAGGTTTGATCTCGGATACTCAAGTTAGACAAATATGCCGAGAGTTTCTTGTCTGTCCGGTAATATTCATCCCCCAAGTTCAACCGGAAACAGCTATTTCTGATGCTGTAAAACCTTTGCCTGTAGAGGCTTTAACATCTAATAGCCGCAGACAAACTCCCAAACCACCACCTGAACCCAACTTTGTCACCTCAATGTTGCAATCTTTGGGAGCAGAATTAAGTGTCCGTTGGCTATTGTTTTTAGGTTTATTTTTAGTTGTGGTTTCCTCAGGCGTACTGGCTGCTAGTCAGTGGGAAAGGTTTCCTGCCTCTGGACAGTATGGGGTATTATTCGCTTATACCTTGAGTTTCTGGGGATTTAGCTTTTGGGCTAACAGGCAAAATAATCTCAACTTAACAGCGCAAACATTGTTAATTGTCACCCTGTTGTTAGTACCGGTGAACTTTTGGGCAATGGATAGCTTTCAGTTGTGGCGATATCCTGGGGATTGGTTGACACTGGCGATCGCCTGTCCTATCCTGACATTAATTACTGTTGTACTCTGCAAAAATCGGGCTGTTTTTGCCAATTTACCAACAGGGAAATTACCTTTATTCAATATTTTAGGACTGAGTTATCTGCATTGGGGTTGGCAACTACCCAACTTTCCCGTAATTGCTATTTACGTGGCAATGATAGGTACAACTATTATTACTATTTATCACTATCGTTACCAACCGCAGCCCTCAAACACTCCAGCCAATCAAAGTCAGCAGCAGCCAACATTGGGGATGAGTTTATTTGCTGCCGTAATTATCTATGGGTTGGGATTATTATTAGTACGAGCAATTTTTGTTACTAGAGTAGATGTAACTCAGTTAGGTTTAGCCATTGGCATTTGCGGTTGGTTGGTAACTTGGTTAGCACAATACAGACAATCCTCATCCCCCCAAATACCTTGGCAATCTCTGGGGGTAATTTTACTTGTTCTCGGTTGGTTGGTATCGGTAGTTAATCATCCTGGACAAACCATAGCTGTTAGTGGATTAGGTTTATGGTTTGTGGGTAGTCGCTTGCAGAGATATAGCTTGCGGGTTGACTTGGCAGCATTTTTTGCCATTGGCTTACAGACAGTTTGGCTGGGTTGGCGATTAGTCCCGGCTGAGTTCCAGAAATTAGCGATCGCAGTGGGTACACAACTCACTTATGCTCAAAATGAACCTTGGGCATTGCTGAGTGTAGCTTTATTTCCCTACTTAATTTTTATGGTGGTGGTGTCCCATCGACTACATCGCGCCCAAAAGCCCGAATTAGCTCGATTTGGCGAAATTTTAAGTTTATTATTGGGCATTTGCTTAACTACAATTGCCCTGGTTAATCCCACACTGTTAACGCTTAATTTACTATTTTCTACCATCACTCTCGCAGTTATCACCAAACGCCGTTCTCTGCCCTTTTTGGTGTTTCTCACCCATATCGTGGGAGTACTCACACTTGGTTCAACTATTCATTGGTTATTACCAACTCTGGCTGTACATATTTGGGCGGGCATTTTGTTGACACTCATGGTGGGAGAATGGGTATTTGCCTTGAGTGGCGATGGATTATGGCGACATAGTGCATGGTATATCGGTTTAGCACTAGCCACTCTGAGTTTTTCACTACTGTGGTTCAACGCTGAATTAGTTTGGTATGGCAATGTTAACCCTTGGGCTGATTGGGGTGTGATTTGGCTAATTACGCCTGTCACTCTCACAGCCTTAGCTAGTCGGACAAATGCACAGCGTCGCCCGATGACCACTTTCTTTAGTGTCATAACTGTCATTATGACCCAGCTATTGACTTTGCCTTTACCAACAACCAGATTGATTGGTTTGGGTGTGGCTACGGCGGTGATGTTTGCCAATACGCGTTATTTAAGAAATCAAGCAACGGCGAAACTGACTATCGGTTTTGCCTTAAGTTTTATCGGGGCCTTATTGTGG
The DNA here is from genome assembly GCA_022241785.1 of Cyanocohniella sp. LLY. Taxonomy (GTDB): domain Bacteria; phylum Cyanobacteriota; class Cyanobacteriia; order Cyanobacteriales; family Nostocaceae; genus Cyanocohniella. Next base: position 40,242 of record JAKOMP010000005.1, on the reverse strand, counting down.
GCAAATATACCCGTTCGCCTGACAATAGCCGGGTGGTTTGTTGCGGGTGCGATCGCCATTTTCAGTTTATGGTTAGCCAGAACAACACTAAACCAACGTGATGGGGAATTAGCAACTATATATGCAGTCGCCAGCGATCAATGGGCTATCGCCTTGTGTAGCGTTGAGTTACTGGGGATGACGTTACATTCGACGTTGGTTTATCAGGGGATAGTGACACCAGGATTATGGTACTTAACTGCCACAGTGATTACTTTAGCCGCAATTACTTACCGTAGTTGGCAATCACCAAGCAATTGGGCATTTTATGGCATCGGTTGGGGTGTGGAATTGTTCATCGCCGAGGTACTGGGTTTTGGAGAACGGGCAATTATTCACATTGCGATCGCTAACATTGCTTTAGGTTTAATCACTCAACTGCTAGGCGAATGGTGGCGACGACGATACCAACTAGAAAGATTACCTAGTAGCTTACACATTTTACCCTTAATCTATGGTGCATTTAGTGTCGTGCTGCGTTTAGATACCTTTACCAACTGGACAGGGTTGTGTACTTTAGGCGTAGCTTTGATTCTCGTTGGCGTGGGGCGCAGACGGGAGAATTTCAAACCGCTGCTGTATTTAGGACTGATTGGTGTTTCCCTTGCTGCTTATGAACTGCTGTTTTATCAGATGTTGCAAGCCTCAGGTGGCGGATTAGGTGATGGTTTAATTGCCATGTCTGCTCTAGGCACTAGCATCATGTATGCTTATCGCATCCTCACCCCCTGGATTGTCAGCTACTTACGTCTGACTTACCAAGAACTTAAAGGTATCGCCCATCTCCACTGGTTATGGAGTAGCTGCTTATTAATGGCGGCGATTCCCCTCCCTATCGATGTTAACCGTTTGGTGGGATTAGCAACTGGGGCATTTTTGATTAGATATGCCTTCTTTCAAGGACGGCGATCGCCTGATGTACCCAGCTTCTTTGGCACCATTACAATGGGAGAAATGTGGGTTTACCTGGGATTATTACAGGTAGCAGCCATGAGAGTTTACTGGCGCGAAACAGCCGTTGGACAATGGTTAGCTGGCCCCTTAGTGCCTTGGAACGGTGCGATCGCTTGCGTAGTTGCCTATTTTCTCTACATCTTACCTTGGGAGCGTTGGGGTTGGTCGAAAAGACCTTGGCAACAAGTCGCCTACATCATACCGCTAATCATTTTATGGGAAACCAGACTGCAAGTTTATCCCATTACCTTACTGCTAGCGGCTGGCTTTTATATCTTCTTGGCCAAGGTGGGTGAAAATATTCGCTGGACATATATCAGTGCGGCATTAATTAATGCAGCTTTGTGGCGCTGGTTTAATGACTTACTCTTGAGTAATGATTTGTGGTATGTGACACCCATTGGCTTATCACTGCTGTATGTTGCCCAAGTAGACACTCAACTGAAGTTACCAGAATACAAAGCAGTGCGCCATAGTTTACGCCTACTCGGCATTGGTATAATTTGTGGATGGACAATTTTATTTAATCGAGGCACACCCTGGATACCAGGAATTTTTAGCCTTGTGGCTATTTTTGCTGGATTAGCTTTACGAATTAGGGCTTTTCTCTATGTTGGTACAGCTACTTTCTTTATTATCAGTATTGATCAACTAGTGATTTTTAGCTTACGCTATTCCTTCGCCAAATGGGTTGTGGGTTTGCTAGTGGGTATCATCCTGATTACCATTGCGGCCAACTTTGAAACTCATCGCACTCAAATAAGTTCGTTTGTTCGCAACATGAAGGATGAACTTCAAGAATGGGAATAATTTAGTAGATTATAGGACTTACGCAAGAACTCTCTCAAACCTTCTTAACTTCGTGTCCTACCCTGCGGGAAGCCGCTAGCGCGTCTATGTGTCCTTTGCGGTTTATTCTTTCATAATTTTGCGTAAGTCCTGGATTAGTCAACATTACCCAGATCTTATTCTGTATTTTACCTTTTCTTAAATTCAATTACCTGTGTTTCATAATAATCTTATATATGTTCCGGTGTTCAGACATTCCCATATAAAAACTTACTTATCTCCATAAACAATTTTGAGCCATTTTCTCAAAAATTAGGAGATAAAAATCTCAGTTATAGCTGCGTCAAAGATTGTCTTTGATGGGCAAAATTTTCATACTCTATGGATAGAGATATACTTACCGCAAACTATACTGGTGAGTCAGTTTTGTGCTGCTACTAATAAGGTTTGGGATCATGTTTTCACTTGAATGGTGTGGTTGTGGCTGTACAAATGATTCTGAAAAAACGTTGCAAAGTCAGCAAAAAACCAAGATTTTGTGGTTGACAGCAGGCTTATTAACTTGTTTCTTTGTTGCCGAATGGAGTGTAGGTTTGTGGAGTCAAAGCTTATCTTTACAAGCCGATGCCGGACACATGTTTTCGGATATTACAGCTTTGGTAATATCACTATTTGCTAGTTACTTAGCCCAAAAACCAGCCAAGGGTAAGGCAACATTTGGCCATCAGCGTGTTGAAGTTTTAGCAGCTTTATTAAATGGATTGACTTTACTCGCGATCACTACTTTTATTACTTGGGAAGCAATCCAACGCTGGCAACACCCAGGGACAATTTTAGGCTTACCAATGTTGGTAGTTGCAGTAACGGGTTTAATCGTCAATTTATTGAATATTAGTTTGCTACATCCCCACACTCATAATGATTTAAATTTGCGGGGAGCTTTACTACATATTATCGCCGACACAGCTAGTTCTGTAGGGGTAATTATTGCGGCTGTAGTTATTCATCTGTGGGATTGGTGGTGGGCTGATGTCGCCATTAGTTTAGTAGTGGCAACTTTTACAGGTGTCAGTGCATTACCTTTAGTCCAAGAAAGTTTAAAGATTTTTTTGGAATATGCACCCAAGTCAATTAACCCAGTTGAAGTGGAAATATTAATCCAATCTTTTCCCCAAGTTGTACAAGTAGAAAAACTACATATCTGGACAATTAGCAGCAATAAAGTCATGCTTTGTGCAAATTTGACTGTGGAATGTACAACCAATCAAGAACGCGATCGCCTACTTAATAAGTTGCAAAATCACCTCCAAAAAATCTTTGGAATTACAGAAACGACTTTACAATTAGCTGCACCTCCAAAACCTGCCAATATTCCCTTACATCCGTTATTTCACCAAGATTTATCTTTGATGTTAGCTGCCAACAAATTAAATTAAATATCAATTGCAGGAATGAATAATTTTCTCCTTTAAATTCCGTTTTAAACATGATGCTTATTGGCTTTTTTTTACCAGTCAAAGCATAACTATCACCAATTTATTAATTGGTTGCTAATTACTATGAGGTCTGTTGATCGATGAAAGATATTTCCGGATTCGAGTCTGCTTGGACTCGATGGCAAACAGCAGGAAAAGCACTCGTATTAGTGTTACTCTGCTGGTTGGTGACAACAATCCCTGCTAGTTCCCAACCATTTAATGACTTAGAAAAAGAAGTCAGAATTTGGCCAACCAACAATACCACTTTTTTGGTAGACCAACGTTTAGATTTAAGGGTAGAAACTACATTCCCCGCAGAATCTGGACAGGAACCAACTTTAACTTCTCTGAGAATCAATGGAACCGACTTCACCAATACTTTTAGAGAAGGTATTAACGAACAGTTGCAATTATCTGGTGGTGAAATTGAAGTTGGTAAGCCATCAGAATCAACACTCTTTGGTCAAACACTGCGAAACTACTCATTCGATAGCCCTGGTACTTATGAAGTAGAAGCCAGAGTAAATATTGATGGTAGAAACGTTGTGGCTCGTAACACCTATAAAGTACAGCGTTTCCAACCCGCAGGCGGACTCAACCGCATTATTTTTTATGTCGGTGACGGTATGGGGGTTCCCCTACGGACTGCGGCACGTATCATGCAGTACGGGGTCAAAGATGGACAACCTGCTGGCCATATGCAATTTGAGCAAATGCCAGAACTAGGCTTAATGTCTACCCACTCACTAGATAGTATTATTCCTGACTCTGCTAATACAGCGGGTGCTTGGGCTTCGGGGGTAAAAACCATTAATAATGCGATGAATGCTGTCCCCGATAATACTCCTGAGAATCCTTTCGACAATCCCCGCGTTGAAACTTTACTGCAATATATGAAGCGGAAGTACAACTGGGGGATTGGTTTAGCTACTACTGCTTACACTACCGATGCGACACCAGGAGCATTTGGTACTAATATCATCGCCCGTGGTCAAGGTAATGCCATCGCCCAAACTTACTTTGACTACTTTGATGATGATTTTAACTTACCTGCCACTGGCTACCAAAGTTGGAAAGAATTAGCTCAACCCGTTGATGTGGTTTTAGGCCCTGGCGCCCGTGACTACGTTCCTGAATCACGCATTACTGAATTTAGAGACACTGCATTCCGTCAAGATGGTCAAGACCTGAGTTTAGTTGCTAAAGATTTAGGCTACAACATAGTCAAAAATGTCAGTGAAATGAATAGCGCCCCCAACAACCGCCCGATGTTGGGATTGTTTTTGGGAGACTTTCGTGAAGGTTCAGCTTTAGGCGCTTTAAATATTCCTTCTGAACTTGATTTATTAATTTCTAGAGGTAGAGCCACAATAGAAGGACGTGGTGCTAGCGAATTAGATCCTCCTATCCCCCCAGAATTTGCCACCATTCCTACACTTGCAGAAATGGAGCGCAAAGCAATTGCTGTTTTAGATCAATTGCATCCTGAAGGTTGGATTTTGCAAATAGAATCTTCTCAAAGTGACAAATTAGCACACCCCCTAGATGTTGACCGGACACTATACGAAGTTTTAGCTCTGGATGAATCAGTGAAAGTGGGACGTGAATATGCTAAAAGAGGTGGTAACACCCTGTTAGTTGTCACTTCCGACCATGCCCAAGGTCAAACCATTGGTGGTACTGTAGACAGCGTTGGTATCCGTGAAGGTAGAGTTGACCTTAGAGATGCTATGCGTTCCTTCGGTAATGCTGGTTTTACCGACTATGTTGATGCTGATGGTAACGGCTTCCCCGATGATGCTACTCCACCCAACAAAATAGCCATTGGTGTTTCAGCGCGTCCAGTTTTCCGTACTGACTTCTTAACTGACGACCTCAACCGAGCGCCAGCTATCGGAGGCGATGGTACTCAAGTCAATCCCCTACGTGATCCTGATGGACTACTACTAACAGCAGACTTGCAACGTGCAACCACCGTTGCGAACCATACTGGTGATGATGTAGCGATCGCCTCTGAAGGGCCAGGTAGCACATTATTTAACGGTACGATTGATAACATTCAAGTATTCCAACGCATGGCGGCAGCGATTTCCGGTGTACGCGATCGCAATAACTTAGCTCAGTTGTTAAGTGATACCAGACCAGCACCCCAGCGTCCAGTTCGTCCTACACCTCCTGTTCGCCCAGTGCGCCCAGTTCGTTAATCTCAAAACAATTCGCAATCGTTAATTCCCCATTGCAAGTAGGTGCAAAACATGATGAAACTAAAACTCCAGCCTAATTTTTGGCGCTTTCGTTCCAAGCAACTACGACGATTATTTAGTGGCTTGTTAGTTTTAAGTGTGGCCATCGCCGCGATCGCCATTCAGCAGCCGGCTATGGGTTTCTGGAATCAGCCCCAAGGCGATAGCGTAATTTACGGTAAGCTCGCCGATACCCATCTCTGGAAAGGTGTACCCGGAGAAGACTTGGTGAAAAATGCCAAAGTCACCATCAATACCCTCCCACCCCAAACGACTCGTACTGATGAACATGGCAACTTCTGGTTTAAGAAATTACCAGATGCAGACTATCTACTCAAGGTTAAGTTACCTTACGACAAAAAAGAGTACAGTTTTAGAACTCAGGTTCATGGCAAAACAGGTACATTCTTAGATGTAGCAATGGATGAGGAACACAACCTCGAAGAAATCGATTACTAAAGGCTGGGAGATGCAATTAGATCAGGCGATCGCGCAAGCGCTATTTCTTGGATGCCCGGAGGGCTTTTGTCAGTTCGCCCTGACTCTAGTTCTGTCATTACTGTAATCAAACAGGACTTACGTAACCAACCACGTATTTTCGTCATTGCGACCGTAGGGAAGCAATCTCAAAGCCTTGATTTTCGTAGCGAGTGCGTAAGTCCTATCAAATTTAAATATTAGGGTGCATTTTGATTAATGCGCCCTATTTTGTGGTAAGTAACGATTTGCTCCGCTAACAATCAGCAATATATAGAAATAAAAACCAAAGCTTTCTTTTTTATTAATCTTTTGTTAACCTCAAATATTCATCAAATAGTGAGTATTAGTGAGTGCTTTAATGTAACTAAGTTAAAGATGCTGTAAAAAATTTTCAGCCTTTATCCCTTTTTAAATCATTTACAGCATTAGCGCTGCGTCTAGATTTTATCAAGAATTTCTAAATTGTTTCTTACTTGACTTGACAGTTTCAGTGTGTTTGGCTGTTAATAATGCTCACAAATCGGATAAAGCTACTATAGCCATTATTTGTTGTAGAGAATACAAAAAAATACTTGAATACCATACTTTATTCAAGAGCCTGAGTAGCGATTTTTCTAGAAATAACAAGGCTTTGGAGCGTATAAATTTATTGCATATCATAAAATAACTGCTGCTGATAGCAACTGTTGCTTCTCAGGTAAAAAAACCAAAAATTTGGCTGATTTTCGCTATTTATTCTTAAATTAATTCAATATTGATAACTTAAAATTAATTTTATTTATTTCTTGATGTTTAGTTTCAATTGTCAAAAATGGATTTTTGGTATTTTAAAATCAGGTTAAGTACAGCTAGTTGATTGCTTAAATACGTAATTATTTTAAATTAATTTTTAACCGCTTGACTAAGTAATTGCTTTTAAGTAATATAACTTTGTCATAAGATTTACGCACTGCAAGTTTTAACCAAAACTTAACCTAAGTTGTGCTGAAATATAATGTTTTGTTCACACCAGATACTGAAGAGTAACCATACCTTAAATTCAACAAATTATGTTGAAAAAACAATTTTTGCTAACAGTAACTGAGATAGTGAAATTTTCCCCAGCACAAATACCAGATGCGTACATCGTCAGCACATTGAAGTTTAAATAATTAGGAATAGAAGTCGATGAAATTCAACAAAAAAGTAGCGATCGCGTTAGTTGCAGTTTCCGCTAGTGTATTTGGCTTCGGTTCTGTAGCCTCTGCTGGTGAAGGTGGTGCGGCAGCAGCTGTAGCAGCTACACTTGACGCTGATGGTTTGGTAACTGAAGTGGCTGCTGCTGGAGCTGTCGGTAAAAATGATGCAGCTGCTACAGCTACCGGTAATTTTGGTATTGTTTCAGCTTCCGCTTTGGGTAGTGCTGGCGTCATCGAATTAGTCAGCGATAACGGGTTTTATTCCTTCTCAGACTCTGATTTTAGTGAGAGCGAAACTTACAACAACGTTACTCTCACAGGTGGTGTAGATACAGCTTTAGGAGACAGCCAAGCTAACTCCATTGCTACCTTCACCGAAACCCCCATTGGATCTATTGAAACTGGATTTTAGTTTTGTTAGGCAAAATGTATCTATTTTCCGGTAAATCCCAGAAAATGATCAGGGTATCAAGAATTTAGGCGACAAACTGATACTGTCCTCAAATTCTCTCTACCCCAACCCTTTTGTGTTTATCTGTTAGAGACACGATAGCCTCGTGTCTCTAGCTTATTGTATCTAAAACATTCATAAATTCTAGTCACATAGGCTAAATGACAATAGTGCAATTTCATTTACAAATAGACTGAAAATTTAATTTTTCAAGGTATCTCGGGAATTTCTGTTACAAATGTTTATAAGTAATTCGCTTCGCAAAAATTTAAAACTAGCATTTGTACTGTTATTTAGTTCAGCAACAATATTCTTTTCCAAAACAGTCTGCGCTCAGATACCTGGAAATACATTAGAGTTGGACAGTTTAAATAGTAATGGCAAATTAAACTTGTCCCCAACCGCTGAAGAAGAGAATCCCACTCAAACATTAAGAGTAGCAGATTTAGATAAAATTAATTCCCCGATCCAATCTTGTCCTACCAGCCACGCCCGACAACAAGAATTTAACGCAGTTTCGGATTTAGATAAAATTAATTCCCCGATCCAATCTTGTCCTCCTAATATACTTAGTCAAACAGAATCTAATACTGGACAACTAGATCCACTAAAGCCACCATCAGATCCACAGCCACAGGTTGATGAATTAGAAGTTGAGCAAATATCTCCCAGAAAAGAACCAACCCAAATAGATCAAAATTATATTATTCCCCCCAGAGTCGCTGATCCGCAAAAAATACGTCCGCGCACAACTAGCATCCCTCTTAATGGTGTATTAATTAATCATTTAACTCAAGGGCAACTAGGTGTAGGTTCAAGCTTTAGTAATCTTCAAAATACTACTTTTAATGTTAACGGAATTATCAAACTTAATAGCCAAGTCCAAGAAAATTTAACAACCAATAATATTTTTACTGTAGATCAAACCGGAGAATATCTACAACTGCAAACGGTGAGAAAAGCCAGAGAGATTATTGTTAATCTCAAAGAACCCCAAACTGTATTGGGTACAGATCTACAATTAAGCCTGACTGCTTCTTGTATATTACCAGATACTAACCCAGATGATATATGTACATATACTCCTGGTTTAACATCTACTGATATTAACCCTGATACCCTGATACCAAATCGGATTTTTCAAACTGCAACAGTAGGTGATGTAGTAGCGCCAGAAACACTAGCTGCAATTCAGCAACCGGGTTTTCAATCTGGGGCTAATGGACAAGAAATTGGTATAAACTTATCTTTACCCAATACAGGTTCATTTCTTGGTAATAGTACTGGAAATCAACTTTCTATCACTAGAAGAGAAGAAATAGAAAATACACCAGCCGCAGTTTATTCTAGAATTAGACAAATTATCAAAGTCAATGATCGTGAAGCTGTGATAGGGCGTACAGTACGGGGATTTGGATTCATCTTAAATGACGAAAATACTTTACTTAATACAGCCTTGCAACTAGGATATAGTTTGTTTCCAGATATTAACCCTAGCATTGCCGGATCAGCGAATCGAGTCAATTCTAATGTCAATAATAATTTATTTTTAGCTGCTAATAATGTCCGGCTACCTGCTAATAGTTTTACTGCTTATCATGGAGGTATCGGACGAGCGCAGAGTGTTCCGCCCAAAGCAACAAACTTAACACAAATACCTGCTGCTAATTTTAATGGTATCTGGTTAGGTGCGTCTCCTGTAATTAAACGTAGTTCTGAACTTAGTAGGCGTTTTGAACAAATTAGCCCCCAAACAGTTTTATCAGAAGGTGGTGAAGAAGGGGGGTTTGACTCCAATGTGAGTTTTGTTTCTACTATTAATAATCAAAATTTTTCCACAGCAGAATTACAAAACTTCTACACTCAAGTCTATGTGACTATTTTAAATCAAGAAGTGAATAATGTAACATCTAACAGATATCGAGAAGCCACCCAATATGTACCGCATCTCAGTTTTACAGGAAATATTACAGGAACACAGGATGTTTTGAGATATTACACTGGTATCATAGGTGCCGACCAAATTAAAGCTTATGGCGGTGCAGATTTTACTAAAAATACCTCCAATGGATGGAGTTTTTCCGGTGGTGTAATTGCCTATCTTAATCCTGATGTTGACTACTACAGTCAAGTCTTAGGTAATATTGCTAAACGCATCCCCTTGAGTCAAAATAGCAATTTAGTCCTATCCACTGGGGTTAATTATGCTTTTGATAGAGAAACTCGCCCCAACGACTTTGTGAATTCATTGACATTGAGAACAAGAGTTAATTTAGGTAATACTTGGTTGGCGTTAACTAGCTACGTGGGAGATGTTGTCCCCGATTCGATTAAAAATACTCTAGTCACAAGTTTGGGTATTCAATTTAACCGCAACTTTGCTTTATCCGCATATTATGCACCCATTAATGAAAATGCTGGACGCTCTGTGTATGGTACAACAGCAAGTTTTACACTCGGACAAAATCAGAATAGTCCCACACTCAATCTATCGTGGAGAAATAATGAGTATGACTATGGCACTGATAGTTTGGGTAATCAATTAGGAGCAAAGGAGAATATTTTCAGCGTATTTGTGAGGGGTCGTTTTTGAACAACTTACTTAGAAACTGTCACTACAACCTGAGGATTTAATGCCATTTGTTTTAACATCTGGGTTTGCATTTGTTTATACTGCTGCTTTAATATATTTTTGCTCAAATGAGCTTGAGATGAAGGTGGTAAACCTTTACTTTGTGCTACCCAGCTTTTCAACATTTGCTGCTGAAGAGGATCTATTTGACTACTAAGAACTTTGACGCAGGAATGGGGCGGTTCTAGGGTAAAGCAAATCAAAGGGTAGCTTTCTTTATTTGCTAATGCATACACCAATGCTTGATTTGGGAGATTTTGCATATCCAGATAACAGGGTAACCATTTCGGGACCAGTGCTAGAGTGTAAAGTGCTGTCACCCACAACAGCATCGGATGTGGAGAGGTGATAAATATAAATTGGTGACAAACCTGAGAATCGGCACGTTTTTGGATCTCTTGTTGAGACAACATCAACCATAGTGTGGCCATACTTCCTTGTGCAGTATCTAGCAACTGAGGAAAAACAATTTCTTGAATCGGTTTATTTTGTGGCCATGCAAGTTGCTTGCAATTTTTTTCTCTGAATATAGGTAATCCAGTCGTTACAGGTATATTACGGGTGGATGGGGTAGCTAAGGTTGTGGGCCAACCAGGACAAATAGACTTTTCTACACTATTTAATACTTGTAAGATGGCAGTCATATTCTGGGGGCGATCGCTTGGTATTTTCGCCAGACAAGCCATAATTAAATTATTCAGCTGCTGGGGTATTTTTAGTTGAGGATTCAGCTCTGCGATCGCTCGCGGGGCTTCAAAATGATGTGCTTTATACCAAGCCCCAAATAAATCTGTTTCTGGCTCCCAGGGTTTAGCACCTGTGAGCATTTCAAACATTAATACTCCCACACTATATATATCAGAGCGACTATCTAATTCGCTGCCCTCTAATTGTTCGGGAGATGAGTAGGGCAAAGTGCCGTTAAAACCTTTGTTGGTGCTAATAGTAGCAGTAGAGTTTAAAAATTTGGCTATGCCAAAATCTAGAATTTTGACTAACTGACCTAATATCGGATCGGGGACAACTAATATATTAGCTGGTTTGATATCTCTATGAACTAAAGGATAAATTTTTCCATCGATATTAATACCTTGATGAGCGCATTGTAACCCCAAACAAATCTGACGCGCCAAGGTGACAAACTTAAGCAAAGGCATGGGAATTAAATCTTTTAAACTTTTGCCATTGAGATATTCCATCACGTAAAAAAGTTTACCCTCTTCACTGATGCCGTAATCATGCGCCCGGACAATATGTAGGCTTTTTTGACTCAATGCTGCACTCATTAAGGCTTCACGGGCAAAATCCTGTTTCATTTTGGCGCTCGAAACAGTTTGAGAAAGGAATTTAATGGCAACTGGTATTCCCCCTAACAAAATATCATCTGCTAAAAAAACTTCTCCCATACCACCCCTGCCAATTAAGTGCTTGAGTTGATAGCGCTTGGCCAGCAACCCTGTATTATGTGGAGAAGTAAATGCACTTTGATTCACTTGTACAACCTCTATTGTCGCCGCATTTTAAAGTTTTATTAGATAAAATTTTTTATATAGCATTCCTCAATGAGTTATGAAAATTTCCTCTTGATTTTTGCTATTTTTTATGTCTATATATCCGGATTTTTATATTCTGATTGCTACACATATTGATTAATCATGTTTAATAAATTTTAAAAATCTTCCAAATATTTTGGACACCCAAGTTTTAAAATCATTACTTTGAATTGGGTGATTGACTGACAATTTTTTCATAATTTCTATTTTCAGTTTTTCATACTCTGATTTTAAAAGAGTTTTAGCTTGGCTTGCAGAGATTAAAGCAGTTGATTTTTGGTTTAGCATTAACCAATCTGTAAGTTGCTGACGTTGGACAGCAGTTAAAGTTAAAGTCATGACATGGGCGCAACGCGTCGGTTCTTCTAAGGCAAAGAACAATAGGTGATAATAGCCTGTATCTGCTAAAATTTTTACTATTTTTTGCCCTCGATTATCTTTCATGTCGAGAAAATAAGATAACCAACGTGTTAAAGAAAGCTGGGCATCATATAGCACTGTCACCCACATTAACATGGGATATATATTCATTTTGGCAATAAATTCAGTACTATGAGTTTTTTCTAAGAAACTGGAAATTTCCTGTTGGGGTAGCATTGCCCAAAAAGTAGGTAAAATGCCTTGAGTACTATGCAATAAATGAGGAAATCCTATAGGCGCAATTGGTTTGTTTTTGGGCCAAGTTTTCTGTAAACACTCTTTTTCGGTGACAGAAGTTAGAGGTACTAATTGCAATGGTGATATAGGTTTCGGACTTTCAATATCGCTATTATTTTGTGCATCAAATTTAACTTTAATTGCTTCTAAATCGTCTAGGATTTGACCAATATTTTGCGGGCGATCGCCTACTTCTTTTGCCAAACACTTGATGACTAATTTTTGTAATTCTGGTGGTATTTTAACTTGGGGGTTTACTTCTTCAAATGTAGGAGGAAGTTGAAACCGATGGGCTTGATACCAACTACCAAAGGAATTAGTTTGTGTTTGAAACGGATGTTTTCCTGTGAGCATTTCAAACATTAATACTCCCAAACTATATATATCAGAGCGGACATCTAATAATTTGCGCCCTTCCATATGTTCTGGAGAACAGTAAGGTAAACTACCAATAAAAGAATCGGTGAGAGTCATACCACTACGTTCTGTTAAGAACTTAGCAATGCCAAAATCAAGAATCCGCACAATTTCGCCTTGTTTAGCATCTTCAGTAATAAATATATTTTCTGGTTTAATATCTCGATGCACAATCGGATAAATCTCGCCCTTGAGGCTAATACCTTGGTGAGCGCACTGTAAACCTAAACAAATCTGAGAACCAATATCTAAAAATTTTGATGGTGCTAGTGGTTGAATTTTAAGGATATTTTTTAAATTTTTTCCCTGAAGATATTCCATAACATAAAAGGGCGTTTTATCTTCTGTAACGCCATAACTCAAAACTCGGACAATATTTTTACTTTTACGACCAAGTTGAGCGCCAATAAAAATTTCTCTAGCAAAACGTTGGGATATTTGCTGATTTCCCAAACTCATCATCAAAATTTTTACAGCTACTAGCATCCCACCCTTAGCTACATCTTCTGCTAAGTAAACTCTACCCATTCCCCCTTTGCCAATCAAATCTTTTATTAAATAGCGATTATTTAAAAATTTTCCAATATAAACGTCTACTTCAGTTTTAGGATTCAGCATCTTGGGAAATTTTACGCTATAAAATAATTTGTTAACCCTAACAATAGGTATGGAAGCGTACCTTTAATCTTTTCATTGTAATCAATGAATATCTCAATAGACTTATAAAATAAATCATCTAAGATAAAGATTAAAATAATCATAGGTTAACTTTCTATAAAAAGGTTACGTATCCTTATGCAAAAAGTCTTAAATATTATGTAACATATTGAGTATAGTAAGCGTATGAGGAAATTCACTGAACCAATAAATCAACTAGATCAAATTGCCTAGTCATAACAGTGAATCCACGGGAAAACAGTTTTTAATTTTAAATTTAAGTTAGTACAGCGTACTCAGCATAGTGAGTATATCCCAAATTCAAAAGATAAAATTATTACGGTCAATTTAGGGCTATAAGTTAGGTAATAAACGCCGTAAAAATCTCATAATTGGTGATTCTATTTTTAGTTTAAAAGCAAGAATTTGGTTACGTTGTAGTGAATGAAAATTATTGTCACTAACAAGAATTAATGAGCGCTGTCCATCTGGTAGCCGAGGACCGAGAGTTAAACCTTCGATGTTGTCTAGCAATACATCTAACTTGCTCAGATTTAATAACAGTTTTTTGCTGACTGGTTGGATTTTTGCAGATTCAACTGCTAACAGGCTGTTGATATTTTGAATTTCATCAGCGCCTTCTAAAGAAACTTGAAATAGGGAAACAGCAAATCCCAAACCTGCAAAAGACCGTTCTATACTCAAGAAGTGTCCTTGATTATCCAAAGCTAATAAATCAGGTAATCCACTAGCAAACCTACCAGTGAGATTTAAAATTTGCGGGACGGGTTCTGTTTGGTACAGAAATTCTTTTTCTGGCTGATTAGTTCGCAGATTATACTGCAAAATTCGGCAAGGACTACCCAGATTTGGTTTAGCGGCTGGCCCATCTTGAATTAAGGCATTTTCGGTAGCTGTAAATAAATGCTGATTGTTGGGGGTAATGGTGAGGCTTTCAAAAGCTAAATTGTTGCGAATACCTTGATTACCATTTTTATTGGGCAAGAATTTATTTGGTATGGGTAATTTTCCTAGTAGCTTCCCAGAAGATAAAGAAAATTGTTTAATAAAAGGATTAATTAATTGTCTGACATCGCCTTCAGAAGAAATGAAGACGGTTTCTCGATTAGTGAAAGCAATCCCTTCTGTGTCGGTTTCACCCGCAGGAAATGTTTGACCATTTTGATTTAATAAAGTAGTTACACCTACAGGCTGAACATCACCATTCTTTAAAGAACCTTGGCTTAAGTCTATTTTCAGAGTGTAGAAACGGGCTGGTGCTTTTTGTCCTCGATCATCGGAAATGGCATAATACAAATCGTTTTTGGCATCGTAGGTAATTCCCGATAAGCCACCGACTTCAGTTTTTTGAAAAATTAATCCTTTGGGTATAGTTGCTTCACCAATAAATTCTATACTACTAATTTCAACGGCATCTGTAGATAAATTTATGAATAAAATACTAAGAATTAAAATTGCAATACCAAAATATATAATTCGGGGAAACTTTAATTTTTTTTTGATTAGCTTCATGAAGTAAAATTGCGTAGGCTGGGAGTGGGGAGTAGGAAAGAAGATTTTTTGAGTATACAGAGTTTTTTCAATAATTAAATAGGAGTCCTATAGGCGATCGCCTCTTCTAAAATATCTACAGAATCAGTCTAGAACAGGCAAGATGCCTGTTCCACAAAAAAGTTAGTTAAAACTAGTATTGAGAGGGTAAACGGTGCCGCCGACGCTTTTTGCCAAATTTGAAAGCAAAAAAGTTGTTTCTACTTTGTTCATAAGATGTTGTAGATGCAGGAGCGGTTTTTTTGGTTTTTATCCAGTGATCAATTGAATAAATATTGAAGCTCAGACCTGCAAGTAAGATGAACAAAACAAGACCATAACTTAACATCGAAGTGGCTGCACCCCAGTTTTGGATTGAGGTGACACCAATTTTCAACATGATCATCAAGATAAATGTTGCTATCAAAGCACCACGAGTAGCTAATCCCAAAGTGATTAATATACCTACGATTAATTGCACAGGAGGCACTAAATAGGAATTGATTGTTACCAAAAATTCTGGTATGTAAGAATTTTGGAGTTGTTCAACAGTTTCTGCCACAAATCCAGGAATATCTGTGGTGCGAGTAATGCCTCGATTCAAGAAATTAAACCCAATAAGTAGTCGCAACAACAAATAAGCGATCGCAATATCATTTGGTCTTAGACTAATGTGTGGTTTGTGTTCATTCATTAACTTAACTCCGACGCTAGGAATGTAATTTGATTGACGGCAATTTCAGAAATAATGTTTACATGGATAGAAGTAAACGCACAGCGCGATCGCCTAATAAATAGGTATAAAGCCAAGTGAGTAATACTAGCAAGCGGCTACGGTATCCCGGTAGGTATACTAAGTGGACTCCTAGCCACATCAGCCAAGCCAAAAAGCCTGTAAATGTGAAGTTGCCAATTTTGCCGACACCAGAGTGACAGCCAATAATTGCTAATCTACCTTTGTTGAAATAGCTAAAGGGTTTTGGCGCTTTACCTTGTAGCTGCTTTTGAATATTGCGCGCCACCGTAACGCCTTGTTGCAGTGCTTCTGGCGCTACCCCAGATAGTGGTTTACCGTTTTGCTCTAAATAAGCTAAATCCCCAATAGCATAAACATTGGGTTGCTCTAACACTTGCAGGGTGGGATGAACCACTAATTTACCTTTTTTAGCGGTGGCTAATTCTTCCGATGTTTCCGGTGAGTTGGCTTCTAAACCGGCTGTCCAAATTACGGTAGCACTGGGAATTACTTCATGGTTTTGCAAATGCACCGATCCTGGGGTGACTTCGCTGACTTTGGTTTGTAAGTAAACTTTTACTCCCAACTTGCGTAATTTTTTATACGTATAAACTCCTAATTTTTGCGGCAATTCCGTTAACAAGCGATCGCCTGATTGCACTAAAAACAGTCTCACTTGTTCTATATCTAATGTGGGATAATCTCGGCGTAACTTACCTCGTAGCATTTCTACTAAGGCTCCCGCCATTTCCACACCAGTCGCGCCACCGCCGACAATCACAAATGTCAGTAATTGTTCTTGGCGCAATCGATTTGTTTCCTGACTAGCGCGTTCAAAACAAGAGATAATTTGGTTGCGTAATGCCACCGCCTGTTTTAAAGTTTTCAGAGCAAAAGCATATTCTGCGGCTCCAGGAACCTCTAAAAACTGAGCTTGACAGCCAGTAGCCATTACCAGAAAATCATAAGCGATCGCTGCATGATCTGTTTTGACAATTTGCGCGGTAAGATCAATTTTCTCCACCTCAGCCATGCAAAACTGGACTTTGGGCTTACCGTTGTCTCGTTTTCCAGCAAATCGCCGCAAAATCGTGCGGATAGGATAAGCAATATACTCTGGTTCCAATTGACTTGTAGCAACCTGATATAGCAGAGGGACAAAAGTGTGATAATTATGACGATCAATTAATAATACGTCTGCTCCAGAATTCGCTAAAGATTGGGCAGCTTGTAATCCACCAAATCCAGCACCAACAATGACAATGCGGGGACTTTTCATGAAGTTTGCGTGATTACATATATAAAAAAACGCTCTGGACTAACTAAAAATTAATCAGAGCGCTGCTGATGTGACACTATAGAACCTGTCACTTTTCTATCCACGAGATTTTACGGAAAATAATAAGCTAAAGTTAGGAAAATTAAGCACTTTACTATACTCTGGTGCTAAAAACATCAGAGTATAGTCCTTTTTTTTATAACACATCTTTTTTTTAACGTTTGCTGGAACATAACTAGAACCGTTCCCAAGTAAATTAAATCAGGGAACCCCTAGCCCCTAGCCAGCTTGATATTCATTGAGAATAAAGTTAACCAGCCATTCCTTGACACTACGGGTGGCACGGCAATCATCTTCGTTGTAACTTTGGATCACTTCTAGTAAAGTGCGATCGCCTGTTTCTAACCACTGGTCATACCAATAAATACATTTAGCACCACTAGCTTCTTTTTCGCGCCACTCAAAGCCCAACCACCGAGCTATGGCTTTTAAGGCGTAGCTTTCTATGGGTAAGGCTACACTCCGAGTTAATTGTTCATACACATCCACCAATCGATTCAGTACAGGACGCACTAAGGCGTTGGGAGTTCGGTATTGTTTTGCTAGGCGTTTGATTGTATCAAATTCATAGACACAAAAATGATAAATTGGCGCTTCGGGATATTGCCAAACTAAGTCTAAAAATTGTTGCCAAATTAATTCTTCTTCTTCTGGTCTTTCGGCGAGGAAGGAATAAAACTCTTCTGTGTTGGTTTGTCTATTAACTACTAAGACTCCCAACAAATAATTTAAATCTAAATCTGGCTGGGCTTCAATATCAAAATAAAGCTCTACAGGTGCAGTAAATGTAATATCCTCAGTTGGTAATGGACTGGGTAAAATAAATGGTCGTTTTTCCAGTACAGATTGAGCCTGGACTATGATTTTGGGTGCCACTGAGCTATCGAAACCAGGCAGATTTTCTAGGATGAGGGGACTGGTATTAGCCAGAGATTCCACTGTGTTGATTGACAAGGCTTGGAGTTGATTGTAACGAACAGGTGTGACTCCCGGTAATAATGAGAGGTGTTTTTGCGATTGGGCGATCGCATAGCATTGACTATACCAATGGCACAAATTACACTTCTGACGGGAAATAAACACCTCTGGTGGTTCTGGTAACTCTAAAGCTTGGATGTACTCCCACAAAATGCCTTGCATCAGTGGTATCCATTTATCTAAACCCACTGCATAATCGCTATTTTTGGTACGCAATATCAGCCAAGCTATTTCCGGTGTCACGCCCTGCATTTTTGCCAATATTTGGGAGTGAAAGGCAATAACAACTTGATATTCCTGCTTTGGACGCTTACCTAATTCTATGTTGGCCGGAACGTACATCCAATCGCCAAAGCAAGATTGTCCTGGCTGTTTTACGAGTAAATCGGGGCGGCTGAGGAAGGTATATCTGTCATATTGCGGAGATAGTGAGATATCTTCATTGGGTGTGTCTACTAAATCTTGATAATTTGTTAAAAGCACACCTTGATAAATGTACTTAACACCGCGCTGCATTAACTCTAAAGTTTCTGCTTGTCCTGCTTTCCAGTTACCTCGTGGGTAATCTGGTTGATAATAATCGCTCAACCCTGCAATAATACTCAAACGATGAGCGATTTTGTCTTGTTGTAGTTTGACTAGCAACTCATTGGGGGCGTCACGCTGCGGTCTATCGCCGTGAGTATCTAAAACAGGTCGGCGTTTACAGCGTTGATATTGCAGTAGGTGTTCAGCATTAATTAGCATCCCTTTAAGTTAGCAAGAATTAGCTCAATCTGGGCATAAGTAAAGTTGTAAATCAAAAAATATTCCCTTGCTGTGGGTGATGAGGTGATGGGATGATGCAGTGAAAGATAGTAAAGTCGTATTGAGTGGCAGACTGGAAGAGTGAAAAAATTGATATTGGCAAATGACTAGTATTTCAGCTGCACAAACCAGATTACATCACCACCGAGAGCAATTTCCGGCTTTAGCGAATAAAACTTATCTTAATTATGGTGGGCAAGGGCCCATGCCTCAAGGGGCAATGAATGCTATTACCCAGGCTCAAACTTATGTCCAGCAAACAGGCCCCTTTGGCAATGAGGCTTATACTTGGCTGACTCAAGAAAAGCAAGCTATGAGGGAAGCGATCGCTTCTCAGTTGCAAGCACCACCAGAAACCATTACACTCACGGAAAATGTCACTGTTGGTTGCAATATTGCTATGTGGGGTATTGAATGGCAACCTGGTGACCATATACTGCTTTCCGACTGTGAACATCCAGGGGTGATAGCAACCGCAGAAGAAATTCAACGCAGATTTGCTGTGGAAGTTACTACTTGTCCCCTAAAGGCAACATTAAATACAGGCGACCCTGTAACAGTGATTGCTCAACACTTGCGCCCTCATACTCGCTTAGTGATTTTAAGTCATGTCTTCTGGAATACAGGTCAAGTTTTACCGCTTGACAAAATTGTAGAAGTGTGCAGAAAGAATAATTCTTTAGTTTTAGTTGATGCTGCCCAGTCTGTAGGTTTATTACCTTTAAACTTGCCTGAGTTGGGGGTAGATTTCTATGCTTTCACCGGTCACAAATGGTTATGTGGCCCGGCTGGTATAGGTGGTTTGTATGTGCGTCCTGAAGTCAGAGACAGCTTGCACCCCACGTTTATCGGTTTGCGAGGCATTACAGTAGATTCTCAAGGTAAACCTGTGAATTGGCAACCCGATGGGCGCAGATATGAAGTATCGACATCAGCGTATCCATTGTATGTGGGATTAACACAGGCGATCGCTATTCATCAACAATGGGGAACCCCAGAAGAACGTTATCAGCAAATTTGCCGCAATAGCAAGTATTTATGGGAAAGTTTAACAACTTTACCCGATGTTCAATGTTTGCGAACTTCTCCCCCCGAAAGCGGTATTGTCTCGTTTCAACTCACCCAGTCAAAATCGCGCATTCATTTTCAGTTAGTACAATTTTTAGAGTCCCAAAAAATCTTAACTCGCACACTTGCTGATCCTGATTGTGTCCGCGCTACTGTTCATTATTTGACTTTAGAGTCTGAGATTGATCAATTGATTGAGAGGATAAAAAACTTTTGCCAATCGGCATAAACTCCAAGCCATAAATCATCGTTGGGGAGCATCCCACTTTTTGAAGTCATTGCGAGTGTAATACCATTTCTGGATGAAGATGCGTCTAACTAGCCTGCGTAGGCAGGCTTTGTTTGTATAACCCCAGACTTCTAGTCTGAGAGCGTGTTTGAAAAGTGATTGGCTGTGATTTTAAACACTCGCAGATCCCCCCTAGCCCCCCTTAAAAAGGGGGGAAATGAATCAAAGTCCCCCTTTTCAAGGGGGATTTAGGGGGATCTAAAAGTATTTGATACATCATGAAGGACTTTTCAAACATCCTCTGAGGGGCAATAAGGCGCAGCTTCATTTCTTTTAACCCAATTTTATTTTTTATTCCTATTTGGGATCAAAACGCCATGTCTAGGACTAAATAATAATGCTAAAAGAAATAATCCTGATGCGACTAACACAATCGCCGGGCCAGAGGGTAAATTATAAAAGTAGCTGAGGTACATACCACTAATACTAGAAATTACACCAACGAATGCGCCTAAAATCATTACTTCATGTAAGCGCTTGACTAAAAGATAAGCTGTGGCTCCCGGTGTAATTAACAGTGACAAAACTAAGATGACACCTACAGTTTTCATGCTGGCAACAATTGTTAAAGCAATCAACAACATCAAACCAAAATTTAATTTATTGACTGGCAAACCTGCTGCTTGAGCGCCTAAGGGATCAAAGGTGTAAAATAAAAGTTCTTTATATAATAAAACAATAACTATTAAAACTAAGACGGCAATAATAGCCGTGTCTCGAACTTCATCACTGGTAACTCCCAGAATGTTACCAAAAAGAAAGTGATTCAGGTCGATTTTTTGAGTTTTTTGAACAACAGTAATTAAGGTAATACCCAGGGCAAAAAAAGCCGAAAACACGATGCCCATTGCGGCATCTTCCTTGATAGGCGATCGCGTTTTAATCCAGGCGATGGCCATTGTACTGATAATCCCGGCAATTAAGGCCCCTATATATATATTTGCTCCCACCATAAAGGCGATCGCTAGTCCTGGTAATACAGAATGGCTGATAGCATCGCCCAGTAAGGCTAGTCTTTGCACCATCAAGTAACTGCCCACAACGGCACACAGCAAGCCGACTATAATGGCAATGATGAGCGATCGCTGCATAAAACCATATTGCAATGGCTCAATTAATGCTTCTAGCATAGAAATTTATTTGATAATCCGCTCAGGCAAAAATTAATATCAATTTTACGCAGCATCAGAAAAATACATTACCTGACCGTTATAAGCACGATATAAATTTTCTTTGGTCAGTACTTGTTGTCGTCCACCTGTGGCGATTAATTCACAATTGAGTAAAGTTAAATCATCAAAGTGAGTAATTGATTCGCCTAAATCGTGGTTAACTACCAAGACAATTTTACCAGCAGTGGCGAGTTCATGAAAGACTTCAAAAATGATAAATTGTGTTTTTTGATCAATGCCTACCAACGGTTCATCAAAACAGAAAATCTCTGCTTGTTGTGTCAATGCTTTAGCTAAAAATACCCGTTGTTGTTGTCCCCCGGATAATTCACCAATGGGACGATCCCGGTATTCAAACATACCCACTCGTTTGAGGGCATTTTTCGTTTCTTGGCGACTAACCGCTGAAAAGCTCCGCAACCAACCTGTTTTTTTGACTCGTCCCATCATCACCACGTCCCAAACTGTTGCCGGATAAGTCCAATCAATTTGGCTACGCTGGGGGATATATGCAACTTTCTCTAATTGTTGCATTAATGGTTTTTCCTGATACAGTACTGAACCACTACTTAAAGGAACTAAACCCAACATGGCTTTCATTAAGGTACTTTTTCCCGCACCATTAGGTCCAAAAATCCCTGTTATCTTGCCTGGTTTGACAATACAGTTAATGTCTGTCAAAGCTGCTTGTGTCCGGTAATGCACCCCTACATGGGCAATATTAATACTGGCATTTGTTGGTGTTGGGGTATCTTTCATAGAGTAAACAGGAGCAAGACTTGACTGAGATTGGAAGGGAAAATTAACAGTTATCATGGGCTTTTGGCGGCAATTTGCAGGAAAAAATGAAAAGATTATGAGAATAATGTAACCTGAAAATGAGAAAAATATGAAATTCAGTGTAACAAGTCCATGAATGGGAAAACTCGGTCAAAAGCTGGATACTTATGGCAAACGTTGGTAAGAGTTATGTTAGGGCTATCCATCAATGGGTGTACACAGGTAGACTCTAGCCGCATTGCGCCTGGGGCTGATGGTCAACCGCTAGTTGTCGCAACTAGTACCATCATTGCTAATTTGGCTGAAGAAATTGGGGGCGATGAAATTCAACTAACTAGTCTGCTGAAACCAGGGGTAGATCCCCACGTTTACGAACCGACACCAGCAGATAGCAGAATTTTAGAAACAGCCGATTTGATTTTGTATAACGGCTACAACCTAGAACCAGGAATCATTAAATTAATGAATGCTGCGGGAAGTGAAGCGCGAAAGTTAGCAGTAGGGGAAGTTGTTACACCCTTAAAACTAGACGCAAGCCAAGGACAAAATACCCCCGATCCTCACGTTTGGGGTAATGCGGAGAATGCCATCGCTATGGTCAATGCCATCCGAGATGCTTTAATTGAATTATCTCCCGCAGACCGAGAAGATTTTACCCAAAGAGCATCACAACTGACTAGTGAATTACAGCAGTTGCACAGTTGGATTAATCAACAGGTGCAAACTATTCCCCCCGCACAACGCCAACTCATCACCACCCATGATGCTTTTCAATATTATGGACAAGCTTACGGCATTGCCATCGCCGGGACTTTAATTGGTATTAGCACCGAAGAACAACCCAGCGCCCAAACGGTACAGCGATTGGTAGAGTCAATTAAAAAATCAGATGTACCTGCAATCTTTGCCGAAACTACAATTAACCCGGCTTTAATCAAAACTGTGGCTCAAGAAGCAGGTGTCCAGTTAGCACCCCGCGAATTATACTCTGATTCCATTGGTGAACCAGGAAGTGAAGGCGATTCCTACATCAAAATGATGGCAGCAAATACTCGCACCATAGTAGAAGCATTAGGTGGAAAATATACACCTTTTAAATCTGCTAATTAAACTTAGTTTCTATCTTCCGTAAGAGGTGATTTAACACTTTTAATGTACTGGATATCCAAATTTATGGTTATTTGTCGATAGTGAAAAAATCTCCTAGAAAGCCTTGAGGTTTTATCGCATTTCCAGTAAAAGCTAAGTCATGAATTTATCAGAAAAACCATACAGCAAGAGACTTTCCAACATATTCCCTGTTCCCTGTTATCTAATTTCATCGCAAACTCTTACTTAGGAAGGAACTCATTTTGTCTGTAATTTGCTAAATTAGTCTTAGTTAATGTAGAAATTTTAATTTTTCTAATAACCATGAATAAAGAAAACGAAAATCAAATTAACCAACCAGTTAGTGAAGATTGGCATTCACGCCAAGAACCAACAGCTAAGGAAAAAAACTTAACAGCCAATCCAGGCGATCGCATTGATGAACAACCACAATCAGTTGAAGAGAAAGCCAAACAGGTGGCTGTAGATTCACCAGATATTACAGGTGACCACATTACAGTACCAACTTATTTCGTTGTCGATGAGCCTGATGGCGAGAAAAAAGCACTCCACCATGTTAAAGACGCTGAAGAAATTTCTGATGTAATTCGGCAAGCCAGAGTAGATGAAAATGGCAATCGCACATGGTGGTAATTTCTTACATTGCAAATATAGAGGCGTAGGCAATGGCGTTTCTATTTTGCCATCGTTAGACAATCTAAATGTTGTGGAGATGAAACCACAGATACTATCTGTGGTTACTTTTTTGTTAATTTTCTTGAATTAGTAAAACTGACTTAACGGGACGCTTCACAGGATTTCCTTCCGCATTCATCCTCCCGTAAACAGTTTTGCCATTGTAATACAAGGAAGAAGAACTACCTCCATCCAAATTCATGGCTTTTTGCGCGCCAAGTGTTTTCATAAAATCCGCCAGTCTTGGTAAGGACATGCCAGAAGCAGAAATCGCCGGTTTTTGCGCTACCATGACTAAAACAATGCTGCCATCATTAGTAATGCCTATGGCAGTTCTGGCATTTGGTTGTTGACTACCTATTGCATCTCTTCCTTGGGTACGATCTACAAAGCCTTCCTGTACAGATGTGAGTTCTGGTAATAAACTTGGGCCCGCACCCATAGCATCAATTAATTTACAACCTACTGGTGCGGCATCATTGTGGAGGGCAATATCATAGCGAGTAGTTTGTCCACATTCATAGCGACGAAATTCTGAGCGATTAAAAATTTGACTGAGGTAAGGCTTTAAGTTGGGATTATTCACCAGCCGTTCGTTTTGTTTGGGGTCAGCAGCAATTTCGCCAGCAAGCACAACATAGGATGTAGATTTTTGATTAGCCGGGTCAAAAAAACCAGCATTTAAGATGGCGATCGCTTGATGATTGTCAGCAAATTCCTCTATAGTCTTTAGTGTTGTTGATAAAGCAGGTGTTACGAAAAATTTGCTATTGGAGGGTATCCATAAAATATGAACTATGCTTTCAGGCAAAGTGCGTTGCTCGTAGCGAATATTTTTTTGTAGACGTGGTGTAGTATTAGCTACTACTGACGATCCGGTGGGTGTTGAGGAACGTAAACCAAACCATATTCCCCAACTAATTAGTATTAAACCCAGTAGTCCAAATTTCTTCACGGATTTTCCTCGCTTCTCTACATCTGAACAGTGGTTACTTCATTTTTTATTAAAACTTTATTTAACTATCCATGTGTAAAAAGTATAATAACTTCTTGTCGATACCTTGGAAATTTAAATAAGTTTTCTCCATAATTCACTGCAATATCAATGGTCTGAATTCTGATTTAAATTTCATCCATAGGTTAAAACTTTATGTTTTTAAATTTAAAATCCCGACTAAAAACTATTGGCTCATACAATTATGAAAAGCTATTTCCCCGTAACAGCCGAGTTGTTATTTTATCCGGTTTTTTGATCACTCTATTAATTGTGATCTTCAAGAGTTTCCCCTCTTTAATATTCCCCTTATTCAATGTAATCGAAGGCTCGCACCATCCTACATCAATTCCTTGGATAGAAGAAGAATATCAATGTCAACATACTGGCAGAAGTTGGGATGAAGACAAGTGTTGGGATAATGAACATGATCCTCTGTTCTGAGTTTAGTCATTGCTTTTATCCCATCCTCCACCCTTGAGGATGTTGGCGGCTTGGAAAACACACCCTAATAGCTGAGAAATTAGATCACAATGAATATATAGCCTGTTGTTTGTCCAACCTTGAATTAACTCAATTCCGTGCGTAATCTGCAAGAAAGTCATTTAAACCGCGCCCGTGCTAGTCTTAGACAAGCTTTGTCTTGGTATGGATACCTCCGCAAGTCAGGACAGTTTGCATCAAACCCTGAATTGGCAGGTTTGGTAAAACCAGAATTAGATGCTTTGAACTCCACACTCAATAAACTAGACTCAAATGTCATCAGAATTGCTGTCTTTGGTTTGGTGAGTCGAGGTAAGTCAGCCGTGTTAAATGCCTTACTGGGAGACAAAATTCTGCAAACCGGGCCTCTCAATGGGGTCACTCAATGGCCACGTTCTGTCAGATGGCAACCAGGTGGTAAAGTATTAGTAGAATTAATTGATACTCCTGGTTTAGATGAAATTGCGGGTGAAGCGCGGGCAGACATGGCGCGAGATGTCACACGTCAGGCTGATTTAATTTTGTTTGTGGTATCAGGTGATATTACTCGGACTGAGTATCGGGCATTACTAGAGTTGCGCCAGGCACAAAAGCCACTGATTTTGGTATTTAACAAGATAGACCTTTATCCGGATACAGATAGGTCAGCAATTTATGACAACTTGCAACAACTGGGTGCAGGACATCCCCAAGCACAGCCTTTATTACCGGATGAAATTGTCATGGTGGCGGCGGAACCAGCACCAATGGAAGTGCGTGTTGAGTGGCCTGATGGTCGTGTCAGCTATGAATGGGAGACACCACAACCCCAAGTAGATGAACTTAAACAGACAATTTTGCAGATTCTCAATCGAGAAGGGCGATCGCTTCTAGCGTTAAATGCACTGATTCAAGCACGGGATGCAGAAGCGGCGATCGCTCAAAAAACCATGAACTTACGCGAAAAGGAAGCCGAAGAGATTATTTGGAAATTTACTAAATATAAAGCTTTAGCGGTAGGGCTAAATCCTGTCGCTGTCTTAGATGTGATCTCCGGTACCATTGCCGATTTAGCTTTAATTCGCTCTCTAGCACGGTTGTATGGCTTGCCGATGACTAGTTATGAAGCCAGTAAAATTTTAAAGACGATTTTCTTGAGTTCTGGTGGCTTGCTTTTGGGGGAATTAGGTAGTAGTTTGTTTTTAGGTTTCGGTAAGAGTACCGCTGCTCTCACTAGTGGTGATAACCCTACAAATATTACTGCCTATGCTGGCACTGCGATCGCTCAAGGGGGAATTGCCGCTTATGGTGCATATACAGTAGGTAAAGCGGCTCAAGTATATCTAGAAAAAGGTTGTACTTGGGGACAATTAGGAGCTAGTACAGTAATTCAAGAAATCCTCTCTCAAGTTGACCAAAATACAATTCTGTATCGCTTACAACAAGAATTAGGCACAAAGTATTAATAAAAACTAATAAAAACTAAAAAATATTAGCTCAATTATTGCTATTCAAAAATTTCTATCAAATTCTGCTGACAATGGGTTCAAATTGCCAATTTCCGATGCAAAATTAGGAAAATGACCCAATAAAAAATGAGGGTGAAAATTTTGCCTTTCATCCTGAATTTTGACGGAACCAAGCATGAATGGCGTCTTCTCCCCTGCCCCCTGCCCCCTGCCCCCTGCCCCCTGCTCCCCTGCCTCTTTTGTCGGTGTTCACTACCAGACTCTTTCAAGAAGTCTCACTAAACTGGAAGTAGTAGTCCTCATAGACTGCCTGTAGAGGCTAGGGACTAGGGACTCAATACTCAGCAATCAGCACTTAAAAAAAACCTCACTCAACCAAAGGTGAAAATATCATGACAACATCCCTAGAAGTCCTTCAAGCCGCTGTTAACTCTGGGAAAACAACTCTTCAGGAAGCCATTTTAGAAGCCATCGTAGAAGCTCGTCAAACCTGCGAAGTAGACGGTGACAATTCGGCTGGCTGTGCAGTGGCTTGGGATATTGTGGAAGAATTGCAAGCTGAAAAAGCTCATCAAAAGCAATCAAAACAACGCAAAACTGCTTTAGAAAGCTACTGTGATACTCATCCAGAAGCAATAGAATGTCTCATCTACGATGTTTAATGATCTCGTAACTCAGACATTGCTGATTGTGTCACTTGCTTAATCGTATCTAAATCAGGCGGTGGTGTTGCACTGTCCATTCTTAACCAGAGAAGATATTCGATATTCCCCGCCGGGCCAGTAATGGGCGACCAAGTTAAGCCGTTGTATTGCCATCCTAACTCGTGAGCTACTTGCAATACCTGGAAAATGGCATCAGCTTGGTCATGAGGATCGCGGACAACGCCTTTTTTGCCTACACGGGATTTTCCCACTTCAAATTGTGGCTTGACTAGCAATACTGCATCCCTGGGAGATTGAGTTAATCGCCATACAGCAGGCAAAATCTTGGTTAAGGATATAAACGATACATCCACCACCGCCAGATCAGGTATCTGGTCACCCTCACCATACAACTCATCGGGTGTGAGATTACGTAAATTGGTGCGTTCGCGTAAAATCACCCGTGAATCATTTCTTAAACCCCAATCAACTTGTCCATAACCGACATCAATTCCGTAAACTTTTGTTGCTCCAGCTTGCAGAAGACAATCGGTAAAACCACCTGTAGAAATACCACCATCTAAACAAATCCGTTCTGTTACAGGGATTGTAAATAATTCTAAAGCTTTGGCGAGTTTTTCACCCCCGCGAGAAACGAAGCGCGATCGCTCTTTAATTTTAATTTGAGCCGCAGTATCAACTTCCGTCCCAGCTTTATCAATTACCTGCTGATTGACAGTCACCTCTCCCGCCTGAATTAATCGCTGTGCTAAGGCGCGAGAAGTACATAAATTTAACTCTACTAATAATGTATCGAGTCTCTGTTTAGCCAATTAACTTGACTCTCCTAGCAATATTAAATCTAGACCACAATTAATAATTTCTTTGCGGTTTACCAACTTTTCTAACTCATCCGGCTCATAACGACCTTCTGCTACTTCCAAGGAAGCTTCATCAATGGCATTTAAATAAGCTTCCTCTAAAGTTTCCCGTAATTCTTCAGGTGAAAGGTAATAACCTCCAGCTTTGCGGCGCTTATTTTCTCGCTGAATTTCCCGAACTGAATTGCGAATAGGGACATCCCAAGAGCGCGTCGAGCGTTTTTCGGCTTTTTGTTTAATTAAATGTAACAGAAGAATCACGGCATAACTGCGAATCGTTTTAATAATATCATTTCGACTCATTTCTGTTAATTCTTCAACAATAACCAACGCTCCTTGAACATCGCCCTTAACAAGCAAGTCTTTCAGAGTTAATAATTCTTCCATAATCAGCGCCTCAAACATCGGCAACTTCTATTGTGGCTTATAGCAGCTCTAGTTCAGATAACATAAGCTAATGCGTTTCATCTAGGAGCGATCGCATTCCTTAGCCAGTCTCATTCAACTATCCAGCTTACAATAAACGCTAGAGGATTTTTTTTCCTAACCAGTGGTCTAAAACTACGAAAGATTTATTATGCCATTACGACAACCTCGTTACAGCAAAGAAGAATTTGCTCGTCGCGGTAATGAAATCTACGACTCTCAAGTGCGCCCACAAGTCGAAGCAAATAATTATGGCAAAATTGTTGCAATCGACATCGAGACAGGTGGCTGGGAAATCGATACTGATAAAATTAATGCGTCAAAGCGTCTTGAAACTCGCTACCCAGATGCACAAATCTGGTTTGTGCGTGTTGGCTCTCGCTATGTCCGTAGGTTCGGGGCTGGTCGCATCCACAAAACAAAATAAGCGGTTGAGAGCGATGATCGCAACTCAGCGCAGCCCACCGCAAGCATCGCCCTAACTTGTTGCTTCTTTCTTCTTCGAGAATACACAACTGAATATAATTAAGATACAGCAAAATCAGTGTATTTCCGTAGTTCAGCAGGATGAAATCCCAAAACAATATCTTCGCGCAAGATACCTGCTTCTAATAATGCCTCTGCCACTGGAACAGAAGTCCCATCATATTGAATCCACACTTTATCATTAATAATATCTATATGTACCACCGAACCATGTACGCGGCGCACGCCATCCCAACCGATATGTAACACTTCGTAGTGATCTCGCTCCGAGTCAAGGACTGCTTCTGTATCTATTTGACCGTTAGCAGGCTTGTGACTGGCATAGTCAAATATCAACTGACGAATAATTTCACGATACCGAGCTAGCTTATCCATCTGATAATCCTTTCTAGTTGCTCGTCAAAGACAACTAGGTTTATTCCTATACTATGAAGAATTAGCTGACCAAAGCGTTCGGAAAATATACCTTCATAAACTCGCTTGGGAACGGCTAAATAAAGTTGGCGTTTTGGTTGTAGTTCTTTAAGCATACTGCGATAAACTTCATACTGTCCTACAGCTTCCTGGAGATCATTCACGGGAGAAGGACTCAGAAAACTTTTGATTTCAACAGCTATTTTTTGATTATCTCTCTCAGCAGCAATGGTAACTCTTTATGCTCCAATATCTACGTAAAGTTCTCTACCCCCGTATGCAAGGTATAAGGGATCGTTGGTTATTGTCCAACCATCTGCTGTAAGTGCTTTAATGACTGCGGCGTGGTAGATGTCTCTGGCTGGCATTAGTCAAAAGATAGTTCCAAAAACACAAATTTAATCTAGCAAAGTTATTTGACAGAGGCGCGATGTTACAATCTGGCGGCGAAAACTTAAATAAAGCCCTTTTCAACGCCTGGTAGGGTTCATAAAAAAGCGATCGCCCCATAAAACCAACGTGCGATCGCTATTTACGATATTTGGGGCAGACATCTTGCCTGCCCAAAGCGTCCTAAATATCTTTCTCGCTCAATTCACGAGTCATATAATCAAACGGCTCATCAACAAAGGCAGTATCCGCCACACCATCCGCGGCTACTTGTGCCTTCACCAAATCCTTAAGAATCTGGATACCATAAACAGTGGGACCAATGGGTACACTTAAAGAATTGTAAGTTTCTCTTAGCCCTTGCAGTACGCGCTCATCCAATACATTCATATTGCCAGCAACCAGCGCATAGGTCGCATAGCGCAGGTAATAGTCCATATCTCGTAGACAAGCGGCATAACGACGAGTAGTGTAGGCATTTCCGCCTGGACGAATCAACTCTGGCTGTTCTTCAAATAACTTAGAACCAGCCTGTTTTACCAATGAGGCAGCATTTGAGTTAATCGCCGCCGCTGCTTTTACTCGTGCTGTACCACTTTCAAAATAAGATTTAAGGCTGTCAATTGCATTCCGGTCAAAATACCGACCAGCAACGTCATAATTCTTAATCAAGCTTGTAACTGCATCGCGCATTCCTTCTTCTCCCAATCATTACTATCTATGGTTTGATATTAATTTGGCTGCACTTATGCACCCGTAAATTTTTGTGCCATTTAAAATAGATGCGGCACAAAAACAATTCATCCGCTATTTAAGGATTCTATGCCAAAGTTGTCCCCTAATGAGATGAACTTTAAGTTTTGTGCAGATGTTAGGGAAAAGGTTAATATAACCTGTAAACCGGATAAGCTGTAACAAAAACTACAAAATCCTCTAATGTCTAGGATTTATGATATTTCAGGTGTGTCATCAACAACTTGGTTCAGATCATCTGGGTTAGGATGCTTTGGAAGATTATGATTTTATGTTAGGAAATTGGTAGAGAAGGAGTAACAATGACAACCCCACAAGAAGTCTTGAAAATGATTCAAGACCAAAAAATTCAGATGATTGATCTGAAATTCATCGATACACCTGGTACTTGGCAGCACCTCACCGTGTACCACAATCAAATCGATGAAAGTTCCTTCTCTGATGGCGTAGCCTTCGACGGTTCCAGCATTCGGGGTTGGAAAGGCATCGAAGAATCAGACATGATGATGGTACTCGATGCCAACACTGCTTGGATCGACCCCTTCATGAAAGAGCCAACGCTCAGTATAGTTTGTAGTATTAAAGAACCCCGCACGGGCGAATGGTACAGCCGTTGTCCCCGTGTGATTGCCCAAAAAGCAATAGACTACCTAGTTTCTACTGGCATTGGTGACACAGCTTTCTTTGGTCCTGAAGCTGAATTCTTTATCTTTGATGATGTCCGTTTTGACCAAAATTCCCACGAAGGTTACTACCATGTAGACTCTGTGGAAGGTCGCTGGAATTCTGGTAAGAAAGAAAGCCCCAATTTGGGTTACAAACCACGCTTCAAAGAAGGTTATTTCCCAGTATCCCCAACGGATAGCTTCCAAGATATCCGTACAGAGATGCTATTAACAATGGCAGATTGTGGCGTACCTATTGAAAAACAACACCACGAAGTTGCTACTGGTGGTCAGTGCGAACTAGGCTTCCGCTTTGGTAAGTTGATTGAAGCAGCTGACTGGCTGATGACTTACAAATATGTCATCAAGAACGTTGCTAAGAAATATGGCAAAACCGTCACCTTCATGCCAAAACCCATTTTTGGCGATAACGGTTCTGGGATGCACTGTCACCAGTCCATCTGGAAAGATGGCAAACCCTTATTTGCAGGTGATAAGTATGCTGGTTTGAGTGAAATGGGACTTTACTACATTGGTGGTATCCTCAAGCACGCACCAGCACTTTTGGCTATTACCAACCCCACAACTAACTCTTACAAACGTCTAGTACCTGGTTATGAAGCACCAGTGAACTTGGCTTACTCTCAAGGTAATCGTTCTGCTTCTGTGCGGATTCCTCTATCTGGCGATAACCCCAAAGCCAAGCGATTGGAATTCCGTTGTCCTGATGCAACTTCTAACCCCTACTTAGCATTCGCTGCTATGCTTTGTGCTGGTATCGATGGCATCAAGAACAAAATCCATCCTGGTGAACCCTTAGATAAGAATATTTATGAACTCTCTCCAGAAGAACTGGCGAAGGTTCCTTCAACTCCGGGTTCTCTGGATTTGGCATTGGAAGCACTAGAAAACGATCATGCTTTCTTGACAGAAACAGGCGTTTTCTCAGAAGACTTCATCGAAAACTGGATTGACTACAAGCTAGCTAACGAAATTAAGCAGTTGCAGTTGCGTCCTCATCCCTATGAGTTTCATCTCTATTACGATTGCTAATTCCCAAAATTAGTGAATTTTTTGCCACCCTATATATATGGGGTGGCTTTTTTTTCACGTCTTGTAGCACTGTAAGAACCTAGGCTGACTGCAATTGGGAAACCAAGAGGCTAGATTGTCCGTCTAGAAATCGGTTTCATCAGATTCTGTTGGGAAGGCTCAAAACCTACTTCATCTGGGCGTAAGTTCAAAATCCCAAAATCAAAGCCTTTTGACTTTGACCCATCGACTTCGCTCAGGGTAAACTTTTAACTTCCAAGGCAGCGGTACTAGCTCATAGCAACGTGGCTGCTTTCATAAATCAACCGAGTTGTAGGATCGATCTTTCCTTGAATAGGATTCCAATATTCGGATATTTCTTCAGGAAGACCGAGTTCTTGTGCAGCACGCATCAGCATTGATTGTTGCCGATTCTTGACTTGCTTGTATTGCAGCATTGTTAGCGCACGGGATCTATCTTGAATAGACATAACACAGTCCTCCTTATGGTTTTAGATTAGTGATATATGCTTAACTATTTCTCTCTTCATTTACTAAACTAACACACATTTCTGTAACCAATGTTACAAAATGATGTTTTGTAATAAAAATTCATTTAAAGAAAATTGTAGTAGCAATTGTCCACGGCAAATTAGTGAAAAATTGCCCCTAACCTCACAAAAAACCAATAAATTGTGGATATTTATGCTTTTGCTTCGTGTCATGCCGAAGAATAATCATTTCCCCAGGTAGATCATTTTATTCGTTACAATTATTTACACTTAGGAAATTAAACTCATATATCTGGAGTAAGAAAATTGCTTGATTTTTGGCAACTAAATGCTATTGCCAGTTACCATCAAACTAATATAGTTAACAAAAATTAACCCAACTATGACAGTTATTTATCCACGTAAATTTCAAAATTCCTTGAGTGCCAGGGATATTCTCCAACGGGTAGTTAGCGATCGCGAAATCCATCTCATTACCCTCAATCGCTACCGCTACAGCGAACAACGCAGCTGTAAAGATTTAACCGATGTCATTGAAAAACTCAATGGCAAACCAAAGGAACTATTACAGGACTTATCTCACCACATCTGTGATGAAGCTCGTCATGCTATGTGGTTAACTGATTTGTTGTTGGATTTAGACGCTGACATCGGTACTCCCCCTGGAACTTCCTATATTGACGAATTTGAGCGTCTGATAGATAAAGAATCCTTCAAGACGGAAAGTGACCGAGAAGATGGCATCATTGCTGCATTGGCAGCCATTAATGTCACCGAAAAACGGGGTTGTGAGTATTTCTCGGCTCACATATACGCCCTCAAACAAGCGCCACAAACAACAGAAAACATCAAAATTCGCGAAACCATTGCCAAAATTCTGCCAGAAGAAGCAGGACATGTGCGTTGGGGGAACCGTTGGCTAACAGAAATCGCTCGTAAAAGTCCAGAACACCAACAAAAAGTAGAGCAAGCTAAACAAAAGTATGCAGCTATTGAACAGGCGGCATTTGAATCGGGAATGGATATCACCTTAGGTGCAGAACTGCGCCGGGTGACTCATCTCGTGGAAATAGCAAATACAATGCCACTTTGGGAACGGCCCCAGTATTTAATGGAACGCTTACCACAAACTTTGTTAGCACCTGAGTTGCAATTTACGAGAATGCGCGCGGCTCAAACAGCTTGGCAACGTGATCCGCAAGCTTTTATGGAAACATTTGTGCCAATGTTCCTCAACGGCATCAAGGGGATGGAAAATAACCGTCAGAAATCCAGCATGTAAAATACCTTATATATTCCTTTGCGCCTAACGCACTTCGTGCTAGAGCCTACGGCACGCTGGTGAGTCTTTGCATGAAATTTTCACATAGCACTTAAAGTTTTCCAACGCCTACAATTAGGACTTTTGGTATACAGCATTATTACTGTAGCCGGAGTTGTTTTACTTCCTGATGCAGTCAGACTTAAAGTTGGTTTACCCCTGATGATTACAACAGCATTAAGTATGGGTGCTTATGCTTGGCTCAAATTTTGGCTAATTCCGAATTTTATTTTATGGATTATGTTCATACCCAAAAATAAATTTTTGTTCGTAATAAGCGATTTATCGCTCTCTTCCAAAGTTAGTTTTACACAGCTAGAGTCGCTGACTACAAACTTTGATTATTTGTGAACTACATATTAGTTAAAACATGAGAAATGACTTTAGAAACCGCGATGAGTTAATAGCTTACCTCCGCGAACAATTTCCCCAAGCAGCAGAACGCGATGACCAAATCAGTGAAACCATCGGGGGACGTAAAGCTGCTACACAAGTACTGCAAAAAGTAAACCCAGTAGCTTATGCCAAAACACGAAACTTGTTAACAGGTGCTGTCACGCGACTTTCACCCTACATTCGTTATGGGGTTTTGAGTTTACGAGAAATTAAAGATTATGTGCTTGACCAAGTAGAAAACCACCAAGATGCCAGTAAACTAATTAATGAATTGGGCTGGCGTGATTATTGGCAGAGGTTATATGGCAAGCTAGGCAATGATATTTGGCAAGACCAAGAAGAGTATAAAACTGGTTACGCCCCATCAGAATACGCGCCAAATTTCCCATTAGACATCATAGAAGGTAGTACAGGAATGGTTTGTATTGATAGCTTTAGCCGTGAATTACGGTCAACTGGCTATCTACACAATCATATCCGAATGTGGCTAGCCGCTTACACTGTCCATTGGCGACGCATTCGTTGGCAAGCTGGGGCTAAGTGGTTTCTCCAACATCTGTTAGATGGTGATCCTGCTAGTAATAATATGTCATGGCAATGGGTGGCTAGCACCTTTAGCCATAAACCCTATTTTTTCAACCGCGAAAATTTAGAACGTTACACCAAAGGTATTTATTGTCAAAAGTGTCCACTTTATGGTCATTGTGATTTTGAAGGTAGCTACGAAGAATTAGAAGAGCGACTTTTTCCTAAAGGTGAATTTACAAAGAAACCTAACAGTCAAAGTTGGCAACGGGGGAAGAAAGGTAAAAACTAAAACATGAGTCAACCAATTGTTTGGATACATGGAGACTGCCTCAGTCCTAATAATCCTGGACTACAAAAATATCCTAATGCACCAGCAATTTGGGTATGGGATGAAGCTTTGATTGAAGAATGGCAATTAACTCTCAAACGCATTGCATTTATTTATGAATGTTTACTAGAGTTACCTGTTGTTATTCGTCGTGGTGATGTGGCACAAGAAATTTTAGCTTTTGCCCAAGAACATGATGCTGATTTAGTGGTGACAGCAGCTAGTCCTAGTCCTCGGTTTAACGATATCTGTGACCAAATTGAACCTTCTTTAAAGCTAGAAGTGCTGGAGATAGAACCCTTTTTTGTATACGATGGCTATATCGACCTGAAGCGCTTTTCACGTTATTGGAAAGTTGCTGAAAAATATGTTTGGGAATAACCTAACGTGAGTTTAACGTTCGACGCATTTTAAAAACCCCGCTTCCATTCCTCTCTACGCCAGTTGCTCATGGGGGAAACTACGCCAGTTCCTACAAGTCGGCGTAGCCGCCCAACGGACTTTCTCCCCTGCAAGGCTACCGCATACACAAATCTGTGTAGTGGGTGCAAAATTTGGGTTAGGGGTATCAAAACAAGTGCATACCAGTTTTTATTTTACAATGAGATAATAAATGTCATTGCAAGGAAGAACGACGCAGCAATCGCATGGACTCGCTCTTAGTTGGAGATTTTGTGATTGCTTTGCTTCGCTCGCAATGACATACAAAAAAGTGGGATGCTTTCGATCAAAACTTTGTGGGACTGGATTATCGGACTTATATGTACACCGTAGGGGAATGCCTACCCTTGTTCGCGGTTTACGGCAATTTGAGTCTATCTTTTTAGGCTGGAAACTCGCTCAGGGTGGACTTGTGTATACACGGTAGGCTTTTTCACGGGGTATCAAATTTTTGCCCAGGTATTGACTGATTCATCTTGATGTTTCGGTTGTAAAATCTGTATGGCTGTAGGATCTGTATAAGGTTTAACGGTCTTATGCCTTTTAAGCTCATTCCCACTTAACCATCCCATGCCACGCAAATTATCATCCCCACACAATACTAATTCCACGCCATCACTGGCGCTTTCATCGCTCCATATTCGCCTAGAAGCCCTAGATAAAGAACATCAATGGCTTTTAAAACAAATTAAGAGAAAAAGGACTGAACTCAACAATTTTGTTGAACAGATGCGTTCTTTAGCCACAGATATATTTCATCGGTGTAGTCCCAGTTTCCAAAAAGTAGTAGATATTGACCGAGAAATTCATACTTTGTTTGCGGAAATTTTTGCTGTCAGAAAGTTTGGTAAACAAAGCAAAAAAGATGTTGAGACAGTTTATTATCAACTCCAGTTAGCGGGAATTATCAGCCCCAAACCAAGAACTGATGAAGAAGATGAAGATGAAGATATAGAATTAGATGACTTATTTGCAGATGATGAGCAAGAAGATGGTTTTTTTGGCGAAACGAATCAGGAATATCATCACTATCAAGCATCACAATCAACACCAGATATTACTGCTAAAAATAAATCAGATTCCGCCCGCAAAATTCGCCAGACATTTTTGAGTTTAGCTGAAATATTTCACCCAGATAAAGTCAAAGATGACGAAACTCAAATGCGTCACACAGAAATCATGAAAGAAATCAACAAGGCTTACCAAGAAGGGGATTTGGCGAGATTGTTGGAAATTGAACAGCAACATCAGGTGGGAGAGTTAATTGATACTAATAGTGAGGATGACTTAACTCGTACATGCAATCGCATAGAACAGCAAAATGAATTACTGAAAACTCAATATGAAAAATTGAAACAAGAACTGCGTTTGGTGAAAACTACTCCAGAAGGCGCAATGGTATCTGATTGTCGCAAAGCTGTGAAAGAAGGAATAGATCCGATTAGTCAGATGTTGGCACAAGTGGAATCTGAGATTGAGGTTATTACTGCTATTCGTGATTTTGTGAAGAAATTTCGAGAACAAAAAATGACTATCAAAGAATTTCTGGGAGGGCCAGAGGTGCTGCGTCACATGAATCGGCAAACTATGGAAGATATGCTAGAAGAGATGTTTGCTGAGTTAAATGAAATAATATTTTAAATCAATAATTAACAGGGAACAAAAATCAATACTGCTTGTTCCCTGTTTTCGCCCTAACTTTTCACGGTATCTGGAAAACCTCTCTCTAAATCTCTCTCCTGCGAGGCGAGAGACTTTGAATTCCTGATTTGGAAGTTAGATTTTCCGTGGACTTTTTCACATGACCTGAAAAGTCAGGTTTTCGCCAAGGAGCTTGGTAAGCAATGGATGAGTAGTAGTGCAGAAAATTAGATACTGAATTATGTCACAGCCAAAAATATTACTGCAATCCGGCACTTTATGGACAAGTGTCAAACAAACAACTGAACACGCTTTAAAATGCGGTGCATTGCTCTCAATACCCACAAAATTTGAATTTGTTGAGCAAGATGGGGTGAGCTTCTTGGTACGTATTTTATCTAACCTAGAACGGAAAGATGCAGCCAAGCAACAACAGCAAAAAAAAACTACTTCTATTCAAGAGTTTAATCCCTTTCTTCCCTATGAAGAGGATTTATTTGTGGCAGATATTTCGGCTACTCATGTCTGTATTTTGAATAAATTCAATGTTGTTGACTATCACTTGTTAATCATTACCCATGCTTTTGAAGAACAAGAAAGTTTACTCACTTTAGAAGACTTTACAGCTATGTGGGCATGTTTAGCTGATTTTGATGGTTTGGCATTCTATAACAGCGGTAAGATTTCTGGAGCCAGCCAGCGACACAAGCATTTACAATTAGTACCTTTACCATTAGCACCATCAGGGATGCAAACACCTATGGAATTGTTACTTAAATCAGCCAAATTTCCCAAGGCGATCGCAACTATACCAGAACTGCCTTTTGTACATGCTTTTGCATTACTAGATCCCCATTGGGCCCAGTCACCGCTTGTAGCCGCAGCCAAGACTTTAGAGCTATACTACCGTTTATTAAGTAGTGTGGGTTTAAATATAGTCAACGGCAATAAATTATCTGGTGCTTATAATCTTTTAGCTACAAAAGAATGGATGATGATTGTACCGCGATCGCAGGAACATTTTGCTTCAATTTCTGTAAACTCTTTAGGATTTGCGGGTGCATTGCTGGTACGTAACGAAACAGAAATGCAAATCCTCAAAAACCAAGGGCCGATGAATATCCTCAAGCAAGTTGCTTTGGCAAAATTACCTTAAATTTATATACTGATTGCAGGTGCGCTGTGCAACAACACACCCTATATAAAAATTGATTAACATTAATTTAAACAACAGTCTTAAGAGCGTGTTTGAAAA
This sequence comes from Cyanocohniella sp. LLY, assembly GCA_022241785.1. GTDB lineage: Bacteria > Cyanobacteriota > Cyanobacteriia > Cyanobacteriales > Nostocaceae > Cyanocohniella. The sequence continues at coordinate 1,171 of JAKOMP010000005.1, read as the reverse complement.
GTGATTGGCTGTGATTTTAAACACTTGCAGATCCCCCCTAGCCCCCCTAAACCCCTTCGGGGATGCGCCTTCGGCGTAGAAAAAGGGGGGAAATGAATCAAAGTCCCCCTTTTCAAGGGGGATTTAGGGGGATCTAAAAGTATTTGATACATCATGAAGGACTTTTCAAACATCCTCTAAGACTGATAGATTAACTTTATCGATAAAAATTATCTCTTCCTCAAGGTTTAGAGATTATCTATAAATAGAAAGAATTATCCCTAAAATAATCGTAATTAACTAATTCATAACTATTCATTAATCCGCCAATTATTATCTCTAGATAAAATCAAAAAAAATTAGATTTTAATCTGGCAGTTTGATCATGAATCGAATTTTTCAAGCCTTACCCCAAGGCAGGTGGTGGAATGTACTCTACCTGATAATTGCCCTGGTTTTGTTCTTTGTCAGTCTGGATTTATTAGGCGAAGGTTTTGAATTATTGGGAGAAGGTGCAGCAGAAACTCTAATAGAAACTACTGCTAATCCCATTACTGGCTTTTTCGTAGGAATTTTAGCTACAACTCTGGTTCAAAGTTCATCAACTACGACTTCTTTAACTGTTGCGATCGTGGCAACGGGAACAATTACACCAGCAGCAGCAATTCCCATTATGATAGGTGCAAATATTGGCACCAGCGTGACTAATACCATTGTGGCTTTAGGACACCATGACAACAGAGAAGAATTTCAGCGGGCATTTACTGGTTCAATGGTATTAGATTATTTCAATATCATTGCTGCATTAATCTTTTTGCCTTTAGAAATTTTCACTCAGTTCCTATCTTGGTCAGCTACACAGGTGACTAATATACTTGTAGGTGCAGGGGCAATAGATTTATGGCTCTCCTAGAGTCGTTATGATAAAATACTATAAATAAAATAGATAACTGCTCATATTTTTATAATAAGAAACATCTCAAAGCGAGTCTAGGGTAGAGATACAAAAATAATTAGAACTAGAAAACATAAAAAAGGTTGAGATAAGAATTAGTGATTTAATAAAAATGCCATCTAATCCCTTGCTGCACTTTATTACTAAAGTTATTAATCTTGAAGATATCAAGGTTATTAATTATGACTTTATCACTGATGATGAAATAGTCATAGAAGTCGAAAATAAGCTAAAAGG
>JAKOMP010000166.1 GCA_022241785.1 Cyanocohniella sp. LLY | reverse complement strand
AGAAAACTTGCAACAAATGAAACATTTGCGCKGGGTATCGAGAGTACCAGTTACCCTGACTGCGGCAAAAATGCTGTTAGATAACATGCCTCAAGAAGCATTTAATCAAAGTTTAATGTCTGGGTATCGGATTGCGCCAAGTTGTAGCGAGTACGGAGGTGTACAACAGCGTTGGTTCGTCGTTGAAAGCCAAGCCAGAAAAGATACTGACCTCAAACAGTTGGAAAAACGTTTGACTCAACAGTTATTAAAAGCCCAATCTGAACTTCGGCAGTTGTTCAACCAAAAATTTGCCTGTTCAAAAGATGCTCTGATTGCTGCACAACGGCTCAGTTCTAAGTTGCCTTTACATCAACTAACTAATATCCATGTTAAGGAAATCAAGAAACATACTGGACGTGGTAGACCCAGTAAAAATTCTTCCCCCACTTTTTACTACCAAGTTGATGCAACGCTAGAACCCAAAGAAATAGCACTCGCCATTGAAATTCAACGAGCTGGAAAATTTATTTTAGCGACCAATGTCCTCGATGCCGAAGAACTCAGCGATGAAGATGTTTTACGTGAATACAAGGCACAGCAATCTACTGAGCGCGGTTTTCGGTTTCTCAAAGACCCTTTATTTTTTACTTCAAGTGTTTTCCTCAACTCCACACACAGAGTCGCCGCTCTAGCAATGGTTATGGGTTTGTGCCTGCTTGTTTATAGTCTTGGTCAGAGAGCTTTACGTCAAGCTTTAGAACGAGCCAAAAAAACTATTGATAATCAGTTGGGTAAACCAACTACTACTCCCACCTTACGCTGGGTGTTCCAATGTTTTATGTCAATTCATTTGGTTACTTTTGCCCAAATCAAGCAAATTACCAACTTAACCCATCAAAGGCTATGGATTCTCCAGTTTTTTGGTGCTCCTTGTCGAAAATATTATCTTCTTTTTTAACTAACCTGCGGAATGTGGGATATATATGTTCCCTTTGGGAAATGAATTCCGGGCTACTTGCGCTGTGGTTTCAGGAATATGCGACATATCACGTGGGTGCAGGGTCATAATCTTTGTAGATGCTACGCTCAATCTACTTATTCTCTTTTTTCAACTGTTCCAAACTAGTGAGGGGTTTGACGCCTCAATCATTCGCCAACAGTATCCTACAAGGGAAGGGGCAAAAAATCCCTAACTTGATACGAAATAATAGGCTTTTTAAGCCTCTCGCCTTGTATGGGAATGTATCGAACTCACGTCAATTTAATTCCGCCCATTATTGAATTTTTAGTACAACTAATGTCATGTCATCGGTATTTTGCTTCTCAGTACCAATGAATTGCAAAACTTGATCAAACAGGTAATCCACAATCTCTTGTGGGCCACTGTAATACCTGCAAGCAGCATGAAAAGCAGCAACAAAGTTTTCTTCATCAAAGCGATCGCCACTGGCAGCCGCCGCATCAGTCAAACCATCGGTATAATAAATTACTGTATCCCCAGGTTCTAATTGTGCTTGGGCATCTTCGTATTGGCTGTTGGCATCTAAACCAATCAACATTCCCAAAGTATCTAAGCGGGTGATAGTTTTCGTGGCTGCGTGCCACCACAATGGAGGATTATGGGCCGCATTACTATAAGACAACACTCGATTGCGGGGATTATATTCTGAGTAAAACAGTGTCACAAAGCGGTGAGAATTTTCTAAATCCGCATACATGACCCGATTTAAATTTTGTAGAATGCCACATGGCGAATTACCATGCAAAACTTCTCCCCGCAGCATTCCCCGCATCATAGTCATAATTAGCCCAGCCGGGACACCCTTACCCATCACATCCCCAATTACCAAACCCCAACGCCCAGTTTCCTGCCCTGTTGTGCTATTTGACGGTACTGGATTGTGATGAGTGGGAATAAAGTCATAGTAATCTCCCCCAACACGATTAGCAGGTTTACAGCGTGCAGCCAAAGATGCACCAGGGATAATCGGGCATTGACGCGGCAAAAGTCGCCGTTGAATTTCCGCCCCAATTTCTAATTCTTGGTCTAGACGTTCTTTTTTCCTCAGTTCTACTGCTAATTTATCATTTTCAATGGCTACAGCTGTTTGGTCTGCCACCAGTCTGACTAACTTTTGTCTAGTTTCCGTCCAACTATATTCCGGGTCACGGCTTAATACGTAAAGCCAGCCCTGTTCTGTATGCTTCACTAAAATTGCTGTGCCAAAAATTTGCACATCAGGGCCCAAGTAGCGGTGCATTTGGTCATCTAACAACCCTGTAGCTGTGGCGAGGGGGGCTGTATTGGATAGCAGGGTGATTTGACTACTGGCTGTTTCTAAGGCTTTACGAATATTCTTCCGCTGGCGACTATCTTGCCAGTGTAACTGCTCTAACCTAATTTGACCGTTAGGTTTATAGAGAAACAAAGCACTACCATCAGCATCAGTTACCCTAGTTGCCATCAATGGGATCAGCTCCAAAAATTGGTTTAAATTATTGAAGCTTCTGAGGGCAAATCCTAAAGAACTGAGCAAATCTTGAATTTTATTCTGTTCTCGGTGCAGCCGTGCCACGAGTTCTTTGAGTGCCACGACTGGTGTGACATCTGTCGTGGCACTACTATTACTATCAGTGGGTTGAGAAGGCAGTTGAGACACAGGCACAGGTATTATTGCACTTGATATCGATAGATGGAGATGATTGATAAATGCTTGAGTTTTGGCATTGCTAAATCATATTGGGACAATGTTTATCACTTTAGCAAGAGTAAAAAGACGTAACACATGGTTATGTATGAGTATTACATTTGCTTATGACATTTATAAATAAATAGGGAAAATTTCGTTTATTTGTGTTTAGTCCCAAAGTTCTCAGTAAAAATCAGTAGTTTTTTGCATAGCTTAATAAATATTTAATGTTTCCATAACTTAATTAGCAAATCATACATCCTGAGAACGAAAAAATCCTTTAATCGAAAATAATTTTGGGGTTAGGGGCTAGAGTCTAGAAATTTTTCTCCCTACTCTCCCTACTCCCCACTCCCCACTCCCTACTCCCTACTCCTCTTTCTAGCCACTCAATAGAGCTTCAATAAACTCGTAGCTAGAAAAGGGACGCAAATCTTCAATGCCTTCCCCAGCACCAATAAAGCGAATGGGCAAACCTAGCTGTTGTACAACTGCCAGGGCAACGCCTCCTTTGGCTGTACCATCCAATTTGGTTAGGACTACGCCACTGAGTTGGGCTGCTTGGGAAAAGACTTCCGCTTGTCGTAGGCCATTTTGACCTAAAGTGGCATCTAAGACTAACAGCGATTCTATTTTGGCATTCGGGGCTTTTTTGTCAATAATCCGGCGGATTTTAGTGAGTTCGTCCATTAAGTTTTTCTTATTTTGCAGTCGCCCGGCGGTATCTACTAACAATAATTCAGTTTCTCTGGCTTGGGCTGCGGCGATCGCATCAAATACCACGGCGGCTGGGTCAGTATTTTTACCTGGGTTAGAAATTACTTCTACACCACTTCTTGTACCCCAAACTTTGACTTGTTCTACGGCAGCAGCTCGAAATGTATCGGCTGCACCAATTAAACACTTATAACCAGATTGTTTGGCAAGGTGAGAAATTTTACCAATGGTAGTGGTTTTTCCGGCACCATTGACCCCAGTAATTAACCAAATATTCAAGGTTTCTTTTTCTGGCGTAAAGCTGGTGTTGTGGGCTTTTTTTAATGGCTCATCTAACATATCCCGCAAAATTTGTTTGAGGTAGGCGATCGCTTCCTCTGGCGGGGTGACTTCTGCTAGTAATTTTTTCTGGAGGGCGCTGATAATGTAATCTGTCGCTTCTACACCCACATCAGCTTGTAGTAACGCCGCTTCAATTTCTGCCACAGCCTCTTGGTTGAGTGGCCCTTGCCCGACAATTGCCTTGAGTTGATTGAGGATGTTACGCCGGGTTTTGTCTAAGCCTTGGCGCAGTTTTTTCAGCCAGGTAATTTCCTCAATGGAAACATCTTCCGGACGTCTACCTTGGGCTGCCAGAACTTCTGCTGACCAAACAAAGCCTTCATCAAAAGCCAATCCGGCAATTTCTTCAATTGTTTGGGTTGTAGTAGCTGCTGGCTGCAATACTTCTGGTTCTGGAACTTCAATGGCATTGGCTATTAGCCGTTCTTGCTTGGCTTGCCGTTCCGCCGCCGCCCTTTCTAAAAAGGATAAATTGGCTGGTGCTGCCTCTGGTGTTTCTTCAGTGGCTGGCGATGCTACTTCGCTTACCGTTGCTTCTGTGTTTGTAGTTTCCGGCTCTGGGGGGATTTCTACTGGTTCAGCATCTGTAATAACTGCCTCTGGTGGTACTGTTTCGCTGACTACCGCAGGTTGCTCCTCAGAAGTTACTTCTAATGGTGCTGCTTCGCTGACGGCTGCGGGTTGCTCCTCAGAAGTTACTTCTAATGGTACTGCTTCGCTGTCCTCAGTTTGGCTAGCAATGACTTCTGGCGGTGGCTCAGTTTCTACCGTTGCTGATTCTTCTACTGTATCAGTGACAGTTTCTACTTCTTGGGGTTGTTGTTTTTGCTGGATATTCTTATAAGCAGATTTAGCAAACGCCAACAAATCAGCAGCTGATTCTGGTGCAGTTTCATCCGTAGGAGTAGACGTTTCGGCTGTTTCTGGTTGGGGTTCTGGTGTTGGAGGTGCTTCTGCCTGTTTTTGTTCAGCGGGGGTATTAGAGGAATCGTTATATTGACGACGGAACCAATTAAAAACCATTGCAGCTAGAGATATAAATTGTTATCTGATTTATGAGTTATAAGTTATGAGTTTAACGGAACTCGTCACTTTTCCTGGGGTGAAAACCTCCGTATTATCCTCACTTCTTCACGCCACTTTGTCTGACAGGGGGGAACCTCATAAGAAAAATGGCTCCTCCTGACTTTCAGCTTACAACTTAGCACTCATAGCACTTGTGAAAAACTAGACTGTTGTTTTTTGCTCTGTAACTCGACGCAGAACACCATTAATAAATCGGTGGCCTTCTTCTCCACTGTAGCGTTTGGCTAGCTCTACAGCTTCGTTGATAGCAACTCTATCTGGCAACCCTAAAAATCTCATTTCTGACACAGCAATTCGCAAAATATCTCGGTCGATTTGGGCCAAGCGCGTCACTTGCCAATCTATAAGGGCGGAAGAAATGTCTTCATCGATGACAATGCGATTTTCATTGATGAGTTTGACAAGTTGGATGGCGTATCTGCCGACTTCCTTGTCTTGATTAGCTAATTGAATCAATTCTGGAAACTCAACAGCTGCACCGAGTTGATTGATTGCTGTTTGGGTGTAGTTAATGGCTTCTTTGAGGAGATTTCTCGCAGTATTCAGGTCTGAGGCCCGAGTTTCACTAGTTAACAAGCGCTCATTACTGCGTTGCAGTTCACCAGTGGCGTTGTCTAAAGTGTCTTGCACTTCTGATCTTAGGGTACGGACTGTGGCTAGCACCAATTTTGGTAGATGCTCTTCTGTTAATTTTTTGGGATTAACAGGTAACTGGCTAAGACTTAACAGCGCCAATTCACGAGCGATTTGCTGGGGTTTTCGTTCTTGCATGGAAGTGAGTGCCTAGGCACTAATTAAGGTTATTAGGGTTATTATTCGTACAATTTTGGCAGAGTCAGACAATCATACTATCTATTTACTGGTGACTTTGCCGGATTGATTTTAAGTTTCGTCAAAGGGAATAATTGGCCGCTTTGTTTGGGCCTGTATTTCTAGATTGTGTTCTTTGGAGATAATTAAGGGGGGTAGAGGCGTATTCGGGGCGAAGATACCACCGGAAACTAGTACTTTAAATGCGTCTTCTATGGGCATGGATAAGTTTATGACCTCATCCTCCGGAACTATGGCATACCATCCTGTTGTGGGGTTTGGGGTAGTAGGAATAAACACACTGAGCATGGGACGGGACATCTGAGCTTGAATATCGCTACTCATAGCACCTGTGACAAAGGCGATCGCCCATATGCCTTTTCTGGGATACTCTACTAAAATTACCCGGCGAAACTTGTCATTGGAATCTTTTAGCAAGGTTTCCAAAAGCTGTTTTAAAGTTTTGTATACCTGCCCAGCTAAGGGAATTGCCTGTAAAACTCGCTCACCAAAATCTAGTAACCAACGTCCAGCAATATTGCGGGCCATCAATCCAATTATGAGAATACTTAACAGTGGCACAGCCATTCCCACTGCTAGATTCAATATATTGACTAGTATAGGATGGAGTCCATCAAAGGGATTCAGTTGTTTGGGAATTTTGGTGAGAAAGTTGATTACCCAATTGGCAATAGTAATTGTCAGCCAAATGGTGGTCGCTAAGGGAATCACTACCAACAAGCCGGCAATCAAGTCATTCTTGATATCTTGCTTGAGGTGATTAATTCCCAAGCCTTTATTCTCTTGTTTTACGCTACTGGAACTTTTGTTATTAGTATTCATACCAGCATACTTGTCAAATAGCGAAGACACGACTTGTGGCATTTTGTACCGCAAGCAACTTGCCCAAAACTGTAAGCATCTGGGCTAATGCTATGAAAACATGCATTTTTAGCTAGAAAATCAGTATTTTCCCACGAAGGTGCATATAAACACTGACCAACCAAGATAATGTCCGCTTTAACTTTGAGGATGTTACTTTTCTTTGTAGTAATTGTAAAAGATTGTTACAAAACTCTTAGATATTACTAATACTACCGCGCTCAATCAAAAGCTGCCTATAATTTTGCAAGTATTACAGTACAGGCAGGTGAGCGTTCTCAGCAGGTTTTTAACTTGTCACTAGGCAGGAGCAATTTTTCTGAAAAATTAAGTTAAGAATATTAATCTATTATATTGCTCAAAATATATCTAAAGGAATACAGGGGCAGGTGGCTTTTATGAGTGGGTTTTTGAGAATAGCGAAAAGAATTGGCAAAATTCTCAATTGTTTAACTCAAAAGTCAAAAAATTTGATTTCCCAAAAGATAATGTTTAAAGCCGAGTGGAATTGTGGGTGGTTTTTCTCCCCTGCCCCCCTGCTTTTTCCCCCATCTCCCTACTCCCTACTCCCCACTCCCCACTTCTCCCGATGACTGAGAATAAATTCAGCGATCGCCAAGTCTTGAGGAGTGGTAACTTTTAAATTAGTCTCTTCTCCTGCCACAATTCGGACTTCGAGCCCACACTTTTCAAATAAAGCAGCATCATCAGTCACTTCCCATCCCTGGCGCACACCTTCGGCATGACACTGTTTCAATAACTTGACATTAAATCCTTGGGGAGTTTGTGCGGCCCACAGTTGCTGTCGGTCGGGTGTACTTTGAATGATGCCCTTGTCATCAACAACTTTGATAGTATCTTTCACAGGCACAGCAGCAATTAAACCAGAACATTTGTGTATTGCCTCGGCACATGAATCGAGTAGGTTGGGTGTCACCAGACATCTAGCACCATCATGGATTAACACGTGTTCTGCGTCTGCTGGTAGCGCCTGTAAGCCGTTGTAAACTGATTCTTGCCGTGTAGAACCACCGATAATCAATTCCACTGGCTTTGTCAAATTTAAATCAGCGATAATTGCTTTAAAATCTGGCCAATCAGCAGGTTGAGAAATAATTCCTATCCACTCGATTGTACTTGCCGCAGCCGCAGCTTTGAGAGTCCAAGCCATAATTGCTTGCGATCGCACTTGGAGCAGTAATTTATTGCGGCTACTACCCATTCTTTTGCCGCTTCCCGCAGCTGGAATTAATAAATACACAGAAAACCTCAATAGTAAAAATCGGGAATAGGGGCGTAATTAATGACCAATCACTAATAACTCATGACTGATACCTATCAGAGCAGAGTCGGAGAGTGAGAACCCCTCCCCTACCTTTTAAGCTATCCATTACCCGGATCTTTCTCAACATTTACGAGAGTATTCACTCACGCTTTTTCTAACCCTGATTACTTCGTCCTTAATTCTCAATAAAAAGCCAATTTTAGCGAGAATACAAAGAGCGAATTTGTCAAGTATGCTTGACCCCTCAGTGTTTAAGAAGATTACAAAACAAGCGTTTTAAACAAGCGTTTTA
>JAKOMP010000165.1 GCA_022241785.1 Cyanocohniella sp. LLY | reverse complement strand
TTAGCCAAATCAACAAAATCCCCAAGGGTATGTCAACAACAATCCATCTCCCCCCACCCTACATATTTTTCTCGCTCTGTCAACCCCAGCTAGGAATTATCAACGTGAAATTACTCCTATAAATGGCTTTCGGCTTTGTTAAGAAAGATGTGACTAATGGATAGCCTACAAGGGAAGGGGTTCGGGGTTAGGTCTGAGAGAAAGTCGCACACGGCGTAATTTAATAAGCGTGAGTTTAACTAATCCTTGCCCAAAAAGCCAGTCCCGTCTCCCTCATCTCGTACTTCCCAACAAAAGCTACCCACTTTCGAGAGATAATCCCAGTAGGCGTTATCTTAAAAAATAGAGTGCGGGTGTAATTATATATCCAGCCCAGTTAGCCGAATTCAGCACACACTTACAGCGATTAGTAGCTTGCAAGGTTCTCTTTGATGAATAGCAAAAAGTTTCTTTTTTTACAAAAACAAATTGCTGACTGGCGACGGTTGGTGTCCAAATGCTTGTTACTGCTTGCTTGTCTATTAGTGATAAGTGTCCAACCTGCATTTGCTGGTATTGATGATGATGTTTATGATGGCAACATTTTTGTAATTTATGCTGGTAATGGTTCCCTGGTTCCTCCCAAAGAAAATTTGGCTAAGGCTTTAGCAGATAACAAACCTGTATTTTTAGCCTTCTATGTGGATGACAGCAGTGATTGCAAAAGATATGCCATTTCTATTTCACAGGTACAAGAATTTTATGGTCGGGCGGCAGAAATTATCCCCATTGATGTGGATAGCATTCCTGTAAAACAAACCTACGAACCCACAGAAGTTGGATATTACTACTCTGGGGCTGTTCCTCAAGTTGTAGTCTTTGATCAGTCGGGTAAGGTAGTTTTGAATAAGCAGGGTCAAGTACCTTATGAGGAAATAGACGATAAATTTCGAGAAGTGTTTGATTTGTTGCCCCGTACTGAATCAGTACAGTTACAGCGGCGCTCATTCAATGAGTTTAGTAGTGAGTTAGCCGAGTAACTTTGAGGGTAGGCCAAATTGGTCTACCCTCAATTTCAGTTTTATCTGATACTGCATTCCCCTTGATGACAAAGGATAATATTTAAATAACTGCCTGAAACATCTACCATCTGACAACCAGTTAGGAGTTAATCTCAAGTCCATAACTAATGACTAATAGAGTGTGTTCTGATGTCAAAGGTTTATACTACCGAGAAGCTAATCCAAATTTTGGCAGATGAACGCCAAGCTTGCCTCACAGGTAAACGCCTAAAATTAGAGGTAACAGTTTCTGGTAATCCTGTCATTGACCAGTTTATCCAAACTGACGGACTACAAAAGTTCACCGCCTATCAAGATTTTAAAGCTGCCATTCACGAATATCAGAGGGAACACCAAGTTTCAGGTATTGTCTGGCGGGAGATGACAGTCAAAGGTAAAAGCCTCCACTACCCAGAAGTAAATACTGAATTAATCGCCCTGAGTGGAGACTTAGAAATACTCAAAAATGCCAAAAGTTCTATGTTGGAATTTTGGTATGAAGTGACTGCGGGGATGGATTTGTATTTGAGTTTTAATAATAATAAACAACACCAAAAAATTCTCAAACCTGATGTAGAGAGAATTGCTCAAATCACAGAATGGGCCAGTTTGTGGAAGTGGGAAAATTCTAGCTTTTTGGAAATGATTTTACAATTAGGTTGGGGTAAACCAGAAGAAGCTTGTTATAAAAGGGGCAGACCGCAATCGGGTAGTGAGCATATTCATGCTGTAAATCCTGGTAATCATCCCATTGGTTAAATTAGGGAGTAGGGAGTAGGGAGTAGGGAGTAGGGGAGTAAAAAAAATTATTGTGGGGTGGGCGTTCTCGCCCGCCCAGAACAAACAAGATGTCTGTTATCCGCAAATTTATACGTTAAAGCGGAATAACATCACATCCCCTTCTTGGACAACATATTCTTTCCCTTCACTGCGAACTAAGCCTTTTTCCTTCGCCGCATTCATCGAACCATTCGTAACTAAAGCATCATAAGCAACAGTTTCGGCGCGAATAAATCCCCGCTCAAAATCAGAGTGAATCACCCCTGCTGCTTGGGGTGCAGACATCCCCGCATTAATTGTCCAAGCGCGGGTTTCTTTGGGACCACAAGTGAAATATGTCCGCAAACCTAATAGAGCGTAGGTAGCACGAATTAAAGATTTTAAGCCGCCTTCTTCTACGCCTAAAGATTGGAGAAAATCAGCTTTATCTTCTTCTGGTAATTCTACTAATTCCGCTTCTACTTGTGCCGAAACTATGACAACTTGGGCATTTTCAGTAGCCGCAACTTGCCGGACTTGTTCCACAAATTTATTACCCGTTGCCAACTCTTCTTCAGATACATTGGCAGCATAGATAATGGGTTTATTGGTGAGTAGTCCCAGTCCTTTAATAATTTCGGCTTCTTCCTCAGCCAAACTTACTTGTCGGACAGATTTACCTTCATTTAAAGCGGCTGCTAATTTTTCTAATATTGCTACTTCAAACTGAGCATCTTTGCTGGTGCGGGCTTGTTTGCGGGTACGGTCAATGCGGCGTTCAATTTGTGATAAGTCCGCTAAACCTAGTTCTAAATTAATGATTTCAATGTCTCGCGCTGGGTCAACAGAACCGGCTACGTGGATAATATCATCATTTTCAAAACAACGTACTACATGAACAATTGCATCCACCTCTCGGATGTGGGAGAGAAATTGATTACCTAGTCCCTCACCTTGACTTGCACCTTTAACTAAACCCGCAATATCGACAAACTCAACACGCGCCGGGATAACTTGTACAGAACTGGCAATTTTAGCCAGAACATTTAAGCGCTCATCCGGTACTGCGACAACGCCGACATTCGGTTCAATCGTGCAAAAAGGAAAGTTAGCTGCTTCTGCTTTGGCGTTAGCAACTACGGCATTAAATAAAGTAGATTTTCCGACGTTGGGAAGTCCGACAATTCCGGCTCTTAGCATTTTCGATTTGAGATTTTGTGAAGTACAGAGTCAATTTAAACAGGTTCAGGTATGGTTTGGGGAACTGTTCCAGGAACTGTTTGGGGAATGGGGGCTGGTACTGGTTGGGGAATGGGGGTTGGTACTGGTTCTGGTTGGGGAATCCCTGGCCCTGGTGTGGGTTCGGGAGTTGGGAGTGGATTTGGTTGAGGATTGGGAATTTGTGGTTCGGGTATAGAAATCGCTGTGGGGTAAATCATGGTATGTCTCAATTTAATTATTCGACTTTCTTAAGCTAGATGACAACTTCCACTGATGACATCTCCCCAAATAGCGATTACTCGGTTAAATATCCTTTTCTTAATTTATCGCTATTGTCAGCAACTGTGTTTGCATATGGAAATCCCCCAAATTATCATCTGGGGGGTTGGTTTGATATTAACGATCGCGTGTGGTTAATTTTAGGACTTACGCACTCGCCACGAAAATCAAGGCTTTGAGATTGCTTCCCTACGGTCGCAATGACGGAAATACGTTAGGGTTATGTAAGTCCTGAATTTATCAGTGCGCCTGGTTGTCCATTTTGGACTACATAGGAAGCTAGAGTTTTGACAGAGGCATTCAAGTCAGTGATGCTGGAGACAACGCGGTAATCACTTTGCCAAAGTGCTGGTGTCAGTTGACAACGAACGTATCCCCGGAACGCACCATCAAAGAATTTAGTGTGGGGATTGTTGCTTAAGGACGCTTGTACAGGGGCGATAAATTGGCTGGGGAAGTCAGAGGAAATTGAAGTTCCCACAAACTCAGTACCGATTGTTGGTGAATTTGGGTGATCAAAATCAAGCTTCAGGTCGTGTACCCAACTAGAATGAATGTCTCCAGTAATGACTATGGGGTTGGAAGCTCGACGCTGGTTTAGAAAATTGAGGATGCGATCGCGTGCTGCTACGTAGCCATCCCATTGATCCATATTAAAGACACCTAGATCGAGGGTGCTATTAAAATTGTATTGGGCGAACATAGTCTGTTGAGCAATGACATTCCAGCGCGATCGCGATTGGTCTAATCCTTTGAAAAGCCACTGTTCTTGCTCCGAACCTGTCATAGTAGCATTGCTATCCAAGGCTGCGGGACAGCGAGGTTTCAGCCCATCATCACAAGGTTGGTTAGTCCGGTATTGCCTCGTATCTAGGACATTAAACTCAGCTAAATTACCAAATGTGAACCGCCGATAAAGCAACATATCCGGGCCTTTGGGCAATGAAGACCGACGCAGAGGCATATGTTCGTAGTAAGCTTGGTAAGCGTTAGCTCGTCTTTTTGTAAATGCCTCTAGGGTTTGGTTGTCTTCAGGTATCAAGTTGGCATAGTTATTATCAACTTCATGATCATCCCAAGTGACAATCCAGGGACAAGTAGCATGAGCCGCTTGCAGATTCGGGTCAGTCTTGTATAAAGCGTGACGGTTGCGGTAGTCTTCCAGGGTAATGATTTCGGGGCCATTATGCTGGCGTGGCGCACCCGATCGCGGCCCATATTCGTATATATAATCACCTAAATGCACCACCAAGTCGAGGTTTTCTTCAGCTAAATGCTGAAAGGCTGTATAAAAGCCGTTTTGCCAGTCTTGACAAGAGACAAAGGCAAAGTTGAGTTGGGAGATAGAGCCGAAAAAGGCTGGTGCTGTGCGAGTTCTGCCAATGGGGCTAAATTCCCTACCCACCTGAAACTGATACCAGTACCAACGGTCAGGATCTAGCCCCCGGACATCAACGTGTACTGAGTGTGCTAACTCTGGTGTTGCCAAGGTGGTGCCGCGACGCACGATTTTTCTCATGTTTTCGTCTGAGGCCACTCGCCACCGCACAGGAACATTTTGCAGTGCCATTCCCCCGCCAAAAAGTGGGTTAGGAGCCAATCTAGTCCAGATGACAACACCATCGGGCAAAGGATCACCAGAGGCCACACCCAGACTAAACGGATAGTCAGAAAATCTGGGGTTAGCCCATACCGGATGCCATTGGCTGGTGATTGTCAACCCCGTTAAAAATCCTGCACCCAGCAAAAAATTCCGTCGTCTACACCGATTTGCTAGCAGGCGATCGCAATCTAAAAGTTCCATATTCACCCCTACTGAGATGTTGATACAGTTGGCAAACTTCAGAAGATTAAGTGATAAACAGCCTCAAAAAGCATCCTTGCATCTGCTCAGTGTTTTGATTTGACCAGTTTCACACTTGCTTAACCAAACAAAAGCAACCTACCAACCCATCATCAAATTGGGATTAAGATTGTGTTAAATTTAACAATTATTGCCCTTATTAACCTTTCTTTACATAGTTATAAATTTCCCTGCGGACGGACTTACTTACTTGACCAATTATCCTGTATATCCTTTCGTATTTTAGATAACTATGTTAGTTTACAAATATGCAATTTTACAGACAAAAAGTATAATTTATGTTCCATCTTTTGGGGTATTAAACTGTGATCAACAATGACTATAGTTGATTAATTAAATAAGCAAAACGAGCAAGGAATAATATGGGCGGAAGGGATTGCTCAAAGCGGATAGCGCCAGCGCTGTTTCTTGGATTCCCGGAGGGCTTTTGTCAGTTCGCTAAAATTGATTGAGAAGTAGCAAAAAATCCTAAAAAAAGCCGAGACTAAGAGTACATAAACAAAGCAGCATTATCTGCAGGTCATACCAGCGTTGAAGCGAAAAGCAGTTTCTGTGTTTTTGTTTTATATTCTTCTCTTAAATTTATCAAACTATTTATAAATCAAGATTTGTTGACCAAAAAATATCAAAATTGATTGCATTTGAACATCAGGATTTTTTAAAACTTAATATTTATTTTCAAAAAACTTCGGAAAATACGGATTGACAAAGTATTTAAGCACCATTAAAATAGGATGTATTTTTTTTAAATACTCAATTTGTGTATTGATTTAGGAGTGAAAAAACTAAATTATTGTGTGTTCATATTAATTTATGTTAATGTCGCCAGAAATTTATTTATTGTAATTTATTGTATATTATATTTAGCTTATTGGTTGTGGTTTTATAGATGCTTGAACGCAAGAATTACTAAATTTTTACAAGTATGAAATTAATTAATTTCATCCGCAGGTTAATAACATCAAATATGAGCAATCAAATAAGTTCCATCACTCTGGTTGATTTAGTCATAGTCATCGATACTAGTCCTTCGATGAAAGATGAAGCTTTAAATCTAAGTGATGCTGCTGCTAGTGCTATTGCTAAAGCTAAAACTAGTTGTCCTTCAGATTTAAGAGTAGTTTGGTTAGGTATAGAAGGTACTTGGAAAGGAACAAACTTTAAGCAAAGTATCAGAGATTATTTAACTAAAATTACAAAAGTTGATGAATCTAAACTACGGGGTAGAAAAAGAGGAGAACTAAAATCGGCTGGAGCGCAAGAAGATGCTGCTCGTGCCATTGAAGATATTTCCGATTATTTTGATTGGCGCGAAGGAGCAGTAAGAGCTATTTTTTATCTTGGTGACGAAGCACTCGAAGGAGGAGGAGATAAAACTCAAGAAAATGACATTCAAGCGGCTGATTTAGCTATTCAAAAAGCACAAGCCGCAGGAGTTGTTATTCATACTTATTTTGGCACCTCTAAGAGTAAGCATCAAGAAGGTATCAAAACCGAATATGCCAGACTTACAGCCTCCACAGGTGGACAATTTTTTACGCACAAAGACACCATCAGTGGTTTTAGTGCAGTTTTAGAAAAAGTTATCTGCGGGAGTCGCACCACACCGAAAATTAGGACAAATAAGTTTATGGAACTGAAGCCAGGGACAGTTTATATCCAAGATTGTGTAGTCAATGAATTAAGCAAACTTTACACTCTAGATTTAGCCACAGGTAAAGCTAGTTTAGTTGGCGAGATAGTTACAGAAGTATCTGACATTGCTTTTGTCGGGAATGAACTATACGGACTAGATGCAGAAGGCGATAAAACAACATTAGTCAAAATAGACCTCAATACAGGGGATGCAGTCTCAATTGGTAATGTTGGCTTTGCCACAGTAGGTTTAGCATACAATCACCAGCGTCAGACACTCTACGCTACAACTGCCAAACAACTGATTGCCATTGATATCAAAACCGGAAAAGGTAAGCCAGCCTTCACAGTCGCCGATAAAGACCACAACTGCGGTGAAGTTGCCTTCGATGCAGAGGGTAAAGCTTACATAACATTGATTGGTTATAACAAGAAGAAGTTGTTAGCAACCTGCAACTTAGATACAGGCAAGGTCAATATTATTGGTGATATAGGCTTTCCCGATGTTGCCAGTATTGAATTTGTAAATGGAACGCTGTATGGAGTCACAGGCAACTTCTTCCAATTAGGTAAAGACGGTCAGTTAATCCGGATAGATATCAAAACCGGTAAAGGAACCTTAATAGCCATGACTGATCCTATCGGTCGTTGGGCAGGTATGGCTATTTATCCACAAAGAACAGCAGGAGTAAGCGTAACTACTCCACAATTAAAACCAGAGGAAAAACCAGAAAATATCAAGGTTGATCAAGAAATCAAAACCAGCAAAAAGGAGAAATTAATGAGTACTTTAACAATCGATACCAAAACAAATTGTTATGTTATTGATGCTAATCAAATGAATAATTTGCAACAGAAAGTTGCAACTGCTTTTACCTTTGAAAAAGGTACTTTTGAGATCAGAATTAGTGGGGGTCAGTATACCTATAGCAAGACAAAAACCACAGGAGAACCTTTTGTCTTACTCTGGATTTACGGCGATAACGACAGTACTTTTATAAACAAAAATACAGGTTTTGAAGTAGGTGCCACATGGACAACTTTAAATGGATATAATGATAAGTTGACATTAGAAGTTAAAGAAAGAGTAGGGAGCATCTCATTTTTTGAAGTAGCTCAAACCGATAATAATCCATTGAGGTAGGCACAACGATGAGCAAGGACTTGAGGCACATTTTCGCGCTTCCATTGCGCTCCAGAAATCTTAGTTCGACGGTCAACTTGTTTAACGGCAGATTCAACCGACCCAGAACCAATTGAACAAATTTCCTCAGCTTGATGGTATTCGTAATTGATAATGCGC
>JAKOMP010000164.1 GCA_022241785.1 Cyanocohniella sp. LLY | reverse complement strand
TATTTGACCTCCACCATGAGGCTTTGGCTCAATTGTCCCACTACTACGATATCGTCTGAGTAAACTTTGAACAAAACTCAAGCTGACACTAAATCTTTTTGCCAGTTGTCGTTGAGAGCCTTCTGTGTTGTTATGTGCATTAATCACTTTCTGGCGCAGATCACAGGAGTAAGGTTTCATTCCACAGACACTTAGATGTTAATATACTCCATCATCCCATACTGTATTGTACTCAAGCAGGAACCGCTATATTTGCGGCCAAGCGAGTAGTTGATATTCTGCCCGACGAGTTGAAAGATAAGATCACCAAACCTTCCCAAACTCGCCCCCTACTCCGATTAGTCAAAACTCCCGACAAATTACAACAAGCTGTTGCGATCGCAGCCCAAGAGAAACCCTTTCCTACAGCTGCCGACTTCGCCAAAGCAGTACAACAGGTTGCACCAACAGCTAAACGCACCACAAAAAAAGAAAAAAGTCAAACGCAATTGTGTAATTCGGTCACAGTTTCATCACAATCACATCCGCGTTATGGCGATGAGGGAGTGATTGAGGCAGAACCGCCCAATCATCGGCAACAAATTGTGACCTTTGCTGATGGTGAGAGGCTGTTGGTAAACAATACTGATTTGACTAACTTTAGTAATGACGCAATTGTGCCATTTAGTCATGAGCGCACTTATCCTGCACAATATTCCGAAGCCATTGCCGCACTTGAAGAACAGCACAAACAAGAGTTAGAGCGACTGGAGCAAGACTTAAGGATTGGCTTGCAAACGGAAGCTAATTCATCTTTCCATGCTTTTGGTTTCCATTGCTCTCGCAAGGCACTGACCAAAATTGCGTTTGGGAAAAACTGCTTTTCATTCTTTTGTAGCCACAGCACATAGTCAATTGTGCTTCTGAAGGCATCTTCTAAGCCATAAGTGCAGCCTTCTAAAGTGTTTTGAACTTCTTCGAGTGAAAAATTAACGCCAATGGTCACTAACGCTCGTTCGTATTTTTTGAATATCTTGTATTCAACTGAGTCTTTTTCCCAGAACCAAAAACTTGACATACCTGCGAAAAAACATTTGGCAGTTTTAATTGATTAAATTGTAGCAAGCGTCTTGTTTGGTCAGCAAAGCGCGATCACTGCACGAGCTAAAGACGTTGGCGGATGGAGAAATTGAAGATGGCGGAGGTATTGAAGGAACCCCCAGGATTTGAGTTTCTTGCGGAATGTTGGAATGATGATCCAGCGTTGCAAATGGTGATCAGGAAGCAGAAGAGCGAAGTTTCCGCAATGGGGGATTGCGATTGTGGATGGGGTGTTGGTTGAGTAGAATAAGTAGCGATGGCTGAAGCACCACTTTTAGTTGCTGTCAATTTATAATCTAACTCAACTAAATGCCTCAAAAATCTGCCCATCATACTGAAGGTTAACGGGAAAGAAATTCCCATTAACCTAATGCAGTTCAAGAAATAAAAAGTTTTGTAACAATTGAGGCTGATTTGTGTAAAAGTTGCGAGCAACACATGAGATATATATAAATTTGCAACTTGGTGGGTTCTGATTAGAGGTCTTGTATGACTAATGAAGGGAGGAAACAACTAGATGCACAACTTAAAGAATTAGCGATCGCAGCCCAGCAATACACAGACTTAACTAAGGGGAAGCGGATAGCCTTAACACGTCTTATGAATACTATCTGGCAGTCAGGTAAGCTTGTTCGTCCTTATAAAGGTCAATTTCAACTACTTTACGAAGATATCTATGATGAGGCAGTACAAAATTTATTTTTCTATCTTTGTCAAGATAACAATATTAATAGGTATGACTCAGAACGTGGCGAAGTTATGACTTGGGTAAATATGCTGTTAACTAAACGTTTTTTTCCAGAGGCGATCCCCAAAGTTATCGGTAAAGAGAATGAAATAAATTTGGAAAGTTCTCATTGGGAAAATATACCTTCATCTCAACCTATATCTTTATTTGAACAAGTAAGAGAATGTATAGAATCAGATCCAGAATTAATTTTTTGCAAGGAACATATTAAAGGTCATCCAGAGGCAAATTTTCAAGCCATAGCTCAAAGAAGATGTTCTGGCATTTCCTGGAAAGATATTTCGGCAGAATGGGGGATTGGAATTACATCTCTACATACGTTTTACCAACGTTGCCTGAAAAAGTTTGCTGACAAATTTCAAGAGTATTTATATATTTAATGTTTAATAGAGTTAATTATCTAGGCAAAAAAATATGAACAAATTCATAGACACTCTAACATTTTCTGCTCCTATACCTGTAGATGGAAGGTATAGAGCAGAAGAGTTATGTAGACAACAAGCCACGCCAGAAAAAGGTGAACAAGTTTATCTCAATACTTTGTCTGTGTCTTTTGTAAGTTCTTATCTACGTTGCATAGGATTTGAGACAGACTTGCATAAAAGTGACAGTTGGGATGTCATAAAACAGACACTTATGGATGTTGCTGACTTGTCGCTAAAAAGCTTGGGCTTGTTAGAATGCCGCCCAGTATTAGAGGATGCACAATTAGTTTATGTGCCGCCTGAAGTGCAATCAAATCGAATTGGCTATGTAGTTGTGCAGATTGCTAAATCATTTAGAGAAGCGAAGTTATTGGGATTTGTCAAGCAGGTAAAAACTGATTGGTTACCTATTAATCAACTACAACCTTTAGAAGATTTATTAGAGTATCTAGATGAGCTATCTCAATTACAGCTTACTACAACCGGAGATTCGTTTATTTGTAATCATAATTTAGTTAAATTACAGCAATGGGTAGAGAACATATTTGAAAATGGTTGGCAAGAAGTCGAGACTCTTTTAGGTACTCAAAATGTCAAACCAGCGTGGAGTTTGAGAAGTGCTAATGGTGCTTTTATTAGTAGAGGTAAACTGATTGATTTAGGAAATTTTTTGCGGGATCAAGCAGTGGTTTTAGTCGTCACCCTGCCTCCAGATAATGAGCGAGAAATGGATATTATAGTAGAAGTACACCCGACAAATGGACAAGATTATCTGCCATCAAACCTCCATCTAATGGTGCTGGATTTTGAGGGCGCATCTGTAATGGAAGCCCAAACTAGAAGCAGCAATAAAAATATTCAATTAGAGTTTAGTTGTGAGGTAGGAGAACGCTTCAGCGTTAAACTTGCTTTGGGAGATATCAGCATTACAGAAAATTTTGTCATCTGTTAAGAACAATAGCAAGGGTACTGCCAATGAAAAAATTAGTTGTGCTGAAACTAGATGGCGATTTGCACTTAGGTGTGCAGGTAACGCTGGAAATTGGGGAAGAAGGCAAACGCCCTACTACAGAAATTACTGGCAAACTGCCTTCTAATCTAGATTTGGCAACAGCAATTGACCAGTGGCAGTCCACATATTGCAGCTTGGGGAAATTTACCCGCATTAAAGCCAAAAAAATTATTTACGATGGTTCTATCTCCCAGCGACGCAAGGAATGTGATCAAAAAGCTCGTAAAGTGCGATCGCATTTAAATAACTGGTTGCTGTCAGAGTCTTTTCGTCCCGTGCGGGAAAAATGGCTCAAGCATTTGATGCCAGATGAAGAAATACGGGTATTGATTCGCACTCACTGTTTGCAACTTAAGAAACTTCCCTGGCATTTATGGGATTTGATAGATCGAGAGTATCTCAAAGCCGAAGTTGTTCTCAGTGTTCCCGACTCAGAAACCGAAAAAGCCGCATTGCAGACATCTACCAGGAAAAATAAAATTAGAATTTTGGCAATTTTAGGCGATAGTGACGGTATTGATGTGGAACAAGACCGTCAATTATTAGAAAAGTTGCCTGGTGCCGCCACAACTTTTTTAGTAGAACCTCAATATTCAGATATCCATGAAAAGTTGTGGAAACTACCTTGGAATATCTTATTCTTTGCAGGTCATAGCAAGAGTGAGGCTGAAGCTAGCTGCATTTATATTAATAAGACAGATAAATTAACAATTGATGAACTTAGATATGCCTTAAGAAATGCTGTAGCTAACGGTTTACAATTAGCTATTTTCAACTCCTGTGATGGATTAGGATTAGCACAAGAGCTACAAGATTTACAGATTCCGCAAATTATTGTCATGCGAGAGCCAGTACCAGACTTGGTAGCTCAAACATTTTTAAAGCATTTTTTGGAAGTTTTTTCCTCAGGACAATCTATATATGCTGCTGTTCGTACTGCCAGACAAAGGCTCAAAGGCATAGAGAAGGAATATCCCAGTGCAACTTGGTTGCCAGTGATCAGCGAACATCCTGCGGTAGTGCCAATGACTTGGCAGTTGCACAAAAAGATATTCACTAACCAGAGTGTTTTGGTAATATTACTGATAAGCTTGTTAGTAACAAGTTTAGTTATGGGGATGCGGTATTGGGGTTATCTGCAAACTTCGGAATTACAGGCTTTTGATCACTTGATGCAGATGCGATCGCAAGTTGTAACCGAACAACCTGATGAACGCATTTTAATTATCACTATTGATGAAGCAGATATTCAGTACCAACTGAATAAAGGAATGCAAATGCGATGGTCTTTATCTGACCAAGCACTCGTTCAACTATTAGAAAAATTAAATCAGTATCAACCAAGAACTATCGGGTTAGATATTTATCGTGATGGTATTCTAGATCCCAATTTAGTGACTCGTTTTCAAGAAGATAATCGATTATTTTTTGTGTGCAAAGTTGCTACTACTGGTGATGATGGTGACACTGATGGTATTCCCCCACCTTCTGGTGTTGCAAAAGAACGCTTGAGTTTTAGTGATTTTGTTGCAGATGATGAAGATATTGCTCGTCGCCAGCTGTTACATTTAACTCCTCCTGTACAATCCTTATGTACTGCTCAATACGCATTTAGTCTGCAACTAGCACTCCATTACTTAAATAAAGAAGGCATAAAATCAAATGTAACAAAAAAAGGCTATTTACAAATTGGTGATGTTGTGTTTCAGCAATTAAACCAACATACGAGTGGTTATCAAAAAATGGATGCCTCTGGTTATCAAATCTTATTGAATTATCGTTCTCTCTCTGCTGCTGAAAAAATTGCTGAGCAAATTAGTTTGAGAGATGTCTTAGATGAAAAAATCCCATTAGAGTCAATTAAATTACTGAGCGATCGCATTGTTCTTATTGGTCTTTCTGCTCCCACTAATACGAACGATTATTGGAAAACACCTTTTAGTTCTCATGCAAAACCAAAGCAAAAGCAAATACCAGGGGTGTTAGTACAGGCACATATGTTAAGTCACATCCTGAGCGCAGTTTTAGACCGCAGACCTTTGTTTTGGTGGTGGACTGGATGGGTAGAAGCACTTTGGATCTGGGGATGGTCATTGATAGGAGGTATTACAGCGTGGTACTTTTCAAAACCCTTGCACCTGGGACTGGCAGTTGTAGTCACACTTTTAACACTATTTGGATTATGTTTTGGTATTTTTCTCCTAGCTGGATGGGTACCACTCATCCCTTCGGCATTAGCATTATTAATTACTCAAGTAGCAGTAGTTTTCTGGTTTAGACGTTCCCATTTTGACAAGAAAATCAATTGAACGTTCAATCATGAATACAAAAAAATTATTTATCCAATCGATTCAAAGTACTTGTGTAATACCTCTCTTACTTATGGGTATGACAAGTTACTCTCTATCAGTGCAGGCACAACTTTCCGATTCTCAAAATACTGTAAAAAGTTCCCAATTCCAGTCTTTCCAACCACCAAAATTACCGCCAAACGGCGCACCCACAGGTCGCCGTAGAGCAGGAGCTAGTCGTAATCCTGACTGTCCTACATCCCTTACACGTCTTACTGCTTTAGTACCAGGTGATCAAGAAAAATCATTTTTAGCATCAACAATTGCAGACAATCCCACTTTTTGGTTTTATGTTCCCGAATTACCGATAAATGTGCGTTCCGCAGAGTTCGTGTTACATCTGTTAAACAATGGTAAAAATGTGCAGAATGTCTACCGAACATCTCTTACCCTGTCTGGAAAACCGGGGATCATCAGCATGACTCTGCCATCACAACCGCAATATGCCTTGAAAGCAGATCAAGAATATCACTGGTATTTTCATATTTATTGTGGTGATCCCCAAACAACATCTGACAATTTTTATGTAGATGGGTTTGTGCAAAAACAACTGCTGACCCAGGCTCTTGATAATCAGTTGAAGGCAGTAAAACCAAGGGAGTACATTGCCTACAGTACCAATAATATTTGGCATGATGCCGTAAATAATTTAGGTCAATTACGTCGTGCCAATCCGCAGGATGCAACTATTAATCGAGATTGGGTTGAGTTATTATATGCAGTTGGCTTGCCAAACCTTACCAAAGAGCCAATTCTAGAGCATTACAGCTTAGATAAATAAGACTAGTTACACGGTAAAGTTACTGATTAATTGAGGGGTGCTATGTCAGGGATAACTCAAGATTGGCAATGCTGGTGTAGTAGTTTTGTGGTAGGGGGTGTGCTAATCGCTTCTTTGCAAGAATGCGTTTTTGCTCAAATTACTCCAGATAACACTTTGCCTAATAATTCCAGCATCATTAGGGATGGGAACACTTTTAATATCAATGGAGGAACCCAAACAGGAGCTAATTTGTTCCACAGCTTTGAGGAGTTTTCTATACCTACTGGGGGCAATGCTTCTTTTAATAATGCTTTTGATATTCAAAATATCATCAGTCGAGTAACCGGTGGGTCAGCTTCTAATATTGATGGATTAATCAAGACTAGCGGTACAGCTAATTTGTTTTTGATAAATCCGAATGGAATTATTTTTGGACAGGGTGCGAGGCTGGATATTGGTGGTTCTTTTGTAGGAACTACAGCTGATGCAATTGGATTTGGTAATCAAAATTTTTTCAGTGCTATTAGTCCGAATACTCCTGAACTGCTGAGCGTTAATCCTTCCGCCTTACTATTTAATCAAATAGAAACTGCATCTATTCAAAATAACTCAGTTGGTTTGCTCGTACCAGATGCTAATAGTTTACTGTTGGTAGGTGGTGATATCAATATGGATGGCGGCAGATTGTTTGCTTTTGGTGGGCGCATCGAGCTAGGAGGATTGGCGGAACCTGGGATTGTAGAGTTGGGTGTAGATAGTGATTATCTCAGCTTAAAATTTCCTGAAAATGTTGCGCTAGCAGATATAATCCTCACGAATAGATCAGGTGTAGTTGTAGATGGGGCTGGCAGTGGTTATATTACAGTGAATGCCAGGAATTTAGAGGTTTTAGGAGAAACTGTTCTAAGTGCTGGTATTGGGCAAGGTTTAGGCACACCTGAAACTGTTGCAGGAAATATTACGCTTAATGCTACTGGGGAAATTAAAGTTGCTGGCGGGAGCATAGTTCGTAATCTTGTCCGCTTGGGATCACGAGGAAATGCTGGTGATATTATCATCGATTCTGGTTCTTTCTGGTTACGCGATAATGCTAGACTTTTTGCCTTCACTCTTGGACAAGGAAATGCAGGGAACGTAATAGTGAGTGCAAAAGATACTGTTTCGCTTGTAGATAATGCTGGCATCCTTAATACAGTGGAAGCAGGAAGTGTCGGTAAAGGTGGCAATATTAACATCAATGCTGCAACACTATCATTAATTAATCGCGCGCAACTAATAACTGCTACTCGTAAAGCATCTGTTAATCAACCAGCAGGGAGGGGGAATGCGGGGAATGTCARTATWAATGTTACTGGTGCTGTTGATATTGCTGGTGGGGAAAACGGTTTCAGTGGTATTGGCAGCTTTGTAGAAACTGGGACAGTTGGCAATGGRGGTAATATTACTATCAATTCTGGTTCTTTCTCATTACGAGATGATGCTAGACTTTCTGCCGAAACTAKTGGGCAAGGCAATGCAGGGAATGTGATGGTGAATGTAAAAGATGCTGTTTCTCTTACAAATAGTGACATCCTCAGTACAGTGGAAGCAGGGGGTTTAGGTAAGGGAGGTAATATCAACATCAATGCTGCAACCCTCTCGCTAAAAGATGGCGCTCAACTACTAACCTCTACTCGTAAAGCATCTGTTAGCCAACCAGCAGGACGGGGGGATGCGGGGAATGTCAATATAAATGTTACTGGTGCTGTTGATATTGCTGGTGGGGAAAACGGTTTCAGTGGTATTGGCAGCTTTGTAGAAACTGGGACAGTTGGCAATGGGG
>JAKOMP010000163.1 GCA_022241785.1 Cyanocohniella sp. LLY | reverse complement strand
ATACCAGTGGAGTTTATTTTGTGACATTTAGTTCCGACGGTTCATTACTAGCTACAGCTAGTGATGACCAAACGGTACGGATATGGGATGTAAATACTGGAGAATGTCTCAAAATGTTCACAGGGCATACGAATCGGGTGTGGTCGGTGAAGTTTAGCCCCGACGGTGAAATGCTTACGAGTGCAAGCCATGACGAAACGATTAAACTATGGAGTGTCAGAACTGGCGAATGCTACAAAACGCTTCAAGCCCCACGACCTTATGAGGGAATGAATATTGCTGGCGTAAGAGGGTTAACTGATGCACAGAAAGCTTCGTTAAGGGTGCTAGGTGCGGTTGAAGTTGAGTAAGTGTTGTTGGCGTCATCGTGCCAAACCGAGTCAATTGTACACTAAGGCTGAAACTAAGATAGGGCAAGCTTTTCAAGAAGTGCTTTTTGGTGAAATAACTATGGTTATGCTGCTAGTTTTGATCAACTTTGAACGAAAAATTGTCATTTCACGACAGTTTCTGATTGGTGCCAAAATTGCTGCAAGAAGTCACTCACGATTTCTCCAAATTGATTAATTTTTATCGTTTTTTAATGTGAAGGAATATTTCGCCAACAGTGTCGGCACTCACCGCGCCCCAAACTAGGCAGCAATTAGAAGAAAATCTTGCTGTTCTGCACGCGCCCCAAATTGAAGCCCAAGAAGTAGCCCATTGGCAGGAATATGGAAACTTAATTTATGGAACTGGGCAAGATGCGTTTGATACTCAATGGGTTTGAGGACGGGTTGAAAGCGTATCCAAAGACTGCTGGTTGCGATCGCCATAAGGCGACTCCTTTGTGAGCATCGCAATTTTTTATTCAGTTTTCATCAATGCTTCCAACTGAGCTAACAACTTCTCTACTTTGGATTTTTTCTTCGGGTCATCCCAGACTTTCGCTTTTTTGAAGCGTTGAAAAGTATTATCAACACGCTCTTTTATGGATGCTGATTCTGTTTGCTTTGATGACTCTGATTTAGACTGCTGCTCAATTTCTTGAATTTTACGCTTGATTTCGCTTAGTGAGAGATTATAGGTAATTGCATCTTCTAAGAGTTCTTTTCTTGTCTGGTCATCTTTAACTCGTGCGATCGCTCGTGCTTTGGTGTATTCGATTTGTCCAGAACGCAGTACCTCTAAAATATCTGGTGGCAGATTAAGCAGTGGCAGACGATTTTTAACGAATGACTCCCAACTCATTCGCCCCAAAGATGCAAATAACTCCTCAACTATCTGAGTTTCGGGTTGAGACATAACGTTATGTCTCAGTTCGGAATTTTCATCATAGCGATCGCAAACGTTTCTCATGCGATTGAGATGACTAATTACTTCATGGAGTGCTATCTCTAGCCGCAACACCAACAATTCTAGGACACCTTCAGTTTCTTCTAAGGGGTTGAGGTTTTCGCGTTGCAAGTTTTCAACGAGGCGTACTTGGTATGTAGTCGCATCGTCCATTTCCCTGGAAATGATGGGAACCTCGGTCAATGCTGCCATTGATGCGGCTCTATAGCGTCGTTCCCCTGCGACTAATTCATAATCGCCTCCAGGGAGCGGACGCACTAACAAAGGTTCGAGAATACCGAGTTCTTTGATTGAGCGTGATAGTTCTTCCAGCTTTTGGGGGTCGAAGTAGCGGCGGGGCTGGGATTGTGGCAGTTTAATTAAACTGATGGCAACTGTGTTAGGTGTAGTAGCCGTACTTTCAGGTGGGTTTAAACTTTCGCCTAGTAGTGCGGCTACACCTTTTAATTGGCTGGTATAGGGTTGGTCTTTTTTGCTCACTGTAGTTTTTCTAAACTGAGGGCGATTTTTTTTAGTACAGCGACGGCAGGATGTTTGGGATTATATACTGCTAAGGGTATGCGTGCTTCACTTGCATCAGCAAAGGCAATAGATTTAGGAATGGGTTCATAAACTGTTGCCACGGGTGAAAGTTGTTCTGTGATAGCTTTCATGGTTCTGCTTTCTTGGGCAGTCCGTGCATCATACATTGTAGGTATGAAACCAGCAATAGCAAGTTTTTTATTAGCTCCTTTGCGGAGTGTGGCTACAGTTCTTAATAGTAAGTCAGTTCCTTGAAATGATTTGAACTGGCATTGAATAGGCACTAAGACATGGGTGGCCGCTACTAAGCTAATTACGCTGAGGATACCCAGTGATGGGGGACAGTCAATCAGGATGTAGTCGTATTTGTCCAAGATGGGGGCGATCGCATTTTTTAGTCGCATCTCCCGCATGAGTGCGGCAACTAGTTCTAGTTCTGCGGCACTTAGGTTGATATTGGCTGGCACTAAACCCATGTTGTGAATGAGTTCAGGATGAATGGGTAATGGTTCCTCGCCCACTACTGCTTCATAGACAGTTTTCGCTGTAATGTCTGGTTCTAGCCCCATAAATGTTGTCAATGAGGCTTGGGGGTCAAGGTCTAAGAGGAGAACGCGATTTTTCTTTTTTTGAGCAAGGTGATAGCCCAAGTTCATTGTTAAACTGGTTTTCCCTACTCCCCCAGATTGATTAAATAGCGCAATGATACGAGTTTTGCTCACGAGTGATAAATGCAGTTGTAATTAAAAATGCCTTCAATACAGGCAGATTGTAGCTTTGGATTAAAGGTTATACAACTGGGGACAGTACATTTTTCACAAATTCAGACTTTAAGGTAGTTGCTTCTTGAATAGAGGATGCGATACAAGGCAATCGCAATTAAGTAATCCACCAGGGAGGTACTGCCCCTCCTATGACTGTGTTATCAGCACAGTGCCTCACTTTTCGGCTTCAGGTGGAAGGCGGAAGATGGAAGAATCGTAGCTTGCTTCCCGAAGGGTACTCCCAGGTATTAATTACCCTGCTCTAGTTTTCAAGACTAGTTGCCCTCCCTTGAGCAGCATCTTCCATTTAAGGGTATCTGAGGAGGCTTGAACTCCCTAATGACTGGTTCCACAAACCAGCGCCGCGACCACTTTGGCTTCAGACACCATCAGTGGATACTGGTCGGATTTGAACCGACATCTTTCTGCTTGCAAGGCAGACGCTTTCCCAGTTAAGCTACAGACCCATAAGCAGGAGTGGTAGGACTTGAACCTACATCGGTCGATTTAGAAGATTCTCCTGAAGGGAGACGCTAACGCGAACGATGCCTTATCCATTAGGCGACACTCCCATAAATTAGTAGCCCTGACAGGAATTGAACCTGCAACAAACCCGGTTTAAGCGGGCTACGTCTGCCAATTGCGTCACAGGGGTGAAATTTGGTGGGCGCTACAGGAGTTGAACCTGTGTCAGCCTGATTAAGAGTCAGGAGCATAACCGTTCTGCCAAACGCCCATGTTTATTTGATATTTGGTGGGTCGCCCAGGGGTTGAACCTGGATAAGTCCGCTTAAAAGGCGGCTGCATATCCGCTCTGCCAACGACCCAAGTTAGTACCCTTGGTGGGATTTGAACCCACAAAATCTGGTTTCTAAGACCAGCACGTTTGCCAGTTTCGTCACAAGGGCAAATGGTCGGAGTGGCAGGATTTGAACCCGCAACCTTCAGCTCCCAAAGCTGCCGCGCTACCAAGTTGCGCCACACCCCGTTGGTACTCCCGATGGGATTTGAACCCATACACAGACTGTTTTTGAGACAGCCGCCTCTTCCAGTTGGGCTACAGGAGTATAAGCTGGGAAGGAAGGAATCGTAGCTTGCTTCCCGTTCGCGTTAGCGTCTCCGAAGGAGAAGGGTACCCTCAAACTTCGCATTCAAAGTGCGACGGCTTTGCCTATTTGCCTACTTCCCATTGATATTTCGATGCAGGAGTTGGGCTTGAACCAACCTCTCCTTGATTCAGAGTCAAGGCGACTTGCCAATCGTCCATCCTGCAATAAATGGCTGCCCCAGTAGGAGTCGAACCTACAACCTCACGGTTAACAGCCGTTTGCTCTGCCATTGAGCTATGGGGCAATGTGCCAGTCCCCCAGATCCGGATTGAACGGATGACCTCCTGTTTTTCAAACAGGCGCTACTACCAACTGAGCTACCAGGGGGTAAGGCGAGAACGGAAGGACTTGAACCTTCACTTTTCAGTTTCGTAGACTGATGTGTTATCCAGTTACACCACGTTCTCATAAGGTGGAGAGAGAGGGAGTTGTAGGCGAAGCCTTCCCGAAGGGTACCCACAGTGAGATGTTGAATCCCACGACTGTTTAGCAAACAGCTTGCCTTGCCAATAGCAATCTCTCCATAATGGGCCGGGTAGGATTTTAACCTACGAAGCACAGAGGCATCCGTTTTACAGACGGCTTCCTTCAACCGGACTTGGATACCGACCCAAATCAATCTCCACTTGGTAGAAATACATCTACAAGGGATGGAGTGAAGGGGAATCGAACCCCTATCCAGCAAGCGTCCGTTTGTTGGTTTCGTTGCTGTCGATCACCATTCGTCACCCCATGAGGCAGTGCAGACGGGACTCGAACCCGCTAATTACACGCTTGAAAGACGTGCCGCTCGACCACTTCGCTTCTGCACCATGTATGCCATGTAAGTTGAAAAAGCTGTTGATTCACACACAGGAATTGAACCTGCATAGACTGTTTTAGAGACAGTTGCCTTACCATTAGGCGAGTATGTAAGCTTTTTCGGTCAGGACACGGCAACGCACAGACTAGGGTTTGAACCCAGAACAACAGTTTTGGAGACTGTAGTGTTGCCAATTACACCATCTGTGCATTTGGTAGCAGCGACGGGAGTTGAACCCGTATATCCTCGGTTATGAGCCGAGTACCTTGCCGTTAGGTGACGCTGCAATGCTTGGAGTCCAGGGTGGGATTTCAACCCACGATTGTCGGTGTTGCAAGCCGATGCCTTAAACACTTGGCGACCTGGACGTAATGCTACACGGGGATGATGGGATTTGAACCCACGTTCTTTCGCTCGACAGGCGACTGCTTTAAACCGGACTAAGCTACACCCCCACGTTGGGTGGCAATTATTTGGTTTTCATGGTTCTGATAGTGTTAGCTCTCTGCCTTTTTGGGAGGCTGTAATCTTCCACTACATTTATACTACATAATGTATTATAAGGTGTCAAGGGCGTACTACAAACTTTTTTTCAGAAATGAGAGGGCAAGGGTTGCTTAATGGCTGTATTACCCTCTGTGATTGGGTTTGAGTAAATTACTCAGCTTCAGTTAGGCGTTGTGCGTTCCAAAACTGTTCAGCAAATGCAACTGCTGGGTGAATTGGGGCTTTGGGCTTGTTTTTCAGTACCATTCCCGCTTCATGTGGTAAGCGATCGCCTTTAATTGAGTTGCATTTAGAGCAAGCTGTTACAACGTTGTCCCAGGTATGTTGTCCACCTTTTGAACGGGGGATTACATGGTCAAGCGTTAAATGCTTGTTGCTACCGCAGTATTGGCAGGTGTGGTTGTCTCGCTTCAAAACCTCACGACGGTTGACAGGGGGTACTTTCCAATGCCGTTCGGGATTGCCAACGGTTAAGCGAATATGTTCTGGCACTTGTAGTACGACGCTGGGAGAACGAACTTCCCACTGCTTTGTAGTACCAAAATTCAATGATTCTGCCTGACCTGTGACTAACAGCACGATTGCGCGTTTGATGTTGATGCGTGCTAGTGGTAGGTAGTTTTTAGAGAACACCACCACTGAGTTTTGTAATATGTGTGGTTGCCTAAAAGGTGGTTGAGCTTCCATGTGATTCACTCCTAAAAAAATAACCCCCGCCTCTGGATGAAAAGAAGCGGGGGTCAGGTCATCGATACTTTTGTCCCTATGTTGGTGCTAGACATCTGCACCTCCCGCTCTGAATAAGTTGATCTGGATTCAGCCATTCGGCAATTGCTCCTAAAATGCCAACACTTGCAGATTTACCGCCGCCACAGCGATATGTACCCTCAAACGCAAACAGCGCAACAACTCTGCCTAAACCCTTGGGTTGGCAATGTATCGCGCTACTAATGATTGAAGAGAATTTGCGGCTCATTGAATGCTTGTAGTATTTGTAATTTAAACTAATTTCTATATTACATTTGTAATATGTGTTTGTCCAGCACACAGTTTCAAAAGAGGAAAAAAGCGATCGCTTTGGTGTCGGCTATCCGCGCGCTCTCAAACAGTTGCTGGTGATTTGTTTTTTAAATAAAGTCTTGAGGTGACTTTGAGGCATTCATCAAAGACGTTACCAAAAGCATCACCGCCTTGTAGCAGATGCTAAAAATACTTTCAAAAACAACAGAGTAAGAAACTCTAAGACTTAATTTATTACTTTATTTGCCCCTCTAACTTCCCAAAAAATCGGCGAACCAGGAGTGAACCAGGAGTTATAACTATTTTTTAACAAGTTGTAACTATTCTTTATAGATTGTAGAAACACTGGAGCAATCGTCAAGGGTAAGAGTTTACAGCTTCGATAATGGAATTAATACAGATAGGTTGGTA
This sequence comes from Cyanocohniella sp. LLY, assembly GCA_022241785.1. GTDB lineage: Bacteria > Cyanobacteriota > Cyanobacteriia > Cyanobacteriales > Nostocaceae > Cyanocohniella. Next base: position 1,791 of record JAKOMP010000163.1, on the reverse strand, counting down.
GTTAGCTATCCCTAATACGGAAGTGCTGCTATGAGACTGGCAGGCTAAGGTTAAACAAAAAGTTTATCAGAGGCGGTACATCGAAAAATTTTGAAACTTGACGAAAAAATAGAGGTTTCAGGCGACGTTATTAGGCATTTTCATCACCAGAAAGTCCATATAGAATAAAGACTTCATGTGTCTAATCAATGTACAGTAAGGCTTTTAGCCATTTTGATTAATTTTCTATTTCCAGAATTGATTACGCGAACGGTGAGTTATTAACAAATATCAAGGTTTTGACAAACTAGATCGTAAGACTAATCAACCTTCTTTATCTACTCAAACTTCTAGTTCGTCATTTATCCTCACAGTTGCCCCAGCAAAAGTAATCCGTGCTTATGGCGAGTTGCAGAAAGCCGCCGAAATCGCCTTAGATCCTAATTCTGACATCCATCGACTACCGTTTAAAGTTGCGCCAGAACAGTTAATGGCGGCAGTGGTTTCTACCACTGCACCTTTAGATAGTAGAGAGTTAGGAGGCTTGCCCATGCAAATAGTGAATACTAAATACCTAAAAACCTGAGTATCCGCATACCCGCTTTGAACACCGAGAAGTTTTAGATAGACTCCAGTGAGGAAGCCTAGTAGCACCAACCTCATCAGCCAACAATGGGCAACTTACATCAACAATACCTTAGGAATAACAGGGCAGTTACTACAGGTTGGGAATAACAGTCAAGTCGCGGCCTTTGAGCATGGGCAACTTTATATAGCTACTTGCATGAGGTGGTGACACTTACTGAGTAAAAGATGCCTACTTTTTACAACCACACAACCCACATTATCAAAGTTGACAAAGTTATTGCAAAAGGTGGTTATCTTTGCTCACCAAACGCTATCAACCCTGACAAAAGCTATGTAGGGAACTCTATTTATGAGCGGCTTTGATACTCCCATTAATAAATCCACATTAGGAATATTAGGTGGGAATAACAGATGCGGCAAGGTTGACAAACTAAGCTTGTACGCCTGGTGACACTATCAGCAAGAACAAGGAGGTTACTGAATTTACTGAAAACGCAAATGCCTACTATATGCCCATTACCAACAGGTATGAAAGTTAAAGCTAGTCTGGCGGCCACCAAACTAGCACCAAACAATAAACTTTATGGAGTTACTTCAATGGTTAATAAAACCAACCCCACACAATCTAATAATACTGTCGTCCGCTCACTGATGAATATTGCCCTTTCACTGGGAGTAATGCTTGGTTCAGGTCTAGCGTATGGTTTTGTTCAAACTGCTTTTTATTCCAAGCAGCATGAACAATCTGCCCAAGCTGAACTCGGTCGGTTCGGTCGTGCAGAGTACGAACAGCTAAAACCAGGAATGTCCTTAACGGAAGTGCGGTCAATCTTGTATCGAGGTGTCGAGGTTAGCCGCTCTGCAACAATAGCAACATTTGTCTGGGAAAATCCTGATGGTTCTAAAATCACCGTAACTTTTGAGCATGACAGGCTCAAGAGTAAAGCACAGTCGGGGTTGAAGTAACGCAACGGAAATAGGCGGGCGATCGCAGTGCAATACTGGATCGCCTTTCCTCGCTTGAAAATTTCTAGATGAATTTCCTCATCAACTATGGATAATGCTATCGAGTTGGAGTTCAAGATAGATAGTTTTAAATCCGCTCTTGTTTGGGGATTCACCAATTTGGTAAAAACCGCGTTTGAGATAAAGCATCCGGGCTACATAAGAAGAAGAATGTTCCCAAGTATACAACCGTAAGTACCTTTTTGCTTTTGCTTGTGC
>JAKOMP010000162.1 GCA_022241785.1 Cyanocohniella sp. LLY | reverse complement strand
AATGTTGCATCTGGATGTGTTTCAACTAATTCTCTTAGCTCTATTTCAGCATTTGTTAGATGACTAAATTGTGGTTTTCCTCGCGGCTTGGATTGTAAATTTCCATCAACTTTTTGTTGTCTTACAAGCTTTTGCACTAAACTCTTCGACACGGAAAATATGTTAGCTACTTTCCTGATTGAGATGTTTTTCTGAACATGTGCTGCAACTATTTTTTCTCGAAGATCGATAGAATATGACTTCATTTAAAAATATTTATATTTTGATCTAGTGTACCTCATTACAGACGGAAGTGCTGTAACGTATTAGTTTCAGGTAGTTGTGGGCCATCTTGGGGAAGTACTTGCTCTATGAAATCTTCGCCCCAATTATATTGAGAGAGTATATCTTCTATGCGCTGTGAAGCTTGATTTAACTGCTCGACCAATTCATTCGTCTGATTTGCTATTTCTGGGACAATCAACCTTCCACCAATGCCCAAAACAAAAATAGCTAGTACGATGACGACAATAACTGACCATCGAGTTGATAGGGGTGTATAACGGGAAAATAACTTAGCCAATGTGCGGAGAACGATAGCCAGCAGGACTCCCAAAAACAGTAGTAACAGTACATCGGCAATTTTCCAGGACAATAGCAGCAAGCTGAAAAAGAAACCAATAATCCCAACTGTTAACAAAAGGAGTTTTACGTATTTTTGGGTACTTTGTTGGTTCATCACCTGCCTTCAGTTTTAAGAAACAAACTATATAGAATAAAATTTTAGTTGAATTATGTATACCCAAATTACAAGCCACCTACCAATTCCGCCACACTTTAACCCGAAAAAAGTTGGAGAAGTCTGGCGTGTACCTTATCAAGAACGTGCAGCAGCAGCAGCAGCCTGGGCTAAAAAATATAAGATTCCAGCAGCAGCTTCAGACACAAAACAAATTTGCCTACTGTTAATTGATGTGCAAAATACTTTCTGTATTCCCGAGTTTGAATTATTTGTCGGGGGAAAATCAGGAACTGGAGCAGTAGATGATAATCGCAGATTATGTGAATTTATTTATCGCAATTTGGGCGTAATCACAAAAATTATTCCTACCCTGGATACTCACACAGCCATCCAAATTTTTCATCCCATATTTTGGGTCAATGAATCAGGTGAACATCCCACACCAGCAGCAACTAATATTACTCCAGCAGATATAGAAACAGGTATTTGGCAAGTTAATTCAGCAGTTGCCAATAGTATTACTAATAGTAATTACGAAATATTAGAAAAAAACGCCTACCACTACGTTAAACAACTAAGTCAAGACGGTAAATATCCCTTAACTGTTTGGCCTTATCATTCGATGTTGGGTGGCATTGGTCATGCCTTAGTTTCATCTGTAGAAGAAGCAATATTTTTTCATAGCATTGCTCGTCAAAGCCAGACACAATTTGAAATCAAAGGTGATAATCCCTTAACAGAAAACTACTCTGTTTTAAGTCCAGAAGTTTTAACAGATTTTGAGCAAAATCCCCTGGCGAAAAAAAACACACGCCTGATTCAGCAGCTTTTACAATTCGATAAAGTAATTATCGCAGGTCAAGCAAAAAGCCATTGCGTCGCCTGGACAATTGATAACTTATTAACCGAAATTCAACAGGTAGATGCTACCCTTGCCCAAAAAGTTTATTTGCTAGAAGATTGCACATCCCCTGTTGTGGTTCCTGGTGTAGTTGACTACACAGAACAGGCAGATGCTGCATTTACTAAATTTGCCAACGCCGGGATGCACATCATCAATTCGCACGAATCGATTACTTTTTGAGTTTCCTCTACGTGGAAAAACTGCTCATTGCCGGAAATATTCTTTGGGATCTTTAGCTACCCAACCTAAATCTGAACTAGAACGCATTTCAAAATGAAGGTGTGGTTGAGTTGCAGTAGGTTGTCCAGTAGTACCCACATTTCCTAGCAAATCACCTGCGTCAACTGTTTGACCTACAGCAACATTGATATTTTCCAGATGGGCATAGCGGCTTTGCAGTCCACCACCATGATTGACAATGACTAAATTGCCATAACTACCTTGATCGTCAGCAAATACTATAGTTCCTGGAGCGATCGCCTGTACAGGACTACCCAAAGGTGCCAGCAAATCTACACCACTATGGAAAAACACTTCACCAGTTGTAGGATGAATCTGCCAACCATAAGGTAATCCCACAGGTGCTTGTTCCTGCAAGGGATATCCAGCTATAGATATAGGTTCTACATCAGCAGGTGTGGGAGACTGCACTACAGGACGATTTTGTGAATTATTCACCCTGGGAACAAACACGATTCTGGGGTTTTGCTGACAACCATTAATCTCAAACAGGGTATCAGCACGAACTTTATAAGTTTCTGCTACTTGTCGCCAAGTTTGACCACTAGGTATTTCTACAACAATTCCATTGTAGGGAGGAATTTGTAACTCGCTACCGACGGTAACATTACCATTTCTCACAGATGGATTCATATCGATCAGCGTTGACGGTAAAAGATTGTAACGCTGGGCTATGCTCTCTAAAGTTTCACCACGAGCAACTGTGTGGCGTTGGAAGCGAGATAATGCTGGAGTAGGACAACTTGCAGGAGCAGCATGGGCATTATGGGAGTTTAAGGGTAGAAATCCTAGCCCAACAGCACTGGCTAGGCTACAGAGGAAAAATAGACGATAAAGAAGATTCATATATAAATGTGAAGAGAACACTAACTTTAGATTTTAATTGGGAACTAGAGAGTGGGGACGAAGGGACAAGAGGATTAGGAGGATAATGTTAGTAAAACTCCAACTTACGTCTGTACCTCTGCCTCTTCCCCTCTAGACTCTAGCTTCTAGCCTCTAGTGCCGCATAACTGATAATTCTCTGTAAATTTATCTGTCCACTGGGCATTTGCTTGACTACACTTAGAAATTAGCGATCACCTCTGGCGGGGCGTAGCCCATCGCACTGCTTTCCCTAAACGTAACAACTATGAATGTATCTTTAAAGCAACTAGCTATTTATCTATCTTTACTAACGATTGGTGGTGGTGCAGGATTGTATGGCAGTCGTTATTTTCTGCCAAATAATCGCTCGTTTCAAGAGTTAAGGAATGTGACGGCTGCGGCTCCAGAACCTGTGATTCCTAATCCCGTAGGTGGAGCTATTGGGGCAGCGGGAGGCGATAATCTCAATTTTATTGCTTCAGCAGTGCAACAAGTGGGCCCGGCTGTGGTGAGGATTAACGCTACTCGTAAAGTGGCTAATCCCATCTCAGATGCTTTAAAAAATCCCTTATTGCGCCGGTTTTTTGGTGAAGATGAGCAACCAATTCCTAGAGAAAGAATTGAGCGGGGTACAGGGTCGGGATTTATTTTGAGCGAAAATGGCGAATTGCTCACTAATGCTCATGTGGTGGCAGATACGGATACGGTGCAAGTCACTCTTAAGGATGGTCGCACTTTTAAGGGCAAGGTGGTGGGAGTTGACCCCATAACCGATGTGGCTGTGGTGAAAATTCCCGAAACTAAATTGCCTACAGTTAAGCTGGGTAATTCACAAAATTTAATCCCAGGACAGTGGGCGATCGCAATTGGCAATCCTTTGGGTTTAGATAATACTGTCACTATTGGCATTATCAGTGCTACTGATAGAACTAGCGCTCAAGTGGGTGTTCCCGATAAGCGAGTCAGCTTTATTCAGACTGATGCAGCTATTAATCCTGGTAACTCTGGCGGGCCTTTGTTAAACGCCCAAGGTGAAGTGATTGGCGTTAACACTGCTATTCGCGCCGATGCTCAAGGATTGGGTTTTGCCATTCCTATTGAAACTGCCGCCCGAATTGCCAATGAACTATTTACCAAAGGTCGGGCGGAGCATCCTTTCTTGGGCATTGAAATGACAGATTTGTCTCCTACCACCAGACGAGAGCTGAATCGAGAAAAAGACCTAGATATTCAGTCGGAAACTGGCGTGGTGATTAAAGGAGTCATGGATAACTCACCTGCACAAGAAGCGGGATTGCTACCTGGAGACGTAATTCAAAAAATTAACGGCAGACCAGTAAAAATAGCAGCCCAAGTCCAGAAACAAGTGGAATCCAGCACAGTTGGGGATATCCTTAAAGTTGAAGTCAGCCGCAGTGGTAAAATTCAAACTTTCAAAGTGCAATCGGGAACTTATCCCCAGAAGAAGTAGTTGATGCTCTGGAGTCGAAAGTCAATAGTCCGGACTATTTTTAGTGATTGACTATTGACCGTTTGACAAATGCTCTAACTGCATCCTTTGCTCCATCTGGCGGAGGAAATATCCTGTCATCATCGCCGATGCTAGTAGCCCAGCTAAGTTATCCCTATCCGTGGTAATTTGCACGTTAAAATTTTCTGCGGGGAGCATTCCTACTAACCCCTGGACGTTTTGCGAAATTATCTGTTTGATTTCTGGGCTGACGGACTGAGCGACACGGGCTAGAACTTCAGGAGACTGATGCTGTAGATATTTGAGTAACTGATTGGGGTTTTCCTCAAAATGGTCGTTCAGAAGCTGATTAGCGTTGTCCTCAGAGTTGTCATTTAAAAAGTCAGGGTCAAACACCATTGGCAAATTTTTAGCTTAGTTGCTGATTCTACTCTAAACCATAGTACAGGGGTAGTGCATTCTCCACGGGTATAGCCTTGGACTCTAACCAGGCAAAGCCTATGCCACGTCTACAACAGAGAATTTTTCCCGATGATTACCTTTTTGGTACTACCGACGCATCTGTTTAAGCTATCTTTTGTGATATTTCAGGGCTGGTGATATCTTCATTTTCACTCAAATTGTCTAATTCTGCTGCTGCAAGTGATAAATCTAGCTCTAGTTGTTCTTCCTTGGGACCGCGCTCTAAAATTTGAGGCAACTGCTCGATTTGAAAATACTGATGAAATTTTGGTGTTACTTGTAATGAGTAGGAGCGGGAATCATGATCTCGGCGTTTTCGCACAAAACCTAGCTCTACTAATTCGGGAACATGTTGATACACACCTGAACCGCGCAGTTCGATTAAATCACTTTGCAGTATGGGGTTATTGAGAGCGATCGCGGCTAAAGTTCGCAATGCACCAAGTCCTAATTCTACAGGAATTAGGGTTTGTACCAAGTCATGAAAATCAGACCGCAGTTGCAGACTATAACCATGTGGGGTTTCTACAACTTCTAAAGCACTATCGCGGTGGGCATAACTATCAATTAACTCCATCATGCCTTCTTCCACGGTAGCGCGATCGCACGCGGCATACTCAGCGATTTCGCCGAGGGATAAGGGCTTGCCTTTTAAATAAAGAATGGCTTCTATCTTAGTTGCTGTAGTCATTGGTTATTAGTAAAATACCTACACCTGTGAGGGGCCCCCTCTGGGGATCGGGGCAATGGGAAACAGCATTGAAATTAAACTACATCTAACTTAGTTGTGGTTTCAGAAACAGGATGATGTGCATTTGCGGTGTTCTCTTCACCTTGAGATAAACCTAGATCTAAACTGGGTGTGGGCAGATGTTTCATTTCCCAAGCTTTGAGCAAAATTAGGTATTCGTAAAACGCCTGTAGTGTACACCAAGCCAAACCAGCACGTCCATCTAGGCAACCCCCCAAGATAAAATACATATATAGAAACCGGAGAAAAGGCCTAGCAGGTAAACGTAAAGATAAATCTTTCAAAGCGCGGCGTTTTTCGACTTCGGTTTTACCGAGAAACAAGTCTCGCCAATTGACTTTGCCTTGTTCAATTTGATACAAAGTTTCTTTGGCTTCATCTGTAGAATAACGGTTATGCTTTTCAATCCAACGGCTTAGTCCTTTACTACAAGTGTAGTGAGGGTAGGTTTCCTTTAAAAAACTGGTAGCCCCGTCACAAACTTCCCTTTCAGTATGACCATAATCTGTAAACCAAACTTTACCGTGGCGGAAAAGACGCATTTGGTAACGGGGATATTGGGTACTACGGCGAATCCAATGATTCATGAACATTACCCGTTCAGCGACGTAATAGCCGATGTAGTCTGGATTTTGACTTGCCTGTACGCATTCAGCAAACAATTCTGGCGTCATGCGCTCATCAGCTTCGAGAATGTAAACCCACTCATATTTGGGCGGAATAGACTCTAGCATCCAAGTACGTTGGCGTCCGTGGCTTTCAAAGGCGTGTTGGACAGTGCGAACAGCATAGCGACTAGCGATTTCCACCGTGCGATCGCTACTGCATGAATCTACAACTATAATGTCATCCGATAGCATCGCTGACTCAATACAAGCCGCAATATCTAGTTCTTCGTTATATGTCAGTATGTAAATGGAAAACATGTTGAAGTTTTATAAAAAATTTCCTAATAGGGGACTGGAAATAAGGAGACAAGAGGCAGGGAGCAGGGGGCAGAGGGGCAGGGAGCAGGGGGATGAGAAATTAGCGTTTTATGAGCCAGGGAGATGGATTGTTGATTATAGTTACTAGAATGCCTAAAACTCGGTTGTAAGTTTCATAAAGTTCTCTGCCTGTATCTACATCTAAATAACTACATTTCACAGCAAATTTAAGCCAAGTCTGAGTTTCTGCTGCTTCAGCTTCTGAATCATTCAATTTGGCAATAAAAGCGGCTTCATAACGACGCTTTCTCCATGCTTCTGCAAGATTTGCACAAACAGAGCGTGATGATCTACGAATTTGGTCAGTTAACGAATATCTTTCCTCTATGGGAAACTTCTTTGATAATTCAAAGATTTTCATGGCGACATCAAATGCCATTTTGTATACTTCTAGGTCTTCATGACTTCTGATGGGTTCTTTTTCCATTCCCCCTGCTCCCTGCCCCCTGCTCCCTRCTGTCTTTATGATGATCTCACAAAAAAAAATCGCGTTGCTCCCATCCCCCATCGCCCCATATGCCTTTTAACGAGCAGCTACTTTACGTTTACTACCTTGTAAAGCACCAAGACTTCGTAATCCTGTCCAACCAATGATCATGTAACCAATGGATAACAATAGACTGCTAATCCCAATTCGTAGTCCCGATCTCCAAGCGTTGTCTCTGGCTTGTTTTTGAGCTTCTTCTCGACGTTGGCGAATTTGGGTCAATCGTTGAGTTGCCAGGGCTTGTGGGTCTGTTTGTTGGGCGATAAAGGTATCTAGTTCTTGGGGATTGGCTTTAAATTTTGTGAGTAATTCTTTTTGCGCTGCGGGAATTTGAGGATTATTCAATGCTTGTTGATATGATTGCTCGTCTTTGAGCAGTTCATTAAACTGGTTTCTCGCTTGGTTTCGCAGTTGTTCTAGTTGTGCTTGGCCTTGCTCGTTATTGATTTGGGCTTGCAATTGCGATAACTGACCTTGCAATTGGTTTTCCGCCTGCTGTGCATCTTGGGCGATTTGATTGACGGTTTGAGCGCTAGCTTGCCGTACATTATTGAGGTGCAGAGGAAAAATTAGCAAAAAGATTAACCCTAAAATACTGGATAAGATGAGGACAGGAAATCTGACATCTACCGGTTTAGGGCGATCGCCTTCAGCAAAACCATCCATCCAGTAACCCACAAATAGCATTCCGATACCCACTAAAGGCACAATACCCCGGTCTACCAATGCGGTGGCCAGGTTGATTTGCCATGACCGATCAGTGGGTTGGAAAGGCAACATCAAAATTAAAAAGTCGAGTAAAAAGGACAAAATTAAAATTATCCCTGCTACCTTGAGTGTCAGGGCAGCGTTCCCAGAAGCAAAACGGTTAGTCATAGTTTTTCAAATTTTTGGTATATCAGAGTGATTGTCCTCTTTAAAGTTACTGGAATATTGTTCCCATATTCGTTGGCTAAAACTTATTGAGAACAAAAAGCACGTGCCATACACATATATAATTTTTGTGTCTTGGTTTTAAACTACACCACGGTAGCATCTGTGATGTGGGCTGTCGTCAGAAAGCGCTAGGTCATTGAAGATACGCGGTAAGATTGGGATGATGATAGAAAGAATTTGAAGCACAGACAAACAGATCGATTGAATTTGTTGCCTTAGGAACATGAATTAAATAACATGCAAGTCTAGTTTTTGACCTCACCCCGCCTTTGACTTGCGTCAAAGTCTCCCCTCTCCTTACCAAGGCTATCCATTAGTCACATCTTTCTTAACAATCCTAAAACGCTTGTTTTGTAATCTTCTTAAACRCTGAGGGGTCAAGCATACTTGACAAATTCGCTCTTTGTATTCTCGCTAAAATTGGCTTTTTATTGAGAATTAAGGACGAAGTAATCAGGGTT
>JAKOMP010000161.1 GCA_022241785.1 Cyanocohniella sp. LLY | reverse complement strand
GGCTTTTGGGTGTGGGGTGTAGGGTGTGGGGTGTAGTGGCGTAAAGCCCTAACGGGCATAGCTGCGCTTACCGCGTCAGCGTTGCGTAGCAAAGAAGTTTATTAATGTTCGCACTTGTTTTTAATTTTCTTGATTTTTTCCCTATACCCGACACCCTACCCCCTATACCCTGCCCTGACTAGGTTTCACGTTTTCTTAGTGCCATTCGATTTAGAAACTTTGAAAACTTCCGAATTAGATGCTTGTTAAACTGGCATTTCAATTGTTAGTTTAGCATAATAAGTACTGAAGAGCCCAAATTCTTTTGCTTTTTTTGCCAATGTCTCAGGAATTTCAAGAGTTATAATTTCAGCCATATGCTACACCATAAGCTTATTAATTATTTTATATCTTTACCTACAATCGTTTTTTGTTTGATTCCACTAAGCATAATTACTATTAGCTCTCATATTTTCTTTAATTTCACTATATCTGATTCGTTTGGTGTTTGAGCGATCGCTCTTTTTAACTAACCACAGAGGCACAGAGAACACAGAGTAAAGAATGCGAGTTGATTGGACATACTCAAACTTAGTTTGGGAATACTAAGTAAAGCGCTGGTATTTGCTGTCTATATCTAATGCAGCTTGTTTTTAGACACCGCGCTGCTGAGAATTTATCAAATAGGAAAAAATTATGAGTTTAGCAGTTACAGCAACATTTATGCTTGCAGATTGGGTTGTCAAAGGCTTGAAAGATGGAACTTTTGAAAGAGTTGGTGGTGTGATTCGGGAAGTAGGAACCAAACAAGTCGTTACATGGTTACGTGAATATGAACCAAATAGTTCAGTACCAATCCCAAGTCGTTCGGCTGACAATTTACTCAACCTTATACTTTCAGGGGCAAATCAAGGGGTTTTACAGGTAGCTACTGCTGCTAGTGTACTTAATCTTGGTATCTCAATAATGAGCTTTGCTGTAATTTCACAACGTCTCAAAGAAATAGAAAAACAATTACAAAAATCACAAGAAATATTAAACAAAATGGTTCTTCGGTTACTTTTATGGTGATTATGAAAATTAACTGAATTATAAGGGCTATGATTTAAAGACAATAATGCCTACGATTTAGATTTGGCAAGTATTTAAGAGATATTAAGCATTATGTAAAAATACCAAAATTATAATTTATATTATAAAATTGTTAGTTTTCAGGTATTTACGATGAAGTTTCCTGTAGAGCAAATCTTGAATCTCCCCGATATGAAAGTGTTAGATTTTCAAGAACTTGTTGGGGAAGAAATAATTATAACGATAGAAAAAAGCGTGAATTATTCGACTTGTCCTGATTGCGGAAAAATTACCCACAGTATACATCAAAATCATTGGCGGATGATTCATGATTTACCTTGGAATAAAAAATCGGTGCTATTAAAAATAAATCGTCGCCAATTTAAATGTCACAAGTGTAAAAAAGTCTTTAGTGAAAAACTGGATTTTGTAGATAAAAATAAAGGGTATACAAAAAGATTAGCGACGGATATAGTCCAACAAGTATTAAATAGTAATATCCGTAGTGTTGCCAAAAGAAACGGCTTAAGTGATGAAGAAGTAGAATCAATGGTAAAAAAGCAAGTATCGCAAATATTAAATATTAACTTAAGTCAGGTTAAAAAGTTAGGTATAGATGAAATATCTTTAGTTAAAGGACAAGGGAACTACTTAGCAGTATTAGTAGATTTAGATACTCATAAACCAATTGAAATAGTGCAATCAAGACGCATAGAAGATATCCGTGAAATACTTGTCAGTTGGGGGTCTGAGGTACTTAATAAAATTGAAGAAGTGAGCATTGATCTCTGGTCACCTTATAAAAATTTAGTAGAAGAGTTAATGCCAAATGCTCATGTAACTGCTGATAGATTTCATGTGATGAAACAGGTAAATGATGAATTAGATACCATGCGTAAAACTGAGAAAAAAGCAGCTACATCTCTAGAGAATCAATCAGAAAAAAAGCGCATACTAGAGGCATTAAACAAAAGCAAATATAGCTTACTTAAAAATGAAGAGTCTCTCAATGAAAAGCAAAAAGAAAAATTAAAATCTGTGCAGGATGTCTCACCAAGACTTGCGAAAATGCACGCACTAAAAGAAGAATTTAGAGATATATTTGAAACAACTCAATCTTGGGGTGATAGTATCCTAAAACTACTAGATTGGATGTATGATGCTCTTTCATATTTTCCGAAGAGTATCGGTACCATCGTTAGATGGTTCGGCGAAATAGTCGGCTATTTTGACGGCAGAACTACGAGTGGTACTGTAGAAGGAATTAATAATAAACTTAAGTTAATTAAAAGGCTTGGATATGGCTTTCGTAACTTTAGTAATTTTCGATTACGCAGTTTATTAAACTGGCATTTTACTATTAATTCTCCATAAAAGTAACCGAAGAACCAAAATTAGCTATGTACTAAATATTAAAAAAATATAAATATTGTGTTTTATCCGTAAAAACCGTAATATCTTATAAATGCTGGAAATGTTATGTAAGTAGAACGACTTGAAAAAACCAAACTATGTAAAGTAATGTAAAAAAAATTGTATTTGGTTCGTAGTAAGGACTTTAGTCCTTATTAGAGGACTAAAGTCCCCACGACAAACCTTTAATTATTTACACTATTCTACTTACTATAAACAATAAAAATAATTTACTGTCGAGAAGGGTTTTCTTAGTCCAGCAGTATCATTGAGCCGTTAAGACAAAGCCTAAGTAGTCAAAATTTTATCTGGTATTGGTAGCATTCGTTTGTATATTCAAGCAATCATGTTTTTATGTAAAGTTTGATCAAAATGTCTCGTAAATATACAAAGTTATCAAAACAAATTAGTTTTTAAAATGTAATTCAAATAAAAAAATAAATAATTTATATTCCGCCCAAGATATGAGCGGAAAATGTGGAATAGATGATTTAGATAGAGCCAGTTCTATATCTAAATTCCTGTACAAAAACTAATTTCTAATCAATAGCCTTCAATGTTATAACCAGCAGCAACAATCACCTGTTTAATTGACTCTTCAGAAGCAGCAGATTCCACAGTTACTGTTTTATCTTGGACATCCACCTCTACCTGAGCATCGGGTTCCATGACATGGATAGAGTCAGTAATTTTCGTTGCACAGTCTTCACAAGCCATATTGGGAACTTTTAGTTTTAATGCCATTACCTACCTCGGTATCTGAGTTTTATTTTTACTTATGTATTCCATGCTATTGATGCAGATAGCGATCGCACATCTTACTGAAGTTAGGTAATGGGGGTATTCACAGATAGAGAAGTACACAATAACTGCCTACTCGGCAAAATGACTGGCAACAAACTGAAACAAAATGCAAAAATAAGATAAAGCTACTTTTAGCCATAACCCAGTAGATACACGTCCCAGCATTAACTCACCAATGGCAGAGATGTCCTATCCTGGGTCATACTTTGTTTGTACAAGAGACAAATATCTGCTGCGGACGTTCCCAATTTAGTAACACTACTTTTGCTTTTCACCCATGTCTGACAATCCCCAGAAACTCAGCGGTAACGAAATTCGCAACTCATTCCTCAACTTCTTCGCCCAAAGAGGACACCAGACTCTCCCGAGTGCATCCCTCGTACCAGAAGACCCAACCGTGCTGCTGACGATCGCGGGGATGCTACCATTTAAACCGATATTCCTGGGACAGCGCACGCCAGACTTTAAACGGGCTACCACATCCCAAAAGTGTATTCGCACCAACGACATCGAAAACGTGGGACGCACCAAACGCCATCATACTTTTTTTGAGATGTTGGGTAACTTCAGCTTTGGTGATTATTTTAAAGAACAAGCCATCGCCTGGGGTTGGGAAATTTCTACCCAAGTCTTCGGCTTACCTCCAGAACGCCTGGTAGTTAGCGTCTTTGAAGATGATGACGAAGCTTATAATATTTGGCGCGATCAAATCGGCGTACCCGCAGCCAGAATTAAACGCATGGGTGAAGACGATAACTTTTGGGTATCTGGCCCCACAGGCCCTTGTGGCCCTTGTTCGGAAATTTATTATGATTTCCACCCGGAACGCGGTGATGAAAATATCGATTTAGAAGACGATACCCGGTTTATCGAGTTTTATAATCTCGTGTTCATGCAATATAACCGGGATGCGTCAGGTAACTTGACACCTCTGCAAAATAAAAATATTGATACCGGTATGGGTTTGGAAAGGATGGCGCAAATCCTCCAACAAGTACCGAATAACTATGAAACTGATTTAATTCTCCCGATTATTCACACAGCCGCCCAAATTGCGGGGATTGATTACCACAGCAGCGATGAGAAAACTAAAGTCTCCCTAAAAGTCATTGGTGATCACGTGCGTTCCGTTGTCCAAATGATTGCCGATGAAATTCGCGCTTCCAACGTGGGACGAGGTTATATACTGCGGCGGTTAATTCGGCGGGTGGTGCGTCATGGGCGCTTAATTGGCATTACTAGCGAATTTATTAACCAAGTTGCCGAAACTGCAATTTCCCTGTCTGAATCAGCTTATCCCAATGTGCGCCAACGGGAAGCTGCAATTAAAGCTGAACTGCAACGAGAAGAATCCAATTTCCTCAAAACCCTTGATAGGGGCGAAAAACTTTTAGAAGAAATCATTCAACAGGTAAAACAGCAAAGAAAAACCCACATCAGCGGTGAAAGTGCCTTTACCTTATACGATACCTTCGGTTTCCCCCTGGAACTTACCCAAGAAATTGCGGAAGAAAATCAGCTAACTGTAGATGAAGCCGGTTTCAACGCCGAAATGCAAAAACAGGTGGAACGTGCCAAAGCCGCCCACGAAACCATTGATTTAACTGTGCAAGGTTCTTTAGATAAGTTAGCCGAACACATCCACGCCACCGAATTTATCGGTTATACCCAACCTGCGGCGACAGCCAACGTCGAAGCCATATTAATAGATGGCATTTCTCAAGAGGAAGCAGAAGCTGGGGCAGAAATTCAAATTGTGTTGAATCAAACCCCATTTTATGCCGAATCCGGGGGACAAATAGGCGATCGCGGTTATATCTCCGGTGATGGTGTAGTGGTGCGCGTGGAAGATGTGAAAAAAGAATCTGATTTCTTTATCCACTTTGGCCGCATCGAACGCGGTACAATCCGAGTAGGAGATGCTGTAACTGCTCAAATAGATCGGGCTTGTCGTCGTCGCGCCCAAGCTAACCATACTGCAACCCATTTATTACAAGCCGCATTAAAGAAAATTGTCGATGAAGGCATATCTCAAGCAGGTTCCCTGGTTTCCTTCGATAGATTGCGTTTTGACTTTAACTGTCCCCGGGCTTTGACACCAGCAGAAGTCGAACAAGTAGAAGAACAGGTAAATACTTGGATTGCCGAAGCCCATGCAGCCAACGTAGAAGTATTGCCCTTAGACGAAGCCAAAGCTAGGGGTGCAGTGGCCATGTTCGGCGAAAAATACGGCGAAGAAGTGCGAGTGATTGACTTTCCTAGTGTGTCGATGGAACTCTGCGGTGGAACTCATGTCAGTAATACTGCGGAGATAGGCATATTTAAGATTATTTCTGAAGCTGGTGTGGCTTCTGGAGTGCGACGCATTGAAGCTGTATCTGGCCCGGGAATCTTGGATTATCTCAATGTTCGGGATAAAGTAGTTAAGGATTTAAGCGATCGCTTTAAAGTTAAACCCGAAGAATTACCAGAAAGAATCACCACTCTGCAAACAGAACTGAGAAATAGTGAGAAACAATTAGCCACACTGAAATCACAATTGGCGATCGCTAAATCAGACAGTTTACTGCAAACAGTAGAATCTGTAGGCGAGTATCAAATTTTAGTGGCGCAAATGGCAGACGTTGACCCAGAATCATTGAAAACTGCGGCGGAAAGGTTACTGCAAAAAATCGGTAACGGTGCAGTAGTTCTGGGTTCGGTTCCTGAAGAAGGAAAGGTGAGTATAGTTGCAGCCTTCAGTGCAGAGGTGAATAAAAAGGGACTGCAAGCGGGTAAATTTGTCGGTGCTATTGCCAAAATTTGCGGCGGTGGCGGCGGTGGGAGACCAAACTTAGCCCAAGCCGGCGGACGTGATGCGAGTAAGTTACCGGAGGCGTTAGCCAAGGCTCACAGTGATTTGCTCTCAGCTTTGAGTTAATTATATTCTCTTGTGGGGCAGGCATACTTCTCTACGAGACGCTACGCGAACGACAAGCTCAGTACAAGTCTTGCCTGCCTGGATAATAAATTCAGTTACACAATACCTTTATGACTATCAAAAAACTCCTTTTCCAAGAAATTGAATCCTCCCCAGACTCTCTTCTAGAAGAAACACTAGACTTTTTGCGCTTTCTCAAGACTAAGCAAGAAGCAGACAAAAAAGATACACCTGCCTCATCAGTTAAATCAGAAGATACCCAGAGACTACCAGAATCCCAGTCAATAGACAATTCTCAATTACCTTACCGTCCAGCTTCCGGGCGTTCAATTTTGAGACACGCTGGAACTTGGGAAGGCAATGATTTTCAAGAGTGTCTTCAGTCCGTTTACGCCACGCGTGGTAAAGCCAAATTCGATTATGACTTAAATCCTTTTGAGTCATGAATCTATTAGATACCAACCACTGTAGTGCTATCATCCTCGGCGAACCAAACGTGATTCGTCGAATAGCTGAAGTAGGAGAATTAAATATTGCTACCTGCGTAATTGTGCAGGGAGAACTTACATATATGATGGAAAATTCTGCCAAGAGAGAAACTAATCTCGCTCGGTTGAAAGATTTTCTCGCAGATATACGCATCTACAGCGTTATAGAGGACACCGCTAGCATTTATGGTCAACTCAAAGCAGCTTTAATGAGACAATTTGGCCCCAAAGACAAAAGTAAACGGAGAAAAACTCACATAACAGACCTGGGTTTTGATGAAAATGACCTCTGGATTGCTGCTCTGGCTCTACAATATAATTTTACCGTTGTATCAGCCGATAGCGACTTTCAGCGAATTATACAGGTAACAGCATTGTCTGTTGAATCTTGGTTGTAAATTTGACTCTTTCTCGCAATATCTGTTGGCAACATTCACGCGCTACCGCTATTCCCTGATTTTATCAAATGCGAATCGCCCTTTAAATGACAACAGCACTACAATTTAAGCTAAGAAACGATCATGATAGCTACCGACATGGTATCAATTCCCATCACCTTGGAACAACTCATTACAGCAGTACAACAGTTACAGCCAGATGAACGGGCAAAAGTCGCCAGAGCCTTGATTGAACTAGATTTACCTTCAGATTTGACGGCTTTAATTCAAGAACTTTATGCTGAACCCCCAGTTGATGAGATTACAGAAGATGACATCATGGCTGAAATTAAAGCTGTGCGTCAGCAATCCCAGCCGATATGACATTGCGAGTAGTTATTGATACCAATATTGGGAGAAAGGTTACGCGCTCATTCTTACCCATAAAGTTTGTCAGTATTTTGTCTAACCATCAACTGGCAATAGAATAATAGGAATATGCATCCGAAAACTGTGAAAATTATTGTCAGTTGTGAGGATGCTGTAGCTGCGACGATAAGCAACTGCACAAATCAAAAAATCAGTATTTGAACCCTGAATGCCCTTAATACGGCAGGTATTAAAAAACTCTGCGGCTATTTCGTAGTCTTCAGGTATGAGTTCTACATCTGGGAAGGCTTGAAGGTAATCTCGCAGACGGGTAAACTGCTCAAAATTGCGGATTCCAGAAAGAATTTCTTGGCGAATTGCACCTAACAAAGCAACTTGGTCGTCAGTGATTAAATTCTGCAATATTGTGATGGTAGGGGAATAATCAGGTGGCGTTTTCCGACGCAGAGCCAGAGACCAAACAGAAGTATCAACAATAACACTCATGTCTGCTGACGTTGGTGTTTGTAGTTATAGTCTGCATCATAATCGATAGTACCAAAGAGTTCTAACACTTTGAGCCGCTTACGACGTTGAATATATTCGCGCAGTGCTGCTTCTACCAGAGAATCAAGGGACGCGTGGTCTTCAAGTGCCAATGCCTCTTGTAGTAGGGCTTCGTTTATGTTGAGTGGTGTAGCCACAATCAATTTTGATTCCACAACTGACTAAATCGATAGTAACGCATTCTGTATCTGGCCCGGCAATCTTGGATTATCTCAATGTTCGCGATAAAGTAGTCAAAAATTTAAGCGATCGCTTTAAAGTTAAACCCGAAGAATTACCAGAAAGAATTACCACACTGCAAACTGAACTGAGAAATAGTGAGAAACAACTAGCCACACTAAAATCACAACTGGCGATAGCGCCAGCGCTGTTTCTT
>JAKOMP010000160.1 GCA_022241785.1 Cyanocohniella sp. LLY | reverse complement strand
CATGCGTCCGGCGGGTGAACAACCATACATCATCAAAAACCTGTATCGTTCGGGTGGTCGAAAAGCATACTGGTACGAAGGTCGCAATAGCAGCGCATTGGTCGCAGAGTTCCACTGTCAATTGATGTTGGGCAAAAAGTTGATGATGGTCAGTGACAGCAAGCGATTTATCAAAAAACTAGAGAGAGCGCTGAATGATGGAACATCAATTGACATCGAAGAAACACCAGAGCCAGACGAAGACCGTCAGTTGAAAGTGTGGACTGTTCACTCAGAAAATAGTGGCAGTGAAGAGAACGTGATTTTTATCAAGGAAATTAACACTGCTATCAAAACTATTGATGCTTTGTTAACAACTCCCAGTTTAGGTACAGGCGTTGACATTTCGACGTATCATTTTGATGCGGTGTTTGGTGTGTTTCACGCTGTTTCCCAGGCGGCTACTGAATGCGCCCAGCAACTTTGGCGTTATCGTCCCGATGTACCGATGTATATCTGGGTTGCGCCTCGTCCTCCCTTTGGTTACGCCGAAACCAATGCTCGACAGATTAAAGAGAACATTCTTCAGAAAAACGAGATGACGGCCTATTTAATTCGTATCAATAAAGAAACGGGCAAGCGTGGGGCTGAGAAGGATTGGGCATTGGATACTAGTTGTCAGATTGAGGCGCAGCGCAATTGGTCAATTAATAATTTACGCTCGGATCTGCGATCGCTATTGGAGGAAATGGGAAATATCATTATTCCTGTAGGAGATGAGGAAAATGAAGGGGCTTCTCGATGGATGAAAGCAGCCGGGATCGCCATCGATGAGGAGCATTACCGTAAGGTTGCCAATGCCAAAGATATTGACAGAAGGACTTACACCAGCAGACAGCATCAGGACTATCTTAAGCCAGAGGAGATTTTGGAATGTGAAAAGTTCCGCATTCAGGATACCTACGGCATGAGCGTTACCCCGGAACTGGTGGAAAAAGATGACGGGGGAAGGCTGATTAAAAAGATTGTGGCACTAGAAGCAATTTTGGCAGAGCCAGGGGAGGCGATCGCTGATGACCAAGGGCGGGAATTTATTACGCCGCCTGCTGTTGTTGTCGATAGAGATAAGTCGGAGCGCGATCGCCTTGCCATTTGCACCGATTGGAGTAATCATTCTACATCCTGGCTAATGCGTCATCGGCTGGGATTGAGGACGGTGTTGACGGATTTGATGGATGGGGTGGAGATTAAGGGTGATGAACCGATGATTGAAGCTTTGGCTAATTTCTCCAAACGCAATGCTATCCACATCAAGGGCATTCTTAATCTGACAATTCCCCTTGACGAGTCGCCTATATGGATTTTGGGGCAGTATCTCGCACAACTGGGTTTATCTACTGAGTCACGCCGACCGCTTGAGGATGGGAAACGGGTCAGATATTACCGTCTTAATACTGAAGATGTGATGTTGACTCGAAATATCTTGGAGTACCGTCAACGACAGAGAGACGATAAGGAACGAAGACGGCAGGAGGAACAAGAACGTAATGCGGCTTATGCTGCCAAGATGCAGACTCAGTATGGGATTAACATCCCGTCCACACCCCCCAATAATGAAGATGGGAATAATAATCGGGGGGGTATGGACACAAACGAACAACTCAGTGATTCTTGGTGGAAGCGAGTTAAATATTATGCTCAGTTAGTTGCCCACAAGGTAGAAATTGGGGTGGGAGCCGTTAAAGAAATACTCAGTACACTAAGCAGTGATCAGCGTTGGGGGGTAATGCTGGAATTTGAGGAAGTTTGCCCAGAGGGGTTTGCTCAATTGGTGGCAGCTGCTCCCGATTGGGTGGAATGGATGGGGTGAACGGGAGCAATGCGCGATTCAATATTAACTTTCCCACCAAGCGCCACTGGAAAGGCAAATCCAAAATAGAAGACATCAAAAGTGGACTGGTGGCTTTAGTCGCCCAAGTACAACAACTAGACATCACCTCAATTGCTATTCCTCCGCTAGGATGCGGTAATGGTGGTTTAGACTGGACGCAAGTGAAACCTTTGGTAGAATCAGCCTTTGCTCAACTGCCAGAAATCCAGGTAATTCTCTTTGAACCTACAGGCGCACCATCTGCCGAAAAAATGCCCATTGCGACCAAAAAGCCCAACATGACCCGTGGACGTGCCATCATCATTCACCTGTTGGAACTGTATGGTATTCCTGGTTATGAATTGACCAAGCTAGAAATCCAAAAACTAGCCTATCTCCTGCAAGAAGCAGGAGAAACCTTGAAGCTAAATTATGTCAAAGATAGATATGGCCCCTACGCTCATAACCTGAATCATGTTTTAAAACATATCGAAGGACACTATATTCGGGGCTACGGTGATGGAACTAGCAAAGCTGACAATGCTGAAATTTATGTATTACCAGCAGGTAGAGAAGCAGCACAAGTATTTTTAGCCACTACACCAGATGCTCAGGCGCGGTTAGAGCAAGTTAGCAAGCTCATATATGGTTTTGAAACACCCTATGGTATGGAATTGCTGGCTACAGTCCACTGGGTTGCAACCAAGGAAGCCAGCCCTGTCCAAGATAGCGAACAGGCAATATCCCTAGTGCATGAGTGGAATGAGAGAAAACGTACTCTCTTTAAGCCTCAACATATTCGCAAGGCTTGGCAACGTTTGGAGCAGCAAAATTGGTTAAATGTTAAAGTTTCTGATTCGTATTAACCGCGAGACAGGGAAACGTGGGGCCCAAAAGCATTGGGCATTAGATGCTAGCTGTCAGATTGAGGTGCAGCGCAATTAGTCGATAGACTGTAAGTAAACCCTGTAACCCACAGCGTACAACCAATATAAGCCCCAGCGATACCCCTTTCTACGTCTAAAGATACAAGTTTATTTAATTTTGAGAGATTAATGAGATATTAAGTTGAAAAGCGTTCTTCCGATAGAAACTTATGGCAACCGAGCAAGAGCTTCAATCTCTTTTTAATAATTTAGATCGCGATCAAGACGGCAAAATCTCCGTTAATGAGCTTTTTTCAAGCCCTGGCTTAAGTGCAATCATTTTAGCAGAAACAGGTGTTAGTAGCCCCCAGGAATTGCTAGAGATGCATGGAGATAAAGGCGGCAGTATCACCTTTGAAGAGTTGAAAAAAGTTGTTGAGAAAGCAGGGAATTTAAACTAAAAGTCAAAAAACAAGGGTATCATACCTCCTATTAGGGTGGCCGCCGAGATACGGATACCGTCACCCTATATGCAAGATAACGCTTTTGGTAATAGCGATGCCTACGGCGGCAAGCTACGCAACGAGGGAGCAACGCTTGTGAGGAATCCGGTTCAATAGACTGGTATAAGCTTTTCACAATTACCAATTACAAGAAGCAGCCAAATTAGCGACAATCTCAACTAATTCTTCTGATCCAACTGGTTTAGATACATGAGTCTGAAAACCAGATTCTAAAGCGTGAAGGCAACTCTCGCGATCGCCATAAGCGGTTAAAGCAATAGCTAGAACTCGTCCGCCAATATTGGGTTTTAGCACACGTATCTTGCGAATCAAGCTGTAGCCATCTTCCCCAGGCATACCTATATCACTAATTAAGACATCGGGTTGTAATTCGGGTAGCACTTTCAATGCTGCTACTGCCGATGGAACTGCTACAACATTAGCGCCATCTGCTTCTAACACAGTAGTAATGTAAAAGCGGCTATCATCATCATCCTCAACTACGAGAATGGTTAAGCCAGCAAGTGAAAAAAGAGGTTGCATAACTAATAATATTTTATGGGGTTCTGCTAGCAATGTAACAGGAATGTACGTTAAGCCCAAGATGCCTACTCTAATTGAGTTTAAACCGTAGCTTAATCCATAAAACCTGGAGCAATTCGGGTAAGACTCAGTGAAGTAGGAATCGCTTGACTTCAATTCATGCGAAGTTCAATCAGGGTACTTGAAAAAACAAAAAACTCGGTTCTATCGGAATTGGGTGCTGATGGTGGCGCTAGCAATTTATTCAGAACTCTCCATTAGTGAAGATATATCTGCTTCAAATAGCCAGATCACGGTTTCATAGCCGACCCTATCTATTTTTGGCTCTAGTTTCATAGGCATCGCCACCAGATAAACCCAATTATGTGACTCTGGTCGGTAGTTTTTGATAATGCCTATACCACCGATAAATTTTACTTCCTGACCTTTACTAAACTTAGGTTTTCTTTTTTAATAGAGGCTATCTAATGTTTTAGCTCTTAAACAATTAGCTCATTCTCTGTCGCTAGTTTCAAAAATTGCTCTGTCATTGGTTTAAAATTTAACTTGTAGAACATATACCTAGAGGTGAATATTTCTGTATCTTTGATAAATTAAAAATTTCACATCTAAAGGCTTTATGAATAGACTAAAAAATAATATGAAAAATACTATTTATCTTGAAATAAGTGAATTTAAGCAGTATGACTTTTGTATCAAAAATAAACCTACAAAGGGAGTCACTTTGGCAAATATATCTTTTCTGTCTAACCGTGGAATCAGGTTCTTACGGCTTCATGAAATATGTAAGTAGGACGAAGTAAATAATTAAAGGTTTGTAGTGAGGACTTTAGTCCTCAAATAAGGGCTGTAGCCCTTACTAAGAAATGAATTTTAATTATTTTACATTGCTTAACATAGTTTGATTTTTTCTCGCCGACTTACTTATCTTCCACTTTGCGCTCTTCCCCCTAAAAACCCCATCAGTTAAAATTAATGGGGTTTTTTCAATTAGACCAGCAGTCAACTCCGAAAGATTGGATTAATCAGTTTTAGTTAACGTTATAGTCAAAAGTGAATTTCTTTAGGTGCTATATGAAAATATTAAGAAGACAATGTGCATTTTTTTGGCTTCTCAATAATTATAAATATTAAGCTATGATATCAAGCTCCATGCTGAAATCGTATCCTCCAATACTAATAATTTTTTGGGACAATTGTCAGGTTCAGCTATTAAGACTTTCAGTGTTAGGGCATATACATTGTTGATGATTTCATGTCCGTAACCAATAATTTTACCTACCTGTCCAGTTTGGGGATTTCGTACATACTCATCAATGTTAAACATCATAGTAATTTCTCACAGATAAAAATCAAATGAACAAACTGTATTACAATGAACTTTGCTCTTTAAATTTAAATCTAAAAGCTAGAGTTCATCTGTCCCATTCCGTACATATGAGATGAAAATACTTCTTAGGTAATATAGAAGTTATTCAGTGAGGTTTGGTTTACTGAGCATGGCGATATCAATCTAGATATCGCCATGCTCAAATATAGTTTTGTATTTAACTGCATACGTCTTAAGTATGATTAGACTCTCTCTCATCAGCAGGATGGAATACTTAAGAAAGTTCATCACTTTAAAAGAGTAATTTATTGAAAATAAATTTTTCATCAAGAGGTCTCAAAATGACAGCGACAAATAAGAAAAATAAAATTCGCTACGCAGTTGTTGGTTTAGGTTGGTTTGCTCAAGAAGCCGCTTTGCCTGCATTTGCTAATACCGATAACTCTGAATTAGTGGCTTTAGTTTCCGATGACCCAACAAAACTTGAGGAACTTAGCAAAAAATATGGTATTCAGCATACTTATTCTTATGACGAATATGAAGATTGTCTAACCAGCGGTGAGATTGATGCTGTTTATATTGCATTACCCAATAATTTACATTGTGATTACACTGTACGAGCAGCTAATCAGTCTATTCATGTGCTGTGTGAAAAGCCTATGGCTGTAACAGAACTTGAGTGTGAGGCCATGATTAAGGCGGCTTTGGATAACGGTGTCAAACTGATGATTGCTTATCGATTACACCTCGAACCAGCAAACTTACAGGCTGTAGAAATTGTGCGAGCGCAGCAAATTGGTGAACCGCGTGTTTTCAACTCTGTTTTTACTCAACAAGTAGAAGAAGGTAACATTCGTTTACGAGATATTACAGGTGGTGGAACAATATATGATATCGGTATTTACTGCATTAATGCTGCACGCTATCTATTTCAAGATGAACCAACTGAAGTATTTGCTGTAGCTGCTAGCAAAGGAGAACAACGCTTCAACGAAGTAGAAGAAATGGCTAGCGTTATCTTACACTTTCCCAATGAACGGCTAGCAACATTTACTTGTAGCTTTGGAGCCGCAAAAGTTTCTACTTATCAAATTGTAGGAACTAAAGGCGATTTACGAGTAGAATCTGCTTATACATGGCATGGACAACTGAAGCACTACCTCACTATTGATGGTGAAACCCAAGAGCGCACTTTTGAGAGCCATGATCAGATAGCGGCTGAATTCACATATTTCTCAGATTGCATTCTCCAAGATAAAGACCTAGAGCCATCTGGAACAGAAGGATTGAACGATGTTCGCATTATTCAGGCGCTATATCAATCCATTGAAATAGGTCAACCTGTACAAGTGTATACTAAAGAACGCAGCCAACGTCCCACATCAGATCAAACTATTGAACATCCTTCCAACCAAGAGAAGCCAGAGCTAATTCATGCTGCTGCACCTTCCGGCAATTCTTAAAGCAGCCTGAGTTTATCCTTGCCCTCTCTAATGCTCAGTCTAACAAATAGGAGAATGTGATGACCAAGAAGCGGAGGGGCAGGTAGCAGGGGGAGCAAGTCCTGCCCGTTCGCGCAGCGTCTCGCAGATAAGCCGTGGAGCAGAGCGGAACATAGGTATCAAGCCCCGCCCCTTCGACAAGTGATACAGTGAGCCGGCCGAACTGCTCAGGGCATCGCCTTCTAAGACGCTCTTGCCCTTGGCGGAGTAACAAGCTCCGTCTTCAGGGGAAACGCACCTTATTTCCTAACAAAAACTAATAAAAATTTCAAAATCATCTATATAAGTGCAAAAATTGACAAAAAGATAAACAGAACCAATTGATTCTTTTGCTAACACGTAAATTAGCTTATCCCTAATGAAAGAACTCTTGTCTAAGTCCCGTTAGCTAACTATTCATCCATAAATAAGTAAACTTATCCCTAAAAATCAGCAAAATTTTTGCCACCCAACTATCTGCTCCACAAATTACTGCACAAATCGCAATGGTGAAAATGTCGATCAACTTGGATCAACTTGTGCCGTTTTGTACGATCTACTCGTGGATCTTCCATCTGTGCAAAGTGGCCAGTAATCGTGATTTTGAGCTTGAGCTTCAGGCTTTTTCAGGTTTGATTTTACTTTGACAATCACTTTACCATCAAAGTCCGATTTCTTTCCTCACGCGCGCCCGTGATCGCCTTTCATGTCTTTATCTAGTTTATTTGTACTATTCTGCCACTACCTCTTCTTACTACTTCGTCAATATTTAGATGCGTTCGCCCTGCCTATTCCCTGTTTTCAGCCATAACTACCCATTAAGGATGAGGTTTAAAAAAGAAAAATTTTATTATGTGGAGATATGCATCATAGATTAAAAATTGATTGAGGATAGCAATATGAACGGAAACAAACCATCTGTATCAGATCCAGCTATTGAGCCAGATCAATCTGCTGTTGCATCCCAGGAAGCTCAACCTCATACACCAACTAATGTTTCAGGAAGCGCAATGCTAGATGCACAAGCAGTAGCAGGAGAACAAACGCCAGAGGGAGACCCGATTAATTTTCCCATAGCCACCAACTTTACACAAGCTAACACTACAGGTGATCCCAAAACCGCCGGAGTGTCTACTGACAAGGTAACTGATTTTACAGATGAGCAGAAAACTGAAAGAGGCTCTGTAAATCTTTTCAACAATCCAGACATCTCTAACGCTGAACAGTAAGGAATTTGCCTAAGTCTAATGCTAAAAAATATTGATAACTGGCTCAACTTAATTCAAACAAGTTTTGACTATCAGTTATTGTTGAGCGATATTTTGATGCGAACATTTGAAGAATTAGTCTATGAGTTAAAAGATTGCCAAATTCAAGATGATAAATTGGGAGATTTGCGGCAGCTTATCCGCATTTGGAGCAGGATTTTTGACCAAAAATTTGCTGATAAGTTGCGTTTAGAAGATGCAGTTTTATTGCAAGGAAAGTTGCTGAACACAGTTATTAATTATTTACCACATCAACAAGAATTATCAAAAGAATTTGTCCAATTTCTGGAAATACTTGGCAAAATCAATTTGATTAATATCTTTAATTATTTAGGCTCTCCCAGACTAGATATGCTAAATTAACAACAGAAATACCAATTCAGTAAAATCCTTCTTCTAAAATTATTAAAGTTAGTTAAGCCATAAGCCCTTCTTTTAATGAGCTTAATTTTCTGATTAATCCCCTCAACAATACCTTGAGTAGTTCTGTGATCAAAATAAGCGAGAATCTCATCTATCCATCTACTAATGGTT
>JAKOMP010000159.1 GCA_022241785.1 Cyanocohniella sp. LLY | reverse complement strand
TTGTCATTATCTCGATAAACATCGCCAGCGCATTATCAATTACGAATACCATCAAGCTGAGGAAATTTGTTCAATTGGTTCTGGGTCGGTTGAATCTGCCGTTAAACAAGTTGACCGTCGAACTAAGATTTCTGGAGCGCAATGGAAGCGCGAAAATGTGCCTCAAGTCCTTGCTCATCGTTGTGCCTACCTCAATGGATTATTATCGGTTTGAGCTACTTCAAAAAATGAGATGCTCCCTCTTAAAACTTTCAACCTTGTCGAATATCAAAAAGTTCCAACTCTCCAACTCTCTGCGCCTCTGCGTAAAAATTAATCAAAGTCTCTCTCCTCGCAGGAGAGAAATTTAGAGAGAGGTTTTCAGAGAGTTCTTGCGTAAGTCCTAATTAAAAAAAGAGGCAGAAAAATCTACCTCTCTGGCTGGGAAAAATTAATTTAACTTCCCCCAAAATAATTCAAAAATCCAAGTTTTAGTATCTGCTGGTATTGGGTTTGTGAATAATAAAGCTGAGAATTTGACACTGCTTAATGTTATCAAAACCGACGACACGGATATAGCAGTTGCTGTATTGAGAACGGCAAGACTGAACTTCGCTCAATACTTCTTGAGTGGACTTAGCGCCGAACAAAGGCAATTTCCACATTGTCCAGTACATTTCGGTTGGTTCAGAAGTTTCGTTGAACTCAATCGCTGGAATGTAACCTTGAGTCAAGATGTACTGAATTTGCTTGGCAATTTGAGCATCAGAAAGGGGTGGTAGGTAAGAAAGGGTCTCGTAACGACGCTCTTTTGGTAAAGTTTGCATAGCTTTTGTTAATGGGTTGGGATTGATACTAGTTTTCAGCTATTAGTGAATTACTGTTCACTGTTCACTGTGGGAATCTGAACTTGTCTGCTGTTCTGGTTGCGGACTGGGGTGAGATGTATCTATGAGTGTGATGCGTTCTAGATGCTGGCGACGTTGTTCCATATTGCCTTGTTGAATGCCAGTAAGAACCATTTCTGGAAGGAATTCGGCGACTTCTGTCGCTATATGTTCTCTGACAGTCATTATCCTGAGTGCCAAATCTGGCTTTTCTTGAAACAGTTGCTCAAGATACCCTTCTCCATCCTGAATTTTTCCGGCAGAAAAGTTATGTAGCCAAAGTTCCAATGGCGGATTAGTTTCGCCTAGCTGTGCCAATACTGTTTTCAGCGCCTGATAAGTCAGGTAGCTTTGCAGAGTCTTGGCTGTATCCTTGGCAATTTGCTTAAGATTCATGTTTGACCCCAGCCCATAAAAAGTAAAAAGCAAAAGTAAAAAGTAAAAAGAAAGAATGACTATTTTCTTTTACTCTTTTACTTTTTACTGGTTACTTGAGGATCAGACAGTATCCATTGCCTCGAACTCAAACTTGATTTCTTTCCATAGTTCGCAAGCAGCAGCTAGTTCAGGACTCCACTTAGCAGCTTCGCGGATAACATCATTACCTTCACGAGCCAAGTTGCGACCTTCGTTACGAGCTTGGATACAAGCTTCTAATGCTACGCGGTTAGCTGTAGCACCAGGTGCGTTACCCCAGGGGTGACCAAGAGTACCACCACCGAATTGTAGTACGGAGTCATCACCGAAGATTTCTACTAGTGCGGGCATGTGCCAAATGTGGATACCACCGGAAGCAACTGCCATTACACCAGGCATAGAAGCCCAATCTTGGGTGAAGTAAATACCACGAGATCTGTCTTGCTCAATATAGTTTTCGCGCAACAGGTCAACGAAGCCCATTGTGATACCACGTTCGCCTTCCAACTTACCAACTACGGTACCGGTGTGAATGTGGTCACCACCAGACATCCGTAGGGTTTTAGCCAAAACGCGGAAGTGAATACCGTGGTTCTTTTGACGGTCGATTACGGCGTGCATAGCCCGGTGAATGTGCAACAAGATGCCATTATCACGACACCAACGAGCCAATGTGGTGTTAGCGGTGAAACCTGCGGTTAGGTAGTCATGCATGATGATGGGCATTTTGAGTTCTTTCGCAAACTCAGCCCGTTGCAACATTTGTTCACAAGTGGGGGCGGTAACGTTGAGGTAGTGACCCTTGATTTCGCCGGTTTCAGCTTGTGCTTTGTGGATTGCTTCTGCTACAAACAAGAAGCGATCGCGC
Organism: Cyanocohniella sp. LLY; assembly: GCA_022241785.1. Taxonomy (GTDB): domain Bacteria; phylum Cyanobacteriota; class Cyanobacteriia; order Cyanobacteriales; family Nostocaceae; genus Cyanocohniella. The sequence continues at coordinate 6,857 of JAKOMP010000159.1, read as the reverse complement.
CATCTTTGGAATGGTGCAGAGTTGATGTTTTCGTCATCTTTGGTGAAGTCCAAACCACCGCGCAAGCATTCGTATACAGCGCGTCCGTAGTTTTTAGCGGACAAACCTAGTTTGGGCTTAATGGTACAACCCAACAAAGGACGACCATATTTGTTTAACTTGTCACGTTCAACTTGAATACCGTGAGGAGGCCCTTGGAAGGTCTTCAGGTAAGCAACAGGAATCCGCAAGTCTTCCAAACGTAATGCCCGCAGAGCTTTAAAACCAAATACGTTACCTACAATTGAGGTCAACATATTGGTAACGGAGCCTTCCTCGAACAAATCTAGAGGATAAGCAACGTAGCAAATGTATTGGTTATCTTCACCGGGAACGGGTTCGATATCGTAGCAACGACCTTTGTAGCGGTCTAGGTCGGTGAGCAAGTCTGTCCATACAGTTGTCCAAGTACCGGTGGAAGACTCAGCCGCCACAGCAGCACCAGCTTCTTCGGGAGGAACTCCGGGTTGGGGAGTCATCCGGAATGCTGCAAGAATATCTGTATCTTTAGGTGTGTAGTCTGGGGTGTAATAAGTTAGTCTGTAATCTTTAACACCGGCTTGATACCCTGATTTGCTCTGGGTCTTCGTTTGAGCGTAAGACATAAATTCCCTTCCAAGAAGTCACTCTTTAATTACTTATCAAATCACGTTCTGTGCAACTTCTTCTAACTCTCTCCCTTTTTTCCCACTAAAACGAAGGAAAAAATCAGGAAAATTTTTTGTTAGAGGTTGCCTCAGGCAAAGGATAGCGGTTTTCAGGCAACGAACAATTGGTGATCAATGTTCCATCCACGCCAAGATACATGACCTAGCGCTTCTGCTTTCCCCTCATCCTGTGAATAAAAATTCTCTTTTATCTCTTTCTCTTGCCCCGCTAAATTTTTGTATTTCCGGCAAAAACTCCGCGCTTTGCGGAAAGTATTATATTATTCCCCTACACATCGGGTTTTTGGGGTATCGGGTTTGCTAACACGCATTCCCACCTCCGCACTCCTGATATATCCCCTAATAACGGGAAACAACCAAGAGAGAATTTGCTTGACATAAATACAGCAGAGTGGTAAGTGAAAGAAAAAGAAATTGCACACCACGTAATTTGTAGCTTGTCTCACAATATATCAAGAATTTGATAAGTTATTCTTTGAAAGTTTTTAACTTATTTATTTAAATTTGTTATTACATAAAGTTTTAAACATTTTGTTAAGAGTAATTTACAAAAGTCGTTTGTGAATGTATGGAACTGTTGGTAGAGGCTAGAGGTTGGTATTTTTTATCTGCATCTAGTCCCTAGTCCCTAGCCACAGAAAATTTATTGGTGACGTTTAAAACACAGCCTCCAGGGGAATACTGAGATTAACCACTAGCCAGTTTAGGTAATGGTTATGGGTACTGTCTCCAAAGGAAATGTCACCGTGGTATTATTTCGCAAGCGGACTAATTTATTGCTTACTTCTATATTTCTGGGGTTGATAGCTTTGCCTAGTATTGGCTTTGTAACTATGACAAATGCAGCCAGGGCAGACAAAATTGGTACTAATGCCCCACCGCAAAAAACCCCTGACATTGATTCAGCTGAGTTAACTCCTTCTTATCCGGCTGTTCCGCCACCGTCGCGAGTAGATCCTTTACCTGATGATAGGGGATTGCAAGAGGGAGTTGTAGAAGTTGATTATCGTGTTAACAACTTGCTAGGAGATTTTACAGGCAATCTCTGGGTAGGTTCTTGGCGGGGATTGTCGCGGATTGACCCGAACACAGGGAGAATTTTATCTCGCGTGAGCTTACCAAATGTTGCCATTGGCGCATTGGCACAAGATAAAGTGGGACGCTTATGGGTAGGAACTTATGAAGGACTGAAACGAGTAGACCCCCGCACCAGTGAAATTACAGCTCAGAATTTATTTTTACCTTCCAAACGGGTTTTGTCGTTATTAGTTGATAACCGAGGTTATTTATGGGCGGGAACGGATAATGGGTTAGCTCTCATGAGTCCAGACCAAGGCTTAATTATGACGACATTAAAAAACTTGCCTGGTGTGAGTGCCAACGCCATGACTTTAGATGCGGAAGGTCAGCTATGGATTGGTACACTGGATGGATTAGTACGGGTGAATACCGCCAACGCTTTAATTATGAAGCGGATTAACGAGTTACCCGGAACCACAGTGCAAACCTTAGCAATTAGTCCAGAAGGATTAATCTGGGCGGGAATGCCGAATAATTTGTTAGTAATTAATCCACAAACTGGTGCAGTCTTGAGGTCTGTAACTCGCCTCCGGGGACGGAATGTGACAGCAGTGCGCTTTGCCCAAGATGGTAGTGTATGGGTGGGGACACACAATGGTTTGTTAAGATTGAATCCCCATACAGGAGCTGTATTAGACGAAGTTGCTGGACTTCCTTCTAGCCGAGTTCTTTCCCTGGCGCCCAACGTTGGTAATAAATTATGGGTCGGTACTAGTGAAGGTCTAGCTTGGTTAATGCCCAAAATGGAAAGAGCAAAACCTCATTTGGCTTTCAGTCGGGCGGTTGAATGAGGCAGGGGGGCAGGGGGCAGGGGGCAGGGGAGAATAAATTAGAATATCTTCATCCTGATCATTTATCCCTACTCCCCATTCCCTACTTAAAAAGATGGCAATCACTACCCAGCAATTAATTCAATGGAAACAACAGGGACGGTCAATCGTAGCATTGACTGCCTGGGATTGTGCGATCGCTCAACTGATCGATGCGGCTGGGGTAGACTTAATTTTGGTGGGTGACTCGATGGCTGTGGTTTTGGGGTATGAAACCACGCTGCCAATTACTTTAGAAGAAATGCTGTACCATGCTAAAGCTGTGCGTCGTGGTGTGAAACAAGCTCTAGTTGTGGTTGATTTACCGTTTTTGACTTATCAAGAAAGTGTGCAACAGGCGATGCATTCAGCTGGGTTGGTGCTGAAAGAAACGGGCGCTCAAGCTGTGAAGTTGGAAGGTGGTTATCCAGCAATGGTGGAAATTATTGCGCGGTTGGTGCAAGCGGGAATCCCGGTTATGGGTCATGTAGGTTTGACTCCCCAATCAGTTCATCAATTGGGATTGCGACAACAAGGGAAGACCCAACAAGCAAGTGAAAGGATTTTAAATGAAGCGATCGCCCTGGAAGAAGCGGGTGTATTTTCGATAGTGTTAGAGCATATCCCCGCAGATTTAGCAATGCAGATTACACAAAAATTAAGTATTCCCACAATTGGCATTGGTGCAGGAGTTCATTGTGATGGTCAGGTGTTAGTTACCTCTGATGTCCTCGGTTTAACCCAAAAGCAGCCCCCATTTGCCAAAATTTACACAAATCTGCGCGAGAAAATTACCAAAGCTGTGGAAGATTATGCTGGGGAAGTGCGGGAACGAAAGTTTCCATAACTAAATACACTAAATACTAGGAGTATTTTATGGTTCTACAAGTTCAGCCTACTCAAATAACTCAAAAAGAATTAAATATTGCTTGGGAGGCACTTCCAGCAGACTACATTTTACCTGACGATCCAGTGGAAAATATTCAACAACCCCCTCTAGCAGCAGCACTTACCGACGCATTGGGAGCAACCAAACGCATTCAACCCCAAATGCTGATTGGCTCTAATTTTGGACTTGTAGCCACAGTCAACAAAAAAATTGTTGTCAAAGCACCTGATTGGTTTTATGTACCTCAAGTACAGCCTGTAGCCGCAGGCGTAATTCGTCGTAGTTATACACCAAATTTAGAAGGTGCTGCTGTTGCTGTGGTCATGGAATTTTTGTCAGATACAGAAAATGGAGAATTATCAGTCCGCTCAACTCCACCCTATGGAAAACTTTATTTTTATGAACACATTCTCAAAGTTCCTACATACGTCACCTACGACCCCTACGAACCAATTTTAGAAGTGCGGTGTTTGCAAAATGGACAGTATGCTTTGGTGTCAGCAGATACCAATGGACGTTTCTGGATTCCTGAATTAGAGCTATTTCTGGGAATTTGGCAAGGTGAAAGACTCTGCCAGACTATGAATTGGCTGCGGTGGTGGGATCAAGAAGGTAATTTGCTGTTGTGGAGTCAAGAACAAGTGGAACAAGAACGCCAACGTGCAGAGCAAGAACGCCAACGTGCAGAGCAAGAACGCCAACGTGCGGAAATATTAGCAGCTAAGTTACGTGAGCTAGGTGTTGACCCTGATGCGATCGCCTAATTAAGCTGCCAATCACAAAAATATTTGGGGAAATCTGGAATACATGCACCTACTTGATCTTTTAGCCGGAGAAGACAACCATTTAGCTTTGAGTACCCCGGAACAAGCAACCCTCACCTATGAGCAATTACGAGCCAATGTAATTTCCTTAGTCTCTCAATTAAACAGCTTTGGTTTGGGTAGAGGCGATCGCATAGCCATTGTAATGGCTAACGGTTCCCAAATGGCTATTACTTTTCTCGCAGCGGCTATGTGTGGTACTGCTGCACCCCTCAACCCCAAGTATAAGCAGGATGAATTTGCTTTTTATTACGAAGACCTCCAAGCTAAAGCCCTAATTACTTTACCAGGGACACAAGAGGCGGCAATAGCAGCTACTACACCCGATATGCTATTGATCAATGCCACAACTAATCCTGACGGCACATTAAGGTTGGAATTACATAGGGGACATACTCAACCGCCAAACTTCAAATCTGATCTTATCTTGCCTAATGCTGATGATGTGGCAATTATCCTCCATACCAGTGGCACTACTAGCCGCCCTAAACGGGTTCCAATTAAGCACAGGAATCTCATTGCCTCTACCCGTAATATCATCAGTGCATACAACCTCACGGCTCAAGACACCAATTTATGTCTCATGCCACTGTTTCATATTCATGGTTTAGTGGGATGTCTGCTGGCCACTTTAGCATCAGGGGGGACGTTCATTTGTCCGAGTGGATTTAACGCTTTGGAATTTTGGCAACAGGTTGATACTTATCGACCTACTTGGTACTCTGCTGCACCAACTATGCACCAAATGATTCTTGCTAGAGCCAGCCGTAATCAAGATATTATTAAAGCTCATGCCTTCCGCTTCATTCGTTCCAGCAGCGCACCTTTACCGCCAGTGATTATTGAACAAATGGAAGCAGTTCTCTATGCGCCTGTGGTGGAATCTTACAGCATGACAGAAGCTGCACACATGATGACTTCTAATCCTTTACCGCCCAAAGTCCGTAAACCAGGTAGTGTCGGCTATGGTTTTGGCGTGGAAGTTGGGATCATGGATGATGATGACAATTTGCTTTCTCAGGGAAGTTTGGGTGAAGTCGTGGTGAAAGGAGCAAATGTCGTTGATGGCTACGAGAACAACCCCCAAGCCAACGCCACGGCTTTTGTTAATAGTTGGTTCCGGACTGGCGACCAAGGTAGGTTAGATGCAGATGGTTATCTTTACCTCACAGGTAGAATCAAAGAACTGATTAATCGCGGTGGGGAAAAAATTTCGCCGTTGGAAGTAGATGACTTGTTGCTGCGTCATCCTGCTGTTGCTGAAGCCTTGGCGTTTGCCGTACCCCACAAATCCTTAGGGGAAGAAATTCATGCGGCTGTTGTACTCAAGGGTGAAACTAGTGAGCAGGAGTTAAAATCCCACTGCTCAAATTTTTTGGCAGATTTCAAAGTGCCTAAGCAAATTCATATTTTAGAAGCATTACCTCGTGGTGCTACTGGAAAATTACAACGACTGAATATGGCGAAATTCCTTAAATTAGGGGAGTAGTACCGCTGTACGAAAGTCAAAAGTTTATCCTGRGCGAAGTCGATGGGTCAAAATACTTTTCTTTTAGTATTTTGCAATGATGAAAGCTCATCGATCTGCATGAATTCTGCACAAATTCTGCACAGTGGTTGCATACGTAGGTGATATCTTCCTATTTACATATGCAGGAGGAAGAGCTAAAAATTCCACCATTGAACAAAGAGGCGAATTGTGGATGAATTGGAAAGACTCATATTGTGGCTGGTTAATTGAATTAATCCCACTGCCTGAAGGTTATGTATTTAAGTGTTGGATGCTAGATGAGCAAGTAGGAATTAGCAACAACCATATTTATCCTAGATTATCTGAAGCGATGAGGGCAGCGAGGAAAAGGGCAAAGCTAGAGTCTGCAAGGTTAGCACTGATCCAATTTTTAAATGAATCCTATACAAATTGCCATATTAGCCCTCAAGAACATATAGCTTTGGCAAACTCAATTTTTGACTTGACGACCTCAGCCTATCAATCCCAACATCGAGACTTTTAAACTCAGCAGATGAATAACCTAATTTTTTACTCTGACAACAACACAAGTTATCCAGTGACAAATTTCAGTCATGATTCTCGTGGTAGCGGTAGGTACTCTATTGCTCGTTGAAACTGGAGGCTACCTGAGGAGAGAAGCCTGAGGCTATACAAACAAAGCCTACTTACGCTGGCTCAGAATTTTAACTAAACTCGCAAAATTTCCCATCCATCTATAGGGTGGGTAGGATATCAAGAATCGCCTTACAACAACAGGAGGCGATTTTTTTAGTTTTATTTGATAGCAATTATTAAAGCGGGAGCATCTCATTTTTTGAAGTAGCTCAAACCGATAATAATCCATTGAGGTAGGCACAACGATGAGCAAGGACTTGAGGCACATTTTCGCGCTTCCATTGCGCTCCAGAAATCTTAGTTCGACGGTCAACTTGTTTAACGGCAGATTCAACCGACCCAGAACCAATTGAACAAATTTCCTCAGCTTGATGGTATTCGTAATTGATAATGCGCTGGCGATGTTTATCGAGATAATGA
>JAKOMP010000158.1 GCA_022241785.1 Cyanocohniella sp. LLY | reverse complement strand
TTGCGATCGCAAGCTGCTAGAACATATCAACAGTTAGACGAGGCCATTACAAATGCTCTGAATGCAGTAACTAAAAAAGACATTATTGGATGGTTTACCCACTGCTGTTACTATATTGCACCCAACTGAGAACCGCTATATTCGTTCATTCGTGGCTACTAAATGTTGATCAGCCTTTGATTCAAGTTGAAGCTTCGCCAACGTTTAAACGAAATATACGCGCTCTTGCTAAAAAATATCGCAATATTCGGAATGACATACAACCTGTTATCGAACAACTTGAGCAAGGAGAGTTACCAGGAGATCAAATACCTGGTGTTGGTTATACAATCTTCAAGTTGAGAGTCCGAAATAGCGATACTCAAAAAGGTAACAGTGGCGGCTATCGTCTTGATTTATTATGTCAAAACAGCAACAGAAATCATTTTGCTGACCGTTTATGCCAAATCTGAACAAGTCGATATTGCCACAGATGACATTCGGAGCATCATTACAGACTATGAGCAACGGACGCTTACTGATCAAGATGATATCTAACGAACTGACGTTGATTTAAAATGGTATTCCTATTTCCGCTGTGCTTTACGAAAGGTTAGAGTAATTTCTAGCCCTTAGCCCTTAGCCCCTAGCCCCTAGTCCCTATTCCTCCAGGGCGTAAATATGCTCCCCCAATCGCTCCAGAAAGATCTACCCCTCACCGCTCTTGCGCCCATGCAGGATGTGACAAATCTCTGGTTTATGAAAGTCATTGCCCACTACGGCAGTCCTGACTACTTCTTCACCGAGTATTTCCGCGTCAATGATACCTCACGACTAAATCGTAGCATTCTGGCAGCAATTACCGAAAACGACACAGGTCGCCCCGTTTTTGCTCAAATGATTGGTGAAAGCATTCCCCACTTAGTCAGAACAGCACAGGAACTCTGTAACTATAATATTGCTGGAGTTGACTTGAACATGGGCTGTCCAGCACCAAGAATCTATCGCAAAAATGTTGGGGGTGGATTGCTGCTCTCCCCAGAAAAAGTGAATCGGATTCTAGGAGAACTGCGCCAGGCGGTGAATGATCGACCTTTGACTGTCAAGATGCGTGTAGGCTTTGAAAATACAGATAACTTTTACGAAATACTAGATATCATCAATCGCCATAGCATTGATTTACTAAGTTTGCATGGTCGCACGGTCAAAGATATGTACCACGGAGCCGTGAAATATGATTTGATCGCCGAAGCGGTGCGACGGGTTCATTGTCCAGTGCTGGCCAATGGCAATATTCACTCGGCGAAAAATGCCCTGGAAGTGCTTGCTCAAACGGGCGCAGCGGGTGTGATGGTGGGACGCTGGGCCATCGGGAATCCTTGGCTTTTTAATCAAATTCGCCAAGCTTTGCGCTGCGAGCCGATTACGCCTGTTCCTTTAGTAGAAGTACGTAACTATATTGAGCGTTTATGGCAGACCCCCACAGCCCCAAATATGTCAGAGCGATCGCGTATGGGCTACCTCAAAAGGTTTCTCAACTATATTGCCCTGAGTGTTGATGCTGAAGGTGATTTCCTCCGGCTGATGCGACAGACTCAGACCGAGATAGAATTGTTTAACCTTTGCGATCGCTTTCTCCTTACTGATATGACAAAAACTTTAGCCCTAGCACCCTACTCAGGCATCTAACTGGTGACGCGACTTTTGACGATTCCATCTATTAATCTTTATACTAGATGCATAGAGATGGTTTATATGTCATCCTTAAAAATGAGAATTAATTCGGTGACAGTGTTTGTTTTTAGTATTCACAGGCTTCTCTCCGAAATTTAAATCTCTACACACTGATAATTTTGGAGAAAATCGATGTCAATTTATGTAGGCAACCTCTCTTATGAAGTGACTCAAGACACCTTGAGCGCTGTTTTTGCCGAATACGGCACTGTAAGGCGTGTTCAACTACCTACTGACCGCGAAACCGGACAACTACGCGGTTTCGGATTTGTAGAAATGGGAACTGAAGCTGAAGAAGCAGCTGCCATTGAAGCTCTTGATGGTGCTGAATGGATGGGCCGTGACCTTAAAGTTAACAAAGCCAAGCCCAGAGAAGATAGAGGTCCTTCTGGTGGTAACCGGGGGGGATACGGTGGAGGTGGAGGCGGTGGACGTAACCGCTACTAAGCTTTGAAACCTGAAATTTAAAGAGCAAATTTTATCTTCAGACAAGAAGTTGGACTTTTTTGCACTTTAGTCAACTGGGCAGCTTACCATTATGAGCAATTAAGTTAAGTCAAATTAGCAGGAGAGATAATGACCCAAATAGTAGTAGGCGACAATGAACACATTGAGTCAGCCTTACGCAGATTTAAGCGAGAAGTTTCTAAGGCGGGAATTTTTCAAGATATGAGGAAGCATCGTCATTTTGAAACGCCTATTGAAAAACGCAAGCGCAAAGAAATTGCCAAGCACAAGCAGAGTAAGAGACGGTTCCGCACTTAAGGAATAACATAGATATAAACGAATGCCCTTATAGAATTTATGAGGGCTTTCTTTATGGTTGTAAAAAGTCAGCAACACAATTTTTGAAAGCTTTTGGTCGCCAATGCTGTTTACCCTTGTTGCGTCGTCACAGTATCCCCCATTACTTACCTAACAAAGCTTCAAATTCAGCTTGTAAAGAAGTGATATCTGCCACCCTAGCCACGAGTATATTGTCATGATTACCAGCGTTATTTAAACGTGCTTTCCAGTAACCCACACTTTCGGCGTTGTTCATCCAAAACTGTACTACGGTATCTATCACTTGTTCGGTATTCCAACCCCATTTAATTGGTAATGGTTCCACGGTTTCTAATAAGGCATCTAGTGTACATTTATGAGTTCCTAGATATTCAACACCTAAATTCTCTAGTTGGTTTATGGTCTGCTGTTGCTGATTAAAAAATTGCCAAACTGGAGACACACCTACAATATCAAAGGTGTATTTCATACCAATCCTCCCAACAATTGATTAGTTGTCTGAAAAAGATAGATTTTGGTAATAAATTCTGTTATTCAATGGACATAAAAACAGCAATGAAAAGTAGATTTTTTTGTCTATGTCATCAAAAGCAAACTTTGAAATAAGTTAGCACTTATTGAGTTAGAGTGCTAAAGTGGATGCTATTATTGATTGTATTATGAAATAGTTTTGAGCAGATTTTAAGGTAAAAATTATATGTTTAATAATTTTTTAATTTTTATGTTCTCAAATGGTAGAGGCTAATTAGCGGCTGCTTGGTTATGGGCGATCGCCTAATGTTTTTTCTTTTTTCCATACATGAATATACAGAGGGCAATCTCCCCCAGCCCTCGTTTTGGGTCAAAATGGTGCTTTTTTGTCGGTATTGGCAAACTGCTTGGCAGCACAAACAGAACAGACATGCCAGCGCTGAAGTTCTCCCGGGGGCGTGGGACATTGACATTGAGGGCAAAGAGGTAAGTTATGCGATCGCACTTGCATTTTTTGCGCCCAAGATCCAAAGGCAGTATCGACATTTTGGATATGGGGATGCACATGACGCCGGGAGCTACTGAGACTACCCAGGTAACTAGGATGATCCTGTGGTACAACTAATTTTTGTGCTGGCAATTCTGGAGGTACTGCCCAACCAGCAGTAGAAAAGCGAATATCCAACAAAGGTTCGGGCAGTTTTTCATTTAACTTAACCATGAGCGTCTGGCGACTAAAAGTCATATTCTGCGCCCAAGCAGCGCTAGAAGTTGCCACCCATAAAACGTGACGTTGAATCGATAATGGTCGTGTATGAGCAGCTACCTTAGAGCCAACAACTTCTGCCCAACTCTGCAACAACTTCTGCAATGGTTGTTCTCGCCATTGAGCTTGCTGTTCCAGAACCCCTAAAATATCATTGACTGATTTTAATGCCATCTCACAATAATAGAACTTTGTGATCTACCCTACGGATTAAACAATTTTCGTTAGTATTGGCTCAAATGTATATAAAGTTAATCCAGCAGTCTAGGTTTGAGGCAAAGAGGTAATGAGTCAACACCCCCTGATAGATTCTGGTACTTCATCATCTCCATCATCTGGGTTAAAACCAGCATTAGCGGCAGCACTGGCGAGTTTAGAAGTGCCACTAGATCAAGAGTTAGCCCGATATCGTCGTACACGCATAGCACTGAGGATACCGAATCAATACCGTGAGGGAAATTACATTAGTCAATCACAAGATTTGACAGATACTACTGCTACAGAAGAGCAAAATTCCCCATATGTAGGAGAAGTTAATTCCCATACTCCGGCTGGGTTTGTATTCAATGAATCTCCTCAGGAAACTGCAAAAACAGAGGAACTTAATCATCTCAACTTATCCGCCAATACCGAATCTATTAATACTCAAATTCCTCAATCCTCAGTAAATTCTGGGAGTAGCATTGTCCCGGCGATCGCCAAAACTAATTCTAGTGAAAATCTTGCCCAAACCAACGATACCCCTTCACAGCCAGATGATTACTTGGAATCAAGCGAAGCACTACTGCGAAGCTTAACAGATGAACAACAGCAGCCGGTACAGAAGCCCAGTCATTCAAATGACAGCTTGCTATCACCTTTGGGTATTGGCTCGATGTTGCTGTTATTAGTGGCCAGTCTTACCCTGGGGTACATAGTATTTAATCCCAACTCTCAAGATTGGCCTGAGTTTAATTTTGGGAGATTATTTAACAGTGATCCATCTGCTAGTACAGACAGTACAGAAGCAGTAGGAAATAGCACTCAACCAGTGCAACCGGAACTCACTCCTATACCCAAGTATCCCAATCTAGCTGCTCAAGAATTTCCAGAAGTAAGAGATCCGACGGATATAGTCGGTTTACAACCCAAAGTCCAACCTACAGTCACCCCACAACCACCCCCACAACCAGTAGTTCCGCCTGTGGTTGAGTCGTTGCCAGAATTACAGCCTGCACCTCCGGTAAATTTGCCTGCAATTCCCACAGTACAACCCTCGCCTGAAACTACTCCAACTCCACCCACTAGCAATACCGAACTCAAACCAGCAGCAGATGGGTTTTATCATGTAGTGATGGATAATCAAGGCGATGGCGCGCTCACCGCTGCGAGGAAAGTAGTTCCTGATGCTTATTTATCACCCGGACAAACAGTGATTTATTTGGGTTCAGTTAAGACCCCAGAAGCAGCAAAACAAAGGGTTCAAGAGCTACAATCCCAAGGCCTTAAAGCCAGAATTCAGCAGCCATGAGTGGCAAAAATCTACGATAGGATGAGGAAAACATCTACAAAATGCCCTGCCTGTTGACTGGCAATAAATAAATGGAGAGCCGATATGGGACTGATTCAACGTATCCTGCGGATAATTCGCGCTAATCTTAATAGTCTGATAGGCAGTGCAGAAGATCCAGAGAAGATTCTCGAACAAGCTGTCCTGGAAATGCAGGAAAACTTAGTGCGACTACGACAAGGGGTAGCACAGGCTATCGCCACCCAAAAACGCACCGAACGGCAGGCGGCGGCTGCCCAATCAACAGCAGAAGAATGGTATCGTCGCGCTCAACTGGCCCTGCAACAAGGTAATGAACCTTTAGCACGAGAAGCTTTGACCAAACGCAAAGCCTATCAGGAAACTGCTACAGCTCTTTATAATCAGATAGAGCAACAAAATGAAGTAGTCGCCAGGCTAAAAAAAGATATGCGATCGCTAGAGTTAAAAATCAGCGAAGCCAAAACCAAAAAAGATATGTACATTGCCCGGGCCCGTTCGGCTGAAGCTTCTTATCGACTCCAAGAAATGCTCGATAATTCTTCTGCCACTAGCAGTCTCAGTGCTTTTGAGCGCATGGAAGATAAAGTTTTACAAATCGAAGCACAATCAGAAGCCATCGCCCTACTAGGTACTGATGACCTGCAAAAACAATTTGACTCTCTCGAAGGGGCTACTGACATTGATACCGAACTAGCAGCCATGAAAGGGCAAATTCTGGACGGTAGCAACACTCAGCAACAACAGTTACCCAAGAGTCCAGAGCCTTAAAAATTGGGCAATTACCAAATTTAGGAGATATCTTAAAAATTAATAGGTGTCGGCAGGTACCGAACCAAAGCGGAAAGATTACATTGAAAGAGGAAGTTATTAAATAGTAAAAAAGCGAACTTTCCCCCAAAGTGCGTCAAATCTAAAAGGAAAAACAAAGTTATGGGATTATTTGATCGTATTAGACGAGTAGTCGGTGCTAACCTCAACGACTTAGTTAATAAAGCTGAAGACCCCGAAAAAATGCTAGAGCAAGCCATCCTGGAAATGCAGGAAGACTTGGTACAGTTGCGTCAGGGAGTAGCCCAGGCGATCGCCGCCCAAAAACGAACTGAGAAGCAGTATAATGATGCCCAAAATGAAATTAATAAGTGGCAACGCAATGCTCAATTAGCGCTGCAAAAAGGCGATGAAAACCTAGCACGACAAGCCCTAGAACGCAAAAAGACATTTACTGATACCAGCGGCGCACTGAAAACTAGCCTAGATCAGCAATACACTCAAGTAGAAAGCCTCAAGCGCAACTTAATTCAGCTAGAAAGCAAGATTTCTGAGGCCAAAACCAAAAAAGAAATGCTCAAAGCGCGGATTACAACTGCCAAAGCCCAAGAGCAACTTGAAGGTATGGTGCGCGGAATGAATAGCAGCAGCGCCATGGCGGCTTTCGAGCGCATGGAAGAAAAAGTCATGATGCAAGAAGCTCGTGCCCAGTCATCAGCAGAATTAGCAGGTGCAGATTTAGAAACCCAATTTGCTCAGTTGGAAAGTGGTAGCGACGTTGATGATGAATTAGCCGCATTAAAAGCCCAGATGCTACCGCCGGCTGCTGCACCTAACCAACCCCAATTACCACCAGAACAACAAAGCAGCCCTGCACAATCGAATGAAGTGGTTGACTCTGAACTGGAATCCCTACGCAAGCAATTAGATCAACTGTAATTTTGGTAAAACATTTTTCCAAGCTAGTCCCACGCCTGATGGTTGTGGGATTTTGTTTTACTAAGCAACCAAAAATGGGGTGATGAAGAAAAATTTCTCTTCTTGTCCCTTATCTATCCCAACTCCCCACTCCCAACTCCCAACTCCCTTCTTCTAGTATTGGGTATTTCACGATAGAGTATTGTGTGTGCCAACTTTGATGGAGACTATCATGAGTAAGGGTGTAATCACCATAACAGATGGTGAGTTTGAAACCGAAGTATTGAAAGCCGAGCAGCCCGTATTAGTTTACTTTTGGGCTTCTTGGTGTGGCCCTTGTCAATTGATGTCGCCGCTAATGAATCTTGTTGCTACTAAATACAGCGATCGCCTGAAGGTCGTGAAAATGGAAGTCGATCCTAATCCTGTTTCGGTGAAACATTTTCAAGTAGAAGGTGTCCCAGCCCTGAGACTAGTTGAAGGAGAGAAGTTATTAATCTCCACCGAGGGAGCAATTGGCAAAGAAAAATTACTCAGCCTCTTAGATACGCATTTAAATAGTAATTAGTCCACAGCCAAGACTAACTACTAATGACTAATGACCAATGACTAACATGCAGTTTGCGAAGCGTTTACAACCCCTGCAATTTAATGTATTTGCTGATATGGACAAAGCCAAAGCTGTGGCTTTATCAGCAGGAAGACAGTTAATCGATCTGTCACTAGGGTCTTCTGATTTACCAGCCCAGGCGCACGTCACCGCAGCCATCGCCCAGTCTCTTGATGATCCCAGTACCCACGGCTATTTATTGTTTCATGGTACTCAAGCGTTTCGCCAAGCCGCAGCTAACTGGTACGAACAAAAATTTGGCATCGCCGTCGATGCAGAAACTGAGGTGCTACCCCTGATTGGTTCCCAGGAAGGGACGGCTCATCTACCTTTAGCACTGCTCAACCCTGGGGATTTTGCTTTATTGCTTGATCCTGGCTACCCCTCCCACGCTGGAGGTGTCTACTTGGCTAGTGGTCAAATTTACTCCATGCCATTATTGGTAGAAAATGATTTCTTACCAGTACTTGCTGACATTCCCCCAGATGTTTTAGCTCAATCGCGGATGATGGTATTGAGTTATCCTCACAATCCTACTGCCGCGATCGCTCCTTTATCTTTTTTCCAAGAAGCTGTGGCTTTTTGTCAGCAACATAATCTGGCTTTAGTTCACGATTTTCCCTACGCAGATTTGGTATTTGAAGCAAATAGGGAGTGGGGAAACAACCAGCCCAATTCCCCATCTTTAGTTCCTTCTATTCTGCAAGCTGATCCAGATAAAAGCGTTGCCATTGAATTTTTTACTCTTTCTAAGTCTTACAATATGGGCGGTTTCCGCATTGGCTACGCCATCGGTAATGCTCAATTAATTCAGGCTTTACGCCAAGTCAAAGCAGCAGTTGATTTTAACCAGTATCGGGGAATTTTGAACGGGGCGATCGCTGCCCTCACAGGCCCACAAACAGGAGTTATCGAAGCCGTTACCATTTTCCGTAAACGTCGTGACGCTTTTATTAACGCTTTGCACCGTATTGGTTGGCAAGTTCCCACACCCAAAGCCACAATGTACATTTGGGCTAAGTTACCTTCACCGTGGCACGAAAATTCTGTGGAATTTTGTACTCAGCTAGTCAAGCAAACGGGTGTAGCGGCTTCTCCTGGTGCTGGCTTTGGCAAATCTGGAGAAGGATATGTTCGCTTTGCTTTAGTACATGAGCCACCTGTGTTAGAAACTGCTGTAGCAAGAATCGCTGAATTTCTGGCCCAATAGCTGAGAAATTTCCCATCATCGACTTGTGGCAAAAATGCGAATCAGCAAAAAACTACAGATAAACATCGATCAACTATCTGTGTTCATCCTGGTTGACTGACAAAACTCAAGTAGAATAGCAATATGACTTGACCCGAAACTCTCTTTCGTACTGCCTTTGAGCCTGTTTTTTAGAAGCAATAGCAGGTTCTGGATCAGGAGTACCAAAAAGCTGCAAAGAATGGAATGATTCCCATCCCTGATGCAAGCAACCCTTAACCCACTGCCAACCAATCCTCAAA
>JAKOMP010000004.1 GCA_022241785.1 Cyanocohniella sp. LLY | reverse complement strand
CGCCAGCGCATTATCAATTACGAATACCATCAAGCTGAGGAAATTTGTTCAATTGGTTCTGGGTCGGTTGAATCTGCCGTTAAACAAGTTGACCGTCGAACTAAGATTTCTGGAGCGCAATGGAAGCGCGAAAATGTGCCTCAAGTCCTTGCTCATCGTTGTGCCTACCTCAATGGATTATTATCGGTTTGAGCTACTTCAAAAAATGAGATGCTCCCCTTTGTTCCCTCGGATTCGGTCACGGTAAGCAACCGCTAGATTATGTTGAATAATAGCCCATTTTTTAAGAAATGCTTTTTGGGTAATAATTTCTAAAGCTGCTTGTAAAACAGTTATAGCCATTTCCAAATTCTCAGCTTTGTTCCCTTTGATACGCTTGATATAGGCAGCAGCTAAACTGCTTTGGACTGTAGCCCATTCTTTGGGAAAATCTTCTCTGTTGACGACTTGCAAAGCTTCTTGCAAAGCAATAATAGCAATTTCTATATTTTCGGCTTTATATCCTCGAATACGCTGGATATAAGCAGCTGCTAAACAGTTTTGAGTCATAGCCCATTCTTGGGGAAAGGCTTTTGGCGTAAAGACAGTCTGAGCTACCTCATAGCCCACAATGGCAATTTCTATATTTGATGCTTTACTCCCTAATGAAAACTCAGCCATTAGGTTACTGAAATTAAAAATATCACTTGCTAAACTTTCTGCTGGGATTAGTCTCTCTTCAAATAAAATATTTATAGCCCAAGCCTTCAAGCAGCAAGAAAATGCATCATCAAGTTTGTCTAGGTTAGCTTGCAGAAATGGGTAAACGACTTGTGGTTCAGCATGACTACTACTAACTGCTTGTAAGAGCATTTGAATAAGTTCTACATAAGTTTCTGCTGACGATGGCTTACCTATGGTAGCGGAAATTGTAACAGCAACCTTACGGATAAAAATGGCATTTTCTTCGTCTCCCTGCTCCACTAGTTTTGCCGCTACCTGCTTCATTGTTTCTACTAAACCAGCATCGATCAGGTTTTTATGAACCTCTAAAATTCCCGGTTCTTGTCCCTTAGAAGATTGGAGAAGTTCGTATATTAGCTCTAAATAAGCATCAAGGCGTTTTTCTTTCACCACGAATAAATTCCTGCTTATGAGTTTGGTTTATGGATTTATTTATACCGCTCACAAAATTCCTTGAACTTGTCTAGAAATTCTTCTGCTAAATCCAAAAACTCAATTTCATCAATTTCATCACTAGTTCCGCGATTACTTTCTCCACACGCCACATTAGCAACCAAAACATTTTTGACAGCAAAAATCCGGTCTTCTTCCTCCGAAAGACTCAGACATTTTTCCAACTCAACAGCAACTTCCTGAATTGTTCTTGTACCTAAACGTTCTCTCACTTTCACCGCTACCAAATCGTCACTTTCTAGCAGTTTTACCAAAGCTATTCTCAGTCCATCATCCTCACTAGAAAACTTCTCAATTGCAGCACAAACATATTCCCGTACACTCATGTTTGCCGCCAATGCCTTTTGTGCAACTACATCTGGGACATCTACCAGTAATACACCTTCGTTATCGCTGGCTTGATATAATTCATCCTCTTTTTTCACAGCTACCAGCAAATCAGCACCTAGCGCGTGTAAATAGTGCAACACTGATTCCAACTCATGTTCCTTTAACGCCGACTCCAATTTAGACACGGCAGCTTGCTTAACTCCTAGTTTTTCCGCTAGCTGCGCCTGAGTCAATCCTGCCTTATTACGTATTTCCCGCATGGCATCTGTTAGATATAGACGCAGGTACTCTAACTTACCCGCCAAAATCACTTCTGGATCTTCGCTGACTTTTTGCTGTAACCAAGCTTGAAAATTAGGCTTTTTCATCACTGTTCCCTCTGCTGCAATTCACGTAATCTCACTCTTGCAGGTTCTTTGTCTCTATCTTTAATAGCGCCGTCGTATTTTTTCATAAAGGCGTGCAACACAATAAACTTCTGAGGAGTAGCAGCAGTTAAGATAAACCGGGGATTGTGTTCACTTTTAGTCATACGTAACTCATACAAGTCATCTTCCAGTTTCTCAGAAATGCCACTGGTAAGTGATAACAGTCCTTTATTACACAGGTAGCCGAGATTAACTTGCAGACGCTTTGTTTCGGAAGCACTCAGTAATAGCTTTGGTGGATTCTCTGGTTGTTCCTCTGGTGGAATCATGCGAATGAAAAAAGCAAGTAAATCTTTGGGGATTTCCTCATTGACATCTTGGTACAGTTCCCAATTCCAATTCACTTCCTACCTCACAATATATTATTCCTTATGAGGAATGTCAATCTGTTTATTCCTCATAAGGAATATCATAGAGAATAAGTGAGTGCAACTAAGCTAATCAAAGTTTGAGCCATAAAAATGGCGCGCCAGGATAGCCATAACGCACCATGTTAGTTATATGTTTAAGTACCTTAACTCAATTGTTCATACTTAAATTTACCTTTAATGAACTTGTTAAAGTATTGGCTTTTAGACGGTGCATTGTCTAAATCTTCCTTGACGCTAGGAGGTACTTTGAAATACTCGTAAACACTTCCACTATCAAATTCAATAGTCAGTGTTTGAGATTTGGCATCATAGCGATATTCTTTGATAACGCTGCCTTCAGGCTTGAGTAGCGGAAAGGCGATCGCATCCCGAATACTGGCACAATCAGTTAATAACATGACTAACCGATCAATCCCAATACCTAAACCACCAGTAGGCGGCATACCGTATTCCAAGGCTGTGAGAAAGTCTTCATCTACACCTTGGGCTTCCAAATCGCCAGCAGCTTTTCTGGCGGCTTGGGCTTCTAAACGTTCTCTTTGGTCGATGGGATCTGTTAATTCTGAGAAACTGTTAGCAGTCTCGCGCCCAACGATAAATAACTCAAACCGTTCTACCAAACCGGGCTTACTCCGGTGAGGCTTGGCTAAGGGCGAAATTTCTACAGGATAGTCAATGACAAAGGTAGGCTGAATTAATGTTTCTTCGATTTTTTGTTCAAAGGCTTCATTCAACAGTTTGCCGATGGATGGGCAATCATCTATACCGTGAAGTCCAGCATTTTTACTAGCTGCTTTCGCTTCTTCTAAAGTTGAGAAAGAATTGAAATCCAAGCCTGTATGTTCTTGCACCAAATCATGCATTGTTACCCGCCGCCAAGGTGGTGATAAATCTATAGCTTCCCCTTGGTAAGTAATTTGCAATGTGCTGAGTACCTCTTGGGCCACAGTGGTAATAATTCCCTCTGTCAACGCCATCATATCGTTGTAGTCGGCGTAGGCTTGGTAAACCTCAATTGAGGTAAATTCGGGATTGTGTCTTGTGGAAATTCCTTCATTGCGGAAAATCCGCCCCAATTCAAACACCTTTTCAAATCCACCCACAATCAATCGCTTCAGATGGAGTTCTGTAGCAATTCGTAGATACAACTCCATTTCTAGAGTGTTGTGGTAGGTGACAAACGGACGCGCATCGGCACCGCCCGCTTCACTTTGCAAAACAGGCGTTTCAATTTCGAGAAAATCTTGTTGTTCCAAATAGCGACGAATCCCCGCAGTAATTTGGGCGCGGCGGCGGAAAGTTTGCCGCACTTCGGGATTGACAATCAAGTCAACATAACGCTGACGGTAGCGTTTAGCAACATCTGTTAACCCATGCCACTTGTCGGGTAGCGGCAACAGGGATTTTGTTAGGATGCTGTATTGTTTGACGTAGACAGATAACTCGCCCTTTTCAGTCCGTTTAATAGTACCTTTGGCTCCCAGAATATCACCTGCATCTGTGAGTTGTTTGAGGTGAGCGAAGGCATCGGCATCTGCATCTGCCATGCATTCTTGGATACGATTTTTTTCTAGATAAAGTTGAATAGTACCAGTTTCATCTTGCAGGGTAAAAAAAGCCAGTTTACCGAAAACGCGACGCGCCATAATGCGTCCAGCAACGGCAACATCTAAATCAACTTCTTCTCCACTGGGTAAATCAGCAAACTTTTCTTGTAATTGGGCTGTGTGATGTGTACATTGCCAACTATAGGCATAGGGGTTAGATCCTAGCTGCTTGAGTTGGTTGACTTTTTCCAGCCTAGCCGCACGGATATCTTCTTCCGACATGTTAACGAACTAAAGAGGGCAAGATTCATTATAGATGCTGGCAAAGTTGACAAGGCGATCGCTTGGAGAAATACACCATGTCACAAACTGGGGAGTAGGGAGTAGGGAGTAGGGAGTGGGGAATGGGGAAAGCTAGTCAATTTTGTCCCACTTGTGACAAATGCCGAGTTGCGATCGCTTGCATTTTCAGGTTAGTAAATTGAACGATCGCCTTAATTAAGTCTTGCTGTTCTGGTTGCAAATTTATTTTTTTTAATGCCTGGTTAATGTCATTACCAGCACGCAGGCTATGAGCTAGTTGGTCACGCTGAGATGAATTTAATACTGCACCGATTTCCCGATTTCTTCTCTGACGCACAGCCTGGAGTTGTTGCTGTTGTTGGGGGGTCAGGTCAATTTCCGTAAATGAGTTTAAGACAGTAGGAATACTGGCTATTGGACTAAAAATAATACTAGGAACAGCATGGATTTGAACTGGTGCAGCTAAGGCAATTCCCGGAATGAAGATCACAAGGGCCAGAATATTAGCGAACACAGACAGCCATTTTGTAAGGTGAATTGCCATATTGAGAAATGCCTAGATCAAATTTAACGTGGAAATATATTCCAGCAACTTGCAAGTTTGAATTTTGGAGTATGGATTTGTCCCATCTCTAAAAAGATGGTAGCTTTGTGCTTTTTGAACCTGTATTAGTCACAAAAGAAGCAGTCCACCCAAAAAGTATTATCCAACGTCAGGGAATCTTAAATGATAATTTCTGCTACAGCCTGTTTGAATAGGTAAGACGCTTACCCGACAAAAGTGTGGGGATCTCCGCCCGCACAGGCGGGCTTGGTGGAGGTGTCAGGCTGCTACTCGGATTTTTTCATTTTGTTAATTTCTTGTTGTAATTCTTCAATTTGGCGACGCAAAGTTTCCACTTCTTCAGCGGAAGGTTCTGCTGCCACATTTACTGCACCAGATGCAGGCGATCGCTGATAATTGCCTCGGCGAATTTGCTGATATTCTTCTGATACAGCCCACTCTTGTAAGTAGCGGACACGCTCCACAGGGAAAGGATGGCTCAACATACTGCCCTGAGAGCCGTTGTAAATCAGGAATTTATAAACTTGATTCAGTCCATCTTCATCTAATGAGTGATAACTTTCTGACTGTTTCATAAACTCCTGTAAGCTACATTCGTGGGCATATTTGATACTACCGCCAGATACTTTCATCATTGATGACATCACAGTATTTAAGTCATCCATGACTAACAAAGCAGCCCGATCTGCGGTTAACTCTGCCTTGCGCCGCCATTCAAAAAAGGCATAAATCAAGGCTTGAGATACGAAATTGCCAATACCGAAGGTTAATTCTCCCAAGGCAGAAGCAGCATTCATCGCCCACATCGCCATTTGAATTAAAATAGTATGACCACATTTAATATGCCCCAGTTCATGGGCTAACACCGCCCGAATTTCGGCTGCGTCGAGTAAATCTAGTATCCCTGTATTTATGACTATGTAAGGATTTTCTTGCCCCAAAGCATAACTATTGGCTTGGGGATTTTGGACGACAAACAGTGCAGGTTCTGGGTAAATGTCCAAATCCCGCACACATTCACGAAACATATGGTAAATAGTGGAATATTGGCGTGGCCCTACTTGGATGGCGTTGCCCATTAGATAGACTAACTGAGGGCGTTCGTAGACAAATTCCACAAATTTACGAGCTATTAAATCAAAACCCGGTAAATTGCGTAAAGCTTGCTCGGCTTGGCGATCCAGTGGATGTCTGAAGGCTTCGCTGGAGATTCCTGTGTAAGTTGGCATAATTTAGGGTAATTGGTGTTTGTTAATGACTAATAACTTAATGACAACATAATAGAAATGGGGCTATTGGAAGTAGAAGTCACTTTGTATGGGATTAAAAGCTTGTGATTGAGGCTGAAGTTCATTTGTCACTACATAACTTCCTGCGATCGCAGGCGGGGTTTCCTTCCTGGCCCCATCATTTAACGATGGCACGATTGGTAGCACGCGCCTTGCGTTTAGGACGGAGTGCCTTAATTCAAGTCGGGGCGGTTTGTGGCTATCAAGGTCGATATCGTACCAGTTTTGTCGCATCGGCTTTAATGTGGCATGGCCCTGTAATTATTGTCGCCCCAGAATCAGTACAGCAACGTTTATTAAAAGTAGAAATTCCTCGTCTCCAGCCGTGGTTACAAGCTAACAAACCCATTAGAACCGGCGACGCTTGGCCCGGTTCTGAGTTCCAAGGACTACTTCTAACCACCCCCCAAGCTTGGTTGCGGGGGCAAATCACATCTGCTGATGATTTTCCTCCAGGTATTCCCACCATTATTGATGGAGTGGATGATTTAGAAGATTGGGTACGTGATCAACTAACCCAAACTATTCAACCCCAAGACTGGGATCAACTAATGTTGGCTTGTCCCCAACAAGCCGAGGTAATTCGCTCTGCAAGGACACAACTGACACACGAACTGTTCCAGCATCCAGCTAATCCCTATGAATGCTATTTAATTTCCCAGTCAGAAGTAGAGATTTTAAGTGAACTTTATTTAGAATTGGCATCAGTACCAGAACTTCCAAAACCTTGGCAGCATTTCTGGCAGCAATTTCCCCTGATTACAGAAAATCCCGCTCCTTTATCTCCTCCACCTCTGTTTTGGGCCACAATTGCCCGTCGTCAAGGCTTATTTTCTCTAAATTATGCCCCCATTGAATTAGGCAGCATTCTGACACCGATTTGGCAAAGACAACCAGTAGTGTTAATTGGTAGCGCCTTAGAACTGGAAACTGAGGCTCCATTGTTCCGTCAGCGTTTGGGTTTAGATGATGTCACTTGTTTGAAGTTTTCTTCTGATACCCAAGGTTCAGCGATTCAGTTATATGTACCTCATAAAATACCTTTACCCAATACCCCAGAATTTCAAGCTGCTTTTATTCATAAAGTCCGGACACTGCTGTGTTTAAGTGCGACAGCCCCAGGATTAACGGTGATATTGGTAGGAGATGTGCCACTCAAGGCCCAGGTAGGGGCTGTTTTAGCATCGGAATTTGGTTCACGGGTACAGGTGGAAAAAACTTGTTTGGATGAAAATGGCATTTTGATTAGTGGTTGGGAATTTTGGCGAGAACATCAAAGTGTCTTACCTGCACCCCATCTGTTAATTATTGCCACTTTGCCCTTACCATCTTTAGAAAATCCCCTGGTGGCTGGTAGAGTTGCTCATTACAAGCGATCGCATCAAGATTGGTTTAGACTATTCTTGTTACCAGCAGCTTTAAATGAATTACAACGAGCGATCGCCCCAGTCCGCGAAAGTCAAGGTATTGTGGCTTTACTTGATAGTCGTGTAGTTAATCGTAGTTATGGCGCTCAAGTTCTGGCTGTTCTCAGCCCTCTAGCCCGGATTAACTATCTCGATCCCAGTCTGTTTTCCCATCCGAGTGCAGAAGATTCGGCTTAGTTGGCTATTTACGTTTTGTCAACCGCTGTGCGATCGCCTAAAAGCAAACGCTATTATCGATTTTGGTACAACTATATTAACTGCCACAATTAGGGAACACCAAAAAAAGTATCCCACCTTGTGAAATCGGCATCCTGCCCATTCTTCGTGATTAGTAGGTAAGATGCTCACCATACAAGCAATTTTTGGATATTTTTGTTTGGCAGTCCCTAAAATCAAAACCTCAACTAAATTGTGAATTATTGATTATGGGTGAAGCAAAGCGTCGTAAAAGTACATTGAAAGAAAACTACGGTCAAGAGTCTCGCATCTTACCTTGGGTTCCCATCACCAAAACCCAAGCCGACTTGTTTATAGAATGGACTACTCGGGGAACTTGGTTCTGTATTGGGGCTATGGTTGTTGGTTGGTTAACTATCCGTTTTATTGGCCCGGCTTTCGGTTGGTGGCAAGTAGTCTCTTAAACTACCCGCTCCTTACTCAAATTACTAAGGATGGATGGTACTAACAGTCTGGCAATTCAAAGTTTTAGAAGTTTGTAACACTGTTATTTCATGTCCTTAGGCTATGAGTAGGAGCCACAAAAACTAGGATTTTGCACTTGAATTGGCGCTGCTCTCAATAAACTGTATGTAGTCGGCATCACATTTATTAATGTTTACGCAGAAGTTTCTTGAATGTTCAGTAAGTTTTGCCACATAGCTGCAATCAGCGTGAAAATACTGGCGAAATGGCAACACGTTCATTATGTGTTCAGTTATTCTCTGTATCAAGGCAGAGATCATTGGGTGGCGAATTTGACCTGAAGAACACAACACTTAAGAATTTACGCAAACACGGCCAATAGTCCCACAACCCAAACCCCAAATCATCTATAAACATCTATTAGGAGGAATGGACTAAGTGTACTTGGAATACAGGTATACTGTATTACCACTTACAAACACACTGATTATACTTGATAGAGTAGATAAAGAATACTTAAGTAACGTGAAAGCCTTTATTTACCAAGGGATTGGCAGTATATGTCCAAAAAAATTAATATCCGTAACTTTTCTGTTGTTAACCGACGCCAAATTTGCGTTACTCTTAAGGCGGATCATATTATCCAAGGATGTAACCTGGGCATAAAACCGGACAGAAATAATAAATAAAAAATTAAACCTGTAAAATCTGTCCGTTCAATCGAATTAGCAAATTGAATATTTTGATACGGCAAGATGATGATTTATCCCCTACCCTAATCAAGGTAGTCAATCAACGACTTTATGAGTTTCTGGTAAATGTAATGGATAGTCTACAATACCAGTGGGTAAGAAAATCTAAAGAAAATATAAAACAGACTAAAATGACTGTGGTGTCTGGAGGGAAAAAGTGTTTCTGAGACTAGCGCATCAACACCGACAATTTGTTCAAGACTTGGTAATGAACCTACAAGCCTTGGCAATTGTCCTAGAACGACGGGGATATCCTGCGTCTTGTTATACCTGCGGCGACCAAATGAATAGTGCTTCATTTATGGTTAGCTTGGGCGATAATCACTTGATTCGGTTTTTGGTATCCGATTATGGGATCACCTGGACGGAAATGCGAGATGACCGCGAATTAATGAAGTTAGAGGGTGCTGAGGCAATTAGTCAGTTGCAAGAACTAGCTAATCTTGTCAAACAATCCGCGCCAGCTAGTTCAGGCAATAAAGCCTTGGCTAAAAAGTGTTAGGAATTTCTGTATCTCATGGGTTACTTCACAACAGGTTCCAATCATCGATTGAGAATTGGCCATCTAGGCCAGGTAATTAGTAATAGGTAATTGTGGCTGATTTGGCAATTCCACATTACCTATTGGCGATTACCGTTAAGTGATGTGTCCGTTGCTGAGCTGTGTCATGTCTTTTCAGTGAGATTATCAAAACCTTATGAGAGAATTCTTTCAGATGTGAAAAATTCATAGCTGTAAAGAAACTCCAAGATGTCTAAAAAACAATTAAGGCAAGCGAAACTACCTCCAACTAGCGCTATTGACGTTCCATCGAATCAAGAATTTGACAGTTGGTTTGAATATCCAGTCAGAGTGCAACCTCATCATACTGACTATGCAGGTATTGCCTGGCATGGTACTTATCTAACCTGGATGGAAGAAGCACGGGTAGAGTTTTTGCGATCAATAGGGATTGAATTTGCAAGTTTAGTGGCTTTAGGCTGTGATTTACCAGTTGTAGAACTTTCAGTACGCTATCATCGGGCCATTGAGTTGGGGATAGCAGTAATTATCAAAACACGCATGACTGGGGTGACTGGTGTGCGAATGAACTGGGATTATGAAATTGTCTCAATTAATGGACACGAATTGTATGCTACTGCCAAGGTGACATTAGTAGCATTAGATCGTGAAAGAGGTAAAATTATGCGTCAGTTACCTGCAAGTATGAAGGACGCATTTGCTAAGATTACCACCTCACACAATAATTAATTCCTACTTTTATTTGGATATCCTGCCCGCCCTCAATGTAGGACGGGAAAGGACAACCATTTTACCAAGAAGCTCCTTTGGGATATTTGCTTGAAAATTCTTGTAAACAATGAAGAGTGTAAGTAGGACGGCGTAAATAATTAAAGGTTTGTAGTGAGTTAGCGCGGTCTTGGGGGTTTCCCCCATGAGCGACTAACGTTCGCGTCAGCGTGCCGGAGGCATCACCCGTAGGGTGAGGACTTTAGTCCTCAAATAAGGGCTCAAGCCCTTACTACAAAATGAATTTTAATTATTTTACATTACTTAACATACTTTGATTTTTTCTCGCCGACTTACTTAGATGCTTTGCCAAAACCTAACAGTAGGCTGGGAATTTATTAGTTACTACTGCTACTCTGCGACAGTGTTTGAGCAAAGTGCATGATTTGATGCCAAATATCTCTCGGTGTAATCCCATAACCAATATTAAGTAAAACCAAGAGAGCCGCAACAGTTAAAGCATTTTTGAGAGTTGTTTTGAGTATTTTCCACAAAAATGTAAATACTATCCAAGCAAGAATTAGGGTGGGAATCATAAATGCAAATTCCTTAAAACCTGCCTTTGTTTAAGCAGTTTTTTATTCATCAAGTAAATTTTTGTCTGTGTACCAATTACTGATGTAAAATTCACTGCACCCTAATTAAAATAATTACTACTAGTAGTTTTCGAGAATTATTCTTTTCCAATATACATTAATTTTTAGTGTTTATTTCAGTTAATATACAATTTTGAACTATCATAGTAAAAACATTTTTATTTGTTGGTAGATATATATAAAAATTATAAAATTAGCGAGGATAGCTTGATTTTATACCATCCTCACTAATGTTTTTGTACTATTGATTTGTTTAGTGCAGCGAAATTATCCGCGCCGAAGTTGCTAATTTTTTAGTTGCAGTTAAAACTTCTTGTCTAGCCCATTTATCTGCTGCTAAAATGTCATCTAAAGAAGGATTTGCACAGTTATCATTTTGATGGCGATCGCAAACTAATTCGATACATCGGGGAATATCTAAAAATTGAATTTTCTCTTCTAAAAATAATGCCACAACCTGTTCATTGGCAGCATTCAGGACAGCCGGCATGGAACCCCCAGATCGACCCGCAGCGTAAGCCAACTGCATACAAGGATACTTTTGGTGATCTGGTTCACGGAAGGTTAAATTGCCGGCTTTCACCAAATCTAGTCTTTGCCAGTCTGTATAAATGCGATGGGGCCAAGATAAAGCATAAAGTAAAGGTAAGCGCATATCTGGCCAACCAAGTTGAGCTAAAACCGAAGTGTCTTGTAACTCAATCAGCGAGTGAATAATGCTTTGGGGATGAATGACAATTTCAATATCCTGATAATCTAAGCCAAACAGGAAATGAGCCTCAATCACCTCCAGTCCCTTATTCATCAAAGTGGCCGAATCGATAGTGATTTTGCGTCCCATTGACCAGTTAGGATGTTTGAGAGCATCAGCTACCTTCACCTCTGCTAACTTTTCTACATCCCAATCCCGAAAAGCCCCACCAGAAGCTGTCAGCAAAATTCGCCGCAAGCCACCCTGGGGAACACCTTGTAGGCATTGAAATATGGCTGAATGCTCAGAGTCAGCAGGTAATAACTTTACCCCATGTTTTGCTACTAAAGGTAAAACCACAGGGCCACCAGCAATCAAAGTTTCTTTATTTGCTAAGGCGATATCTTTACCTGCTTCAATAGCCGCGATAGTCGGTAACAACCCAGCACAACCAACAATCCCCGTGACCACCACTTCAGCATCACCATAGCGGGCTACTTCTATCACACCAGCCTCGCCAGCTAGTAAAATCGGTTGCGGGTCGAGGTCTTTAATAGCTGCTTGGAGTTCCGGTAATTTCTCCTCAGCAGAAATCGCCGCTATACTGGGGCGAAACTGCCGAATCTGATCTGCTAACATTTCCACATTCCGCCCAGCAGCTAATCCCACAATCCGAAACTGATCTGGGTACTGAGTGACAATATCTAAAGTTTGAGTACCGATTGAGCCGGTGGAACCAACAAGAGTAATAGCTTTCACAATTGCTTAAGAATTTACAGACAACTTCCAGTTTGACACTCTCTCGTACCAGATTGTATGGGATTATTTAACAGTCAGGGATCAGTGGCTAAATACGGGAAAACAAAAAACTAATTAATCCGTGGTGCAATCAAGGTAAAATCTTCAGATTGACCTAATACTTTACTGCCAGATAAGTCGATATTTTGTAAAGTTGCATTATCTACCAATAAATAAGATTTCTCTGACTGCATTTGTTGTAACCCTGTGATGTCTGCGGGAATAACTTGACAGTCACAGTAAAAGTCTAAACTCGGACGACCATAAGCAAAAGAAGTGTAGATTTTCGTTCCTGGGGAAACATGGGTACGAATCAATGCAGCCACAGGTTTTACCGGGAAAGTTTCGTTTAACTCCCATATCCAGGATTGCGAACTCATCAACAGTAATAAAACTAGATACATTCCCGAAAATAGCACAGGAACAAACAGGCGATCGCGCTGTTTAATTAGCCATGCAGCTATACCCATACTGATTGCCAAAACCAAACTCATAACTATTAATACAGGCTGGGGATCAACAATAAAAAAGTAAATACATCCTCCTACACCTGCAATCGCAATAATAACTAGGAATATAGCCCCATATCGGTTAATCAAATTTCGGTGTTGCCAAACTTCGTTCAGTTTTGCTCCAATTGCTAAAGCTAAAAATGGATAAATCGGCATAATATACCACGGAAGTTTGGTTCTCATCACAGAAATTGCGACAAAATAAACAATGGTCCCAATGAGAACTAGACGACTCCAGGTAGCATGATGCTTTTTCACAGCTAGATGTAACCCTCCTGGCAAAAATATTAGCCAGGGAAAACCATATTTAATTAATTCAATTAAATAGTACCAAGGAGGGCCACTATGACCTTCTACTGGTTGTGTAATCCTGTTAAAAGTTTGTGCTTGAAAATTAATTTGTAAAAAACTTCCTCCATAATGTTGCCATTGGGCAATATACCAAGCTAAAGGTACTGCATTTCCCAACAACATCCCCGCCCAGAAATAGGGGTTTTTTCCCAAAGATAATTGTCCGTCGGCAATGACAAATAAACAAGCGATCGCCCCCAACAACAAAACTAACATTCCTTTGGTGAGAGTAATTAGTCCTAGACAAATTCCCACACCTAACGCATACCGTTGATGCTGGCGGGCTTTTAGTAAAAAAAATAACAACAGGAGAAAAAAAGAAATACTCGCGCCATCTAACATCGCCAGCCGTCCGTGACGCACCACAGGCAACATTGTCAAGTAAACCAAAGCAGCAAACAAAGCTGGTAAATGTTGGTTAAACAGCAAACGCCCCACCAAATAGAGCAAAGGGACTCCCAACGCAGTTAAAATTGCACTAGGCAAACGTGTCGTCCACTCATTCACTCCTCCGAGAAAGTAAGTCCCAGCAATAAGTAAGTGAATCAGAGGTGGCTTGTTATGATAAGGTTCACCTCCCAAAATAGGATAAAGCCAACGCAGAGAACCCGCGGGGGCGCGCCAAATTTCGCGGGCAACCTGGGCTACAGTTCCTTCGTCCCAGTCTCGTAAAGGCAAGTTTCCCAAAAATATCAGCCACAGGATCACCGATGCTATCAGCAAGCTAAATAGCCATTCTTTTTCTCGGAATGGACGCATATTTTGTAAATTAGAATCATTATTTGGTAATTATTCGATAATAGCTGTCACTTAAACAAGATATTTTTGACAAATCACAATTTATAACTGAATCAAAACCCTACTGGGATGAATAGTTAAATTTCATACATAAAATTTCTCAGAATATAGTTAAATTATCAAGCCCTCATAAAATTCGGTAATTACACTGTATCTATATATGCTGTAATTCTCATATCAATGATGTAATATCCCTAATTAACTTGCTATCGTTATTCGCAATTGAAAAACTTGAGGAATTTAGCCTAAATTTAGCTATTTAAGTAGCTGATGCATCAGCATCGAAAAAAATACTCAAATGCTGATCAAGATTATTCAGAATGAACAAGTAAAAAGTATAGAAATTAACGGCTGAGTTTACCTAAAGAATGGGAAACTATATGCAGTTGATTGCAGTCCTATGTACTCGATGGTAGACAAAAAAGAAAGTTAAAAAGTTAAAAATTAATTATTTCTTAACAACTCAACAATGAAAAAAAAGATTACGATATAAATTATCAGCTATGGAATTGAGATTGTCCGGAAACAATTTTGTATAGATAACTTTTGGCTAACAAAATATTTTGTTAATGCTATGAAGTGGGAAGCATTAATTATTAATAAATATTCTATGGCTAGTCATCCTCTGAAACCGGGTTTTCTTGGTTACAGTTGAAGCTTCATCAGTCATAGCTCATATTTTTTCTAAGATTTCTGTAAGTTCTTGATCCTTAAGTTCTCAGTTATCAGAAAACATCTACCTATCACAGATATTTAAAAGCAAGTGTGCTACAAAGTACCGTCAGAAATGGGACTGATGGTTCTACCTTTGAAGGAGCTATGAAGTGGAAAACAATAGGTCGTTTCTTTGGCCGCAAGGAATATTGATTGCCTTGCTTGCCTTGAGTGCTGCTTTGAGCGTTGCTTTAATGTTACTAATCAAGCCAAATGCTTCTGAGGCGCAGAACCGACAAGAAATAAATATAAATAACTTATCTGCTGCCAAAGTTGGCACTCAAAAGCGCATTGAGGGATTAAAGGAAACAATGCTCACAAGTTGGCAGCAAGAAGCCCAAATCAAGGGTCTTTCTTATGCTGTGCCACCACGCTTTCAAGGGGCAACCATTAAGGCGGCAAACCTCAGTCAGGGTCAGAAAGTAATTGCTCTGACATTTGATGATGGCCCTTGGCCGGATACTACTATGCAAGTACTAAATATTCTTAAAGAAAATAATGTTAAAGGAACATTTTTCGTTGTGGGGCAAAACGTCAAAAATTATCCAGATATAGTAAGACGGGTAATTGCTGATGGTCATGCTATTGGCAACCACACTTGGCATCACTGGTATCATTACATGAATCCCAAGGCGGCTGCCTATGAGGTTGATAACACAACAGATTTAATTTATCAAACCACAGGTGTGAAAACTAATTTGTTTCGGCCACCTGGAGGAATCATGCATAATGGGGTGGCTGCCTACGCGAGAAATAGAAAATATGCCATTATTATGTGGTCATCTGACTCCTTAGACTATGCGCGTCCCAGCGTACCCAGGTTAATTAATAACGTTTTTGGACACGCAAAACCTGGTGGAATTGTTTTATTGCATGATGGTGGTGGTAATCGCTCCCAAACTGTACAAGCTTTACCAGAAATTATTAATAAGTTTCGTCAGCAAGGCTATAGCTTTGTGACTATTCCCGAACTTCTCGAAATGCAAGAGAAAGATTTAAAATTGATTGCGAATAAAAAGTAAATATAAATAATATAGCAATTCCCATTCAAGTGAGGTATAAGCAGTAATAATTAAACGCAGATGGACGCAGATAAACGCGGATAGTTTTGTAATTTATTAGACTAGCAAATGCTATATAATCACCCAAGTCATTTACAAGTAGGGTGTGTTAGCGCACAGCGCACCATCAATGTTTTCTGGTGCGTTAGGACTTAAGTTCATAACGCACCTTACTGGTAATAGCCTGGCAATTATCAAAACTAATTAGCTACTTCAGATACTTCAATAATGCGCCCTTCATAGTCTTTAACTAGAAAATTGAGGGGCTTTTGGTTGCGAATTTTGAACTTTAATCCGCGCATTTCTATTCGCAATAAAATCATATCTAAACAGTCACGGTCAAAACAAACGTGACGTTGTTGATTCTTGCTGCCCAAACTAGCCCCTGTAATCACGTGTAGCTGGGTATTTTTCTTCATTTGATACCACAACCCATCGTTGGCATTATTCATCACCTTGTTAGACCAACTGGGACTGGTAGACATGTACAGTGGATCGATGCCAGTTGTGCCTAAGGTTTGTTCGTAGTTGTAGTAGTAGTGCAAAGGCACTTCAGCGGCTGGCAAATCTAACAGTCCTTCATACAACTGTCGGGCAATCTCCAAGTCAGACACCATCACAGTGTGTACTTTAGGGGCGCTGGTGAGAAACATCCACATTGCACCGGCATAAGCTGCCAGCAACATCACCATGATGCCTTGGGTGGAAAACAAGCTATCCAAAGGCAGGGATGGTAAAAAAGAGCCTAAAGTCAAAGGGGCAAACAAGAAAGTCATTACATTAGCTGCTATAACCATGAACAAACCAAAGATTATATAAAGGAGCGGCTTTTATTATTCTCTATCAGAACTAAATTTAAGTCCTTATTCTTAGTTTATCAATACTAAAGTAGTCTGAGTCTTAGCAACTAACAGACCACAACCTCGATTGTATGCAGATCAGCGCTAGACGGCCACTAACTCACAATACTATTTTAACTACCAGCCACCCATAAGCTTATGCAAATTCCTCATTTTCCCGAAGCTAATCACCCCTTAGTAAAGTCATTGTTTCATCATAGTGACCTAGAACTGCTGAATCTGTTTCAGACTTATCCCGATGTTGGCAAGTATTTCACAGTGATTTTTTGTCGCTATAGCCCCATAGTCTACACCTTGATTCAGCATTCAGCGCGATCGCCTGTCCAGGCAGATTATTTGTTTGCTCTCACCTGGAAACATATTTACTACGAACTCGGAGGATTAAAGTTAGCTGATCCCACAGCCAGTCCAGATGCTTTGACTTTACAAAATTGGCTGATTAATATCACAGCTTTCTGTATCAACGAAATTCAACTACCGCCCACTGAAGCTATTCATTATTCTCTTCAAGCGACTTCCCCGCCGTTATGGTGCTATGTAGAACAGGCATTAGACCAATTACCACCTATTTTGCGTTTGATGGTGTTGATGGCGCAAACTTTCCATTGGAGTGAAACGAGAATTGCCGCTTATTTGCAAGCCGAAGGAGAAAAGATCTCACCTCTTGAAGTAGCCAATTTTCTCCAGGAAGGCTATCGTATGCTAGAGGACAAATTACCCGCAGATATCCGCGCCATCTACTTGGGAGAAGATTCTACCTCAGAATAGTTTAAGTATAAACGCGTATTCTACTGGTCTTGTTTTTGAGAAAATAAATCTTCTTCTTCAACCTTTTACTTAGAGCCGAAATTTCATCGGTAAATTTTATGAAACAACGGCAGTTATTACCTGGGTGTTACGTTTTACTTTTTATTGTTCTCCTAAGTCCGACAGTGGCCAGTGCTGCGGATATTACACAACAACTGCACCGCCCTTTAAGTAGTTCTAGTTGGCGGCAATCTCGAGAAGAAGCAGATAGCTTAGTACGGATTGGTGAACAACAATACGCCTCAGGATTCGCTGAGAAAACTGTAGCCTCTTGTCTAGAAGCCTTGGAAATTTATCACTCAATTGGTGACCTCAAAGCCCAAGGGGTGACTTACGATTTAATGGCCAAGGCTTATCTCCAGCTAAACCGATTCAAGCAAGGAGAAAACGCCTTGCGCCGCAGGTTAGCGATCGCTCGTGATACCAAAGACTTTCAATCTCAGATTTTTGCCTTAAATAACATTAGTACTTTATTGCTGCAACAAGGTGAAGCTGCCGCCGCAGGTAAAACTGTGGAAGAAGCCCTGACTATTGCTCGCCATGTCAAAAATATTGAAGGGCAAGGACTATCTTTAAGTAATTTGGGATTGGTATCTGCCAGGTTGGGAGACTACAACAAAGCAATTAAGCTGTATGAAACTGCCCTAAGTTTCCGCCGTCAAACTGGCGATACTATCGGTGAAGCGAATACGCTGAATAATTTAGGAGATGCTTATTTAGCTGCCAGCAATTATCCAGATACCATTGGTACTTATGGGGCAGCCATGCGAATCGCTAAAACCAGCAGCGATCGCACCAATCAATTACGGGCAATTGACGGTTTAGTCATAGCGCACAGTGCAGTAGGGCGTTATCCGCGTGCCTTTGATTTACTAGAACAGCGCTTAGTCCTCGCCCAAGAATTAAAAAATCTCCGAGAAGAATTAATTTCTTTTGAGTCCTACGCTAATTTATATGAGCAGCTAGGCAATTACCCAACTGCCCAGAATTTTTATGAAAGGGCGATAATTCTGGCACGTACACTCGCAGATAATAAGCAGGAAGTGCGACTAGTTGATAAACTGACCCAAATGCTCAAAAGATAATTCGTGCTTCAAAACCTTCATTTTTCGTTGATATTTCAATATTTAAGCCCCTCTTCGCGTCGGAGAGGGGTTGGGGAGAGGTCATCGAACTTACGTTAATTCAACAATACAGTGCCATTATTTTGAATCTGTATTGTATTTATATCTTGAGCTACGTCAGTTGTTTCGTTCAAGCGGACTTCCATCATGCCGCGTTCTGCTGAAGGTTGGGGTGTTATTTCCAACAGTCCACCATCTTTACGATAAAACGTTATTGTGACTGGCGCCTGTAAACCTTGTAGTGTGGCATCTGATCTGCCTTCGAGCGATCGCGGGGAAGTATCACCAATCACTTGGTAAGTTACTTCAGCTCCACTGTCATTCACTAATTTGACATTTACCCTACCATCAACCAAGGCGATGGTCATGCTGGGCGCTTGTTGTTGTTCTGGTAAGGGTGGTTGAATTCCTGTAGTCTGTGAACTGGCGGGTAAAGTCTCGCTGGAAGGAATACCTTGCTGTTGGGGTAAGGATGGTTGAGTTACCGTAGTCTGTGGACTGGCGGGTAAAGCTTCACTGGAGGGAATGCCTTGCTGTTGTTGTTGCTGTTGGGTAAAAGCATTAGGTGGACATCCCTGAGGTACCGCTACCCGATTATTATGTGGTTCTTCGTAGTAAATACTAGGGCAAGGATTGAGTCCGGGAGTTCTACCAACTGGTGCTTCACCGCCAACACCCAGTGGAATCTGATTGGATTGAGGGGTAGCAGGGACAGGAGATGTAGGAACAGGAAGAGTACCTTGAGCCTCTAGACTGCGAGTTAAGGCATTAGGAGGACATCCCTGTGGTACTACTACCTGATTATTGTGTGGTTCTTCATAGTAAATACTAGGGCAAGGATTTATTTGGGAATTAGGTTGGCGAGTAGGTTGGGACATAGGTTGTTGTGCTACCGCCCTTTGAGAAATCGCGGGACCAGTAATTAGTAGTCCACCGCATATAGCACCAAACAATCCAGCATATTTGCGAATTTTTTGAGTGTTACTATTCATTGTGACCTCCAGAAAAATATTGCTTTTCTTGTTTTGAAAAATTTTTAACCTGCTTACCAACAATTAATTGAAATAAATCTGAATCATGGCATAATAATATTTATTAAATTGCCTTTTATTGATAGTTTAATTAAATTGTCAGATATATTTAGATTAACAATTAATGCTAATCATTTTGTCTAACTATGGGATTGAAGTAAATAAATAGATGCACTAAAAATCTCATTCTTAAGAATGAGGTAATTAAATTATTATTGTTTTTATTTGCTATTGCTTATTTAGAGTGCAGAGAGGCTCTAAATTAGAGAATTAATACTTATTAAATAACGCCGTGTGCGACTTTGTCTCAGACCTAACCCCCAACCCCTTCCCTTGTAGGCTATCCATTACCCGGATCTTTCTCAACATTTACGAGAGTATTCACTCACGCTTTTTCTAACCCTGATTACTTCGTCCTTAATTCTCAATAAAAAGCCAATTTTAGCGAGAATACAAAGAGCGAATTTGTCAAGTATGCTTGACCCCTCAGTGTTTAAGAAGATTACAAAACAAGCGTTTTAGGATTGTTAAGAAAGATGTGACTAATGGATAGCCTTGTAGGGAAGGGGAGCAAGAATCAAAGCCTCTCTCCGTTTCGGGGAGAGGTTTGGAGAGGGGTTTCAAGAATAAGTCGCACATCGCGTTAAATATAAAAAATGTAAAAGCTTGTTATTGCAAACACAGATATACTAATATCCCCGACTCCTTCAAAAAGTCAGGGATCTTTTTGTTTTATCTTCTGATTAGAACCAGATTTTATGCCTCTTCCCAGATTTGAAGCACCTTATCTGGTAACCAACTGGCAATTTCCTGAATGCGTTCTGATGATAGTTCATCCTTAGTGGCAGAAAATACCGCTTTTACGACTTGTTCAGGGTTGACATTTCCTGGCATACCGCCTTCATTTGCTACTCTAAACAAAAAGCGATCGCTATCAATTTTAAAGATACCAGGCCCCTGCCAAGGTGGACGTACCCGGCTTAAAAAGGCGACAATAGGATTTGTATCATGCCATAATTCGGCAATTTCAATTTGTAGAGTTTTATCTTTAGTCGCTTCCGCAGGTTCGTGTAGTTCCGCTTCTACTCTGTCAGCAGCTTCGGTAGTCATCAAGTCACGCATTACCCTAAAAACGACCTCTGTGATATCTCTAGCATCGAAAATATCGCTAAGGCCGCTTTTTGTCATCACCTTTTCTAAGAAAGGCATATCTTTATCGGCGATGGGTGCTGATGTACCCGCTTTTAAGTTCTCTGGAGGATTTGCTTCTAAGTTGTCGAGCATTTTTGTCCTTTTTCTGTAATTTCTGCTTTTTTAAAGGTAATCAAATGAGGTAATGACCAATTTTCTGCACCATAAATATTGGCAATTATCATGTCAAATTTTGGTGGATTAATAAAGTCAGACACATCGTTTTGAGTATAGTTGAAATTAATTTGGATATTCCTAGATTTTGAATCTCAGAACAATTTTATTCCAGCTTTATTTAAGCGCGACACTATTTAAATTAGTATGTACAGTTGTTAATTTTCATCTATCAGAGGAAACAAATGGTAAATAAAAAATTAAGACTCAAGACTTATTGGTAAGGTGACAATAAAAGTAGTACCTCTGCCAAGATGACTTTCTACTTGAATTTGACCTTGGTGATGTTCCACAATAGCGTGAGCGATCGCTAGTCCTAATCCTGAACCTGTAGAACTGGCTGTAGCTACATTGCGAGTCTTATGGGTACGCGCCGGATCTACACGATAAAAGCGATCAAACAAGCGTGGTAGTGCGTCGGCGGGAATCCCCACACCAGTATCACTCACTTTAATTTGCAACTGGGCTGTGCTGTAACGTATTTTAGACACGCGATTGGTTCCTTCTAAACGCACCAATTCCACATGAACCTGTCCACCACCTGGGGTGTATTGCAAAGCATTACCAATCAAATTTGTAAATAGCCGCACTAGTTGATCCCATTTACCCATGAGCGTGAACCAATTTTCTAGTAACTCAGGGCTAGCTTCCAAGGTGGGAGGATCAATTAAATCAAAAGTAAGATTAATTTGTTTTTCCAGGGCTAACAGTTGTTGTTCTTCCACAACTTCCATCAGCAAAGCGTCTACAGGACAAGGTGAAAAAACATCTTTGCTAATACCACTATCTTGTCTGGCTAAAAATAATAAATCATTAACTAACTTACCCAAGCGTTGCGTTAGCCTTTCTACTACCTTTAACTGTTGCCGATAGTTAACAGAAGTGGTAACGTCTGTCTGTGCTAACTCCAAATCAGCCAAAGCAACTTGCACATTAGTTTGAATCAATGTAATGGGGCTTCTGAGTTCGTGAGAAGCATCAGCCGTAAATTGTTTGAGACGTTGGTAAGACTCACCCACCGGTTCCATCGCTTTACCCGAAAGAAACCAGCCGCTGGCGGCGACAGAAAGCACCATAAACCAAGTCCCCAAGGCCAAATCAATAATCAACTGGCGACTAGGTTTAGTAACTTCAAACCAGGGATGACTAACACGCAGATATCCTAATACTTGTCGCCCCACCTCCACCCGTTGCGTCACCTGTCGCAGTAAAAGAGGGGCGTGGGGAGTTGGGAGTTGGCTTGCCGTGAGCGTAGCCGTTAGCGTAGCTTCCCGAAGGGTACGGGAGTTGGGAGTTTCGTTATCTGTAGCAGCTGGTTGCTTGACTACGCGGACTGTTTCACCCAGGCGGTTACCGTGAATGGGAATATTTAAGGGTTCTGATAACGTTGACCAAAGTAACTCACCAGTGGGACTAAACCATTCCAGGTCAATATGGTCATCTTCTACAGTGCCGGCATTATCACGAAAGCTGGATTCTACATTAATGCGAAATTGTTCAGCATCAGCATCAACTGGCTCAATTACCAAAGAGCGCTCGACTATCTCTACTACATGATTGAGGGTATCATCAACACGTTCAATTAATGTGCTGCGGACATATAAATACACTCCACTAGCAAAGAGTAGAAGTAAGACAGCAGTGACGGCGGTGTACCAGATAGCAAGACGGCGGCGAGTAGCTTGAAACATTGGCAATGCAGAGAAAATCTGATGTCTTTAAAGTAAATCTTTTTGAATGGTAAATTATGATTGAGGTAAATAATTTGATGCCAGTTGGGAAATAGTGAACAATACAGCGACGGAAATCGTATTTTTAATTGAAGAAGACC
Source organism: Cyanocohniella sp. LLY (assembly GCA_022241785.1). Lineage (GTDB taxonomy): Bacteria > Cyanobacteriota > Cyanobacteriia > Cyanobacteriales > Nostocaceae > Cyanocohniella. Next base: position 122,190 of record JAKOMP010000004.1, on the reverse strand, counting down.
CAGAGGGTGGTTACACAGCAAAAGCTTTGGGGGAATCGATTTTTACGCAAGCTGATGATATTGCTAGCTTGAAAGAAATGTTACGTGATGCGGTGCGCTGTCATTTTCCTGATGAAGCAAATCGACCAAAAGTGATTGAGCAGAGATTTCACACCATCAATACAATATTTTAACGTCAGTTCGGGTTAAGAACTAAATATCTATCCAGTAGAAAAATTGTCATTGCGACCGCAGGGAAGCAATCCCAAAACCCCTGTGTTCGCGTCGTTCCACTTTGTTTCACTCGCGGCGGCATATCGTAAGTATTCAGCCATAAGCACGACAGAATCGGGTTTGGGATTATCCCAAACTCAGGTTATTTTAGGGCGATCGCTCTCTAACGCTCTTTAACTCTTTCTAATCTCTTACTCCCCAATCTTCACGCAGCGAGAGTGAGGACAGAGAAAGCAGATTGCTCCATGACAATATATGAAGAGATCGCACGTCAAGAAGCTAGTCTATTTGTAGAAACTTTACGTTACTCATCTCCTCATATCTCAGATAACAGCTGTAATCACAAATTGCTATAACCATCTTCCTGAGCGGGGCTTGGCAATATACAGCATATTTTTATACTACATTTATTTATAAACTTACTTATCTATTCAATTACTTAATATTTACTATTTACGTAACTTTACGGAGGCAGTCTATTTTCCGTAGGAGTTAAATTCTAGTTGCAGTAAAGGTTGATGGAGAGACTTAAAAAGCAAAATAGAGTTTTAGAAAGTATAAATAATAATTACTCTGGAATATTTTTTATAGATTTGTCACAAACTATATATCTATAAGTTAAAGTTTCCAAAATTCGCATCTACTAGGTCACACATAACCATTTAATTGATGACAGTAAAAACCGTATTTGTTAACAAATTGTATTTTCATCTAACACACTAAAAAATTAATCATGTGCCGCCAATGTTGATGTTGAAAATTTATATATAAAAAATAAATATTATGGCATCTTATACAGGTTTTCCCGATCCAGGCAGTAATAGATCTACAGCTTTAGATACAGCATCTTTTATTGGTGGTTCTTTAACCAACACAACCAGCATATTTAGAGATTCTGTTAGTGGTTCTGACCTTGTTGATATTTATAAATTTACTCTTAGCAGTTCTAGTATTGTTAACTTAGGCTTAGATGATCTAACTAGTAATGCAGATTTAAGACTACTAAATAGTAGTGGTACTACTCTTTATAGTTCTGCTCAATCAGGTACTACACCAGAATCACTCCGGTTGAATTTAGCAGATGGAACATATTATGCACGAGTTGCATTAGGCAGTGGTGGCACCAACACTTTTTATAATCTCAGCTTAAGTGCAGAAGCCGTTCAAGAAAGTGGACGTTCTGACAATACCATATCAAATGCGTTCGATATTGGCGTTTTCGATAATAACAATCTTAACTACAGCACCACAGATTTTGTTGGCAATGCAGGTGCAGTTACAGATACTACTGATTACTACAAATTTACCTTAGCAAGCAATGGCTCTGTTTATATCACTCTAGATAATCTGAGCGCTAATGCTGATTTGCGGTTAAGCAACAGTTTTGGCAATATTATTCAGACTTCTAATCAGCTTGGTACAGCATCAGAGACTATCACCGGTGACCTTGCATCGGGTACATACTACATTCAGGTTTATCTTGGTGGCGGGCAAAACTTTACCAACTATAATTTACAGTTTGGCTTAACACCAGCACCAGAAGACTTTGCGGGAAACACGCTCGCAGCAGCACTGAATATTAACACCTTAAGTAGTACTCCTACAGCCTTTTCAGATTTTGTCAATGTTGCTGATGATAAAGATTATTACCGTTTTGATTTAGCCTCTGCTGCTTTAGTTAATTTCACATTAGCCCCAGACACAGCCAACGCAAATTTACAATTACTTAATAGTTCAGGTAATACTATTATTCAATCGTCTAGCCTACCAGGAACGGCTATAGATTCTATTAGGCGCAGTTTAAATCCAGGCACATATTACATTCTAGTAACGCCGGAAGTGGGTGCAGCAACTAACTATACTCTCACTGCATCTGCTACGACAATAGCACCAGACCAAGCTCTCAATACTTTAGGAACAGCGAAAAATATTGGCACTTTATCAGGTGTCCAAAGCTTTAACGATTTTGTTGGCAACATTGATACTAACGATTACTATCGCTTCAGTGTCAATCTCAACAGTCAATTCTTTCTCAATCTCAGTGGTTTAAGTGACAATGCAGATGTCCAACTACTGAACAGTAATGGCACTGTAATTCAGTCGTCTACTTTAGGAGGAACTGTTAATGAAACTATCAATACCACCTTAAGTACAGGTGATTATTTTATTCGTGTCTACACATCTGGTTTAGCTAACACCTTCTATAACCTGAATGTATCGAATAATCCCTTGGCTCAAATGCTGGAAATCAATCCAGGAGTGGGTAGTTCTCAACCTGATAATTTGACAGCATGGGGTAATGATGTCTACTTTACTGCCGATGATGGTAGTAATGGGATGCAATTGTGGAAGAGTAACGGTATTACCAATACTCGCATTACCACGATTAACCCTGGCGGTTTTAACCCCGATAATTTGACTGTCTTTAACAACAAGCTTTACTTCACTGCCAATGACAGCAGCAATGGTACAGAACTTTGGGTATATGATGGCACGACAACCCAGATGGCTAGTGATATCAATTCTGGTGCTGCTAGTTCCAACCCAAACAATCTAACTGTTGCTGGTAGTAGGCTTTACTTTAGTGCTGATGATGGTACGAATGGTAGAGAACTATGGTCATACAATGGCACAACTGCGGCTTTAGTTAAAGATATCTACTCTGGTGCTAGTAGTTCTAACCCAACAAATCTAACCAATGTTAATGGTCTGCTGTACTTTACAGCCTCTAACCCCCAATTTGGTAAAGAGCTTTGGGTAAGCAATGGTACTAGTGGTGGTACACAAGTTATAGATATCAGACCAGGTGGACTTAGCTCATCTCCCAATAACCTCACTGCTGTTGACAGTACACTGTACTTCACAGCTAACGATGGTACAAGCGGGTTCGAGGTTTGGAAGTACGAAGCTGAAACACCTAGCTTAGTCAAAGATATTACACCTGGTAATAATGGGTTTGCCCCTACTTATCTCACAGCAGTTGGTAATACTCTGTACTTTGTCACGGATAGCAACGGTGACTTCCAACAAGAACTGTGGAAAACCGATGGTACAGCTGCTGGTACAGTGCGGGTGAAGAGTGATGCTAATCAAGCACCCAATATTGGTGTCGGTGCATTTAACTTTGCGGCTGTGGGCAATACTCTTTACTTCACTACTTATGATTCCACAACCGGTCTGGAACTGTGGAAAACAGATGGTACTGATGCCAACACAGTATTAGTTAAAGATATTTGGGCTGGTGGCGAACCCAACAACAGTATTCCTAGTAGTCTCGTTAATTTCAATGGCAGCCTATTTTTCGCAGCTTCTGATGCTGACAACAATAGGGAATTGTGGAGCAGTAACGGCACAGCTTTAGGTACTTACAAGGTTAGCAATATTAACGCTACAACAAATGCTAATCCTAACCAGCTGACTGTCGTTGGTACAAAACTGTTCTTTACCGCCAGTAACGGGACTAACGGTAAAGAATTATGGGTCATTTAAAGGAGGTGATGTGTAAACCAAAAAAAAGTAACTAATAAACTAATTTGATTTCCGTTTAGCGTTCACACGAACTTGAGATTTTAGGTAATTTCATTGCCTGAAACAGTATCAAAAAATCAAAAACGACACAAACATTGGATTAGGGAGAAATTTTCCATTATGAAGAGCAAAATTTTAGCTATTGTTGCCGCTAGCACCGCAGTATTAGGTGGAGCTATTTTCTCTGCACCTGCTCAAGCAGAGATTACAGGTAGCAGTGAAGTTGGTGTTCAAGTCACCGTTCCTGAAATTCTCTATCTGAGAACTGTTGAAACAATCTCAGTTGCTATTGACCCCGCAGATTTAACTGCCGCAACACTCACTGGATCTGGATCTGGATTTTTCGGTACAGATAAAGCTGGTACAGCAGATGGAACCAATGAGGTTGATCCCACATCACCCTTCTTTGCCGCAGGTGCCATCACCGAAGTTACCAAGTCAATACCTGGTGTGTTCGCTGTGTGGTCTAATAGCCCACGCGGTCTAGGAGTAGAGGTTACCACTGGTGTAACAAATGGCACCCTCACTAACATAGCAAACCCTTCTACGATCACAATAGCTAACGTTGACCCTATACAAGGCTTTGCTAATGTTCCTGGTTTGATCACCCCCTTCGTTAGTGGTGTTGAATTAACCCTAGACTTAAATGGTTCTGGTGGTATTTCTGATGCAGGTGCTTACGAAGGAGGTGTAATTACCGTCACAGCTACAGCTCCGTAGTTACAATTGCTGAAGTTGGGAAAAGGTATTTAAAGGTTAGGCTCTTTGATTATACCTAATCCTATTATTCAGCAAAACTCTCATTAATTCAAGCTGAGGCTATTGATTTTCAACCAATTAGGTAATTCATAGCCTCCGTTTCTCCGATTTTTGGTGTTGACAGCAGACCTTATTACCTCGTGGAAGCTTTTTGCAGTCGCCAAGTTCCTGAAGCGCCACTAAATATACACAAATGTGATGTCAGCAATATGTCACGAACTAAAATCATTAGCTGCTTAGGCACAATCATCGCGTTTCTGGTATTGCCACAGCCCCGTACTGGTGCAGAATACATTTTTGCTAATACCGAGCCTACAGAGATCTATCAGTTATCGACTCCGCAAAGACTGGTTATCCCACCCCTAACGCCATCAGAAATTTCACCTACTGCCATCAGTGAATCAGTTTCTCATAGTCAAGATTTATTGGCTCCCCCCAGTTTTGATACCGTCATCACTCGTGAATTACCCAATCTTTGGCAAATGCGGGTTCCCTTAGATCAAGTTGGTTTTCTCCAAGCCACTTATGAAATTAGGGCTGAGAACGGACGAATGAATGCCGTTAGCAGTGATAGGCGTTCTGACTCAGCAGTGTCAGTTATTTTAGAACAATTACCTATCATAGAAGTTTCCCGCGATCCCAACACTAACACTGCACTGGTACAAGGAGGTCTGCGGTTGAAAATGGATCTCTCAACTGCTCAGTTAGCGGGTGATTATGCGGGTGATTTAACAGTGACTGTCAATCAGCGCTAATTCTCTGCTGTGGTAATGAGAAACAGCTTGTTTCAAGTGTGAGCAAAAATCAAAATTTTCAGGCAAATGTTGCAAAAATTTAGAAATATAGCCTTGGGTTTAACCGGGTTATTGATTCTGGGAATGTCTCCGGCTAAAGCGCTTGATATTGGTGTCACTCCCTCCCGGTTTGAAATAGAAATTAATAACAAAAAAACACGTTCTCAGTCTATTCGTGTTTTAAATATGTCTTCCAAGCCAGTCGAATTTAGGGCTTTTGTGCGGACTTGGGAGATGAATGAAAATAATCAACTACAAGATATTCCCCCAACTGCGGAATCTTTAGATCAGTGGATTATTTTCACCCCTGCTCAATTTACAATTCCCGCACGTGGCGCTCAAACTATCCGTTTTGCAGTGCGTCCCAGAATCCAACCCAAACCAGGGGAACATCGGGCTGTACTTTATTTGCAAGAAGTTTCCCCTGAGAATCCATTAATTGATCCAAAAACTCGAATGAGGGTCATTTCACAATTTGGTGTTGTGATTTATGGCTATGTCGGAGATGTAAAGAGAACTGGTGTACTTAATTCTGTGACGGTAGATACCAAACCCAATACATCCAGTGCCGTATTTGATATTTCTAATCAAGGTAATGCTTATGTCAGACTGAATGGTCAGTATGCCATTTGGCCAGCTGCTGAATATCCCGGTGCTGATGCTACAAAACCTATAGCTAATGTCGGCCAACCAAATGCCAAGATTCCAGAAAACATATTAAATGCAGGTAATTTACCTACTACACCAGTATTACCTGATAACCGTCGTCAGTTAAGGTTATCAATTCCCAAAACTTTACCTCCCGGAAATTACGTTTTAGATATCAAAGGCGATTTAAGCGGTGTCGCTATTAATAAAGGAATTCCCTTCACAGTTCCAGTAGGTAATACTATCGAAGCTCAAACTAAGCCAGCTTCACCAAATTTGAGAAATAATCTGCGCCGTAGATAAATTTTACCTCTCTAGCTTTTTGCTTTTCCCAGAAACGATGTTGCAGCCAAGAAGTTTTCTGGGCTGCTTCGCTGCTTATAGGAATGTTTGTGCCTAATTTTTGCTTATTGCTTAAACTATGTTCTACCAAAATCCAACACCCCCCCCAATAGTCACAACTGTGCAGCTTGAGAATAACTCTTGCAAGCTGCCATTAGATGATATTACTAGCAAGAAACATCAGCTACTTACCCAAGCATTAGCAACAACTGCCCCACCAGAAACCTTAGCAGTAGCAGAGTTTTCTTCAGATACTTCAATTGAGTTATGCGAGAAAGAATTTATTCAAGCAGATGCCAATAATATCTTATCAAAAGAGAGGCAAAGCGATACAAATGTCATTGCCCAAAACACAGATATACCAATAACTTCTGCTGAGATTCTCTCCGATAACCCAGATGATATTGACCAACAAAAAGAAGATAAAAATGACACAAATATAATTGCTGAAAAAACAATACCCGTAAAACCCCTTGATTCTGCTGAAAACAAAACAGCGGACACTCCAGCAACTTCAGCCAATACACATAATTTGGCTAATTTTGTGATTGCCAATGATCAATCTGGTGTAAAAAGCTTATTATTAGGGGTAATAATCAATGGACGGGAAGTTGGTAATTTAGATGTTGTACAAGAAGATAATATTTTATTAATCCCACTATTAGATTTTGCTCAAATTGCTGGCATTACTGTGGAAGTAATAGACAGTGAAGCACAATTAAAAACGCCATTAGGATTAGTTACACTTGCAGCGAATGAACTAAGACAAATAAATGGTGTTACGTATATTAGTGAAACTACATTAAGAGAAAAATTATCCACAAATATTGAGTTAAATCCTGCTGATTTAGCTTTGAATCTTGACTTACCTTGGCGCAGAAGTAATGGGCAACCTAGAGAACAAGCTCTAGCACTGGAGCCAGAAGTTAGACCTCCTAGCAGTGGATTATCTCAACTCAGACAAGAATTAAATTTTAATACTTACAGAGGCAATACAGGCTGGCGTAGTTCTAGCCTTTTGGGAGGACGTTTAGGTGGTGGTGCTTGGCGTTTACGTTTAGAGAATAATTTCGTCAATGCACCTAATCTCAGTGAATACTTTTACTTTAAACGCTCAGGTCAATTCCTCTATCAAGCAGGACGACAACAAATTAGATTGCATCCTTTAATGAATGGGGTGAATTTAACTGGAGCGCAATTTGGTTATACTAATTTACCTAAAGATAGATTTCAAACAAATTATAGCGCCAATGAACTTTTAAGCAGACGTTCTCAACCCATACAATCATTTAGGGGAATAGTTCCATCGGCAAGTTTTGTACAGCTAAGAGTGAGTGGCGTAATAGTAGCCCAACAGCAGGTAGGGCTAAATGGAGAATATGACTTTATAGATGTTAGTTTACCTCCTAACCAAGCGAATGATATTGAACTTTGGGTATTTGAACGTAATAACCCAAACTTGCCTATAGAAATTCGTAATTTGCGGGTCAGTGTCTCTGATTTATTACTACCTGCTGGGGGAAATATTCAACTTGCAGGCTTAGGTTTTACTGGTAATTTGATTCAAAATACTTTATTTGATGATTTTAATACCCGTGATTCCGGAAAACCCACGGCATTCTATCAGTTACGTCAAGGGCTGTCTAATGACTTAACCTTTGAAGGCGCATTACAAGTTTTACCTGATACAACCCAAGCACAAGCGGGTGTTGTTTGGCGGTTAGCATCTCCAGCGATTTTATCTGCCAGTGTGGGGACTTCTCGTGGTGAATTAGGATACACTACAGATTTAGATATTCAGTTAGATAAATTGCAAATTCTCGGTAATTCGGAATTATTCCCCGCCGGATATTTGTTTAGTAGTCAAACACGCGATCGCTTTAACCATAGCTTGGAAGCAAAATATAGATTCAGCAATAACTTTAACTTAGGTGCGATCGCTCGCAGTCACCAAGACCAAAGTAATTCTAGTGATTATATTTCGCCTACCTTTTACTACAGACCTTTTTCCAACTTATCTTTCAGGGGTAGACCTGATGTTCAAGGGCGCTATTTATTTAACGCTTTTTATCAAGTGACACCGCAAAGTCGGCTGTCTTTTAATACTTTTGGTGATATATACACATCAAACTTTAGCTACAACCTCAACCGCGAGTATCTTGTGTCCTTGGGTGGTGAGTTTGGTGGTGATTTAGCTAGTCGTTACACAACAACACTCAATCATAATTCCCGGAGTTTATCAGGTCTTAGCTGGCGACTAGGACTAGCTTATAGTGATGGCAATTTTGGCCCCATTGCTGGTGCTAGTATGCGAGTGCTACCAGGCTTATTTGCCAGAGTGGATTATCAAGGTATACCTTCTAGAGCGAGTAACCTGTTTGGGGGTTTTGGTGATGAAAGGCTAACAATTTCCCTAGTATCAGATTTATCCTTTGCTGGTGGTCGATTAGCCCCAGCTAACTATACCTCCCTGAGTCAAGAAAGAGGTGCGATCGCTGGACGAATTTTGGTTGAAGGAGGAAAACAAGGTTTCGACTTAGGCGGTTCTATTATCCGCGTCTTAGATAGTAGTAATAAAAATGTTGGTAGAGCTAGAACCGACTCTCAAGGCAACTTCTATGTAGGTAACTTACCAGAAGGTATTTATATAGTTGAAATTGATCCAGAACAGCTACCTGTAGAAATATCCTTACCCAAAACTACCATAATTGCCGAAATAGCCAGTTCTGCCGTTACTCGTCTAGATTTCCCCGCCAAATTAGAATACGGCTTGGCTGGCAGAATTACTGATGTCACAGGTCAACCAATGGCAGAAGTGTTAGTAGAACTCATTAATTCTGATGGTGCGCGCATTTCATCAACTGTCACTGACCAATTCGGTCTTTATCGTTTAGATGGAGTGCCTATTGGTAATTACACATTACGAGTTCCTAGCCAAGATGGTATTACCAATAGTGTGAATCTCCCAAATTTACAGGTAGCAATTAACAAAGATTTCGTTTACGACCAAAATCTCCAATTACCAATCGCCGCAGCAGTTAAGGAAATTATTAAAGATTGATGGGGGATCAGGGGACATTACTTCACGCCAATACCCACTTTCCTCTACTATATGTAATGTCCCCCAGCTGTGTTAGCTCACTGGCTACCCTGAGATCGTCATGCCGAAATCAAAGAAGAGCGCCAATCCCATTGATTTGAACGATCCGCAATATTACATTAACCGCGAGTTAAGCTGGTTAGAATTTAACAGCAGAGTACTTCATGAAGCCTGCGACTCCCGCACACTGCTTCTAGAACGGCTGAAATTTTTAGCAATCTTCAGCGCTAACTTAGATGAGTTCTTTATGGTGCGCGTTGCAGCCTTAAAGCAACAGGTAGAAGCGAAAGTTGCCCAATTAAGTCCCGATGGGCGTACACCGCAACAACAGCTAGACGATATTAGATCAACTCTCAATCCCTTAGTCACAAAACAGCATCAGCAGTTTGACCAAGTACTGCAACCTTTGTTAGTCCAGCATGGTATCCATATTTTGGATTACATTGATTTAAATCAAAAACAGCGGACTTATTTAGATAACTACTTTGAAGAACAAATCTTTCCGGTTCTGACTCCCCTAGCCGTTGACCCTAGCCATCCTTTCCCCTTCATTTCTAATCTCAGCTTGAATTTGGCCGTGGTGGTCAAAAACCCAGATACCGAAGAAGAATATTTTGCCAGGGTTAAGGTCCCCAGCGTGCTACCGCGATTTTTGCCTTTACCACCAGAGTTAGGTACTCAAGAAACTGAACACCCCGTTCACTGGACTGGTGTACCTTTAGAACAGGCGATCGCTCATAATCTGGAGTTTCTATTTCCAGGGATGAATATTCAAGAATATCATCCTTTCCGCATTACCCGTGATGCTGACCTAGCCCTAGAAGAAGATGAAGCAGATGATCTGCTTTTGGCTATTGAACAAGAACTCCGCAAACGGCGCATGGGCGGAACCACCGTCAGACTAGAAATTAAATCCCAAACCCCTGACCCTATACGTTCTCGGTTGTTGCAAGATTTAGATTTAATAGAAAGTGATGTCTATGAAGTCGATGGTCTTTTAGGACTAAAAGATTTAATGTATTTCATGTCTTTGCCTTTACCCGAACTCAAAGAACCACCACGTCAGTCTGTAGTTCCTCCACGTTTGCAAAGGTTGAGAGAACCAATCACCTCAGATGCACCTGAGATGGAAGAAGGACAAGACTTTTTTGCCGTAATTCGGGAAAAAGATTTACTAGTTCACCATCCCTATCAATCTTTTTCGTCAACCGTCGTGCGCTTTATTACCCATGCAGCCCATGACCCCAATGTGCTGGCTATTAAAATGACCCTTTACCGCACCTCTGGGGACTCGCCCATTGTGAAAGCCCTCATTGAGGCGGCGGAAAATGGCAAGCAAGTTTCTGTATTGGTGGAACTCAAGGCCCGATTTGATGAAGAAAATAATATTTATTGGGCTAGGAGTTTAGAAAGAGTCGGTGTACACGTTGTTTATGGGTTAGTAGGACTGAAAACCCACTGTAAAACTATCATGGTAGTGCGGCGAGAAAAAGACCGGATGCGCCGCTATATACACATTGGCACTGGCAATTATAATCCCAAAACAGCACGACTATATACCGATTTAGGATTATTTAGCTGTCGCGAAGAATTGGGTGCTGATATTACAGATTTATTTAATTTTTTAACAGGTTATTCTCGGCAAAAGTCTTACAGAGAAGTGCTGGTTGCTCCTGTGAATATGCGCGATCGCTTTTTGGCATTAATTCAACGCGAAGTCGAAAATGTCCAAAATGGATTGACCGGGCGTATTGTTGCTAAGATGAACTCACTTGTCGATCCACAAATTATCGCCACTCTATATGAGGCTTCCCGCGCTGGAGTACAAATTGATCTGATTATTCGAGGTATTTGTTGTTTGCGTCCAGGACTTCCAGAAATCAGCGAAAATATTCGCGTCATCAGCATTATTGGACGCTTCTTGGAACACTCTCGGATTTATTATTTCCACAACAACGGGCAAGAAGAAATATATATCGGTAGCGCTGATTGGATGCGCCGCAATTTAGATCGTCGAGTCGAAGTTATTGCCCCAATTAAAGACCCAGATATTGCCAAAGATTTGCAAGAAATTTTGGGAATCATGTTAGCAGATAATCGCCAAGCTTGGGAGTTACAATCCGATGGCAGTTATATACAAAGACGACCCTCTGATAGCGTGCCTGACGAAGATGTAGAAGCGCCAGAAACTAACTCACAACATACTTTGATCAATATGGCCTTACGTTCAACTAATCTCGCGGCTAACCTGATTGATGCCAAAAAAAGTTACCTTTATACAGATAATTAGTTCAATGGAGTTTCTTGATAAAAGTTTAATGTTTTTACAACTTTTTTCTGGAATTATTATGAGTAAAGGCAATTTATTCAACCATAAGATAGAGTGATTGCTGGTACTTATTCCCATACACTGTAGGGAATGTCGTCTTTTGCTTTCATTTTGTTAAATGTTGACGTTTCCTTGTGAGTTTACTACCTTGCGTGTTTTAGTGGTTGATGATCACGAACTTACACGTTTAACCCTACAATTGGCTTTTTCGGGACAAGAAAACCTGCAAGTAGTAGGTTCAGCTGCTAATGGTCAAGAAGCGATAGAAATGGTTAAACGTTACCATCCTGATGTAATTGTTTTGGATTTACAAATGCCTATCATGGATGGTTGGAGTGCTTCTAGTCATATCAAAGCCATATCGCCCAATACTCAGATACTGGCTTATTCTTCAATGGAAGATGCGAGTTGTGCTGGAACTAAGCCTATGCCTGATTTTGACGATTTTTGCAAAAAAGATGTCCCCACTAGTGAACTTATTGCCTTGGTCAGAAAGTTAGGAGAACGTGCAGGAGATAATTTTAAATAGAAAATTAATTATGCTGCGAATTGCTGGTAGATGAACCCAGGCTTACTTCAAGTCAGGGATATACAAAATATTTATAGAATTAAGATGCGTCAGCATAACCGTTATTTAGCGGTGACACTGACGCATCTGTATATTTTAGTGAACTTTAGTTGGTTTTAATTGGTGCCTGTCTCCGGAATAGTGCGTCTAAATTCATCTATCAAATCATCCAGTTCTTCCAAAGCCTGATTGACATCAACTCTCAAAGTTCCCAAATTTGGCTGTTCCAAAAGGTTCAGCAGGTATTGACGCTTACTTTCAACTACGGCAATTCTTTCTTTTATAGTCTGTAGATCCATTATTTTTTTCAGCCTTAAAATATCCTCAAATTTAAAGTTAACTCAAAATGGAGTGGCAATGAGGGACGAGGGGACAAGAAGAAATTACCAATAAACGATGATAATAAAACTAAGGAATGCGGATTTAATAAAATACATAACCTCACCCTCAACCCCTTTAGTAAGGCTACTGTGTACACACAAATGATTAAAAATTTCTCCAAACCCTTTTTGTAATGGACTGACACAGCTAAAATGTTGCATTAAATTTATCTTGTAGGACGGGCGAGATGCCCGCACTACAAGAGTTATATCTATCACACCATTTTAGCCTTGCCATGCCAGTAGGGTGTATTGTCGAGTAGCGCAACGCACCATCCTCAATTCTCGGTGCTACCGATTAAAAAGAAACGGGCGTAAAATTTTCCAGCCTTGTCTGTACACCGTAGCTTCGTAAGGAGAGGGGAGACGTTGACGCGAGTCCCAGGAGGGGTAAGGTCAAAAACCAGATTTGTATGTTATTTAATTCATATTCCTAAGATGTTAAGAATTTATAAAATCCTAGGCTCATGTTACGCAAAATTTCTTTGGGGACGATTGGTTTAACCATCGGTAGCATATTAACCATTGTTGGTTTTGTCGCTTATGCTGCTGATAATGCCACACTCAATCTTGTGGGTTTTTTTTACGGGTTTCCGCTATTGCTGGGAGGATTAGCTCTTAAGGCTAATGAAATTAAGCCTATACCCTTTAGCGAAACTACTACGCCATCAGTATTAAGCTTGCGGGAGCAGCAAGCAACTATCACTCAAAATAAAATTCGTAAGGATATCACCCGATATTGCTATGGTCAAGATGCTCATTTAGATGCAGCACTCTCTTATTTGGGTTTGAGTCCCAGTGATGAAGAAAGACCAGTAGTTACAGGTTTAAGAGAAGCAGAAATTGGTGGGGCTTACGCCTTGATTTTAGAATTTGATTCGCCGCTGATCTCAATTGATGCTTGGCAAGAGAAGCAGGAAAAAATGACTAAATATTTTGGCCCGGGAGTAGATATCAAAATAACGCAGGTTGGGGAAGATCAGATTGAGTTAATGTTGATTGGGACTCAAAAGGCTGATTAGGTTTCAGGTAACAATCAACTGGGATTAGGTATGCGTGGTGGGCGTGTCATCACGCCCCGTGGGGTTGCAGACTTTCGTAGATAGGTTCAATCGGTTTGAGAGTTCAGGCGATCGCCTGGTATTTATTTGGTATTTCTAACGTCAGTTCGGGTTAAGAACTCAATATCATATCCAGTAGAAAAATTGTCCTTGCGACCGCAGGGAAGCAATCCCAAAACCTCTGTGTTCGCGTCGTTACAATTTGTTTCACTCGCGGCGGCTCGTAAGTATTCAGCCAGAAGCACGACAGAATCGGGTTTGGGATTATCCCGAACTCAGGTTATTTCTACTTTTCTAATCTGACTGCGTACCACTGCAAATATTTGCCAGGGCCAACATCTAACTCGCAACTGGTGTCGATTAAATATTGGGCTTGTGCTTCCACTGAATCAAAATCTTGTAAATATGTAGGCAGGTTCTGATTACTCATCGTTTGCAAAACCAACTTTAACTTTGCAAATAATTCCTCTACTGTGAGAAATTGTTCTGGTTGGTTAGTTTCTAGGACAACAAAATTATCTTGTTGATACATTAGTGGGTCTGGCATTTAGAAAATTCTCAATAAAATTTAAAAAATTTGTACTACTTTAGGTAGTATACTGATTTTTCAGGGAAATAGTCACCTGCTTTATGTAAATCAGATCAATAATATTTATTTGAAATCAGAATTTTTACTTAATCTAAAGTTTAAAAAATAGACTTGATCATAAAGTTTATTCCTAGCTTGATATTAACCATATAACTTGTATGTAATTATGCCAAATATCAATTTTGTGGATGTTTCCTTTGAAAATGCATTGGTTGCAGTCGGATAACCACAGGATTGAGTATTGGCTATACTTTTAGGTTATTGTGTATATTTGATATTTCTGCTCAGTTGGTGTCTAAAGTAACAGCAGAAATCAAGAATTAAGCCTTACATTTGAAGTTTTGGACAATGTTGCAAGAATACTTTATTACCAGGGAAATATAAGAGTAGCAATTCGTCATAAACTTTTAGCCAAAAAATTTAGCCATTACCTGTGCATTGTAAATCAATTAACTATGCAACCTATTTATCCTAATTTTTCTTCGCTTAATCCCCAGCAACTTACTTTTAACTCATCACATGGGGATGAAATCATTGCTATTGCTCATTTTTATCAAAAGCTGTGGGTGAAGAGAATCACCAGTACCGCAAGGTGGAAATCAAGAGTTGTCAGTCATGAGTGCTAAAAATAAGCAATTGATGACAAAAAAACTGATTTTTCTGGCAATCTGGCAGAAATCGAGTCACTCTTGTAGCGACAACATATATGATGCTTATTTGCTTTTTTCACAAATAGCTTTTTAAATCAAATTCTCATTACTCTCAAAAACTCTCATTCTCAAGTGATGTCGCAATGAGGGCCAGGTTTTTTTCATTTCCTACTACCCGATACTCTCATTTTCAGTGGAACGCAATTCATGTCAGGCATAAGCCCATTTTCTTTACCTAAGCAACCTCCGGTGATTCTGGTGGCTGATGATGACAAGACCATCCGAGTATTGTTGCGTGAAGCTATGGAACAAGAAGGTTATCGAGTGGTCGAAGTTACCGACGGTAAACAGTGTTTAGATGCTTATGAAACCGTCAAACCAGATATAGTTTTACTAGATGCAATGATGCCCGTGATGGATGGTTTCACGTGCTGTAGGCAATTGCTACAAATTGCCAAAAACAATTTAATTTCAGCACTTGCCAGTCTGGATACTGAATCTGCTGTAGGCAATACGATGATTTCCAAAATATGGGAACGCACCCCCATATTAATGATTACAAGTTTAGATGATGAGGAATCAGTAGACCGTGCTTTTGATGCTGGAGCAACAGATTACCTCACCAAACCGATTCATTGGGCGGTGTTGCGCCAACGGTTACGACGACTGTTGCAACAAGCACAAGTTTACAAACAGTTAGAGGCGGCAAATCTCGCTTTGCAGCATCTCGCCAATGTGGATGGATTAACTGGACTAGCTAATCGTCGCCGCTTTGATGATTATTTAAATACGCAGTGGATTAACTTAGTACAAAAACAATCTCCTCTATCCTTAATTTTATGTGACATTGATTTTTTTAAATTGTATAACGATTATTATGGTCATCCAGCCGGAGATATTTGTATCCGCGACGTGGGTACTGTTTTAAGTCAGAAGGCACAAAGAAATCAAGATTTAGTAGCCCGTTATGGTGGTGAAGAGTTTGCTGTGATTATGCCTAATACTCATGCATCTGGTGCATTTCATGTGGCCAAAGAAATACAAACTGGAGTTAGAGAGTTGCAAATATCTCATCATCAGTCTGCTGTCAGTGAATACATCACCTTGAGTATGGGAGTTACGACTATTATTCCCACCTGGGAGACTGCGCCGAGCGATTTAATTTTGGCTGCGGATAAGGCGCTGTACCAAGCAAAAGAACAGGGGCGTGACCGGATTATGCTGAAGTGATGAGGGAAGGAATTATTTTCTTTCTTGTCCCTACTCCCTACTCCCTACTCCCTACTCCCTACTCCCTACTCCCTACTCCCCACTAAGATGGATAAACTGGCAAAGTAAAATGAAACCAGGCGCCGCCATTGGGGGCAGAATCCACCCAAATTTGGCCGTAATGCGCTCGAATGATGCGTTGGCATAAACAAAGACCAATGCCATAACCATCTTTACCTTGATCGCGTTGTAGTCGGAAGTGGTTTTCAAAAATGCGATCGCGGTTTTCTATAGGAATGCCAGGGCCAGTGTCACCAATACTGAATTGCACTTTTTGTGTGGTGCGGTGCAATCCGGCAATGCTAATTGTGCCACCATCTGGTGTGTATTTAATGGCATTATCTAGTAAATTTACTATGACTTGACGTACTCGCTCTGGATCGGCATATACGTACGGTAAATCCTTGGGAATATCTGTTTCAATCTTTTGGGCTTTAGCAATATAGCGATCGCGCAATTCTTCTAATACATCCAAGCAGAGGTTGCCGATCGCCATCTTTTCTGGTATAATTGGTAACTCTGTATCATTGCCCCTCCCTACCTGCAACAAATCAGCGATCATGCGGTCAATTGTTTTAGTTTGACTACGGGCTTGTTTTAACAAATGCGCTGTCATGGCTGGTTTCAGCCGCTGAAACTCACCAGTCTCTAGATTGTAGTTAGATTGCAGAGTTTCAATAGCGATCGCGGCAGCTGTTAGAGGATTACGGAGGTCATGGGCTAGCATCGCGATCACGCGGTCTTTAAATTGTAGTTGCTCTTGAAGTTTTTCTTTTTCTTGTTTTAGGCGAAAAACTTCGTCTGACAGTTTGATCAGTTCCGCAGAGACAGCCACAGAATGAATGGTTGCTTTGGGTGATAAAACCCGATGATTCTCATCCATCCGTTCTTCTAAGTCTTCTTGCAATTTTAAGTAAGCATCTACAGCAGTTTGCCAGCGAGGCCACCAGTTTTTTAATTGGGCAATGATATTACTCCCAGCTATGATTTGTCTGGGTTCTGGATGGATTTTGATTAAGGCTGGCGTTGCTATCAACTTAAAGTGTTCTGCCAAATAAGGTTGTTGCCCGACATCGATAATTTGAAGTTCAAAGTTATACTCAGCCTGCAATTCTTTTAAGTAAGCACGGATACGCTGTACCTGTTGCCGAGACTTTGGGCGTCCATCGACAAAGAGCAACAACTGGAGTGGAGCCTCAGAATAGATAGGCTGATCCTGGGAAACTTGCATGTAATCGTGTTTCAGCACTGGTAACAACCTGGCGACGCTTCGCTTAACAGAAAATAGAATGGACTGACGATTGTCGATAGTCGTTGTTTTTTTTCAATTTAATATCTATTTTAGATTTTTCATACTCCTATCTGATCGGCATTTTTGATATGAGACACATCTTTTTCAGCCTTTTGCTTCCTTTTTTGCTGGTTTCTGTTGCCAAAAACGTGCTAGCGGCTGAATATCAGTCTTCATCTACCCAACATCATCATCTTACATTTGAGTCATCAAATGAAAAATTTTATACTGAAGCTGGGCGACTGGTACCTGACTTTTCACGTCATGTGGAAAAGGTAACGCAAAACCTAACCCCCCACCCCCTTCCCTACGAGGGAATGGGGAGAAGTCAAAGTCTCTCTCCTCGCAGGAGAGAGATTTAGAGAGAGGTTTTCCAGATACGGTGAAAAGTTAGGACTGGTACAGCGACAAATAGATTTGATTGCCCGTATTGAGCAAGCACTAACTAATCCAGATGCTAATCGGATGCGAGCGGTGGGAGGGCAATTAACGGTTCAAGTCAAGACTGTAGAAAATTTTCTCCACCGTCAACATAAAAACTCGCACACTTTGTGTAGCAATCAAGTAGATTTAGCGAGAAACTCTGACCAGTTGACTGAATCCCAAGCTCAAATTTACTGCTCTTTGTATGCTTCTAGCCAGGAATTATTAAAACTTACCCCAGAGCTAGACCGATTGTTATCTCGACGTGGTGAATTAGCCTTAGTCAAACAGCTACCCCTAGTTACTGGTGAGCATCAATCAGACCCTGTACTTTCCATTGCACCAATGCAGTATCCTCATCTGAGAAAGCTAGCCACACCTTTACCTTTGTCTACCTGGGAACCGAAGTCACCGACAGTAGCATCTGCACCTTTACCAGTAATTGGTAGGACTGCCAAAACAGCCATAGCTAATTATGTACCGCCTGCACAACCTGCCATCGCTGCACCTGAATCATCTTTGAATACTCTGGCTACTGCCAAACAAATCTTGACGGCAACACAAATTTCATTTCCCCCAGAAATCCGTTTTACAGATCTTGGGGAAAATGCTAATGTTCTCGACCGTTTCGCCTACGACCTCTATCCCCAAGAATCGCAAACTTACGCTAAGTTTTTGGAGTTGCCCCGTACTGGTATTTTCCGTATACTACAGTCTTCAGCTTACCAACGGCCGCTGAATACTCTCCGGAATAGACTGCAACCCAGCGTTAATGAACGCTATCCTTTCCCCTCTTTAGGTGATGCTCAAAATAGATTTAATCCTAGTTTAGCACTTCAGGTACAGGGAGAACGCTTTCAATTAAGGCATCCAGGAGTTGATTACAGTTTCATGGTGGATGTAGGTGATGTCCCTTTAGAAAAGTTAGATGGCAAACTGCAAGCTATAGATTCACCCATCAAAGAATTTTTGCTCAACTACCGACCTCCCCAAAACTTAGATGCTTTACAACTAGACAGAAGGCGGTTTTTAACTGGCAAAGACCAGAACTGGCAGCAAAATCAGACTATTTGAGCCCACGCACCAGCTAAATTAAATCATACTTATGTGGTGCGATCGCTGCAATTTCAACTGCCAGAAGCAATGTTGAAGAGTCAAACGATGTCTCCAGAACAACTCCAAAACATCCCTAGTAGTGACATGATTGTGGCTTTTAGACCAGTACGTCGCCGTCCTGATGGTAGCTACACAGTACTCTGGCGAGTATTAAATCAGTTACCCACACCAAAAATATAAAAATTAAAATTATACTATCAACCCAATTTTAGTACTTAGGAACGTAACGCTACTTTCTCAGTTTTTACTCAGGTTGGGTTGCTTTTTGCTGTTTATATTTAACTTCTTAAGTATAACCTTCGCTCAGACGTAGCAGCTATTAAGTAGCTGAAGACATCAAGGAATCATCAAACTTGAGGAACAGACATTCTTTAGTCTGTTTTGAACACATTTTTTTACCAGAAATACGTAAAATTGCGGTCATATTTTTTTAAAAATTGAATCAAGCAAAAGTAATGATTTGATAAAAATTTGATGAACTTTTCCCTGAGAACTTAGGGGCTAGTGGTAAAATATACTGGATAGTTCATGAAAATAACATAATGATCGATTTTAGTGTCGCTATATGTACTTACAATGGTGCAAATCGATTGCCAAATGTTTTATACAAGCTTCAAGAACAAATTCATCCAGAAACCCTAAAATGGGAAATTATAGTTATAGACAATAACAGTCAAGATAATACAGCCCAAGTTGTACAAGAATTTCAGTCAAATTGGTCTTCGTCTTCTTCTCTTAAGTATTTTTTTGAGCCAAAGCAAGGTTTAGCTTATGCCAGACAAAGTGCTGTAGAGCAAGCTAAAGGTAAATTTATTGGATTTCTCGATGATGATAATATACCGACGGCAAATTGGGTGGCATCAGCCTATGCCTTCGGTTGTGAATATCCTCAAGCGGGAGCATATAACGGTCGAATTCACGCTGATTTTGAAACCAATCCTCCACAAAATTTCAAAAATTTGGCAATATTTTTGGCTATTATTGACCGGGGGAAAAAAAGACATGTTTATGAACGCCGTAAACGCATACTTCCACCAGCCGCAGGATTAGTAGTTCGTCGAGAAGCATGGTTAGAACATGTACCTAGTAAACTGTTTCTGGTGGGTAGAATTAACAAATCCATGCTTGCAAGTGAAGATTTAGAAGCATTGACATACATTCAAAATGCTGGTTGGGATATTTGGTATAACCCTGATATGCTTATTTATCACCAAATACCAAGTTGGCGTTTAGAAACAAATTACTTAGTTTCATTAGTTCGTGGTATCGGCTTAGCTAAACATCACATCCGCATGATCCGTTTGCAAATGTGGCAAAGACCTTTATATATCATTATATATTTGCTCAATGATATACGAAAATTAATAATTCATTGGTGGAAGTTCAAAGGAAATATCAAAAATAATTTAATTGCTACTTGTGAATTTGAATTACTTTCTAGTACTATAATCAGCCCATTTTATTTATTTTGGATACGTAAAAACCCATAAATAGTTCATCCAATTAATTGGTGATTTGCTGTTTCTATAAAGTAAATCTGCTGAATAACGCTGACTCTGCGTTATTTTTTCACAAAAATTATTGCATGTATTACCAAAATGACTATTTCCAACCCAGAAAAAATTACGGAATCCTTGCACCAAGCTTTAGGAAAAATAGATAGTTTTCAGTCATGTGCATTCCTTGACTATCCAGATCATCCCAATATAGGCGATCACTTAATCTGGCTTGGTGGAGTTATGTATTTGACTAATGTCATGAAAGCGCAAATTAAATATGCTGCCAGTATACGTGATTTTTCCAAAAAAGATTTAGAAGAGCATACAAGCAAATCTCCTATAGTTTTGAATGGCGGCGGAAATCTGGGTGATTTATGGTTTGAAAAGCAGAAATTTATTGAGAAAATTATTTCTAAATATCGCGATCGCCCGATAATTATCCTACCTCAAAGTGTATATTTCCGGAATCAGGAAAATCTAGAAAAAGCAGCAAACACATTTAATTCTCATCCAAATTTAACCATATTTATTCGTGATAATCGCAGTTATAAAATAGCCAGTGAAGCCTTTGATAAATGCACAATTATCAAAGCACCTGATATAGCTTTTCATCTGATTGATTTACTGGAAACACCGGACATTGAAAATCCCAAAGAAACAATACTATACCATTCCAGAAAAGACAAAGAAAGTAATCAAAAACAATTAAATTACACGTTTGATTTACCCAATTTAGTAGTGGAAGACTGGATTTCATATCAGTGGAAATTTGGACATCCCAAAAAAAGGTCAACGCAGTTAGCTGCTACATTATTTAGAGAAATTTGGCAAAGAGGTTTAACAACTCCTAGTGAGTGGATTTCTAGGCGAAAATGGCAAAATTCCAATTCTAATAAAGTTATCTTTAGTAAATTATATAGACCATCCCTACATCAATATTCATGGAGTTTGATGCATAGTGGTATTTATCAATTACAGCAACATAAGTTAGTAATAACAAACCGCTTACATGGACATATTCTTTGTCTTCTTTTAAAGAAGCCTCACATTTTATTACCAAATAGTTATTACAAAAGTGAAGCTTTTTACGAAACATGGACTAAGGATATCCCATTTTGTAAATTCGTAAAAGATATATCTCAGGTGAAAAATGCAACTCAAGAAATTTTAGAATCAATTCAAGGATAAAAGTCTCATAAACCTGTATTTATGAAATGTGATCACCCGCCAAAGATGGAACCAACAAAATCGATAGAGTTGCTAACTTAAAGATGTTGAATACATTAATTAATGCCCAACCAAAACTGAGTAACAATTTCCTTATTACTCATATTCATAAGGCTTTTATTATAGCTGCTAAAGAACCAACACAACAGCTTGAAACAGTATTGACTCAAGAAGGTTTCAAATGTGAGGTTTTGCGACAAAATAAACAACCCGAATTTCATAATTTTTCTCGGAGTTATTTATGTTTATTGAATCATTGCCGCGCCTGGAAACAAGCAATCCAAGAAGATAAACCAGTTATTATTGTAGAAGCTGATTTTGTCCCAGTAGTTGGTTTTGGTCAGCTTCCTTTACCATTTCAGCCCCTTCAAAGTGATGTTGGCATTAGTTGGCTGTATACTTGCGCGCCTCAAATGTATAACATTTCCGTTGACGGTTACGTTGAAGGATTTTCTACTTCAGCAGTTGCTTACATTGTCACTCCTCAAGGTGCAGGTTACCTGATAGAACTAGCAGCAAAAATACGAGAAAACGTAGGAGCCACTAATTACTCAACTTGGGACTCTAATATTGATTCTTTTCTTCGACAAAAAAAATTGAAGAACTACCTTCCTTGGCGTAACTATGGAGAACATGGGGGTTTACCCAATCCAGAACACCAACAAAACAAATTAAGCAAAACTCATCGTGCTGATACGCTTTATGGTCAACTTGCTTTCCAGCCTTTATATGCAGTCGATAAACAAGGCGGAAAACTAAATTTTTTCAAAGTCAGGTTACAAGCTAGGCTCAAAGGACTTGCGCGCTTAGTAACTGGACGCTTTCTACGTCCGAAACTCATTAAACTGTCTAAAAGACCCATCAAACTAATAAGTTTTGCTGTTTTGCGTCAGTTTTACTTGCCAATTTAACTTAAAAAATTTTGGCATATATCCCAAGCTTTGATTTTGCGACTTTAAGTTTAGTTGTGACAATCTGCGCTAGGGTAGGAATTGAAATATGATTTATGATTTCCTGTGCTTGTGCGTAAACATCCAGCCGTCTTACTGAGTTTGGCTGTTTTAATGACCGCATTAACAGCCTGTGGTAACAGCCCAACCGCCAGAAATCTGGAACAGTCTTTGGCACCAGATCCCCTGCTCAAAAATAACCCAAGTTTATTTGGCGCTGTGCAGGATAATGAACCACAACCAGGGGAAAATCAAGCCACCGCTGATTTACCTACTGACTTTCCCTCAGCAATTCCCTTATATCCTAATGCCCAACTGCAAGAAGTAACACCTGCGAGTGGGTCAGAAGAAAAAGTGGAGACTCGCTGGCTAAGTTCTGACCCCAGTAATTTTATTACTAGCTTTTATAGTGAGCAGTTTCAAAAAAATAACTGGGAAATTTTACAACAGCCAACAGATGAAGTAGATGCCTTTGAAGCACGTCGCCAAGATTTACAAGTAAAGGTGACTATTCAGCCACAATCAGTCACTAATCCCCAACCCAATCAACCACAAACAGCTACCGCATTACTCATTGAGTACACACCTAATACGACGACAGCCGCACAACCCACCCCAACGACAAATACTCAAGGCGATAATCCTAATGTTCTTGGCCCGGTGCTACCTGATAACTCGACAACACAGCCAAGCGACACATCTGCTAGCCAAATAACTGCTACATCAAAATCTCAGGAATTTAATGATTTAGACAAAGCACCCCAAGAACTGCGACAATATATCCAAGATTTAGCAGCTTTAGGTGTTTTGCCTGTAGAGCCTCAGGCAGTTAAGGATGTGTCTAACGATGCCACACCCAAATTATTTGAACCCAATAAAAACATTACTCGGCGCGAATATGCCCGTTGGCTAGTTGCTGCTAACAATGCCATGTATGCAAATAATCCAGCGAAACAAATTCGCCCAGCATCAGCAAGCGCTCAACCAACTTTTAGTGATGTATCACCGACAGATGTGGATTTCTCTGTCATTCAAGGTTTAGCCGAAACTGGTTTAATCCCCAGTCCTTTATCTGGAGACTCCACCGCAGTTTTATTTCGTCCTGACGCACCATTGACACGAGAGCAATTGATTCTTTGGAAAGTGCCTTTAGATATTCGCCAAGCTTTACCTACTGCCAATTTAGAAACAGTTAACCAAACTTGGGGTTTCCAAGATTCAGGAAAAATTGACCCCAAGGCATTACGTGCAGTGCTGGCTGATTTCCAAAATGGCGAACAATCGAATATTCGGCGGGTGTTTGGCTATACAACTTTGTTCCAACCTAAAAAACCAGTGTCTCGCGCTGAAGCTGCTGCGGTTTTGGGATATTTTGGTACTTTAGGTGAGGGGATATCTGCTACTGAAGTTTTGAGTGTCAGGCGATCGCAGAATTGAGGTTAATCCGACTAATTCGCATCTATTAAGGTAGGGTAGGCTATTTGTCTACCCTGGAATAAATTTTTGGCCTTGTCACTTTACAAATACTTTAAAAAAACCTGTACATAATGAAGTTCAGGTAAATTTATGGATTCCTAGTGAATCTACCCTATATAGTACTTTCAATATTGACAGCAATATTAAATAAAATTACGCAAATCAAACTAATTGAAATTGCTTGGCTTTGCAATTAGCAATTAAAACTATTTGTGCATTTATCGACTTTTTTTAACACATCTATTTAGATTCAGATAAATATGAAAACACAACTCATGGCAGCAGGATTTATCCTCTTCTCCTTCATGTTGCCATTAAGGGTTTCAGCAGCTAGTTTTACTGGTCTTTATGTATTTGGTGATAGTTTGTCTGATACGGGAAATGTATTCAATGCTATAGAATCTGCTACGGGAATTGGATTTCCTCCACCACCCTACTTTGAAGGACGCTTTTCCAATGGCCCTATCTGGATAGATGAACTTGCCCAAAAGCTTAACTTAGATTCTCCTACCCCATTTATTAATGTTGTCAATGGTACTACACCTACAAGTGGGATTAACTTTGCTTTCGGTGGGGCAACGACCACAACAGCAAACACCGTCTCTACTAGTTTATTGGGGCTACCACAGGAAATTGGCGCATTTCAAACTTTGTTAAATACAAATCAGCAGCCTGTTGACCCTGATGCACTCTATATACTTTGGTTTGGTGCCAATGATTATTTGCCTACCCAATCCTTAGACTTTGTACCTTTTACCAACCCTAATCAAACCTTAGAAAACATATCAAATGCTGTACAAACTCTAGCCAGTTTTGGGGTCAAAAATTTGCTAGTACCCAATTTACCTAACTTGGGAAATACGCCAAACGCATTGAGACTAGATCAATTAATGCCTGAAGCATCTATCTCTAGTAATCTGAATCAGTTAACTCAAGAACATAATGCTGGACTCTCTAAATTGATCCAAGATTTCAGCCAAAATCCAGGACTGGGTTTAAACATTAGAACTCTTGATATCAATTCGCTGTTCAGTAATGCACAAAATTTAGGTTTGACAAATGTGACTGAACCTTGCCTAAACCAATTCGCTCAGACAATCTGTAGTAACCCCGACGAGTATCTGTTTTGGGACTTTAATCATCCCACAACACGCACTCATAGCCTAGTAGCAGATGCAGCATTATTGGCACTTGAGCCTAAATCTGTCCCGGAACCTGGGGCTGTATTGGGGATGTTGGCCCTTGGTGCTTTAGGTGCAGCAGGTGTCCTCAGGCGCCAACAAAAAAAATCAGCTTTTACTTCAGGAAGTCCGGTTCTTGTCGGACAATCATCTCATACAATGGTTGAAAACTAAACCAACCCAAATTATGTGACCCTACCTGAGCGTGCGCTACACTTGCATACTCAGGTTTAATTGGGCTAGGTTTACCAGCAGCCTCAGCTAGTAATTGGGCTTGACAAGAGCGCTCCATTGTGATGAACCACCAAGCCGCCTCATCAATTGAATGACCAACTGTCAATAAACCATGATTTTTCAAGATAATGGCTTTGTTACTACCTAAGGTCTGAGCAATACGTTGACCTTCTTGTAGTTCCAATACCACACCTGTATAGTCATTAAACAGGCTATGGTCTTGGTAAAAAGCACAGGCATCTTGGGTAAGGGGATCGAGGAGACGACCGAGACTAGACCAGCTTTTACCATATATTGAATGGGCATGAGCCGCTGCTACTACGTCGGGACGAGCTGCATGAACTTGGGAATGAATAGCAAAGGCTGCTTGATTAACTGGATAATTGCCTTCAATCACTTCACCTTGCTGATTCACTAAAATTAGGTCACTAACCTTAATTAAACCAAAGTGCATCCCCAAAGGGTTAACCCAAAAGCATTCACTGTATTCTGGATCGCGTGCAGTAATATGGCCTGCAATACCTTCATCAAACCCATACCGCGAAAATAAACGCAATGCTGCGGCTAGTCGCTGTTTACGATGTAGGCGTTCTTCTTCAATACAAGCAAAAGTTGGGAGTTGGGGAGTCTTCGGCTTTTCTTTGGAGATAACTTGCATATTGCTTTGGGAATTTGTCTTTTTCATTAAAAATTGTGATATCGATGTGGGATTACCAGGAGTTATTTCAAATCATTACAGAATTAGTGATGCACCATTCTCCGAGTGGTGTGGAAACAGAAATTAACCAATTTTTGATGCAGCGATTTGCAGCCATAGGTGTGGAAGTATGGTGCGATCGCGCTGATAATATTATTGCGAAAATTCCGGGTAAAAACCCAGAAAGAGCGATCGCTATCACCGCACATAAAGATGAAATTGGGGCGATCGCTTCTAAGTTGAAAGAGTGCGATTATCTAATACCAATGAGTAATTCTTCTAAGAACATTAACTGGAAAGTCAAGATTCCAAAAGTAAAGTTTCCACTTGCTGAATCCGTCGAAAATCATTGTCTGTGGAAACTACAGTGAGATTATAGTGAATTGCCGTGGCTGCGATCCAGAGGTCATTATCTCCAAAACCAAGGGCTTGCAGGTTGAAGTTTCTTCGCTGGGCTTTTTCTTTAGGCCCGAAAGCATCACTAACTTGCCTTTGAGATTGCCATAAACCTCAGAAATTGAGAAATTGACGGGATAAATATTGATTGTGTCTAAAAATACTCTGACTTGCTGAAGATTGGCAACACTGCGATCAGATTTTGCAGCCATGTACAAGAGTTCTCCACATACTACAACACTGGTAGCAATTCCTGCTTCGCTATGAAGCTGTAGTTGTTGGATCAGGTTAGAATCACCAAAAATGATGCGGCTACAGTGATTGGTATCAAGCAAATACATTAGAACTCTGTTTGGGAACGGGTGTCATAAACAAGCTGAAGACATTCCTCGAAGTCGTTTCCCTGCCATGTTTTTGCAAACTTGAGTAAATCTTTGGCTTTAGAACTACGCAAAATCGGCTCTCACCCTTTTTTAGGAACTTCTTGAGATAAAGTCTGAGGTTTCTGTTCTCTGGTTTTGAGATATTCGAGATAATCAAGGGTTTGCTCTAAAATTGAATCTGGTACTGTTTCGATCGCTTCGATGAGTTTTGCTTTGATTGAGGTCATGGTTGGCTTGACTGTTAAATGTCAGGGCTAATATCTTAATTTTGCCTGGCCATTGGTTTATTGGTCAAAAATTAGTCAATGAGAAGTATTATTCTGGTATAAACCAAGCCGATGACGGGATTTGAACCCGTGGCCTGCTGATTACGAATCAGCTGCTCTACCACTGAGCCACATCGGCACATACAGCAAATAATTATAGCATCCTTTCTTCATGGTAAAATCAAATCCTCAAAATCGCCTGAATCCAGAACAATATGCTCGCCTTAAAGCGGAAATGGCAGCACCCTATCGTGGCTTGCGGCAATTTCTCTATATTGGTTTTGGTGCATCTGGTTTGATTGGCGCATTTATTTTCTTTTTTCAAGTCCTGGCTGGGCGAGATATTGATAGCGCATTGCCTAATTTAGCGCTTCAAGTCGGAGTGGTGGCACTGATGATCTTTCTTTGGCGCTGGGATCAAAGTCGGAAAAGACATTCGTAGATGTCAAAGACTAACGTACAAAAAATTAATCAAAAAAATATTAGAAAATTTCAAAAAGCAAAATTTTCTGAGAAACTGAAATTGTTCAAACTGGGTCAGCAAATATAAAGACCCTAAATATAAACCCAAATCCATTTAAATGGGGTTACCTTATATCTTGCACCTAACTGGATAAACACTGAATACGTGAATTAGTTGTACAAATCATTACATATACTTTAGTACTGGATATACTTAGGTTTTAGTTATTTAACACACTGTGTAAATGCCAAGATGCTGGCTTATTTCAGTAAGTACAACAGGGGAGTTTTAGATAATGATAATCATTTAGTGGGTTGGGGGTGGAGAGGCTAGCATCGCTAGCCTCTCCACCCCCCTGATTCGATTATCATTTTCATGAATAACTACGTCTTGACTCAAGTGGAGTTAAGTTGCTTGTATTTGCTGAAAGTAACCAAAATATGAAAAAAAGGGCGTATTCATTGATTTATCAGCAAGAAAAATATCTCATCTTCTTGCTCACGCCCAAGAGCTAGTTTACACCCTCGAATCATTCATGCCTTCTGCCTACCAACGCGAAAATCTCACAGCAATGTTGGGATTATTCCTAGAGGCCAGAGGCTATCCCCTACCTCAACATTGTCAAACCAAGTCGGCGAGTGCCTTAAGCCGCTTTCTCAATACTTATGATTGGCCTACCCGTAAAATTATTCGCACTACTCGTCAACATATTATCAAAGCGATTTTATCTTGCCGCCACAAAGGTCGTAGACCTCAACTGCAAGTCATCCTTGACCTAACCACCCTAGAAAAATGCGGTAAATTCAAAGCTTTTGAGGATTTAATCCGCGTGTACAACCGTAAACGCGGATTGCACATAGTAGTCATGTATCTGGTTGTCGGGCAATGGCGGATTCCTTGGAGTTTTAGGGTTTGGAGAGGTAAAGGTACTACCTCTCCTGCACAGTTGGGATTAAAACTACTTAAGATTTTACCCAAATCATTGACCAAACGCTTTCGAGYTATGGTTTTGGCAGATACTGCATTTAGTAGTGCCGATTTTATTCATGGTGTCCGCTCTCTTAAATATCATGCTGTCACTGGTTTACTATCAAGTCGCCGACTTACTGATGGACGACGTTTAAGACGCTTGCACAAACGTGGTCAACAARTTCAWYTSCAAGGYTTCAAYTKYCCTGTYTGGGTGTCTTGGTTYTAYCTCAAACGTCATGATGGCAAGAAAGAAAAACGTTTTGTYTTGTCTACCAGACCTCTTAAGGCTAGTACCATCACTTGGTGGGGTAAACGTCGATGGTGAGCCAGTGCGTTGGGCGGGTTCCCCGACTTGAAGCAACTGGCGAACCCGAAGGGCAGATTGAGGGTTGGTTTAAAACTGCAAAACATCGCTTTGGGCTTCATCGTTTTGGTCAAGGAACCCTATTGGGCGTTTACCGCTGGCTAGTCCTTTCCTTCCTCAGCTTTGTTTTGGCCCATTGGGCTTATTTATCCACTAATACTCAAAATTTACCTGACTGGGGACAAGCCGCACACACTGCCCTTGAGTTTATTTTTCCACAAATTGTTATGTCTTCTTTTTTACTTCACCTTAAACAGATAATTCCTCTCGCACGTAGTTGTGGATTTGACATTCATATTTCCAGGTGCAAGATCTAAGTTACCTATATTGAAAAACCCCAAAGTTGATAAAAAGCAAAATTTTGTAAGCGCCAGATTAACAATTTGTCAGTCTAGCGCTTTTAATGTTAGGACTTACGCAACTGGCATATTATTTTAAGTTTGTAGTGAGGACTTTAGTCCTCTCTGCGAGACGCTGCGCGGTCAGCGCAGCTATGCCCGCAGGGCTTTACAAAATAAGGGCTGTTCGCGCAGCGTTCCCGTAGGGTAGACCTTACTACAAGCAAAAATTTTTATTTTTGTGACACTTGCGTAAGTCCTGAATGTTTAAGTCAGAAGTTTACTGAGCCGTAACTAAATATGGCGAAGGAATTGGTTGGGCGCGTCCAGCATTAACTAGTGCTTGGTAAACAAAGGCAGCAATTTCGGCTCTTGTCGCCGGACGATTAGGATTGAGTTGCCTAGCTGTAGGATAGTTAATTACTAATTGGCGTGTAGTTGCAGCAGCAACAGGGCCAATCGCATAATTAGGAATTTGGGCAGCGTCAGTGTACACAGAAATTGCATTCTGATTACTAGCAGTTAAACCTAGACCATTAGCTAAAGAAACTAATGCCTGCACTCTGGGAATTTCCTGCTGTGGTTTAAAAGTACCGTCAGGATAACCAGCCAAGTACTCACTGCGATAGGCAGATTGAATGGCATTGTAAGCCCAAAAATTACTAGCCACGTCTCTAAAATTAATATTTGCGCGTTTAACTGGTGGGGTCAAAGCTTTGGTGACAATAGTGGCAAATTGAGCGCGGGTTACAGGGTCATTGGGTTTGAATGTGCCATCAGGAAACCCAGCAATAATACCTTGTGCGGCTAAGGCTTCAATATAAGCTTTTGCCCAGTAACCTTCCGGCACATCTGCAAAAGCAGTTTGGCCAATGGGGAGGTCAACAGCAGCAGCCACAAAATTGACTTGACCAGAAATGCGCTTTTGATCAATATCGTTGCCAATAGCCAAAATTGTATTGCTTGTAGTGGCATTGTTCACGTCATGACGAGCATTACCGCGAATTAAGTTACCACCAGGATTTTCATTGGTACCGAGGTCTGGTTGAGCATTGACAGTTGCTACAAGACCATCTCGTTTATTATTTTGAATTACATTCTTACGTAAAATGGGCCGGGCCGATTCTGAGATAAACAGACCGTCTTGATTTTGGATAATTTGATTACCCTCAACTAAAGGTGTAGAACTACCACCGATAGCTAGACCAAAACCTGTATCCTGAAACAAGTTATTGCGAATTTCACCTTGGGAAGTTCTCGCTACGGAAATCCCGTTGCCTTGGTTTTGCACAAATAGGTTATTTTCTACTCTGGGATTACTGGTACCCGTAACAAAAACTCCCTCTCTAGCACTGTTGGTGAATGTATTATTTGTAATAATGGGATTACTAGATTCTATCCAAACCCCTGTACCACGGGGATTTTGGTTCGTAACCGTCACGCCAGAAATAGTACTATTGTTATTAGCCAAGATAGTAATATCTTGTCGGGCAAAGGTACGACTGGTGTAAAAACCACCACCTGTAATTAAGACTGCTTGACCTCTACTAGATTCGTCTCCGCGTAAGGATACCCCTGGGTTGAGTAACAGAGGGAATTTCTCTCCGGTATCAATGTTATAAGTCCCAGGTGCTAGTTGAATAGTTGTACCTGATTGAGCTTGGCTAAGAGCGTAAGTAATTGTTCTATAGGGCGTGGCTTCGGTTTTACCAACGCCAGCAGTATCTGCACCAGTTGTGGGATTTACGTAAATTATTGTTGCAGATGCAGGAACTTGCGCCATTAAAGTTGGGGAAGTAGCTTTTTGCTGGGTAACACCAGCATTTGCCCCACTGGTTAATAATGTAGAACCTCCAGAAACAACTAACAAAGCTGCTAGTCCGGCTCGTAAGGGTAAAAGAGATCCGAGAGAATTATGAGAAATCAAACGAATATGTTTTACAGAAGAAATGTGAAAACCCCGATATTTCATTGTTAGATTTGTGGTGTGCTGAATTACAGTTGGTTAAACAGGGTCAAATATAGCATCTACTTAGCTGTCAAGCCCATGCCAAACTATACCGGATGACTAGCAAATAATCAGCTAAGTTTCGTAAGAAAATATATTAATCTTTTTGTGCAAATCTCAAAATTTCCCCAGTTTAGCCTAAATAATCAAGCGATCGCCATAGCTAAATTTGCTCACCGTTAACTAATAACGAGCTACATCAGCAGTATAAATAGGTGCTGGAGACCAGTGGTTTTCCCAAGATAGATACCATTAGCCAGATGGCCTTGATTGGTAGCAATAGATATGATCCTAAGAACAGTAAACCTGATGGTAATTAGGAGAAATGCGTTATCAATTTCTGGTACTACGTCGAGTCTTAGTAATAGTTAGCACTTGTAATTTCTTTTTTAGTACTCCCGCCTTCGCTGCGGAACGAGTAGTGCTAACATACGGAATACTGCGTGAATCAATTTCTGTAGAGGAGTTATCAACTTTTGCCGAAACTGGGGAACTTTCACGTTCACTACGAGTAAATTTTGCCTTGGCTCGACAAGACCCCCAAGCAATTCGCCCATATTTGACGACACCAGTGCAGGTCAACTTGGTAACTTTAGATAGAGTATTAAATAGCCCAGTTGGTAATCTTGTCCTCGATGAGCTGAGTCAAGCGATTCACACACCATCACGTACATCTGACAGGCAAGCTTTGCGCGCTGCTTTGGTACTATCTGCTAGTGAAGATGGGCAGATAACGTTAATGGAAGTAATCGAAAATTATCCCACATCAGATGTAGAAATTGACGGCGATCGCTTGGGTAATGCATACCGTCAACTTCGTCGCTTGCAAACAGGTATACAAGATTTTCTGAGATTTTAATAAGCTAAAGTTTCTAAAGTTTCTCGTAAATATTTTTGTACCTGCTGTTCTAGGCGAAGTCCCTGTAATTGAGCATCATGTTCTAGTTGCCAGCGTTGAAAACCGGAACTAGTAGCGATGGCGCATTTGAGACTATACCAAATTTCCGGATCAGCAGAGAATGGGCGATCGCTAGCAGATGGAATTTGAGCCATAGTTTCTCATTCCTTAGTTTTAAGTTCAACAGTTACCGCAGTCATCATTTTCAGCAGATACAACCCTGCCTACATGAGACAGTGCATAATTTGCTTGATACCTATAAGGATTACTTTAGGGGTTTTTGGGGGTTTGTGTTCATCCTGCTCAGGGATGGAAACAACTGGGGGATGATTTGGTTGACCCGCACACCCAAAATCGTGAAGTCCTGCTTAATCTTTTCTAAAGATAATGGTTCTAGGGCGGCAAATTCTGTGTCATTGGTCACTAAAACTCGCGCCACACTCACTGGAATTTGTAAAAATAAGTTACTAGCAAAAAAGGCTAAAGCAGCTAGCAGTAGACCCAAGCTACGCCACTGGGGTAAAAATTTAGCTAAATTAGCTACCTGTGGCACCATTTGGTAAAGTTGCCACAACACCCCAATTAATAATATTGCTGCTGCTAAGGATAAAAAGCGATTTAACTTTGTATTAATTAAACAGAGAATTTTCCGCTGTTGCTCAGTTAAATTTTCTGGCTTCAGCGCCACACCCAAAATAGCAAAAATATAAAAAGGGCGGTGTAACTGCATCCACAACAGTGGGATCACACCAATGCTGGCTACGAGGAACAGCTCTACCCATACTGGCAAAAGCGGTTCACCCACAGACAGAAATAATAAGCACATTACCAAAAAGATTGGTGTAGCCGCTAATCCAGCGACATGAATCCACAATATAGGTTCAGAGCGAAATGAGGCCATATCAAATTTGTGTGTGCTTGATTCACCGAAATTTGCCTAAAGGGGAACCCACCTTTCTACAGACATACGAAGCCATCTCTACAAAACTTGAGGTATTCTGAGTCCTTTGTGTACAGGCGGGTTTAGCCCGTGCTGAGTTTTGAGTTTTGAGTTTTGAGTTGTCAACCCAAAACCCATCACTTTTACTCATGACCCAGCATTGAGTACCTAGCACTACTTCGTTAAGGTGAGTGTACGACGCTTGGTGACCATCTGATAGGCTTCAATGAGGTCACCTTCAACCCAGTCATGGAACTTATCAATGTTGATACCGCACTCGTAACCGGAGTTAACTTCGCGCGCATCTTCTTTCATCCGTTTGAGTGAGTCCAGAACACCTTCGTAGACTACTTTACCGCCACGACGTACTCGCACTTTGCAGTTGCGAACCAGTTTGCCAGATTGCACGTAGCAACCAGCCACTGCGCCCCGACCAACTGGGAATACGGCACGAACTTCGGTTTGACCAAGGGGTTCTTCCACCAACTCTGGTTCCAGAAGTCCTTCTAAGGCTCCTTGAATATCTTCCAAGAGTTTGTAGATGATATTGTATTCCCGCACATCTACCCCAGCTTCGTCGGCTGCTTGTCTAGCGCCACTGGCGTAGGTGGTGTTGAAGCCAATAATGACAGCTCCACTAGCTGCGGCTAGGTCAATATCTGTTTCTGTGATTTCCCCAGCAGTAGCCAATAGCATCCGAATTTGGACTTCGTTTTGGGGAATTTGTCTAAGAGATCCCACAATTGCTTCTACAGAACCTTGTACGTCTCCCTTCAAGATTAAGTTGAGTTCTTTCAACTCGCCTTCTTGTGCTTGGGCTGAGAGTGTTGTTAAAGTCACACGCCCCTGTAACAGACGGGATTGACGTTGCTTGTCTGCGCGATCGCTTGCTAGTGTTCTGGCTTCTTTTTCGTTAGCAAAGACCTCGAAGTCATCACCTGCTGCGGGCACATCACTTAAACCCAGTACCTCGACGGCAAAGGAAGGACTAGCAATCTCTACTCTTCGGCCTCTGTCATCAACCATCGCGCGGACTTTACCAAATGCCG
Source organism: Cyanocohniella sp. LLY (assembly GCA_022241785.1). Lineage (GTDB taxonomy): Bacteria > Cyanobacteriota > Cyanobacteriia > Cyanobacteriales > Nostocaceae > Cyanocohniella. The sequence continues at coordinate 87,789 of JAKOMP010000004.1, read as the reverse complement.
AGCCAGCTACTAGCATATCTCCCACATGCAGGGTGCCATTCTGAATTAGCAAGGTAGCAACTGCCCCTTTAGCTTTATCCAGATGTGCTTCAATGACTGTTCCTTTAGCCGAGCGATCTGGGTTAGCAGAAAGTTCTCCGACTTCTGATACCAACAGAATCATATCTAAGAGGGTATCCAGGTTTTCGCCCTTGATGGCACTCACAGGAACCATGATCGTCTCACCGCCCCATTCTTCTGGGGTGAGGCCATACTGAGTCAGTTCTTGTTTCACCCGGTCTGGTTGTGCCCCTTCTTTATCAATTTTATTGATGGCTACAACAATGGGTACGCCGGCAGCTTGAGCATGGCTAATGGCTTCCACGGTTTGGGGACGAACACCATCATCAGCAGCCACTACTAAGATGGCAATGTCAGTGACCCTAGCTCCCCGTGCCCGCATCGCTGTAAATGCTTCGTGTCCAGGAGTATCTAGGAAGACAATCTGCTGTGTTTGTCCTTCATGTTGCACATCTACATGGTATGCACCAATGTGCTGGGTAATACCACCAGCTTCGCCAGATGCTACTTTAGTTTTGCGAATCGAGTCGAGCAAGGTTGTCTTACCGTGGTCTACGTGACCCATGATTGTCACTACTGGCGGACGCCGCTGGAGGAGTTGCATATCTGCCACATCCAGCATTTCTGTGACTTTGCGCGCTTCTGCTTCTGGTTCGGCGGTTTCGACTTCTATTTCTAGCTCTTTACCAACCAAAGTAATTGTGGGAATATCCAAATTCTGGGTGATACTCACCGCCATGCCTTTGAGGAACAGGATTTTCACAATCTCTGTGTCGGCAACAGCCAAAACATCAGCCAGTTCTTGGACTGTCAATGGGCCTGTAACCACTACTTTTTCAGGACGCTCACGCTTGGTCTCGACTTCTTGTCGACGGTTGTGGTCGCGGCGAGAAAAGGATCTTTTCGCTCTGGTCGTCGGCGCACTAATAGTTGCGGCACCAGGCGACTGTGTAGGACGAGCAGCTTTAGGTTTGGGGGGACGGGCAATAGAAAGACTAACTTGGACGATAGCTGGTGAATTTGCATCTTCGTCGTCTAGTAAATCGTCTTCTTCAAACTCATCTTCCAGAATCGGTTTGACCCGCTTGCCTTTAACACCTACTTTGCTCTTTTCTTTGATTTCGTCAATGATTTCTTCTTCTTGCCACTTTTTACCACCTTTGGCTAGACGCGGTGGTGTGGGGCGTTTCAAATCTAAAAGTTCGGCTGCAACCGGATCATTTCCTAGATCAGCTTTTCCGGGTGCGCCTGACATTGGTCTAGGTGGAGTAGCAGTTGGCATTGCTGCTACAGGTTCCGATGGACGTACTGGGCGGCTAGGTCTTGGCCCATCTCCGGTTCCTGCTTGTCCGGGAGGTCTACTGCCTCTAGGCTCTGGTCTGGATGGAGATGATGCAGGACGAGCCTGCTTTTGCACTGGAGCTTGTGGAGTATCCGTGCTTGCTGGTTTAGCAACCTTCTGCTTGGGTTGATCGCGTTTGAGTATGGGTTTCTCTGACGGACTTAGCTGCTCAGTGGCAGGGGTGCTTTCCGCCTCAGGCCTGGCGGGTGGAGACACCAGTTGAGGTTTTTGGGGCTTTTCCGGTTTTGGTCTTGGTGCAACCGTTTTTTCCGGTTTTTGCTCTGCTATTGTTTCCGGTGCCTCTTGATTAGAAACTTGATCTGCTTGGGTGATTGCAGGTTCTGGTGAGGTCTCAGATTGATTCCGGGGTACAGGTCGAATTGGTGCCGTCGGCTTCATGGTTGAGACTGGTGTATCGAAGGGCCGTGGAGGTGAAGGAGGATTAGCTGTGGCTTCGCCATGCAAGCTATCAGACGAAGCTAGTTGGGTATCCGTAACAACTGACGCCTCTGGGGCGTTGGAGGTAGTATTTCTCAATATTTTGGGTTTGCGAATTTCCAAAATTTGCTGTTTGTGAGGTGGAGCTGGTCGATTGCGAGAGCCAGTGTGCGGTGGATTTGGTTTATGACTGGTTGCACCTTTAGTGGTTACATTGGTAGCCGCCAGTTTTTCGGCAGCCGCTCGGATGCGTTCTGCCTCGGATTCGGAAATAGTGCTGCTATGGCTTTTGACTGAGATGGTGAGCTGGTCGCAAATTGCTAATAGCTCTTTGTTATCCAAATTCAATTCCTTTGATAATTCATAGATTCTAACTTTGCCGTTGTTCATCCACTCTTCCCCTTTAATTTACAGTTTTTTAGCGGATGGTTGCCTGGTTTTCGACATCTCCATCCTTTGATTACTGTTTTTAGGTTGCCCTTGGTGATTTTGCCGGTGCCTCCAGTCAGGAAAGAGAGATGTTTTGGTTTAACTCTGGCATTTCCACCCAGGATGATGGTTGATGCCAAGCTGCGCCTGAGCGCTACCAGGTTGCCATTCTTGTGTTTTTTGTTTTGCTGATTCTGAGTCTTCCACAACACAATCGAGTAAAACTTGTTGGGAGTATCACTTTGCTACTCTTTTTGTGGAAGAGCCGCAGGCTTACACACCCATTTACTATTTTGCCACTAACCCTATCAATTGCAGAGAATGTGACTCAAGCACGATCAACTCGGCTTTTGGCACAAGTACTCTGGGCATGATCACCACAAAGTTTTTCAACTTAGTTTTGATTTGGGGTATGGGTTTGGGCTAGACGTTGCCACAATGTTTGGTACAGTGTTTCTGGCACTGATGCATGTAGCGATCGCCCTAGTCGATTTTTTTTCTGAGCTGCTTGCAGGCAACTCATTTGCGGACAAATATAGGCAGAACGCCCCATGCCCTGATCTAATTGTACCTTTCCAGATGGAAAGACGCGGACAATCCGCCAAAAGTCTTCTTTCAAGCCTACTTTGCGGCAACTAATACAGCGCCGATAATTCGGTTTCATTAATCTTATCTGACTTCTCCCCGGGCGAGACGCTAACGCGAACAGGTAAGCAATCTGGATGTGAAAATAAAGTTGTTATGATCAATCTTTCACTTACTTATGATAAATTGCCTGATTCTTGGTAATCATTGAGACTAATTATGCTGTAAATAGTATCATTCCTACCCAGAACTTGAGAAATTAATCGCGATCGCTTGTGTTAAAAGACTCTTCTTCTAGTTCTTCCTCCTCTAGTTCTTCTTGATTTTCATACTCTAGCTCTTCTAATTCCAAATCATCTTCCTCTGGTTCATATCTGGATCGGGATGCAGCAAATTTAGCATCTTCGCCTGCATAGTCGTACTTAGCTTTATCTTTAATATCGATTTTCCAACCAGTAAGACGAGCTGCCAAACGAACGTTTTGCCCTTCTTTGCCAATTGCTAAACTTAGTTGATCTTCGGCTACTAGTACGTGAGTTTGTCTAGTTTCCGGGTCCATGAGGCGGACTTCATCTACCCTGGCTGGACTTAAGGCATTAGCAATATATGTAGATGGGTCAGGAGACCAGCGAATCACATCTATTTTTTCACCACGTAATTCGTTGACTACTACTTGAATGCGCGATCCCCTAGCTCCAATACAAGCACCCACTGGGTCTACATCACGGTCGAGGGTATCTACTGCTATTTTAGTCCGGGGACCTACATAACGGGAAGGGGGATTAGCCTCTCGCGCTACAGCTACAATCCGCACCACTTCATCCTCAATTTCTGGGACTTCGTTGGCAAATAAATAAACCACTAAGCCAGCATCAGCCCGAGATACGAGTAATTGAGGGCCTCGTTGTTGACCTTGGGAAACTTTTTTGAGATATACCTTAAACGTAGCATTGGCTCGATAATTATCGTTGGGCAATTGTTCACGTTTTGGTAATTCAGCTTCCACTTCTGGCTGACCAAAGTTACTGGTTACGGCCAAAATTACCGATTGTCTCTCAAACCGCAAAACTCTAGCTTGGAGAACGGTGCTTTCTAAGTCTTGAAATTCTTCTTGCACCATCTGGCGTTGCTGATCCCGTAGTTTCTGCGCCAGTACTTGCTTGGTTTGCATCGCGGCCATGCGCCCAAATTCCCCTTGATCTGGGGTCACATCCAGCACAACAGAATCGCCTAATTGTGCTTCGGGAGCAACTTGTTGCACTTCATCCAGAGATATTTGATGATCGGAGTTATCAACTGCTTCAACGATGCTTTTAGTCGAAAGAACGCGAAACCCTTCGCCTTCGATATCGAGTTCTACTTCAAAATTTTCAAAGTATTCTTCATCAAATTGTTTTCTTTCTAAATTTTGGGCGCGACGATAACGTTCGTAGCCTTTGAGTAATGCTTCTCTAATAGCGGATTGCACTGCTAGACGAGGCAAATTGCGCTCGCGGCTAATACTTTCTATTAATTCTTTTAATCCTGGTAAACTAACCATTGACATAAGCAATCTCCTTTAAAATTAAGTGCTAGGGATTAGGGGCTAGGGACTAGAGACTAGTAAAAATAAAGAAGGTAAGAACTCAGCATCAATAAGCATTAAAGAATTAAGGATGTAGAGAAAGGTTTTACTCTATTCCCTAATCTCCATAATCTCTATACCCTAATCTCTAGCCCCTAGCCTAAGCGCCCCTATTTTCCTGTTGATCAGCGCTCCTCTAGTTGCACCTTTGTAATGAGGGTGCGGGGAATTTCAATGACGCGACCTTTTTGATTTAAGTAAACAGTTGTTTCGTCCCGACGAATCAGTTGACCAATCCACTCTTGTTGTCCATCGTAGGGTTGGGAAGTGGAAATGATTACAGGAAATCCTTTGAAGGAAATAAATTCCCTGTCTGTTATTAATTGTCGTGAAATTCCCGGACTGGACACTTCCAAGACATAAGCATCTGGAATGATCTCTGCCGCATCTAAGGAAGCTTCCAAAGCACGACTCATCCGTTCACAATCACTCAGACCAGTGTCCTCCTGGGGATTACGAATATCTACCCGCAATACTGGTGGACGCTGGTTAGTATGAAACACTATGCCAACGACTTCCAAGCCCAGTTCTGCCGCTACTGGTGTTGCCAAATCTATAATTTGTGGAACTAAAGGATGAGTCATGCGAAATTTCAATAAAAAAAGTGGGCGTAGACCCACTTCCTGCGATAGGGATATCTTCCAAGAAGTCTTGTGACGAACTAATAATAGTTCGTCTCTATTCCGAGTTTAGCGCATTTCTTTCATAGTCAATAGTCAAGGAAGAGGAAAAGGGGCAGGGGGCGGGAGGCAGGGGAGAACCCCATAAATAAAGTTAGGGGCTGGAAATAAGAACAAACTATTTCTCATGCTTCGCATATAGAAATAAATCTTTATTTCTGATTTTCATAAATAAATTTAATTGCTCTGTTTCCTGTTGGCTCTTAAAATCCTGAATCCTTCCCCTCTGCTCCCTGCCCCCTTCCCCCCTGCTTCTTCTGTCATGGGGAAAAAACTTCATCCTTGCTTCCTGATCCCCCTGATGTCCCTCAACTTTCCCTCTTCACTGGCAGAACAGTACCTTGATCGACTAAGGGTGCTTGTGTTCTTAGCTTTCTAGTTTGTTCTAAAATTTGGTCTATATCTTCTTGGGACAGGCGCTGGACGTAGTTGAGTTTGACTTCTTCTAGAAAATCAGCAAGTAAGCTTTGAATTTCCTCAAGTACATGTTTTTGCTGCATTTCTTCTCCCAAGGCGGCGGTAAAGCGTTGTGCTAGTTGACTAGAAAGTTGCGCCCCTATAGGGTCTTCCATTGCCGCAGTGACAGCACTATAAAGGTTAGTGGTGATTTGAGTTGCTAATTGTTCGCTGAGTTGGGTTTGCATTTCTCGCACACCAGGAACATGGTGCAGGTTACGGTAAATGGGGGTTTGATTCAGTCCGGCTGTAATGTTGTGGCGTAAAATGGCAACGATTTCTGGTTGAATTTTGGGTAGCACTTGATAGACGATTGTTTGCACGAAAATCCCTGCGATCGCTTCGACTTCATTGATATTGTTAATATCTATGTAGGAACGTAAATTTTCTTTTTGTGATAGCCAACTGGTTAAGTCACCGCGCCGAACTGAACCTTGAATCTGGTTAATTACTCTGACAACGACTATTTCTGTAAGATCCTCGGCAAAGTTAGCTAATATTGTTTGGTTTATTTGCTGCTGCAATGGTTGAAGATTCAATAACCGCGATTGGTCAAGACGAATGATTACGGGGATGATTCGCAACCACTGAACAAATGGTAGTAGCAGAAATATATCGTACCAACGCCACAAAATTGCATTTACCCAAGTAAAACTGGGATGACGGCGGCGCAGATAGAAAGAACGTGCCAGCAACTCGATGCCAAATAGCAGGATAAAAGGTAAGTCAATGCGCCAAAAATCATCCTGAAGTTCCCCATTTTCACCTATACGGCGAAAGTAGTTGGTAGCAATTAATGGGCGGATTTGTCTATTAAAAAAATTAATTTCTTGGTTCCAGCCTTGTTGCGATAAATACTCTGGACTCCAAAACGTAGAAAAAGACTGTTTTGCCGATTCTATACCCATGCGATCGCGCATTCGATTTTTGGCTTTTTCAAAATTGCCACTCTTATTGACTGCTGCAAATGGATTACTATCAACCATTTCGCTGCTAAGACGGTCAAGTTCCTCTAATTTAGCGTTGGCTTCTGGTGACGTTAACCCAGTCTGGCTGACCTGTTCTTGGAGTGCATCTACTCTATTCAAATAATTTCTTGTTTCTCTGTGGTCTTCTATACCTTTGATGGGGTCATAAATCTGGGTGATTTGGGGGAAATTTCGTAAATAGAAATCCCGCCAAGGCACGTAACTCAAATCAAACAAAACTAAGCATAAATTTACAGTGGCAATCATTGCCATTAATCTTTCAAAGACAAGGTTTTGTTGTTTTGGTAACTTGCGATTAGGCATTTTTAGTTCTTGATTATACATATTGAAAATGCGCTTCTTTTAGCTTCATATTGATGCTGCCCGTCATGACTACTCAATCAAAATACTTCTATAGGAAGATGGCAAAAAAAAGTTTTTATACATTTAGTTCAGTTTAGCTAATAGAATTCACATTAATCAAAAATTATTAATAATCAAGAATAAAGTATTTAACAAAATGTAAAATTTCTCTGTTAACCTCTAGATACTTCTGAATACTGCTGATTTAATCCAAAGGAGTTTTTTATATGTGGTGTGATTTTGGAAAAACCAGCATGACAATTGCTGTTACTTGCGTCGTAACAGCTAGTTTGGTGGTAGCAGAAACAACTTTTGCAGCTCGTCAACGTAACTATACGCCCCAGGAATTTCGGGCTGTGTTACAGGGATTGGGCTATAACGTTAAGGTGACCAACGGGCCCCTCACGGACGAAGAAACGAGAAAGGCAATCTCTGAATTTCAGACAGGGTACAAGTTATCTGTGGATGGTATAGCAGGCCCACAAACCCAAGATTTTGCAGCTAATATCGTCCGAATTTTGCAAGCCAATTTAAATGTAGTACTGCAACCTGAGACTCCCTTACCTCGTGATCAATTCTATGGTGAGCCAACAGAAGCAGCCGTTAGAGAGGCTCAGAAAAAGTTTGAAATGGAAGAAACTGGCATTGCTAATTTGCCGTTCCGCCAAATGCTGAATGAAGAGGCCAGGAAAATTATAAGTCAGCCTAGTCCTGAGCCAACACCAACACCAACCCCAACCCCAACCCCAACCCCAACACCAACACCAACACCAACACCAACACCAACACCAACCCCAACACCAACACCAACACCAACCCCAACCCCAACCCCAACACCAACGCCAACACCAACACCAACACCAACCCCAACCCCAACACCAACGCCAACACCAACACCAACCCCAACCCCAACCCCAACACCAACCCCAACACCAACGCCAACACCAACACCAACACCAACCCCAACACCAACACCAACACCAACACCAACACCAACACCAACACCAACACCAACACCAACACCAACGCCAACACCAACACCAACACCAACGCCATAAGCTTCAATAAAACAGTCGTATAGACATTACGTAAAGCCCCAGTACACTACTAGCTAACGGTTGATGTACTGGAGCTTCATTACGAATTACGTTCGCGCAGCGTTTCCGCTAGGAAATATTACGAATTACGAATTTTAATTGGGTTCTTCCATTGGTCTACCTTTAGGCGATGGTAGAATGGGGCGCCGATCATCATAGGGCATGGGAATATACTGAACGCTGGGTCGTCCCCCTTGTGGTTGTGGATACAAATCCATGAGTCTGTAAATAGAAAGCGGTAGTCCTACGGTTATAGGTAGTCCCATTTCTGTTGCTTCTTCAACAGTGACAGGATAATCATGAGTAACACGTCCTGTTGTCAAAGCTTCGATAATCGGTTCGATATTTTCTGGTAGGACTTTTTGTTTGGGTATACTATCTTTCAGCAGAGTGCGGACAAAGCGCTGTACTTGCTGAATGGCTTTTCCTGCGAGGTCAGCCATAATTAGGGTTTGGTCGTCAATATCACCAATGGGTTTATCTGCAACCACTTTTAAAATACTAGCTGCCGGATAGTTACCTAATTGGGGATCAACTGGGCCTAAGACGGCGTTGGCATCCATGATAATTTCATCAGACGCCAGGGCAAGCATTGTACCACCACTCATGGCGTAGTGAGGTACAAAAACGGTGACTTTGGAAGGGTGACGAATTAATGCTCTAGCGATTTGTTCGGTGGCTAAAACCAAACCACCAGGGGTGTGTAAAATTAAGTCAATGGGAACATCGGGCGGTGTGAGGCGAATTGCCCGTAATATTTGTTCTGAGTCTTCAATAGTAATGTAACGCGAGAGGGGAATTCCCAGTAAACTGATGGACTCTTGACGGTGAATTAACAAAATCACCCGGCTTTTGCGTTCTTGCTGAAATTCTTGCAGGGTACGTAAGCGCCGAGATTCCATTTGACGCTTTTGCCAGAGGGGTTGTAAGGAAGTGAAGATTAGGAAAATCCAAAATAAGTCACCAATACCAAAGCCCATATAAAAATTGTGTAAAAATAACGGTTGTTGTCATTATTGTGACAATTTTTAGGCGATCGCATGTCTATCTAGAGGTTTAACTCAGTTCATCAGGATTTACACCCAACTGTCGTAACCGTTCTGCTAGTTGTTCGGATTTTCTTTTGGCTTTTTCGGCTTCTTGTTCGGCAATTCTAGCCCGTTCATTAGCAGCCGCAGTTTCTTCTGTAGGTTCAGGAATCATTTCTCCTTCTAGGGTAAACCACCTTAACCACAGTTTTTCAATACTTCTAAATGAACCTTGCCACAAACCTAAACTTAAACTGATTTCTGGCATGGGTAAACGTCCATCAGTAAAAGTCATGGGTTCATAATGACCACCGACTAATTGAAATGCTTGAAGTTCGTTGGTGTAGCGGTTAAAAACGATGTAGTAAGGAATGCGGAGAATATTTTGATAAACTTCCCATTTACTCGGAGGTTGATTGATTTTACTGGGTTTGTTACCTAAGTCTTCATCTTCTGTTCCAGGTGATAATAATTCCACCACTACAAAAGGATTTGCTGGTTCTTGCCAAGTTACATAACTTAAACGTAAATCTTCACCTTTATAGAGTTTTTGTACACCGACAACGCCAAACCAATCAGGGCGTTTGTACCATAAAGGATGCTGAACGTCATAGTAAAGATTTAGGTCAGCCGCACTATAAACTAATTCGGGCTGGGTGCATCCCAGTTTTTATTTAGCACCTAGAGAATAAATGTCATTGCGAGGAGGAACGACGTTCGCGTAGCGTGTCGCTTTGCGACTCAGCAATCGCAAAGTCTCGCACTAAGAATAAAACCATGCGATTGCTAGAGCCTCCGGCACGCTACGCGAACACTCCACTTCGTTGCGTTCGCAATGACATTCAAAAAAGTGGGATGCTCCCATTCGGGCTTCCAGTTAGTTGGCTGGAAAGTTAAATATAAAAGTAAGGGTTGTAAAAAATGAAAATCGTCTGGCAAACCTGGTTCATCTGGGTTATCACTGGGTAAATCATACATTGTGGGTAGGGTTTCCCAAGGCGGAAGCGGGGGATCAGATTGGGGGATATATTTAGGGAAGATAGTCATAAACAATACGATTATTTCTATTTAGTAAATCTTGTTGTGGAAATGCGTTCTGGAGAATGGCAATATTCACATAGGTATTTTGCGCGTTTTCGCACAGTTTCTTTAGTAGCATCATCAATCATTATTTTTGAGCTACTAACATCGCATTTATATGGGTAAAAATCCTATCTAATTCTCCAATTTATTCAAGTTCAATAACTTCTTCTAAGGTTAGTAAGTCTAATTTTTTGCGTTCTAAAAGTTCTTCCATGCGTGCTTGCAGTTCATCATTAAATTTGAACAGATGGAACTTATCTATTTTTTCTATTCTGATACTACCAATCAAGCATGAAGGTCTAGAAATTAAAGTCATCATAGGGCGATATTATTTATTCGATATGTGCTTATATTGTAGTATTTTAATAGCTATTAACATTGACAGAGATTGTATTGAGAAGTAGGACAATCGCAAATTTTTTAATGGCAAAAAGTCTAATCTTGTGGCTCAATTCCTGCGGCGCGTAGTTGTGCTGCTAGTCTTTCAGCGCGTTGCTTTTCTTGTTCAGCACGTTGGCGTTCTTGTTCGGCTGACTCGAAACCCCAAAGTAATAGGTTTCCCTGTTCATCCCACCACCGTAACCAGTTTCCTGTCCGATTTTCACGAGTTCCTTGCCATACACCCAAGTAGAGATTTATTTCTGCTATCCAGTACAGCTGGTTGTCGTTTGCTGCTTGCAACACGTAACGTTCTGTTTTATCTAAGCGATACATCTCGAATCTACCGCTATCTGGTGCAAAAATTATGTAGTTTGGGACTTTGAGAATGCGTTCGTAGAAAAACCATTTTCCAGGGGGATAGGTAGGTTTGACAGAATACTCTGTTCCATCTGGATCGGAAATAAATTCCATTACCAGCAAGGGAATTTCACCCTGGAGTTGGGGGGTATAACTGCGAATTATTTCTTCTCTACTTACACTGATTCTGGGAATATATGCCCAGTCAGGGGCTTTAATGACAATTTTACCGTTTAGGGTGGCGCAAATGCCGTAATTCGTTGTTATCAGGGTATTATCTGGGACTTTTCCAGCTATTTGTAAGCTTTCGGTTAATGCTGCGGCTAAAGCTGGTTGGTTGATGTTGTCCACTGGATCATTTGGTAGCTTGTAATCATCGGGAAGTTTTTTCCAGGTGATTTGGTAGTTAGGGGTGATGATGGCTGTCATATTTAGTAGGGAGTGGGGAGTAAGGAGTGGGGGAATGCTTCTCTAAACTGTCCCCCGTAATCTGTTTCTATTCGTCGTCGTCTATATCTAAGTCCTCGCTTGTCAGTTCCTGATGGGGGATGGCGGCGATAATTGCATCTATTACCTTGGCAACCGGTAAAATCTCGATATCATAGTCAGGATATTTTTGCCCTTTGGGAACGATCGCCCGTTTAAATCCGAGTTTGGCTGCTTCTTTTAACCGCAGTTCCATTTGGGATACCGATCGCACTTGTCCGCCCAAACCGACTTCACCAATTAATACTGTACCGGGATCAACGATGCGATCGCGGAAACTAGCAACGATGGCGATGGCAATTCCTAAATCTACGGCTGGTTCTTCGACGTTTAATCCTCCAGCTGATGCAACGTAAGAGTCTAGTTTGGACATGGGAATGCCGACGCGTTTTTCTAAGACGGCGAGAATCTGTACCAGGCGGTTGTAATCTACACCTGTACCTGCACGTCGCGGAGAAGGATAGCTGGTAGGACTGACTAAGGCTTGCAACTCCACAACGATAGGGCGAGTCCCTTCGCAAGCTACAACAATGGCTGTCCCCGGTGCAGGATCATCACGGGTACCTAAAAATAACTCTGAAGGGTTGGAAACTTCTCGCAGTCCTTGTTCCACCATTTCAAAGATGCCGATTTCGTGAGTTGCTCCAAAGCGATTTTTGACTGTTCTTAATAACCGATGGGAGGCGAAGCGATCGCCTTCAAAATACAATACTGTATCTACTAAGTGTTCTAAGACTTTCGGCCCGGCGATCGCTCCTTCTTTGGTGACGTGTCCGACAATTAGCATGGTGATATCTTCATGCTTTGCCACCTTCATCAAAGCGGAAGTACATTCCCTGACTTGGGCTACAGAACCTGGTGCAGAAGTCAGTGCTGGAAAAAACACTGTTTGAATACTATCAATTACTGCTAGATTAGGTCTGAGGGAATCTATTTCTCGTAAAATCTCTTCTAGGTCTGTTTCCGGTAATACATACAAATCCGCGTTTTTACCTTCTTCAATTTCTTGGGAAGTCAGTGTTTTTACTGGTAATTTGACGTTTTCATGATGCTCATCATCTTCATCATTAGGTTCATCACTAGGCAAATCAGGAATTTTTGATACTCCTAATCGAGAAGCGCGCAATTTTACCTGTTGTCCTGATTCTTCCCCAGTTACGTAGAGAATGCGGTATCTCTGCGCCAGTTGGTTTGATACTTGTAACAGTAAAGTAGATTTACCAATTCCTGGATCACCACCAATGAGAACCATCGAGCCGGGAACAATTCCACCCCCCAGCACCCGATCTAGTTCGCCATAGCCTGATTCCCAACGGGCAATTTGGCGATCGCTAATTTGGTCAAATGTCAGCGAAGCTCGGGCTTTTGCTGGTTTACTAGGAGGTTTGCCGTTGTGCTGATTTGTTTGCCAATTACTGATCCCGCCCCTAGAAGGTATATCTACTGATGATTGGATGGAAATCTGCTCTTCTAGGGAATTGTAAGTGCCGCAAGCTGGACACTTGCCAAACCACTGGGGAGATTCTGCTCCACACTCATTACAAACGTAAAAGGTTTTAGGCTTTGCCATTCTTAAAAGTTATTAAAAAATCTTAATTTTTCCTTAATTTTTTGCTCAAAACTAAAATCGAAGAATGGTAAGAGTTAGAGCTTTTTTCCAATCAATTCAGGGAATGATATCTTAATATTATGGTATTAAAAATTAATCATGAAAAATTTTAGTTAAGGAGCGCTAAAAAACTTGGAAAGTCATAAAGAAAAAATCCTGGTGGTAGACGACGAAGCCAGCATTCGCCGGATTTTGGAAACGCGCCTTTCCATGATTGGCTACGATGTGGTGACAGCTGGCGATGGGGAAGAAGCTTTGGAGACGTTTCGCAAAGCTGAACCTGACTTAGTGGTTTTAGATGTCATGATGCCTAAGCTAGATGGCTATGGTGTGTGTCAAGAATTACGTAAAGAATCAGATGTCCCCATTATTATGCTAACAGCCTTGGGGGACGTTGCCGATCGCATCACCGGTCTAGAATTGGGTGCTGATGACTATGTAGTTAAACCATTTTCCCCCAAAGAGTTAGAAGCGCGGATTCGCTCAGTACTGCGCCGAATAGATAAAACCGGGGCTTCTGGGATTCCTAGCTCTGGGGTGATTCATGTTGGTAACATCAAAATAGATACCAACAAACGGCAAGTCTACAAAGGTGATGAGCGGATTCGGTTAACAGGAATGGAGTTTAGCTTGCTAGAGTTGCTAGTCAGCCGTTCGGGAGAAGCTTTTTCCCGTTCCGAAATTTTGCAGGAGGTATGGGGTTACACACCAGAACGCCATGTAGATACCCGTGTAGTAGATGTGCATATTTCCCGTTTGCGGGCCAAGTTAGAAGATGATCCTAGTAATCCAGAATTAATTCTGACAGCACGCGGCACTGGTTATTTATTCCAACGGATCATTGAACCAGGAGAGGAATAAGGAAGTGTAAAAAAGTCAATAGTTGTAGTCTAGCAACTAATGACCAATGATTTACCCTGCTTGTCCTGAGCGTAAGCCGAAGGGCTAATGACTAATGACTAAACCTGATCCCAACCGAATTTTGCGGCGTCTACCCTTGGTTGTAGGTGGATTAGGCGCTGTACTTTTGCTGATTAACCGTTTGTTGACACCAGAATTAACTCAGTCCCAAGCGCGTGGGGATGTGCTAGGGGTAATTTTAAGTGCAGTGTTGATTTTAACGGGTTTAATTTGGCAGCAAGTACAGCCGCGATCGCCTGAATCTGTAGAATTAATTGGGGAAGAAGGTTTTGTCCTAGCAGCAGATTTACCAGAAGCCGTGAAAACAGAATTAGCTTGGGCATCCCATTTATTATTGACTAATACAGTCACGCGATCGCTTGTAGTGGTCTATCAAGGCAAAGTTTTGTTACGTCGCGGTATTCTGGCTACTAAATCTGAAGTTGTACCAGGGCCAATATTAAAACGAGTACTAGAAACACAAAAGCCGATTTATTTAGTAGCTTTAAAAGTCTACCCAGGACAAATTGAATTTGATTATTTGCCAGAAAATACTCAAGGTGTAATTTGTCAACCCATTGGTAACCAAGGTGCCTTGATTTTAGGAGCTAATACTCCCCGTAGTTACACCAAACAAGATGAAAATTGGATTGCAGGAATTGCTGATAAATTAGCAGTTATTCTCAAAAATATTTAATTATATATTGTTCATTGTTAATTACCCAAATGGTAACAATAGCACCACTGGCAGAAACACGAACTTTGCTGAAAAACATTAGCTGGCAGACATTCAAAGCCATGCTAGTAGATATGGGCAATGAACGCAACACTCGACTAGCCTATGACAATAAAATAGTAGAAATCATGACTCCACTCATGCCGCATGAGAACTCAAACCGTCTGATTTAAGGCTTGATTCTAGTGCTTTGTGAGGAATTTGGCTTAGAGGTAAAAACTACAGGTTCATTAACTTTGGCACGATATGACCTAGAAAAAGCAGGAGAGCCGGATAGTAGTTATTATATTCAGAATGAATTTTTGGTGAGGGATAAAGAAAATATAGATTTAAATCAAGATCCACCGCCCGATTTAGTCCTAGAGATAGATTACTCCAGACCAAAAATAGATAAATTATCTCTCTATGCCTCAATGGGTATCCCTGAATTTTGGAGATATAACGGTTCGGTATTGCAAATTTATACTCTTTTAGAAAATCAATACTCAGAAGTTGAGCTTAGTCCTACCTTTAGCCTAATTTCGGTAAAGGATATTCCTCAATGGATACAAGAAAGTAAAAAAATTGGGCAACTAGCAGCCAAGAATGCTTTTCGCACTTGGGTAAAGCAGCAAATATCTCAGGTGTAATCGCGCACTTGAGAATCATAAAGTACAACACCAAGCTAAAAATTACGAATTACGAGTTATGCAATTTATTTATTGGTTACTAATTTTCGTTATGGTTGTGGGGATTATTGGTTCTGTAGTTCCTGGTATCCCTGGTAGTGGTTTAATTTTAACGTCTATTATTATTTGGGGAGTGATTAGTGGTTCCTTTGCCGCCATTCAGATACCACTCATTGTTATAGTCGTAGTTTTACTCCTCAGTATCGGCATTGAAATTTTAGCTAGCTACTTAGGTGCAAAACATGCAGGTGCTAGCAAGTGGGGACAAATAGGTGCAATTGTCGGCTTGATATTAGGATTTTTTGGTTTACTACCAACTCTGCCTTTCGGGGGCCCTTTGTTGGGAATATTATTAGGGCCACTGTTAGGGGCAATTATTGGTGAATTTATTTACCGACGTGAATTATGGTTGTCTGTTAAGGCTGGAGTAGGAATTATCGTCGGTTCACTGGTGGGAAATTTGATTCAAGGGGTGTTAGCGATCGCCGCAGTGATAGTTTTTGTAGTTACTACTTGGTCTCAGGTATACGGCGCGTAAAAATTTGGTATACTGTAAGTACCCCATCCCCCAGAAGCCTGGTTGTTCTCGAAACAACTGGGCTTCTCCCCTTTTAGCCTTAAATGAGTTTGAATCAAGGTGTTCCGCGCCTCAAGCACCGTGATAGATCAGAGCAAAATGGTGATTTGCTAGCGATCGCCTCAGTAATATAGGATTCCTATGAGATTTTTGCAATGTACGTAGGATGAGCTTTGCCCAAAGTATCTAGGTTTTGGCGGGTAAGGGCCACCCTATACACATATCAATTTTTGATATTCACAATGGCAAAAGATGGATTGAATATAACCACACAGAAGAATTTGTTACAGAACGATTTGTTGAGTGAAATTTACCTCTCTCCAATATCGTTATTGGCTTTCACTCTTTAAACGCCAATTTACTTCTTATGTTGTTGAGTGATATCGCCAGATAAAAAATTAAAATCCCGCCACCGATTGGTCTTGATTAACTACAATTCATATTCCACTTTTTAAACTGGCACAGTGGGATATTTATTAGATTATGCGGGTTTTTAATAAAAACAAAATATTGGTCTTGATTAACTACAATTCATATTCCACTTTTCAAACTGGCACAATAAGATATTTATGGATTGTGTAGGTTGTTGACGTAGGGACTTTCCATAAGAAAGTCTCTGTTTATCCTATTCACAACTTAGGATCGGGGATTAAATAAGATCTAAAATTCGTAGGTTAGGTGAAGCGATAGCGATACCCAACGCTGCCAATGATGTTGGGTTTCCTGACCTCAAACGCCACTGGCTCCAAGTCTGGAAACCCGCCCACAGCGCTGTTTATCCAACGCAGTAGCACCCCAACCTACAGAAATTATTTAGTTTGTGTTCCTTATCTGTAATTATCTGGTTTTTATGTATTACTGAGCTAAAAATGTCAACAGGCCAAGGGTAGGTTCCTTAAGGATATTTATGAGTAGTGAATCTTTTCGGTAAATCTGTCTATAGTACTACTGGCTTGAAGAGTTATTTGCGATCGCAGTACGTTAAGTAAGTAAATATAATTAATTACATCATGTCATTGCGAAAGCCTTGCAGGGAAAGGTTAGTAAAACATGGCGGAGGCTCTAGTAATCACAAGGGCTGGGGACGATTTAGCTTTATTTACTTACCCTCTCAATCACGGTAAATATTTTTATACGTCTACTTATTTAAAAAAATTAAAGCAAACAATAAAGTTTTGACAAAGTACTTCACGAATACTTGCATTTTTTGGGTTTATGTAGCCTAATGATAATAAGGTATCAGTGGAAATACTTTTTTAAAAAAGATAAAAAAGTGAACACCACACTTCTGAATAAGTAATCATACGTTCAGAATTATTTGTACCACGTTTTCTCTGGTTGTCTAATTAGTAAATTTGAAGCTCTACACTAACGATTTTGTTAGAGTTCTAGCCTTCAAATGTATATTCATATATCAGATCCTGCACCTCTCAGTACAAACCCAGACAAAGTAATAATATGCTCGATAAAGCGACCTAAGTTTTATGAGCTTTTACCGCCAAAACAAGGGTTTCAGCCAAATACTGAGGGATTAAATTACATCAATGTTTCTTAGTGCAAGATGTGAGATATAAAAACAAGGCAGCCAGGGGAATAGTCTAAGTTACGCATTGACAAACTTACCCCTTCTATCGCAAATCACAATGATTACCATTGCAAAAAACAGTAAAATCGCTAACAAAGTTGCTGCTGGAGTTGCAGCCTTCGGTGTTCTCGCTGGTGTAGGTTTGGCAACTGCTCCTGCTCAAGCACAGACCGCCGGTTCTGCATCCATCGGTGGAGTTCCTACATTTTTAGGAGATCCAGAAGATACCACTATTCAATTTGGTACTGCTACCTTAGAAGAGGCTTTTGGCGTATTCATAGGTTCCACAGTAAGTTCTCCACGCAATCTTGTCCTAGGCGCACCTGTTGGCGGAGCTATTGGCGGCAGCTTGTATAACATTCCTTTTGTTGAAAACTTTGTCGAATTCAACACACCCATAGGTGTCATTACAGGTGATTTGCTAGCCGCTTCTAATGGTATTCTTCGCAATCCTGCTGAGGGTACAAATTTTCAATATCAGGGTGTGGGTGAATTACCTATTTTGTTCAGAGGCCCGGGCGGACAAGACTTTGCTACCGGAGGTTTATTTATAAATGCCTCCTCCAGTGGCGGTAGCCGTGTCTATGGAATTTCTCTTGATAAGCCAGAGGCTGAAGTAATACCTGTTCCCGAACCTACCACCATCTTAGGACTAGGAGCTATGGCTGCACTAGGAATAAGCACTGGTTTAAAGCGTAAAAAACTATTAAAAGCTTAAACTAACAGTGAAACTCATCAAGCTAGCAGCCTGTTGGAGTAACTTAAAAAAATAGCCGTGATTAGTAAAATTTACGGCTAAACAACTCAAATTAATGATTGACGACTTGTTAAAGTAAGTAGTGTTTTTTCAAAGGCGGTTTCTCTCCGCCAGATTAAATGCTTCGACAAGTTGCTAGATTCACTGAAGAAATATGAATTGCGCCAGTCATGCTTTTTTATCAGCGTGGGGGCGCATTCATTTTGTTATATTAACAGGCTAAGGTAGTCTCTCAGGCAAAAAATTTATAGCACTCCGGCAATATGATTCTTTGTGAACTCAGTGTTTCTAAGCGATGGTAACCCCATAAGTAAAAGTCTGCTGGAACTCCTTAAAGGATAAATCAATGAATCCATCGTTAGCACCACTTTTAGTCCTACCATCAACCCCCCAGGGATTACGTACTACAACCCTTTGCTCACCACTATTATTGGTATAGACATTTGTCACTGAATAGGCATGGGCAGCTACAATAAATTGGGTATTACCATTGCTACTGTTTCTCTGGGTTGTCATAGCCTGACCATTTGCTAACGCTGTTTCCAGAGTTGAAAAACTAATATTGCTGGTATTATAATTAGTAGCTTTTTGTCCTGTAACGAACTCAAGAGGACGAGAAAGATGGGCGGCACTACCAGTTAAGTTATAACCTGAGTACCGATCGTCATATGTCCATTCCTGCCATTGAGCATAAGCTTTTTCAGCTAAAGACACCCACATTATGTTGTTGGTGTTATTTGGATTTGTACTACCATTGGCTTTAGCACCAAAGATTTTCCCTCCAGAAGTAGCAATGCGACGATCAACACTCACATATTGTGCTTCACCATTTGAGTAAAAGCGTATGGTGTAGGTGTCATCACCATTATCTGTAATCATGCTGTTAATGAAAGCACTAGAAGTGTTACCTGAATCATCAGACTGACGCTCAAAGGTTGCGCCCAAAGCTGCTAAAAAAGTGCAATTACCTAAATTGCCTTGATCGATATCACCAATTCGCGCTTCATTAGCACTACCAAACAAATTACCTTTTAATTCAACGTATGTGAGATTCCGGGTTTGAAAAACAGGTGTTGGTGCCATTGTACCTAAGAACCAGCGACCAACTAAATTTGACTCAAACTGGCTAGCGCTCATATTTACAGATGCACCACTAGCAACCTGTGTGGATAACCATTTCACAGAGTCCGCCATACTGAAAGGAGTCTTTGCACCTACCAAAGTGTTGAGGTCTTTTACCTCATTAGCATCAATTACAGAATCTTTTTGGACATGTGTGAAGATATCCAACATATCCTGACGGCTTAAATCACCATCAGCCGCTAAGTTCCGCGTCAGGGTAATGATGTTTTGGTTGAGTAGATTTTTACTGAACCAATCTTGATGTGTAACTGCATCTGTAACTGCATTCGTAACCGTAAATTTCTGCTTAACTGTATTGCTACCAGCACCAGTAAAATCGTAAGCTTTTCCTTCGAGAA
Source organism: Cyanocohniella sp. LLY (assembly GCA_022241785.1). GTDB lineage: Bacteria > Cyanobacteriota > Cyanobacteriia > Cyanobacteriales > Nostocaceae > Cyanocohniella. The sequence goes on along the minus strand of JAKOMP010000004.1, from coordinate 68,099 downwards.
TATATTCGCCCGCTACTAAGTTTAAATTTTTTAGAGACAAACTGTAGTCGAAACTCGCTTTATTGGCATTGCTCATAGTGGGGGTAAATGTAGTCGCATTAGCCACATTTAGTAACTCCCCATCTGGTGTTCTAATGCGGAAATCTACCCTGGAAATATCACTAGTGCCATTGTTATCTGATACCCAAGCACTATTAATACTCAGGTTTTCTGTTGCGTTGAGGCTAGTCTTATCGAGCTTAAACTGTAGTGAATTTGGGGCAAAATTCTGAAATACTTTTAAATTGTAGTTAGTGTTACCATCTTTTGCATAGACTCTAATAAAGTAATCTCCAGCATTTAAAGTCTTGCGAATTGATTCACTTAAAGTTCCTTTCTTATACGCACCAGCGATCACTTCACCAGAATCAATGACACCGTTGCTGTTTTTATCCCTAATTATCTGTACATCTGCATTAGCACTCAAACCATCAACAACGATATTCAGGCTACTGCGACTGGTTAAACTAAAACTGTAGAAATCATTGATATCTGAAGAACCCACCCAGTCTGTGAAAGCCTGCACATTAGGAGTAATGGTTAAATTTCTAGCAGTATTTAAAGTATTACCTGCTTTATCAAGCATAAATATCCCTGGTTAAATGGTCTCGAAAATTGGGTACATCACACCATGAATAATTTAAAGGAATTGTTTAACAACAAAAAGTTGGCGTGAATTTTGTTTAATATTGCTCTTTAAAATTGATAGTTAACCAGGGTGAAACCACCCAATATAAAATTTGGGTATAACCACTTAACTTCAGGAAAAATAGGCAATACAGCCAGCATTAATCTGTTTGAATTAGTTAATATCACTCACAAAGACCGAATTGTATTGCGAGAAAATACATAACATCAATTCGGGATGAAAAAGCTAAGGTGCTAAGGCTGAAGCCCTGAAAAGCATTGAAGATACTGGCTCTTACCCTGTTCTGATGAAAGACTTATCATTAATACCAATTGTTTAAAAAACTTAACATCTGCGTAGCGACTGTCTTAAAGCAGGGAAAAATAGGTTTAGTTGTTTGCTAAACCACGACGCAACATGAAGAGTTTTTGATGCGCCTGACTGATAAGCTTTTAGCTTGTAACCACTTGAGTATTGAAACTATTATTGACCAGATAAACAATATGACTCAAATTAAGCATTCTGGTCATCGCAGTCCTGTTAATTTTATGGCTAATTATGTATGTAGGTTAATTGCTTGCTTTAATCAAGCTAATAATTTCTTACTCTATTTAGAATCAGCTTTGCCTCAATCGGCGTAAGGATTCAGCTTATCTTGTTCCCATAAAGTCAGAGGTTTATTGTCCGAACTTAATCAATATTTATCAAAAGATTCTTGGAAAATACACATAAAAATTGAAATATCGTATTTTTATTTAGTCATGCTGATTTGCAAGTTTTTCTTCTACCAATTTATATTGTGTATTTCTATATTAATGAGTCAAACTATCGAAGTTTGGGTAGATATACAAAGCTACCTTGTATCAGGAATGAAGAGTTTATAAAGTCACCTATTACATATTGCCGATTCATAGGTACTTGTGTGATTCTACTAGAAGAAAGAGATACATAACTAACTGACTAACCGTGAAGTTACTTGATGTATACACGTAATCAGGTGCAGTTATGTTATGAAAATTTGTTGTTTATAGGAGTTTCAAATGATTACTTGTAAATCCAATTTTTTTAAAGGTGCTGTTGCAGTATTAGCTGCTGTACCTATAGTTGCTGCTACAACTTTTGCATCTGCTGGTTCTGCTGAAGCTGCTGCACTTAAAGGTACATTTCACTTGGTTGGTAATGCTTCCGCTACAGTGACAACAGACTCTCTTACCTTCAATGACCCAAATACATTTAATATCATAACCAGCAGCGACAGTTTCAGCGCTTTCAATTCAGGGACAGTGAATAATATTTCCAGTTTTGGACCACCTATAGCAGCGACCAATCCACTCATTGACTTAGGTGACCTAGATGGATTAGACACTTTTACCGTGACCGCTGCTATTTTAGATGTGGGTAATACTAATTTTGGTTTTACTCCCATAAGTATCTCAGTTGAAGGATTCTTTACCAGCGCCTCTGGTGACATATCTAAGGGAACGGGACAGTTCACTTTACAAGCATCTGGTAGTCGAAATAATGTTCTGGCAAATCTTAGTAGCGGTGTTACTGCAAGTTATTCTGCTGGTTTCTTAGCTACCGTTCCTGAACCAGCTACACTACTGGGCTTGGGTGTAGTAGCAGCAGGTATGGCTGTATCTCGTCGCCGCAACAAAACAATCCCTTCCTAAGCCTGTCCTCACATAAAAAAATTACTTTCAGAAACTGAAAGTAACGACGATTGCTATGATTACTATCTTCGGTCTAACTGGAACGCACAACTTTCCCAGTTAGATCTATTTTTTTCATTTACCCGACAAGTTTACTATAACTATTGTGAAAGTCAAGAAATCACGTAAGGATAGTTTCTGTAATTATCCTATTGATAGCCTTAATAAGGGGTAAATTTAATTACTATTAATGCACTTAGAGGTAATAAATCAACCGATGTGTTTGATTGGTTTATAGGCAGAATTTTAGCTATCAAAGTAGGACTAAAGTCCTGACTACAAACCTTCAAGCCGATTGCAAAGATGTTTTAGCTTCATTTGCTACAGCTTCGACTTCATCATTGACGAGAGTTTCCAAAACATATTTGGCTTCAGCACCACCTAAACGAGCTAAGGCTTGCACGACTCTATAGCGAATTTGCCAATCTGAATTACTAGCAAAGGGGGCTAACAGGGGAACTGCTTGGATATCGCCCAATTCACCAAAAGAACTAATAGCAGCGGTTTGCACTAATTCGTTATCGGAAGCAAGTGCTTGTTTAAGTAATTCAACGGCTCGTGGATCACCTAACTCACCTAATGTGGCAATAATACTGAATTGTACTAGCCATTCAGGGGTGGTATGGTAAAGCTGCTCTAAATCTTCAAAAGCATCACGGAGTTTTAACGCACCCAAACAGTCAGCGGCTGCGGCTTGAACATCTGGCTCGGGGTCGTTAAGCAAAGCAAGTAATACATCTAACGACAACTGTAAATCCTGGTTTCCCAGAGTATCCATCTGACTTACGGCTGAGTATCGCACCCGTGAATTACTATCGCCTATGGCAATTTGAATTAGTTCAAAGGCATTTGCTGGTTCCAACTCACGGGCTTGATTAACTGCACGCAAGCGATCGCCTAAATCCTCAGAACTCAGTAATTGCCTTACAGACGCAGGAGTAATACTCATTTATTGATCCTAATTTTCAAAAGGTTTTAAAAAATTCCTAAATTAAAAGCGCTGGAATAACTCTTACAATTCACTAGCTGCCATTGTCCGCACAATATCACCACGAGTAAGGATACCAATTACTTGACTCGTGCTGTCAATTACAGGTAAACGATGAACACTGCGATCGTGCATAAGTTGAGCTGCTTCCTTAACGGTTTTATCAGGGGAAATAGTGACAGGGTTTTTACTCATCACTTCACCAACAGTTTGCCCCAAGGCCTTATGCAGTTCACGTTCATAAGTAGCAGGATTTTGTAAATAGATGACGCTATCAAGAAACATAATGTATGCCGGGGGTGTTACACCAGTTTCTTGCCACATCAAATCAGTTTCAGAAATAATACCTACCAACTTACCGACATTATCCACAACAGGTATTCCACTGATGCGTTTTTCTGCCAGAATTTGGATTGCTTCCTTCAGTGGAGTTTCTACCCGGACAACTATTGGGTCACGGGTCATGACGTCGGTAACAGTTTTAGGCATTGGTTTGCTCTCAATCTAAGTCTCTGCAACCATTGTAGAAAATTGCGGGACTCAACCTGATTGAGTTCATACATCGTTACGCTATGTGGCGCTGCGCGGAAGTCAAAAAACTTGATTCACCTCATCGCCCTACTCCTTACTCCCTTGCTTCAATGCTGCAATAATTTGACTATTCGCCTGGGGGAAAGCAAAGTTTTCTAGATCATCTAAGTGTACCCAGCAAATTTCATCGCACTCTAGGGGTTGAGGAACACCGGCAATGAGACGACAGTGATGCACTGTCAAGGTAACGCGCAAGTGAGTATAGGTGTGGTCAATAGTGATTAAATGCTTTCCTACTTCAATTTCTATTGCTAGTTCTTCTTGAATTTCTCGTTGAATACACTCTTCAATGGTTTCGCCAGGCTCGATTTTGCCACCGGGAAATTCCCATAAACCGCCCATGACACCTTCTGGACGACGGCGATCAATTAAAATTTGCTCATGTTCGTTCCAGATTACGGCAACACCAATAATTTTGTGGGGTGGGGAAGAAGTCGTTGCACTCATAGTTTGTGGCGGTTGGGAAAAATTAGTAAACGAGAAACCATAGCAAAACTCGGCAGAAAGTTAGTTCAGTCTGCCGAGCTTGCAATTTATTTTAAGGGAAGGTTGGTTGTGAAAATGCTGCATGAAATTTATTTTTTATGGGTTTATCCGTGACTGTGAGGAGGTATAAACCCAATAATGTGGAAGTTTTGAGCCAAAATTTTCAATGGCTAGTCAATTTCACTACCATTAATTTCATTGCCTTGCAGGGTTGCTTCAAAGTTCATTCTCTGTTCAGCGTTACGGAGAAAATAACCACTCATCATTGCAGAAGCAAGTAGTTGACCCAAGCTTTCCCGGCTGGTGGTGACGGTGACGTTGAAATGTTCTGAAGGTAAGTTTCCTAATAATCCTATAATGTTACGCTCCATTACCTGAAAAACTTCGGCTGAAGTAGGCTTAGATAATTGGGTAACTGTTTCTGGACTTAGTGCTTTAACGTACTGCCACAGCAAATTACTGGTTTCTGACTCACCATTAAAAAATTCTGAAACTCGGTTAGATGGTTTATTCATGCTTTACCTCTTGTACTATCTCTAGTAGCTGTAGTGCTGAGATTTTTAATAGTAAATACTTGCTATTTACTTCATTTAACTGGCTCTTGGCTATTCATATCAACTAATTTAACAGGCATATCATTTACTGGAGGTCGGTGTAACCGTACCAAAAGTAGCGTATTTTCTCGTCTCTCTAAGTAAGTGGGGGAGAATAAATGCAAAATTAGCAAAATTATCAGAAATGCGGGTATGGGATGTAGAGGATATAGAAAGGACTAAAGTCCTTACTACAAACTTCCCTTATGCAAAAGCTTTCAGAAACTATATCAGAAACTAAACGAATAAAGCCTGCTAGGCAGGCTCTAAATCAAGGTTTTTCTGGGAAGATACTAGAAAAACATTAGTAAATTAATTTACAAGTCCCTAACTAGCCAAGTATTCATTCATACTGGCTTTCGACTTGCGAAGTTTAGTTAAGGCTTCTCGTTCGATTTGCCTGACTCGTTCGCGGCTAATGTTGAGAATTTCGCCAATTCTGGCCAAGGTGAGTGCTTGTCCATCAGTTAACCCGAAGCGTAAGGTAATCACTTCTTTTTGCTGCGGGGTGAGTTCTTCCATCAGACGCTCTAAGTCATAAGATAAAGAAGACTGCATGACGAACTCTTCGGGAGATGCGCCGGGATCTTCTAACATTTCTCCAAGTTCGGTGTCGTAATTGTCCCCCAACCGCAAATCTAAGGATAAAGGTAGACGCGCTTTTTCTAAATATTCTCGCACCTGCTTGGGTGTCAATTCTAATTCCTGAGCTAACTCAGCCGCTGATGGGGCGCGTCCTAGTTGTTGAGATAGCTGGCGCTGTGCTTTTTTAATTTTATTTAATTTTTCAGTAATATGAATTGGCAAACGGATGGTACGAGCTTTTTCAGCGATCGCCCGGGTGATGGCTTGACGTATCCACCAATAAGCATAGGTAGAAAATCTATAGCCTTTGGTGGGGTCAAATTTTTCTACACCCCGCTGCATCCCTATACTGCCTTCTTGAATTAAGTCTAGTAAATCTACATTGCGTTTAATGTATTTTTTGGCAACGGATACTACCAGACGCAAGTTGGCTTCGACCATTTTGCGTTTAGCAATTTCACCGTCGGCGATCGCATCGTTCAATTCGACCACTTCTAAATTTGCGGCTGTTGCCCACTCTTCTAGACTCGGTTGACGACCTAATCGGTCAACAAGAGACTCCCTGACTTCATTTAAGGTACTGGAACGTTGCACCTGTTTGCCGTAGAAAATTTCTTCCTCGTGGGTTAAGAGTGGCACACGGCCAATCTCACGCAGGTAAGTCCGCACGAGGTCTGTGGCTGTCTGAGCGGTCTTCATGGCGCTACTCTTCGGTAATGATGGATTTGACGGTGGGGTCATTAACTAGTGGATACGAAAACAGGGCATTAGCTAGTTAGGCTAGGAACCCTTGTGATGGTTTACAATTTACGCCCCCGATGGATGTCGTCGGCTGCTTATATTAATCAAATAAAGGTCTTAACTGGTAGACGTTACAGTTATTTATTTGTTTTCACAACTATCTCAGGTTAGATAAAAAGTAAACGTTTTTTGTATCTTTCATTATTAATAATTGTAACATTTATGAGAAAAAATGGAAATACTAGTAATGCTATTTTTTTAGCTGTTCTAGTTTATACAATAGACTCCTAGCATCAATGGGCAATTGAGAAAGTGAGAAGTTGAAAAAACAAGGGTGATGAATCATCAGTATCTACTGGAATTTATCGATGTCTTTACCCTTTAATACTGTGATTAGAAGACTCAGGCTGGCTAATGCTTACAGACGACCGGGCAAGTCAAATGATAAAATTGTCTCCAGAGAAAAATTAATTCCTCATACTTCTTAAAATATCTCAATAGAATCTATAATTATCCTTCTATAATAATTGCTTAATTTTCCTTGTAAATACTGCTTAATGCAGATTCAAAAAGCAGGCGGGGGGGGGAGTTTTTGCGATTCTCTATTTCCCCCCATAGCCACTAAATGCTCTATCAGAGCCAATTACCTTACTTTTTGGGTTGAGAGCCTAGTTGATAAATCGCGCAGTACTCTTGGATAACTTTTACGTCTAAAGTAGTAGTTTGTAGTGAGCGGATGGCAGCAACAGTAGCTTTTGCGCCGGCGATAGTTGTGATGATGGGGATTTTGTAAGCCAAAGCTGTGCGCCGGATTAATCTAGCATCAGTCTGGGCCTCTTCACCGGAAGGTGTGTTAATGATGAGTTGGATTTTCTGATTTTTAATGGCATCAAGGACGTGGGGACGACCTTCATGGAGTTTTAGGACTAACTCAACATTTAAGCCTTGTTGTTGTAGGACGTGGCCAGTACCTGAAGTAGCCATCACGGTGAAGCCTAAGTCAATAAATTCTTTGACGACATCAACGGCCGCAGTTTTATCGCGATCGCTCATGGAGACAAATACAGTACCTTGGAGGGGTAAACGCTCTCCCGCAGCTAATTCTGCTTTGGCAAAGGCGCGTCCAAAATCGCTATCTATTCCCATGACTTCACCAGTGGAACGCATTTCTGGGCCCAATATTGTATCAGTTCCGGGGAATTTATTAAACGGTAATACTGCTTCTTTGACGGACATATGTGAGGGAATCACTTCTTCAGTAAAACCTAACTCTGCTAAGGTTTGTCCCGACATAATCAAGGAGGCGAGTTTCGCCAGTGGTATACCTGTAGCCTTAGACACAAATGGGACTGTGCGTGAAGCGCGGGGATTAGCTTCTAAAATATAGACTTGCGGCGCATCACCTTGAGCGCCCACCACCGCAAACTGAATATTCATCAATCCCACAACTTCTAATTCCTGAGCTAGCTGCACCGTCCAAGTGCGAATTTGTGCGAGAACTGCTGGTGACAAGGAAATAGTTGGTAAAGAACAAGCAGAATCACCTGAGTGAATCCCCGCCTGCTCAATGTGTTCCATAATGCCACCCATTACTACTTTGCCAGTATGATCGGCGATGGCATCCACATCGACTTCGATGGCATTTTCCAAGAACTTATCAATCAAGATGGGATGTTCTGGTTCCACCTGCACCGCAAATGTCATGTAACGTTCTAATTCTGTATCCGAGTAGACGATTTCCATTGCTCGTCCCCCTAACACATAACTAGGACGCACAACTACCGGATAACCAATACGTTGGGCGACAATCAGTGCATCTTCGTAACTGCGGGCAATACCATTGGCCGGCTGGGAAATATTTAACTGATTGAGAATTTTTTCAAACCGCTCCCGATTTTCCGCCATGTCAATGGAATCGGGTGATGTACCCCAAATTTTTGTCACGGGGAGGTTGGGTGATGGGCATGATGGGTGAGTTGTTTCCTCGTCCAGAGCCGTGAGATACTTCTGTAACGGGACTGCTAATTTCAAGGGTGTTTGACCGCCAAACTGAATAATTATCCCTACCGGATTTTCGGCTTCGATAATGTTCAGCACATCTTCTTTAGTCAACGGCTCAAAATACAGGCGATCGCTTGTGTCATAATCGGTGGAAACTGTCTCCGGATTGGAATTAACCATAATTGTTTCAAATCCCGCACCTTTCAAAGCATAGGCGGCGTGACAACAACAATAGTCAAATTCAATTCCCTGTCCGATGCGGTTAGGGCCACCGCCCAAAATCATCACCTTGGGCTTGGTGGTGGGTAAAACTTCGGTTTCTGCTTCGTAGGTAGAATAATAGTAGGGCGTAAACGCTTCAAACTCCGCCGCACAAGTATCTACGGTTTTGTAAACTGGGGTAACACCTAATTTTTGGCGATAGGCTCGGACTTCATCTTCAGTGGTTTTTGTAGCAAAGGCAATTTGGCGATCGCTAAAACCATCACGTTTAATGTCATATAACTGCGCTTTTGTCAACTTCTGCAAAGGAGTGCGCTTGAGAAATTTTTCCACATCCAACAGTTGCTGCATTTTATCTAAGAACCACGGGTCAATACCTGTAAGTTCGTAGATTTCCTCGGTACTCATTCCTAGTTGTAAAGCATGACGCACCGAGAAGATGCGATCAGGGTTCGGTGTCCGCAGTTGGGCGCGAATTTGTTCACCGCTGGGTAATTTTTCGGCTTTGTCACAACCCCAACCGGCGCGTCCAGTTTCTAAGGAACGCAGTGCTTTTTGGAAAGATTCATTAAATGTCCTCCCAATGGCCATAGCTTCACCCACCGACTTCATCTGAGTTGTCAGCACAGGTTCTGAACCAGGGAACTTTTCAAAAGCGAAGCGGGGGATTTTGGTAACTACATAGTCAATGGTTGGTTCAAAGGAAGCGGGTGTTTTCTTGGTGATGTCATTTTTAATTTCATCCAAGGTGTAACCCACAGCTAACTTAGCCGCCATTTTGGCAATGGGGAAACCTGTAGCCTTGGAAGCTAAAGCCGAACTCCGGGAAACGCGGGGGTTCATTTCAATGACAACTACATCCCCAGTCACCGGATTAATAGCAAATTGAATATTAGAACCGCCAGTTTCTACACCAATTTCCCGAATAATTTTAATCGCCATATCCCGTAGCCGCTGATATTCTTTATCAGTCAGGGTTTGGGCGGGAGCAACGGTAATGGAGTCACCGGTGTGGATACCCATAGGGTCAAGGTTTTCGATGGAACAGATAATCACCACGTTATCTGCCAAATCCCGCATGACTTCTAATTCGTATTCTTTCCAGCCCAGTAAAGATTGGTCGATGAGAATTTGGGAAACAGGGCTAGCATCTATACCCACCTGGGCCATTTCTTCAAATTCTTCTTTGTTGTAGGCAATACCACCGCCACTGCCACCCATTGTAAAGGCAGGACGAATAATTAAAGGATAAGTCCCAATTTGTTCGGCGATCGCTTTGGCTTCTGGCCAAGTTGAGGCTGTGCCACTAGGACACATTTTCACCCCAATCCTTTGCATGGCCTCGTTAAATAATTTGCGATCTTCTGCTTTCTCAATGGCAGGTAATTTAGCGCCGATTAATTCAACGTTATACTTTTCTAAAACACCATTTTTCGCCAGGGCTACAGCAAGATTCAGTGCCGTTTGTCCTCCCATTGTTGGTAGAAGGGCATCAGGACGTTCTTTGGCGATGACTTTTTCGACCAATTCCGGTGTTAGCGGCTCAATATAAGTGCGATCGGCAGTTTCTGGATCGGTCATAATTGTTGCCGGGTTAGAGTTGACTAACACGACTTCATAGCCTTCTTCTCGCAGCGCTTTACAGGCTTGAGTACCAGAGTAATCAAACTCACAGGCTTGTCCGATCACGATAGGGCCAGAGCCTAACAATAGTATTTTCCGGAGGTCTTGACGGCGGGGCATAGTCGTTGGGTTGGAGTAAGAGAATACAAATCCTGATTATTTTAAGGGTCTTTCCCCTCGGTCGTCTTATTTATTATTAAGTTTTCAGTCGTTGGATAGTACAGACCACAGTGATAGGACTATAAAAGCACCTACCTAACGCCGTGTGCGATTTTCTCTCAGACCTAACCCCCAACCCCTTCCCTACAAGGGAAGGGGAGCAAGAATCAAAGCCTCTCTCCGCGTTTTGGAAAGAGGAATGGAAGCGGGGTTTCAAGAATAAGTCGCACATCGCGTTACCTATATCTAGGCTACTATCTTCAATTACCTAGCACGCCAGCCATTGTATCAGGGAAACTGCCCCAGCTACCGTGTATCAGCCCATTGGCTTGACCAGTATTGTAGGCGATCGCTTGATTATTATCCTCATCTCCCCTGTTGCCTATTCCTTTTCATTGGGACATACACCGTAGGCTACTGTAGTCAATCTATGACTTAGCGATCGCAAATCTTCACTTAGCTGATAATTCAGGATAGATAATTTTAATTAATTCCCTGTAAATATACTTTAACTTGTTTACAAATAATTTTTAATTGAAACTGACTCATGCTGAAAAATGATGAGATATTTTTCGCGCTTTTTTTTAGTAAAAGTTTACTTAGTCGTTGTCTGGTGATCAAACAATTTAAATACAAAACTTTTCTAATTAGCAATTGCTATTATTTCCTAATATCTTGCACATTTATTACTTGAATACTGTATATATTTAGTACATTTATCTACTGATATTAAAAATGGCAGAGATATTTTATTCATCTCCGCCATTTTTAGATTTTTTTAATGTTTAGAACTGCCAACTCTTTTCTCAGGGTAGACTACACCAAACCGAAAGTAGGACAGTACTAATTTTGAGCAGGTTGAACAAATCCTAAGGTTAAACTATCTTTAGCCAAGAAATGAGCTAAATGGTAAGCACGTTCCTCAGTTTTTAATAGAATTTGTTCGTAGAGATAGCGTGTACCCCGGTCGCCCAAACTCTCTGCCTGAGAAGCTTGACGGCGGATGACGTTAATCATTGCTTGTTCTGCGGCTAGATCATTTTCTATCATTTGGCGGCAAGAATATACGCCATCTGGTTCTTGCTCGAAACAAGTTAATTCTGCTAATTTACTGAAACTAGCAGCTGGTACACCACCCAGACCGTTCAAGCGTTCGCCAATTTCATGAACGTGATCTTGTACTTGCTCGTAGCTATCGCTGAAAAACTCATGCAGTGAGTAAAATTCAGAACCTTCAACTACAAAATGATGCTTTTGGTACTGCAAGTACAGTGCTTGAAAGCTAGCTAATACAACGTTAAAACCTTCGGTTACTGGGGCGGTTACACTATGATCCAATAGGACAGGATTGTCGTAAACTTGACCAAAGTTTTGTAACAAAGTTTGTGTATCTGACATTAATTCTCCTCGCTTTATCACAGTTACGGCTTTTAACTGCTTATCTTCTACATATTAACATTTAAAAAATAAAAGCAACCCTGATTATTATCATAAAAATGTAAATCTTCTGTCGTTAAAATTGCATTTTTACTCATTAACATAGTCTTGAATTACTACTAATGAGAATGTTTAGAAACTAAATTTTTAAATATTAAAGCTCTGAAATATCTTCTTTGAATCCTCATTACTTGCACTAGTCATGAGAAGAATTTTCATAAAAATATACGTAGTTATATTAATTACTTTGCTGAAGCTAAGTATAGACACACAAGACATAAGAGAGACTATTTTAGGCTTGCACCACCTTGTCCTCTTCGTATCCCTAGTCCCTAATCCCTAGTCTCAGACGCATAACAGGAAATTATTACAAAGTTTTGAGATTCTTTTTTCAAGCAATTGAGAATTGTTAGCACTTAGGTTATGCTTATTTGAAGAGGTGATATTCCCGAAATTTTAAAAATTAGGGATTCAAAACACAATAGTTACTGCAATTTTGTCGCACGTTGAGGGCTAGTCTCTTGAAATCGTTAAGTTCAGAAGTAGAGCAAAAGTACGTTATTGGGGTGAATTGGGCAGACCGGTGGCAAATCTATCAACGCTTGCAAGAGCTAGATATTCCTTGTTGGTGTCAGACTAACCAGCCATTGCAGGTGGAAATTCACAACCCCTTAGCAGCTATTCAACTTTGGTGTGTGATGCAGCAATTTACAGCCTCCCGTCAAGACCTGATTTGGAATCTGGAACGCAGCTGGCAAAGTCGCTACCGAAAATCTTCGTAGGTAGCAGAGATTGTCGCGCCTAATGCTGAAAAACTACTTAGTTAAAAATAGGTTAAATAAAATGAGTGCATCCTACAGTACAGACACCGCAGAATTTTGCCTAGAAGGAAGATTTATTAATTTTGTGATCAAAGATGGCTATAAGCTCAAAGGCTTATTGTTAGCTACTTCTGAGGGTGAATATTACATTAAACTTGCTAAACATTTACGAGCAGCCTTTGACTTGCGTTTACCACCAGGTACTTGGTTGCAAGTTGTTGGTTATAAAAAGCACGATATAAAAAAAGATACAGTTACATTAAAAGCTGAACGTGTGATGGCAGCACGTTCTGAAATAGGCACAGTCCCAGTACAGGAGAAACCAGCAATTAATACTGCTAAAGCTAAATCAGCTAAAAATAAAGCCACAATTTTGGTGTGTCAAAAGTCTGACTGCATGAAACGCGGTGGTAAAGCAGTTTGTCAGGCTTTAGAAGCAGCCTTAAGTAATCGCGGTTTAGAAGACCAAGTAACAATTAAAGGTACTGGTTGTATGAAAAACTGCAAAGCTGGGCCTAACTTAGTGATGCCAGACAAAACCCGCTATAGCCGCATTCCCGCAGCACAAGTACCTGCACTAATGGACAAGCATTTTGCAGACAAGAGGCTAGAACAGCAGCCAGGGGACTTCAAACTAAATAAATGTCCAATCACTGGGTAAGCAGGGGAGCAGGGGAGCAGGGAGCAGGGGGGAGAAAGACAACCTTGCATCCCAGTAAATTGGATAATTTAATTTCTGGAAGTCCCCAGATAATTTAGAAGAAGTCACAATACGTCACAGCAAAGTTCGTGGAAACGGCTGGTAAAGTTTTGATTTTTTAATAAGAAAATTTAATAAGTATTCGGCAGTAATTTTTGCTAAACTTTGGCAAGAATTTTGAATTGAGCGATCGCCTGCCATTTGTAGAATTATGAAGGCTTATGCAGGCGATCGCTTCACATATCTTATTAATTCAACTAGCCCTGGCGACTAGAAGTCGCGGCTATACAAACCAAACCCGCCTGCGCGGGTTAAAAACTTTATTCCCCAGGTATCACTGCAATACAATCAATTTCTACCAAAACATCCTTAGGTAGACGCGACACCTGCACACAAGCACGGGCTGGGGCTGTATCTTCGGGAAAATATTTAGCATAAACCGCATTCACTGCAGCAAAATCATTCATATCAGCGAGAAATACGGTGGTTTTGACCACATTTTCAAAACTAGCACCAGATGCTGTCAGAATAGCTTCTAGATTAGCCATTACCTGCTCAGTTTGCTTTTTCACATCATCCGTGTAGACAATATCACCGAGGCGAGGATCGATGGCAATTTGTCCAGCGACAAAGACCATTTGACCAGAAGCGGCGATCGCCTGATTATATGGCCCCACTGGAGCAGGTGCTTGGTCAGTATTAATTACTTTACGAGTCATAGATATTACTTGCTCTAACGATGCTTCCTGTTTACCGATTTCCACCTCAGAGGCGATCGGCTGGTAAACTTCTCCATCAGGCATTATCGCACCAGTTAGGTCTGCTTCTGCAAAGCTAGCCCCATAGATATTTGCTCCAGTCAAGTCTACTTTCCTCAGACTTGCTCCATTTAGATTCGCTTTTATCAAATCAGTTTTTTGCAGTTCCGCCTTATCTAAATTTGTCCCTTGTAAACAAGCTTTTCTGAAATTTACGCCAATGAGGTTAGCTGCGCCCAAATCAGCACCAGCCAAATTCATCCCAGAAAAATCTTGTTGAGATAAACGGACGCCTCGAATTTTGATTTGCTGTAAATTGGCATTTTTGAGTTTAACGTTGCTTAAGATTGCTTGACTCAAATCAACCCCAGTCAAATTAGCTCCACTCAAATTAGCACCTGTAAGTTTTGCCCTCACAAGGTTTGCATTGTTCAAGGATGCTTCAGTTAAGTTGGCAGATTCTAGCGTCGCATCGCTCAACTTAGTATTATCCAAATTGGCATTAGTACAGTCAGCACTACTTAGATTCGCCTGACTCAAGTTGGCATCATTCAGGTTGGCATTAGTAAAGTTGGCGCTACTTAGATTCGCCTGACTCAAGTCAGCATTATCCAAATTGGCATTAGTAAAGTTGGCGCTAGTTAGATTTGCCTGACTCAAGTCAGCACAAATCAAATCTGCCCAACTGAAATTCACAGAAGAACTGTTTTGTAAACAACTCAACTTTGCACCTGTCAAAGATGCTCTAGTAAAGTTTGTGCAATGAAGAATTGCGTTGCTCAAGTTTGCATCATTCAAATCTGCTCCTGTCAAGTCAGCACTTTGTAGGTTGATCCCACTTAAATCAGCACCTTTTAAATCTACTCCTCTTAGATTTACACTCTTAAAGTCACGTTGACCTTTTGCATATTTCTCCAATAATTCCTCAGCATCCATAATGCACCATAAAATACCACTGCTTCAGTATAAACGCAGTAATAATAATTCATAGATACTCGTCTTAACTCCTCTCTCCGCGCCCTCTGTGCCTCTGTGGTTCGTCACTCCCAGCCCAACCGTGGACGCAGCCCATAATGCCGATAACGCCAATAATCCCGGAGAATGCGATCGTGGTCAAAACATAAATTATTCGGCACACACCAAGACTCAAAAACACCCACATTCTTTGCATCATCACCCGCTTTTGGCTCCCCTGATGCTGTAGCCAAAAACACAATACTAATGGTGTGCTGACGCGGGTCACGACTAGGGTCAGAATAGACCAAAAATTGTTCAATCAACTCAACTTGCAAACCAATTTCTTCCTCAGCCTCGCGCCGCGCCGCTACCTCCACAGGTTCCCCATAATCTACAAAACCGCCAGGAATCGCCCAACCTAAAGGTGAATTATGCCGCTCAATTAACACTATTGGTCGATGTGGCCGATCCACTAATTCAATGATGATATCAACCGTTGGTGCAGGATTTCTATAAGTCATAGTCAATAGTCATTATGTAAAATCTTCCTCTCACCCTCATTTTCTGTTAGCTTTCAAAGCTGACCTTACCGTGATAAATTCGTTGCAATCACTTATTTCTATATTTGAAGTTCAATATGCCTTTTCCTAGATCCAGTGGTATTTTGTTGCATCCTACATCTTTTCCCAGTCGATTTGGCATTGGGGATTTAGGTTTAGAAGCCTACAAATTTATTGATTTTCTCAGAGAAAGTTACCAACAATATTGGCAAGTCTTACCCTTAGGGCCGACAGGGTATGGGAATTCTCCTTATGCTTCCTACTCAGCAATGGCAGGAAACCCCATGCTCATCAACCCAGAACAGTTGCAAGAGCAGGGTTTGTTAGCTGAAGAAGATTTTGCTAACTTACCAGTATTTGAGGACTCTAAGGTAGATTACGAGCAAGTTAAGCCCATAAAAATTGCATTGCTGAAAAAAGCCTGTGAGAACTTTCAAGTTAAAGCAAAACCTCTACAACAAACAGAATTTGCAGGTTTTTGTGATAGCAAAGCTTATTGGCTAGATGATTACGCCTTATTTATGGCCTTGAAAGATGCCCATGAAGATACAAGTTGGCACACTTGGGAATCAGAACTTGTCAAGCGCGAACCAGAAGCAATGGATCGGGTACGACGACAATTAACGTCTGAAATTTTTTACTATAAATTCGTTCAATTTGAATTTTTCCGCCAATGGTCAGAACTCAAATCCTATGCCAACATGAGCGGGATTTCCATAGTTGGCGATATTCCCATTTATGTAGCCCAAGATAGCGCTGATGTGTGGGCGCATCCCGAAATCTTTTGCCTAGATGAAGAAACAAGAGAACCAGCATTAATGGCGGGAGTTCCACCTGATTACTTTAGTGAAACTGGTCAATTATGGGGTAACCCAGTTTATGACTGGGAGGAATTGCAAAAACAAGACTTTAAATGGTGGCTGGGTCGCTTTGAAGCAATGCTGGATTATATAGATGTCATTCGCATTGACCACTTCCGGGGTTTTGAAGCCTACTGGGCTGTCAAAAAAGGCGAAGAAACAGCCATGAATGGAACATGGATGAAGGCCCCAGGTGACGAGTTATTTGATGCGATCAAACAGCAATTGGGACAGTTACCAGTCTTAGCCGAAGATTTGGGGGTAATTACGCCAGAAGTAGAAGCACTGCGCGACAAGTATGAGTTCCCTGGAATGAAGGTGTTACAGTTTGCTTTTGGTTCTGATCCCGGTAATCCATTTTTACCTTTTAATTACACACGTAACGCTGTGGTGTATACCGGAACTCACGACAATGACACCACTGTAGGCTGGTTTAACCAAGCTAGTGATTGGGAAAAGCAAAACTTACTACTTTATTTAGGTTGCATTAGTCCTGAAGGTGTTCACTGGGATGTCATTCGATTAGCTTTAAGTTCCATCGCCAATCAAGCGATTATTCCTTTGCAGGATATCTTGGGTTTAGGAACCGAGGCGCGCATGAACTTTCCCAGTGTTGCTGAGGGTAATTGGGATTGGCGCTATCAGCCATCAGCGTTAACAGAAGAACTAGGCGATCGCCTGAAAAATCTCACTAAACTCTGCGGACGCGCACCGCAAGGAAAATGAAAATAAGGGAGTGGGGAGTGGGGAGTGGGGAGTAGGGAGTGGGGAGTAGGGGAAATGAACAAAAATATTTTGCCATTTGTCCCTGATCCCTATCTACTCAAGATCTGGGTTTACCACCAATCTTGATTTCTCCTTCTTTCCCTGGTTCTCCCATTTGTCTGGCTTCTTGCTGATTCACGCTCATCAAAACACTACCAGCATTATTAGTTTTTACTGTTAGTTGCTCTTGGGCTTTCCAGGTGCGGTAAGTTCCTTGTGGGAGAATACCCTCGAACTCGGTTTTGCCATCGGCTACTACGCGAATCCAAGATGATTCTTTTAAGGTGACACCAATCTGCAATGACTGATTATTGTTGATGCGATTCGAGGTGTCGCTTACAGGTTGCAAGTTTGTAGGTTTTTGAGAGTTTGCTTGATTGGATTCTGATTGATAAGCTGTTTCTCTTTGTGGCTGTTGATTGCTATGGCTAAGAGTATTACTATTACTCAGCAATTGAGACAAGCTACTTACAGCGCTGACAATGACAAATATATAAAGTAAGTAAAGATGAAGCGGTCGTAGTAAACCAATAGAATGATTTTTTTCAGTAGGCGGGATGCTGACTGAATGAGAATCTAAAGGAAAATTACTGGCAAATTCCAATCCCTGAAAGCCCAGTGCATCGGAAAATTGCCTGATTAAACCCTGAATATAAACTGGTTCTGGTAAATCTTCTAAATTACCTTCTTCTATCGCCTGTAATAATCGCCGGGGAATCTTGGTTAAAACTACCATTTCTTCTAGAGATAAAGCCCGTTTTTGTCGGGTTTCTCGCAATTGAGCGCCCATTTGGGCCAATTTTTCCGCTTGTTGCTGTGCTAATGAAAATGTCGGCTGCTCTTTTTCTTTACTTTTTAGCCATTTCATGCTTAATCTCCGCTCCTGACCTCAGCTGAATCTTTAATAGGTAGATGCTTAATCTGCTCTTTTAAAAAGCGAATTTCAGCATCTTTGAGTAGACGATAGTCACCCTCACGTAACAAGGGTGCTTTTGAGATTTGTAATTGAATTGGGCCTATGGCAGTACGATGTAGCTTAATTACGGGATATCCCAACTGTTGGGCTACACGGCGAATCTGTCGGTTTCTCCCCTCCTTCAAAACTATTTCTAAACGGCTGTTTTTAGCAAGACTTTCTGTTAAGTTCACTTTAGCTGGGCGTGTTTTTCGCCCTTCTAAAGTCACACCTTGACGCCACATTTCTAACACGGCTTCGGATGGATGTCCCTTGACCAAAACCTGATAAGTCTTAGGGACACTGTGACGTGGATGGGTGAGTGCAAATGTGAGTTCCCCGTCATTGGTCAGGATTAACGCTCCGGTGGAATCTGCATCTAGACGGCCAACAGGGTGCAGACCTGAACCCTGGCGTAATTCTTCAGGAAGTAAATCTAAAACTGTTGTTCTTCCCTGAGGGTCATAGCAGGTAGAAACTACTCCAGGTGGTTTATTTAGTAATAGATATATTACAGGCGGCTGCCGAGCAGATACTGGCTTGCCATCTATGGAAATGGTATCTTTTTGAGGGTCAACTTTTTGACCTAAATGTGCTATTACTCCATTAATTCGCACACGCGATCGCCGAATCATTTCCTCAGCTTCACGACGTGAGGCTATACCCCATTGAGCTAGAACTTTTTGTAACCGCGCCTCCATGTTGAAATTACTGAATATACTGGGAAATTTTGGAGAAAGTGTGGAAAGTTTAGATAATATTCATCATATTTGCATTTTGTGCTGAGTAGCCATAAATGTTACATTTAAAGCTTATTTCAGTTTAGTTAGTTGTTTAGCAAATATCCATCACCTAAGTGGTTAAATGCCAGAAGAAAATTCCTCAGCCAAAAGTTCACATAAAATCCGCATAATTACAAATGTACTCACAAAAGCCCTAAAACTCTGGTTAAAATCACAAGTCACTCAAGTATCTCAACTAGAGGTAGAAATTAAAGCGAGCGATCGCCAACTTCTCTCTGGTTGCATTCCCTGGGTTTCTATAATAGCCAGCGATGCCGTGTATCAAGGCCTTCATGTTACACGAATTCAACTCTTAGCAGAAAATATTCAGGTCAATATAGGCTCAGTACTCAAAGGGCAACCACTCAGACTGTTAGAAATAGTACCAGTGATTGGCGATGTAGTAGTTGAGGAAAAGGATTTAAATAGTTCCCTTTCATCTGAACTCTTATCAACTGCTTTAAATGATGTACTGGTTAAACTTATACCAGAATATTGTCTAAAATCCCAAGCAATTACTTGGCAGAAAATTATTTTAGACAATAATCAAATTCAACTCCGTGCTATCTTAGCACCCACTAGCGAATCTATACCTCTGGAAATTTATTTAAGTTTAGAGTTAATTGGCAATCGTGAATTGAAATTATCACAGATTCAAGTTATCCAAAACGAAATACCACTTGTGGAAAACGAGCATGGATACAATTTGGATCTTGGCTCAGATGTCGATATTCAAGAACTCAACTTGATCCCCGGTCAGTTGGTGTGTCAAGGACGGATTAATGTTAATCCGTGAGGGTGACATGGGGACATGAGGCAAAATGACTCTAGCCTCAAATATTGGCAATCAATGGCAATAAAAGCGTCACAAAATAGTAAACTAAGGGCGCTGTGAAGATATAACTATCGGTGCGGTCTAAGATGCCTCCGTGACCGGGGATCAACTGACCAGAATCCTTAACGCCAGCATCGCGCTTGAGCATAGATTCTGTGAGATCGCCCAAAAGACTGGCAATACCAATCAGTAAACCTAATGCTACGCCAGTAAAAAGAAATTGCGGTAAGTGCAAATAATAAGCTCCTGCTACGGCTACGGCAATAGTAGCAATGATCCCAAACACAGCACCTTCAACAGTTTTCTTGGGACTGATGTCAGATAAACGGGTTTTACCGAAGAATTTGCCAAAAACGTAAGCGCCGATGTCAGTAGCCCAAATACAAAAGAAAGTCAGCACTGTCAACGTCAACCCCTGTGGCAAAGAAGCAAAACTTTTTTCCTGTAAAATATTTGTCCAATCTGTAGGCCAATAACCACCAAGCGGGAGATTACTCGTGGCTACACTATCAAGAGTGCGTAACCTTACCCAGTAACTCGATAAATAACCTACATAAAATAGCCCCATAATCGAAGCAGAAATATCCGCAATTGTGGCCATTTTTGGCTGAAAAAGTAAGTAAAAACAAATTAGCGTCCCAGCTATGGGCATCACAGCGTCCGCCAAAGTGACATTAACGTTACAAATCACCAGTAAAGCTTGACTGACAAACATGGTGGTTTTAGCAGCAGGAACAATACCTCTAGCACGCACCAAATTAAAATATTCTTCTTGACCTAAAAATACGACCACTGCAATTGCGATAGTAAAGTACCAACCCCCCAAAAGAGTTGCAACTAGAGCAAGAGCGATCGCTATAATTCCACTAATAATTCGAGACCAAGGCATAGAAGTATTTTGAATGAGGTATTGGGGATCGGGGAGCGGGAGATGGGGAGATGGGGGGATTGGGGGATGGGGAGATGGGGGGAGCGGGGGATGAGATGAAAAACATCAATATTGTGGTATCAATCCAATGTCTGCGCCTTGTCGCCTTGTCCCCTTGTCCCCTTGTCTGCCTTGTCCCCTTCCAGTCCCTAACCTAGTCTAGTTTCTCACCACTGAGGATAAAAATGGGATCAACAGCGGCAAAGGTTTGGGAAAAGCCACGCGTTTCTAGACGGTTGACTGCTGATTGAACAACTTCGATATTTCTGGCTCGCAATACAGAAAAGCTTTGAGAAATAGCATACAAGCCTTCTAGATTAGCAGCTGTGGCGACCACTCTACCTGATGATGGTAAATATTGCCATACTGCTTGTAAAACATCCTGAATAGGTCTTCCACCCTCAATACAAACCCGGTGAGGAGTTACTTTGAGATCATGCAAACATTCCGGGGCGCTACCTTCAATTACTTCTACATTTTTAACCCCAAAGCGATCGCAGTTACGCTTAATTAAGTTGGCTACTTCTTCGTCCCGTTCCACAGCGATAATTTGCCCTTGGGGACACAGCAATCCTACTTCTACGGGAATTGTCCCTGTCCCCGCCCCAATATCCCACAATACTGAGTCTGGTTGTAGCCGCAGTTGGGAAATCAATAACAGCCGCACTTCGCGCTGAGTAAAAGGAATACCTGGCAAATGCTCAAATAATTCATCGGGAATACCAGGGGTAATGTAAGGCCAAAGTTGGGAAGGCATAGAAAGACACAATTATACTAAAGGTATTAGCTTGCCCAATTTGACAAGCCATAAGCTATAAAAGCTTTTAAACACAGCGTTATCAGCAATCATAATGGTCAGCGAAATTTTAGGCGACCGCTACGCAATTCAGCAACTCTTAGGAAAAAAGTCAGGGCGGCGGACGCTATTAGCTCAGGATCAGACAACTGGTGAATTGATTGTGATCAAGTTACTTACCTTTGGGAGTGACTTTGAATGGGATGATCTTAAGCTGTTTGAGCGTGAAGCTGAAACATTAAAATCTTTATCTCACCCTGCTATCCCTCGCTATTTAGACTATTTTGAAGTAAATTCACCCACCATTAAAGGATTTGCCTTAGTACAGAGTTATATCCCAGCCCAAACATTAGAGCAATACTTACAAACTGGGCGGAGTTTTACCGAAGCTGATGTTAAACAAGTCGCCACAGCCCTTTTAGAAATTCTCATTTACCTACATGGGCTATATCCGCCTGTGATCCACCGTGATATTAAGCCTAGCAATGTTCTCTTGGGTGAGCGTTCTGGCAATAGTGTGGGGCAAGTTTATTTAGTAGATTTTGGTTCAGTACAAACTGTCCTCGCAGCTGAAGGCGGAACTAGGACTGTGGTGGGAACTTATGGTTATATGCCACCAGAACAATTTGGGGCGCGGACTGTTCCGTCCTCTGACTTGTATAGTTTAGGCGCAACTTTAATTTATTTGGTGACGGGTACTCATCCAGCCGATTTACCCCAAAAGGATTTTCGCATTCAGTTTGAGCAAGTAACTCATCTGCGTCCAGGCTTGACGCGCTGGTTACAGTGGATGACTGAACCGATCGTGGAACGGCGGCCAAGTTCTGCTGTGGAAGCTTTGAAAGCTTTAGATCAGCCACAGTTGACTAGCCCTAATACAGTAACTCTTGGTAAATATACTGGTAAACCTGCTGGTAGTAAAATTCAAATCACCAAAAATCGAGAATTTTTAGATATCTTTATTCCACCAGTGGGCTTTCAACCTTCAATGTTATTCACAGGGTTGTTTGCGATCGCCTGGAATTCTTTTATCCTATTCTGGACAATTGGCGCGCTTTCTGCACCTTTTCCGGTGAATGTGCCTTTTGCTTTATTCTCACTACCTTTTTGGGGCGTGGGGCTGTTCATGATCTGGAATGTGCTGCTGGGTATATTTGGCCGCATTCGACTGCACTTAGATGACCAGCAAATTGCCTTTACTTATGAGTTATTGGGATTAAAATTTAATCGTCCCCGGCCATCACCCAGGGAAAGTATCACTAAACTCGTTTACGTTCCCAAACACTTTACTAAAGATTCTGACGGCGATAAAACCACAGTATCAGCACAACTAGATATTTGGGCAGGAGTCCGGAAATACCCACTGAGTGTCAATTATGGTGGTATCCAATCTGAAGCGGAATTGGAATGGCTAGCCTACGAATTAAGCGATTGGTTAGGCATTGAAATCACAAAATAAGTAGTCCTTTAATGTCTATAGTTAAGAAAGACCCCTTGACAGGAGAGACAAATGTTTGGACTGGGATGGCCGGAAGTAGGCATAATTGCCATAGTCGCTATTGTAATTTTTGGGCCGAAAAAAATTCCTGAACTGGGAAATGCACTGGGTAAAACCTTACGAGGTTTTAAAGAGGAATTAAACAATACTGATGATGATGACACTGATTCTGAAAAAGAACAGCAATAGTTAGCAGTAGAGACGCGATACCACCGTCTCTACTTTTCCACTAAAGCAAAGTATTAATAACAGAAGATGTCACCCCATTTTGGGAATCTACGATTGTCGTGGAGGTATTTTGTTGCTGTACCTCCTCTTTCACTAAACCGCGCATCTTAATTAATTTGATTGCCCGATTCACACTTTCTGGCAAAATTACCACCAGACTGTTATCGGGAGCCATATCTAGAGCTTTGTTGATGGCTGCGGTTTCATCCAAAATTGACTCATAGCGACAATCTGGATTTACTTGGGTGATGCCTTTGATAATTAAACCAGCAGCCGATCCCCGTGGACGTCCTCTGGTATCGTCGTCTTCTTTGACAATGATGTAGTCAAAAATATCAGCTGAGAGTTTACCCAAAGTCACAAAATCTTCGTCACGGCGATCGCCTGGCCCACCAATTACACCAATTCGCTGTCCTGTAGTCCAGTTACGGACGAAGGAACCCACAGCTTCATAACTGGCTGGATTGTGAGCATAGTCTACTAAGGCGTGATAATTCCCTAAATTAAATAAGTTCATCCGCCCCGGTGTTTGACTCACAGAAGCCCGGAAGGTCTTCAAGCCACCACGAATCTGCTCAATTGTGACGTTCTGCACAAAGGCTGCCAAACTAGCCGCTAAAGCGTTGGCAATCATAAACGGCGCTCGTCCACCCATTGTCAAGGGAATATTTTCTGCTCTTTCGATGCGATGAGTCCAATCGCCTTTGACAATTGACAAATAGCCGTTTTCATAAACTGCTGCTACTCCTCTCTTTTGGACGTGCTTCCGCACCAATTCCGAGTCGGGATTCATTGTGAAGTAAGCAATATTCGCTTTAGTTCTCTCTGCCATGGCCGCCACACGGTGATCATCAGCGTTGAGTACTGCATAGCCATCAGGGAATACGGCTTCTGCTACTACACTTTTGAGGTTAGCTAACTGATCGATAGTATCTATATCACCTATGCCTAGATGATCAGCCGCAACATTTAGCACTACACCTACATTGGCAGTTTCAAACCCTAGCCCAGACCGCAGAATCCCGCCTCGTGCTGTTTCTAGTACGGCTACTTCTACTGTGGGGTCTTCCAGGATTAAATGGGCGCTTTGCGGCCCTGTGTTATCTCCCGACTCTACTAAGTATTCACCGATATATGTCCCGTCAGTTGTAGTATAACCTACTACTTTACCTGTTTGCTTGTAAATATGTGCTAACAGTCGAGTAGTTGTAGTTTTACCATTAGTACCCGTCACACTCAGAATGGGAATGCGGCTAGATTGTTCGCTGGGGAACAGCATATCCATAACTGCGCCGGCAACGTTGCGGGGAATACCTTGACTGGGGGCGACGTGCATCCGGAAGCCTGGGGCTGCGTTAACTTCCACAATCACAGCATCTACTTCCCGGAGAGGGCGGCTAATATCTGTGGTGACAACATCCAGTCCGGCAATGTCCAGACCAATAATTTTCACTACCCTTTGGGCTAACCAAACGGTTTCTGGGTGGATTTCGTCGGTACGATCCACCGCACTACCACCTGTACTTAAGTTAGCTGTTGCTCTTAGGTAACAAATTGTACCTTTAGGCGGCACACTATTGAGGGTAAAACCTTGCCTTTCTAGTAATTGGTAGCTGTTACGGTCTAGTTCGATTTTGGTGAGGATGTTATCATGCCCTTCACCACGATTGGGGTCTTTGTTGGTTTCTTCAATTAAGTCAGCAATCGTAGATCTGCCATCACCCACTACATGAGCTGGTACACGTTCGGCTACTGCTACTACTTTGCCATCTACAACTAGTACCCTATGGTCTCGCCCAACGTAATAACGCTCAACAATAATTGACCGAGAAACCTGTCTCGCCGCTTCGTAGGCTGCCTCGGCTTCATCCCAACTTCTAATATCAATGGTAATACCACGTCCATGATTACCATCTAATGGTTTAATGACAATGGGATAGCCGCCTACATATTCGATAGCTTCTTCTAAATCGTCCAAGAAGTTGATTACGGTACCTCTGGGTACTGGCGCTCCTGCGGCTGCGAGAATGCGCTTGGTGGCTTCCTTGTCGCAAGCTAGTTCTACCCCTAAAATGCCAGTCTTACTGGTCATTGTTGCCTGCATCCGCTTCTGATTCACGCCATAGCCCAACTGAATCAAAAAGCGCGCACTCAACTGCATCCAAGGAATACCTCTTTTTTCAGCTTCTTTGACAATAGCTTCTGTGGAAGGGCCTAAAGAAGATTCACGCCATAAGTCTTGCAGATCTTGGATGTCTTGCTCAAGTTCTGCCTTGGGATAACGACCTCTATCAACAATACTTTGACACAGCCGCACAGCGGCTCGTCCGGCGTAGCGTCCCGCCTCCTCATTCAAGTACTCGATTACTACCTGGAAAATTCCAGGTGTGGCAGTTTCGCGTGTGCGCCCAAAGCCGACATGCATTCCAGCTAATTCCTGGAGTTCTAAGGCTACGTGTTCCACGATATGGCCCATCATGGTGCCTTCTTTGACCCGCATTAAAAAACCACCACGACAGCCAGGCGAGCAATAATGACCCTCCAGACTTGGCAGCGCCTCTACTAATCCTTCATAAAAGCCAGGGATTTCATTCGAGGGCGTCTCGGCAAGGGTTTCTAAATCGAGGCGCATGACGATCAGCTTGTGGCGTCGAATGCTCCAGTAGTTTGGGCCGCGTAAGGTCTGGATCTTGAGGATTCTCATGGGAATAGGTAGATGGAGATTCGGAACCAAAATTCTAGTTTCTTACTGAAATTGACCGCTAAACTGTTCATAATAAACAGTTTTTTCTTTTTTTATGGTATTATTTTCATTTTTCTACCGCAAGAAATAAAGCGATCAACGACAGTGTAACCTCTGATACACTATTCCGTCAGCTGGAGATGCGATGCACAGCAGGCAATACAGTCCGCTGGTACAGGTGAAAACGATCGCCATAGCTGAGGATGTGCAGTCGTAAATTATGCACAGTTAGAGGTTCATTAGCGCCGACATGAGGTTCATTTGTATGGGTTACTTCTGTGGGATCAACAATGGTGACACTGCCTTTGCCCACAACTTGTAGCCAACCATCGCGTTCAAATACAGCACAAGTATCTTCATCAATGCCGATACCTAAACGATCAGGATGAGCGGCGATCGCACTAATCAAACGACCCATGCGATTACGATTGTGAAAGTGCTGGTCAACAATCACTTCCGGGATAAAACCCAAACCCGTTGCCATATCGACCAAGGAACGATTTGGAGTTTCGCCACTACCACCGCCGGCAATCATGTGATGTCCCATTACAGCCGCCCCTGCACTAGTTCCTGCTAGGGTCAGCTGTCCCGATCGCACCCGCTGCCGGATAATTTCCATAGCTGGCGTATCGGACAATACACCACACAGACGTAACTGGTCGCCTCCGGTGAGGAAGACCCCACTACAGGCTTCCAAGGATTCTTTAACTTGCGGCGTTTCGCACTGTTCCCGTTCGCGGATGTCTAAAATCTCGACCTTCTCCGCACCCATTTCTTCAAAAATGCGAATATACCGACCACCGATAATGGCCGGTTCACGAGAGGCCGATGGAATAATTGTAATATAGGCCTTACTA
This sequence comes from Cyanocohniella sp. LLY, assembly GCA_022241785.1. Taxonomy (GTDB): domain Bacteria; phylum Cyanobacteriota; class Cyanobacteriia; order Cyanobacteriales; family Nostocaceae; genus Cyanocohniella. The sequence goes on along the minus strand of JAKOMP010000004.1, from coordinate 41,251 downwards.
GCACCGGCACGGCCAAAAAAAGTTCTGAGGATATCGCGTCCATGAACTTTATCTTCTGCGCCTCCGATAACCAGAACGGCGGTTTTAGTTGCTTGGGGTGTCCTCATTTCCAGCGATTTAGCTTTTAATTGCGGCATTATGTTTCTCCTGTCAACAACCTCAGGAGCCATCGCCTGGGACGGGTTTCCCGGTACCGGTAAGACAGCCCTGAAGGAGGGTTTCCCGACCTAGGGGACTGCGTTCCCCGAAGGGGTTCTCGTTCGCGGAGCGTCCCGAAGGGAAGAGTACCCGAAGGGCTTGTGGCGAATGGCGTGTGACTTTAACAAGGTATGGCTATGGCCACACAACTTATCAGTAGCCTGATGATTTTTGCACTTTGCTTTTTTTTTGGGAGGACACTTGTCTGAAATTGGATAGCCAACTTCTCGCTGAATACACATGTTCGCCCAGCGTCTCCGTGAAGAAAAGCTTCAATATTCATGTGTCCATTGCTGATCCTCAAAGCCAGCGCCTTGTTATTCACCTGTCCACTTTTTCCAGACTGGCAAAATAATAATGCTTGGGAGACTAGATTTCCCCTTTGGCATTGGGGGCGAGCAGGTCTTAACACGCTTTTTCTGAGGCTGGATCGATGCATCCTGGAAGTTGTTAACTTGGTCAGATTATTAATTTAAATGTACTTGTGACAATATTTAAACACAAATTAAGTAATTAAAAAACTTTTGATCCTACCAAAAATCAATAGTTCTGGTACTTTTAGACACTATTGATTAAACTTATCTGTAGTTCTATCCTACATTGGCTGATGGTGTTTGCTAGACATTCATTCTTTAGATTAGTGTTCTCGAATACGAATTACTGTGCGCTTTGATATAGTTACACTTTTTCCTGACTGTTTTACCTCAGTTTTAAGTTCGGGGTTGCTTGGTAAAGCCTTAGCCAAACAGATTGCCCAAGTAAATCTGATTAATCCCAGGGATTTTACCACTGATAAGCACCACAAGGCGGATGATGAACCCTACGGCGGCGGGGTGGGAATGCTCATGAAGCCAGAACCCATCTTCAGCGCTGTGGAATCGCTACCGACTCTCCCCCGGAGAGAGATTATTTTAATGAGTCCCCAGGGTGAAACCATCAACCAACCATTACTGCGAGAGTTAGCCACAAATTATGACCAGCTAGTAGTCATCTGTGGGCATTACGAAGGAGTAGATGAGCGGGTGTTGCATTTAGTTACTCGTGAGGTATCTTTGGGTGATTTTATTCTCACTGGAGGAGAAATTCCTTCAATGGCATTAATTAATGGTGTGGTAAGACTTTTACCAGGAACCGTGGGCAAAGTCGAGTCCCTAAAGGCAGAAAGTTTTGAAGAAGGATTGCTAGACTATCCCCAGTACACTCGTCCTGCCAATTTTCGGGGCTGGAAAGTGCCAGATGTCTTATTATCGGGAAACCATGCCGAAATTGCCCGCTGGCGGTATGAACAACAAATTAAAAGAACAGGCGATCGCCGACCTGATTTGCTGGAAAAATGGCAACAAGAGAAAAATGGGGAGTGGGGAGTGGGGAGTGGGGAGTAGGGGAAGAAGAAGCAGGGGTGCAGGGGGGAGAGTTCTTAGGCTATTGCCTGTTGCCTAATGATTAATTAATGACTAATGAATAATGACTAAAATTCGGATTGGTAACGGCTACGATATTCATCGACTGGTGAGCGATCGCCCTTTAATTTTAGGAGGCGTGCAAATTCCCCATGAACTTGGTTTATTAGGGCATAGTGATGCTGATGTACTTACTCACGCCATTATGGATGCCATGTTGGGGGCATTATCTTTAGGGGATATTGGTCATTATTTTCCCCCAAGTGACCCTCAGTGGGCTGGAGCAGATAGTTTGGTGCTATTAACTCAAGTACATCAGCTAATTCGAGATCAAGGCTGGGAAATAGGCAATATTGACTCGGTAGTCGTAGCAGAACGTCCTAAATTAAAACCGCATGTTTTCAATATGCGGGATAAGTTAGCAACTGTTTTAGAATTACCACCCAATCAAATTGGCATCAAAGCCACCACCAATGAAAAATTAGGCCCCGTTGGTCGAGAAGAAGGTATATGTGCTTATGCTGTTGTTTTACTAATGGCTGAAACGTAATTTTTCTTAACTTACAACTGAAATTTTTGCAAAATAGTTAGGATAAAAAATAATAATTGGCAACCCTCAGCCAACTTGAATAGTAGTCAATTAAACCCATGCAAGCTCTAAACTTAGAAGAAATAGAACATCCTGATTTTGTTGCCTTTGATAAAGATGGGCAAATTGTTCTCATAGCTGAGGTTCAAGGGTTTCCTTTTACTTTTAAAGAAGCAAAAACCAGAAAATACGCAATTCTGCGGCTGATTGATTACTTGCAAAATACCAAAATATTGATTCCTTTTGCCATGCTGGTTGATGTGGAAAATATTCAGATTTTCCAATGGGATGGTAGTGATTTATCTGCACCTATTCTTTGCTTAAATACTGTTGATGTTCTGAGTCATTATGAACCAAAATTTCGGAGTAAAAAATATTTAGTCTTTATCTGATAGGTCTGACAGAAGCATGGCTGCGTGATTTAGCTTATCATTGGAAATCCGAAACAGTGGCCGCATCGCCAGAAATGACAAATATTGGCTTATTACAACTATTAGAATCTGGAACTACTCAAATTTGTTAATTAATTGTAGTGATAATTTACATTGAAACTAATTTTTTAATGAGTATAGCTAAGGGCCAAAATACTCAAGCAGAAAATTTCTTAACAAATATTACTGGTTCCGTACGGTTGGTATTGCCCAGTATTTGTTATGTAGAAGCTTTAATGACATTGGAACAACAAGAAAAATATAACTTAGATTTTCTCCGCAAATTAGATATACAAATTAATGAAGCAGAGCAAGATAATTCGGATAATGCAAAACTACTCCTTTTTCAATTAGAGCAATCAAGAACTAGCTTTCTTAACAGAAATAATGAAATCAAAGAGCGTTTCGATACAATATTCAACTACCTTATTAGCCAAGCAGAAATGATTACATTAAATAATAATATTTTTCAGGAAACATTCAATATCTCTATTTTGGAAAAACATACTATAGATAAATTAATTCTGGGATGTATATTTTTTCATGCTCGTCTTTATCCAGATGAAATTAAAGTATTTTTAAGCAGCAATTATAAATAATTTGGTAGGCGAGAAGTTACAGAAATGTTACGAAATAATGGTATTGAGTATTTCCATAAAACCCAAAACTTCCTGGGTTGGTTACAATCTCAGTCTACTTGAATTCACATTTTGGGATTTAAACTATGAAATTTATCAGGCTTCTTACCACAATTAAACGTTTTTGGTTACCTATAATTTTAGCTTCAGCAACAGCCATTACTATTGCTGGTTGTAACCCAGCTAACTTTAAAACTACAGCGGCTCAAGTACCCCAATTAGTAACTAGTATTCTTAGTGATCCCAAAACCTTTAACTATGCACTGAGTTCAGAAGTTCCTAATATTTTTAGTTTAACTTATGAGGGATTAACAACCCAAAATCCTATCACTGGTGAAGTTGAACCTGTATTAGCAGAATCATGGAAACTTACTGATAATCAGTTGGGGTTTGTTTTGACTTTACGAGAGGGTTTGAAATGGTCTGATGGCAAACCACTAACAGTAGATGATGTAATTTTTACTTACAATGACATTTACCTGAATGAAGAGATTCCCACAGATACAAGAGATATTCTCCGAATTGGTGAAAGTCGGGCATTACCTCAAGTCAGAAAAATAGATAATCGACGGGTTGAATTCACTACCCCAGAACCATTTGCACCATTTTTAGGAACTCTAGGACTACCAATTTTACCTGCTCATGCTTTAGAAAAATTTGTCAAAACAAAAGACCAAGAAGGTAAACCAATATTTTTGTCCCAGTGGGGCGTTGATACTCCTCCTGAGCAAATCATTGTCAATGGCCCCTACAAAGTAGAGCGTTATGACACAAGCCAACGTGTAGTTTTCCAGCGCAACCCTTACTATTGGCGTAAAGGGCCGCAAGGAGATGCTCAACCCTACATTGAACGAGTAGTATGGCAAATTGTCGAATCTACAGATACTTCTTTACTGCAATTTCGTTCTGGTGGGTTAGATTCGGTGGGAGTGACACCAGACTACTTTTCGTTATTAAAACGACAAGAAAAACAAGGTAATTTCACAATCTATAACGGCGGGCCAGCTACTGGAACATCTTTTGTTTTGTTTAATTTAAATAAAGGTAGAAGAGATGGCAAACCGCTAGTAGATCCTATAAAATCTCGTTGGTTTAATACAGTTGAATTTCGGCAAGCAGTCGCTTATGCTATTGACCGCCAAACCATGATTAATAATACTTTTCGTGGCTTAGGTCAAACCCAAAATTCACCCATTTCTGTCCAAAGTCCTTTTTACTTGGCACCAGAAGAAGGATTAAAAGTCTACGATTACAATCCAGAAAAATCCAAAGAATTGTTGAAAAAAGCTGGATTTCAATATAACGCTCAAGGTCAACTATTAGATGCTGATGGTAACCGTGTACGCTTCACTTTACTGACAAATGCAGGTAATAGAATCCGCGAGGCAATGGGAGCGCAAATTCGCCAAGACTTAGGCAGAATTGGAATGCAAGTCGATTTCACGCCATTGGCATGGAATACTTATACAGATAAGCTGGCAAATACTCTTGATTGGGATGCTTCGTTACTGGGTTTAACTGGTGGTTTAGAACCCAACGATGGGGCTAACGTCTGGAACCCTGAAGGTGGATTACACATGTTTAATCAAAAACCCCAAGCCGGACAAAAGCCTATAGAAGGTTGGGAAGTAGCACCTTGGGAAACGAGAATTGCTGAACTTTACATTCAAGCGGCTAGGGAACTAGACGAAGCCAAGCGCCGAGAAATTTACGCCGAAACCCAAAAAATTACCCAGGAAAATTTACCGTTTATCTATCTGGTAAATCCCTATTCCTTGTCAGCAGTGCGGAATCAATTTGACAACATCAAATACTCAGCTTTGGGTGGCGCATTCTGGAATATTCATGAAATCAACATAATTAATTAAGGGAGTAGGGAGTAGGGAATAGGCTTGCCGTGAGCGTAGCCGAATGGGAGTAGGAGAAGAAGCAGGAGGTGCAGGGGGGAAGACTTGCCACTAATTTCAACATCTTTTTTCTTCATCTCTACTCATCCCTACTCACCACTCCCCACTCACTACTCCCCATTAAATACCGTGACTCAAACTGAAACTTTGCGATCGCTCCTAGAAGCGGTTGCCAATGGTAAAGTTACTCCAGATATGGCTCTAACTTCGCTCAAAGACTTAGCCTATGAACCTGTGGGTGAGTTTGCCAAAATTGATAACCATCGTGAATTGAGAACCGGTTTCCCAGAGGTGATTTGGGGGCCCGGTAAAACCACGGAACAAATTGCTCAAATTATGGAGGTGATGCGCCTTCGTAATCCTGTGGTGATGGCCACCCGCATTGAACCCGCCGTTTATGCTGCCCTACAACCAAAAGTTAGAGGCTTATGCTATTACGAATTGGCGCGCATTTGTGCTATTACACCCCTGACAATTGAACCCAATTTTGCAGGATTAATCGGCATTCTCTCTGCTGGTACTGCTGACTTAGCCGTAGCTGAAGAAGCGGCTGTAACAGCAGAACTTTCTGGGTTTCGCGTCCAGCGTCTCTGGGACGTAGGTGTTGCCGGGATTCACCGCTTGCTAAGTAATCGCCACCTCATCGAATCATCTTCGGTGTTGATTGTTGTGGCAGGAATGGAAGGCGCTTTACCCAGCGTTGTGGCAGGTTTAGCAGATTGTCCGGTGATTGCTGTTCCCACTAGCATTGGTTATGGTGCAAGTTTTGGCGGTTTAGCTCCTCTATTGACAATGCTCAACTCTTGTGCTGCTGGTGTGGGTGTAGTGAATATTGATAACGGTTTTGGTGCTGCTGTTCTAGCAGGACAAATTTTGCGAACAGCCGAGAAATTGCGGTTGGCATCTCCGGCATCTTGAGTTATGACAGTTAAGTTATACGCAAAATTTCAGTATGTGGCCAGTGTGTGAGGAAAAAAAACAACTGACCACTATTAATTACAGCCCATTACCCATAAATTGTTAAGTATGAACTACATCAGTAATGTCATATCTCAGTTAGTTTGGCAATTGCCAGTGAATCTGACGATGCTAGCCCAACACATTAACGATCCAGATTTGTTAGGTCAAATTCAACACAATTGGAATAACTTTGTCCAAACAGGTCAAATCTGGGCATTGTTGATTGGTCTGGTAATTGGCTATATCATGCGGAATTTAACAAGTTACGGTTAGGGACTAAGGACTGAAGACTGGGGACAAGGGAAAGGAAGAGTGATAAATTTCTATTGTGTCTTCCTCAATTACCACCCCCACCTTCCCATCTCCTACGTCCCTAATCATCTATGACAAAAGAACAAACTTGGAGTCAACGATTTGAATCAGCATTGCATCCGGCGATCGCTCGGTTTAATGCTAGTATCAATTTTGACATTGAATTAATTGAATATGACCTGACTGGTTCTCAAGCTCATGCCAAAATGTTGGCTCACACGGGTATTATTTCCCCAACAGAGGGAGAACAACTAGTAGCGGGTTTAGAACAAATTCGCCAAGAATATCAGCAAGGAAAATTTCAGCCAGGGATTGATGCTGAAGATGTACATTTTGCTGTGGAACGGCGCTTGACGGAAATTGTGGGTGATGTGGGGAAAAAGCTGCACACCGCGCGATCGCGTAATGACCAAGTTGGTACTGACACCAGACTTTATCTACGCGACCAAATTCAACAAATTCGCCACCAATTACGAGAATTTCAAGCTGTCTTACTAGATATAGCCGAACAGCACGTAGAAACGCTGATACCTGGTTATACTCACCTGCAACGCGCCCAGCCTGTGAGTTTGGCTCATCACCTGTTGGCATATTTCCAAATGACCCAGCGTGATTGGGAACGCCTGGGAGATGTTACCCGGCGGGTAAATATTTCACCCCTGGGGTGTGGTGCATTGGCCGGAACCACATTCCCCATTGACCGCCATTACACAGCCGAACTCTTGCATTTTGAGGATATTTATGCTAATAGCTTGGATGGAGTGAGCGATCGCGACTTTGCCATTGAATTTCTTTGTGCTGCTAGCTTAATCATGGTTCACCTCAGCCGCCTGAGTGAAGAAATTATCCTTTGGTCATCGGAAGAATTTCGATTTGTCACCCTAAAAGATAGCTGTGCCACGGGTTCCAGCATTATGCCCCAAAAGAAAAACCCCGACGTACCAGAATTAGTCCGAGGAAAAACAGGGCGCGTATTTGGCCATCTCCAAGCAATGCTGGTAATTATGAAAGGGCTACCCCTGGCATACAACAAAGACTTACAAGAAGATAAAGAAGGTTTATTTGATAGTGTCAATACCATCAAAGCTTCCTTGGAAGCAATGACAATATTGTTACAAGAAGGTTTAGAATTTCGTACTCAGCGTTTAGCAGCAGCAGTAGCCGAAGATTTTTCTAATGCTACCGATGTCGCAGATTATCTGGCATCACGGGGTATTCCTTTCCGGGAGGCTTATAATCTCGTAGGAAAAGTAGTGAAAACCAGTATTGCCGCAGGTAAACTTTTAAAAGATTTGACCTTAGAAGAGTGGCAACAAATACATCCAGCCTTTGCCGCAGATATTTATGAAGCAATATCGCCGCGTCAAGTCGTAGCTGCTCGTAACAGTTATGGTGGTACTGGTTTTGCCCAAGTTAGTAAAGCACTTTTGACTGCTCGTACTCAAATTGCTTTAGAGGCTAGAGGTTAGAGGTTAGGGGCTAGAAATTTTTCTCTGCATCTTGCATGGTGGTTCCTTTTTCTCCTGCTTCTTTCCTCTAATCCTTAAGGATCTGGGTATATTTATCTTGAGAAGTTTCTTACGCTTGCCGAGAATCCCTTACTTTTGCTCGGAGTAAAACGCGGTGGCAAGGTACTCCTAAATCCGCAGCCGAGTCACTTTGAAAAACTGAACCAAGATGATTCATTGATTGTGATGGCATTTAGAAATGTAGAGCGAATTGTCTAGTAGTAATTCTTTTACTCGTTGACCCATCTACTGATCTGACTTTTCACGTCATGTGGAAAAGGTAACGCAAAACCTAACCCCCCACCCCCCTTCCCTACGAGGGAATGGGGAGAAGTCAAAGTCTCTCTCCTCGCAGGAGAGAGATTTAGAGAGAGGTTTTCCAGATACAGTGAAAAGTTAGATCTACTGATTAGGCTTTTTTGCGAGGGCGATCGCCTCACGGTGTGAACAAAAAAATGCCTAAAAAATATGGGCGCACAGCTAGCTGTACACCCTCAAATTCACAAATTTAAAGAGTAAGAATTTCAGCAGATAACTTATTCAGTATCAGCTGCTGACGTACTTTCTTCTTCCTCACTCTTCGGAGGTCTTTGTTGGAACCTTCTCTGCATTCTTCCTGTAGTCGTCCGTTTACGAAACTTTCTGGCATATGCCTGGTTCCGTAGCGCCTTTTCTTTTTTCGGGTTACGGCGCTTGGCCATGTTCACCTCATTTAATAAACAACAAAAAAGTGCAACTAGGCATCTTGTAGGCAATATTCAGCTACTGATGTTATTGATATACTTTTGGCCTAGTCTTTTTATTCAGATACTTTTAACAGTATACTAGTCTACCGCACTCAGTAGATTTCTGTCAACAAGATGCAAATCCATCTCCCGTGGTTGCCGCTATGCAGTAAGCGCAGGTATGCCGTAGGGCGTTAGAACTTACTAAGAGATTATTTCAGCTTTTTTTTACATTATTTAACATGGTTTTATTTATCAGGACTTACGCAACTGGCATAAATAGCGGGTGGGGCGTAGCCCCGCCACGCGGCAATTTAAATCAAACCAAGTACATAGAAATATTTGGGCGTTTTAGTTGCTGAATTAAATAATTAGAAAGCAAGCTATGTTTGATTTCATAAATAGTTTGACCAGTTTGATTTAATTTTCTTTAATTATATTCACGAAAGCTATTTAGATAGAGATCCTCACACGTTTAGATGCAAATTATCTAAAATTCATTTATGTATAGATAAATACAAAAAAATTAAATTTTCTTGGGAAACAAATGGGAAAATTGAGATATTATACGAGAGTCATTACAATTAATTCCTAAACCACGAGCATATTTATATGCGTTACACAAAAATCATCTCTATATTGGTTGATTTTATGTAAGTGGTAGGAAAGTTAGAGAACACAACATATATATATTAAAATTGAACGTTCTTGCTTTTTTTGCGGCAATTGTCCATTCCACGCGTAGCTTATGGCGTATTGGACAAACAGTATTGGGTATTATTTTTCGTCATCCCATTACTGGCGCTAGTATCATTCCCTTGTTACCGGATGGTCAAATTGTGCTAATTCGCAGACGCGACGATGGCTGTTGGGCATTACCTGGCGGGATGGTGGACTGGGGAGAGGATATTCCGAAAACCGTCTACCGAGAATTAATAGAAGAAACTGGTTTAGAGTTGGTACAAATTAAGCGTTTGGTAGGAGTTTACTCATCACCAGACCGAGATCCGAGAATTCATTCAATTTGTGTTGTAGTTGAAGCAGAAGTTCAAGGAAAAATGGAAATCCAGGATACATTGGAAGTCATGGAAATTCAAGCCTTTTCTCCCGACTCTCTACCACTAGGCAAAATGTCTCATGACCACACTCGGCAATTACAAGACTACTTAAATGGTATGACAACACTGGCATAAAACTATTTTGGACTTTAAACTTAACCAAGGTCTACTCAAAGTTTAACTTTAAATTAAAATGGATATCCTATTTCGGAACTCCCGGAGGAAACTCTCTCAAGGGCTATTATTTTGGCGTGAAGCTGGGGAAGGCATTCCTATCATTTTTTTGCATGGGCCTTGGAACGATAGCAGTCAATGGGTATCGGTGATGAAATCATTATCGGAAAAATTTCATTGTTTAGCACCAGATTTATTGGGATTTGGTGAATCAGAAAATCCTAAAATTCATTATTCAATTGATCTACAGGTAGAGTCTATTGCTGAGTTCTTGCAAGCTGTTAAGTTAGAGAAAGTATATCTAGTAGGATATTCTATTGGAGGTTGGATTGCTGCTAGTTATGCTTTAAAGTATCCAGAACAAATTGCTGGTTTAGTCTTACTATCACCAGAAGGTGTGGGGATAGATGGACAAGAAAAAAATTGGCAGAAGATGCGGACATTATTAAATCGTCCACCACTATTATTGAAAATATTAAAGTTGCTTCATCCGGTAATTAAAAAACTGGGATGGCAAAACAAAATAGAAAAAGACTGGAGTGTGCATCAGAGGTTGCTGCAATATCCCACTGCTTGTCAATTACTATTCCAACGAAGACAGTCGGAAATTGAAGCAGAATTATTGAACAGCCGATTACATTTAATGGAAGTTCCCGTTTTAATTTTGCAAGGCGGTCAAGCTTTATTAGATGATGTAGTTAGAAGTCAAACTTACACTCAACTAATTCCTAAAGTCGATTTGAAAATAATTGCTCACGCAGGTAATGATTTATCTGAATCTTGTACTGGGGTTGTAGTTGAGGATATTAGAGATTTTGTTGATAGCAATTATCTGTGAAGCTGTAAAGTATCGAAAGCAAGGCTCAGATCCCCGACTTATGCAATAAGCCGGGGATATTTTTATTTGTAGAAGATATAAGAATTTGATGATTATCAGGCAGAAATAGTGTTGTTTCATGGAAACTCTGCAAACAATAGATTATGCCTTTTCAGATTGATAATCAAAAAAGTGAAATAAGTTGCCATCTTTGGGAACAATAAACCTATTGAGGCTTAGGCAACTAGGGTGAAAGCATTGATTGATAAAACTTCTGAACTATTGTACCCCTCTGTAGAGACATTGGTTAAGGAGATTGTGGTTATTAACCACGCTTGGAAAGCGGCTGGTGAATTATTTGGACACAATTCACCTTTATCTATTTCTTCACGAGATTTAAAAACCTGTTTGCAGGTTCGTTTGTTGCGAAACTATGCACCAGAAAAGGTTTATCTCATGGAGGACACAGAAGTAGAGGGTGAACGACTTTACAGTTTATGTCTCCGGGAACCTATAGGAAACCGTTTATATGCAGAACATTTGCCAATACGGACAGCTGAAAAAGTTCTGACGGATCAAGAATTAGCAAAATTTAAACAGAAATAACCAAGATAAACTATCAGGGTGCAGTGTGGAAATAGCAAAATTTTGGAACATTATTTGGGATAATGAACCTTTTCATTGGGCAATTGCCTTTGTATTGATAGTTGCAATTGTTGTTGAAATTTATACAGTATGGTGGTATTTACATTCAGAATGTGGTGAAACTCAAGCTTCAATTCGATTTTTGAGCAAGTTGCAAAACGGTAAAAATTTCAATAACTTAAACAGAGTTAGTCGCTGGTTAAAAACACATTTAGGAACAGATGATGTTAAAAAAATTCGTCAAAACATTGCACAAAATGATAACAAATTTGTACTTATAAAGTATCCATCTGTTTTAGCCCGCCCCATACCTCGAACTTCCTTGCGTTTTGTAACAACATTATGTACTGCTATCGGCGTTTTAGGAACATTTTACGGCATACAAAAGGGACTCCAAGGAATTAATTTATCTACAGAAAATTCTCAAGAATTGATGAATGCCAGTACAGGGCTACTGCAAGGCATGACAACAGCTTTTTCTACTTCCTTGATGGGACTTGGTTCTGGTAGTTTGTTTACTCTAGTTTTGTTTGGATGTGATTGGCGACGACAGCAAGGGCGTGATAGTTTACGCCAGAAATTAGAGAATATTGCAACTTTAAAAACGGTAGATAATGGGAATCATGAAGTCTTTGAAGCACTGAGTCTTGTAGCAAAAAATTTGACTGGGTTAAAACAGCTAAATGCAACAGAAATTGGTCAAGCTGTTGGTAGAAGTATTGCAGAACAGTTCACAGGCTTAAATCAGTTATCAGCCCAAGCTATTGGACAATCTGTCAAGCAGCAAATTTTTCCAGGATTGGAAGCAATATTTAAAGAACAGAAAAGACTTCGGGAACTCCAAGAAAATCAAGGACAGAGAGTTTTAGAAGAACTCATTAAAGATTTACGAATCCAGGTACTCGAACCAATTGCAGATCGATTAGATAAAAGTGCGGAGTTAACCCAGCAAGCTTCTACAGCAGTTTTGACACTACATCAGGAACTCGGTGGGATCTCTCAAAGTTTGGCAAGTTCTATCCTGACAATTCAGAATTTTCAAAAAGAGACTTTGATAGAACTCCAAGGCTTTGCACATAATTTGGGAGACACTCTCAATCAATTTCAAACAGATACAAAAGGTGTTTTACAACAAACAGCCCACGAAATTAATCGCGCTGTAGATCAGAGTATCCAGGGATTGACAGCCCAAAGAACTGCTTTTGAAACAAGTGCAGTTCAAGCTGCTGCTACCTTCCGTGGAATCCGAGAAGAATTGCAAACAGCACTACAAGAACGCGCCGTAGTAGAACAGCAGATGCTGCAAGGCTTTGCTAACGCTATGGGACACACTTTAAGCCAATTTCAAACTGAAACTACGGGAGTTTTACAACAAACAGCCCAGGAAATTAATCAAGCTGTAGATCAGAGTATCAAAGGATTGACAGCTCAAAGAAGTGTTTTTGAAGCAAGTGCAGTCCAAGCTGCTGCTACCTTCCGTGGAATCCGAGAAGAATTGCAAACAGCACTACAAGAACGCGCCGTAGTAGAACAGCAGATGCTGCAAGCTACTCAAAATGGAATTATCCACATTCTCACTCAAGCAAATAGAACTTTTCATGAGCAAACTAATACTCTAAAAACAGTGGGTGAGCAAGCTTCTGGATTGATGAATGATGCGAAGGATAATCTTCTATCTACTTTAGGAAATATCGACACAAAACTCACAGCTACCCGTAAAACAGTAGAGGAAGATTTGACCAAATTTCGGCAAGAATATCAAGCGAATTTACAGAAGTTTTTTGAACAACAAAACAACTTATTGGAAGGGACACTAGGCGAACAAAGGGATGGATTATCTGGGGTTGTAAACCATCTTGATAAGGTGTTCCGAGATGAATGCCAAAGACGGAGTGAATTGACTCAAGAAGTAGAAAAAAGTATGAGTAAAATTCAGATGACTGTCGAACAAATTAACAAATTAGTTAGTGCTGCTGGATTAAACGATTCACAACGACTAATACAACTAGAAAATCTGGCGCGTGGTATTGGGGAGCAAGTAGAAAAGGTTGACAGTTCATACAGCAATTTGAATCGAAAATTTGATGATAGCCTTCATGCTTGGCAAAGTCATCTTGAAGTTTCTATGCAAAAGACCGTTGATTTACAGGTAAACTTTTTCCAACAAGCAGATACTTCTATGACTAGGGTTTGTGGAGGTTTACTAGAAACAGCAAAAGTTCTAGTTGCTGCACATGATACCCGCCACTTGAATAATAATCAAAGCAATGATAGATGATTTTACCATAAATGAAAGCGATGTTGAAATCATAGAGGATGATGATTCTAATATCTATCTATCTATTGGCGATTTGATGTCTGGTTTATTGATGTTTTTTGCCTTGTTATTCATCACTGCTCTACTCCAGCTTGCGGAGAAAGATGTGCCTAAAAGATTAGTAATTGGTAATGTCGTAGGAGAAATGAAAAGCAACAATATCAATGTCAAAGTCAACCCAGAAACCGGGGATATCAGTATCCAAGAATCGATTCTGTTTGCTAAAGGAAGCACAGAATTAAAACCAGAGGGTAAAGCCTTTCTACGCAGTTTTGTTCCCGTTTACAGTGGGGTAATTTTCTCCAGACCAGAATTTGAGCAGGAAATTAGCCGTGTAGTTATAGAAGGTCATACTAGCTCAGAAGGAGATGAACAAATAAATCTCGAACTGAGTGTAATGAGGTCTGCATCAGTTCATAAATACATTTTCTCTGACATAAATTTTCCTACAAAAACATCTTTAAGCCAGAAAATATTAGCTGCTGGTCGTGGAGAAATTGAATCTGATCAGAGTCGGGATAATCCAGGCGATCGCAAGGTAGTTTTCCGTTTTCAGTTTCGTAGTGATGAATTAAATAAAGATATTAATAAAACTTCTTTGTAAAGGAGCAACAATCTTGAATTTGCAATTTTCTTTTCCTTCTCTACCTGAAACTCCCCCGTGTATTCCTAATCAACTGATTCAGCTTGCAAGTAACTTACCAGAAGAAACTATATCAATGCCAAATGTTGATCTAGTATTGGCGGCTATTGAACAGGGTAAAGCTGATAAAATAAGTCATTTGGACTGGGTTTACTGTATCCATGCTAAAGCACAGTGGGATCAGCAAAATATTGGACAATGTAGAAAAACATCAGCAGAAATTTGGAAGGTAGCAATTTCTAGTTCATGGTTACAACATCAGCTATTATGGCGTTTAGCTCTTTATCATAGTGGTCAGAAAGAACAGATATTAGCACAGTCTTTATCTGAAAGTTTTGATATTTTTGCTAATTCTAAATTAGTTAGTAATTTGCTATCAGTTCAAATTATTCTGGCACTTCGTAATCAGCAACCAAGTAGACAGTTAGCAAAAATTAGTTGTAATCACTCTGTGAATCAAACTAAATTAGTAAATTTAATCCGAAAAGATTTACCTATTTGGATTCCATTGTTTAGCAATTTTGTAGAAGAAATCTCACCATATTTTACAACAATTAATTCTCCCAGCCAACAAGAAATAAGATGGTTGCTAAGTTGTTTAGATGAAATGTCAGATATTCAGCAGATAAAAGCGGTTGATTATTTACTAAGTAATGTTTCTAACACAATAACATCCAATCATTATTTATTGGTGGATTGGTTACGAACTAAATATAGACAAGGTGAAAATTGGTACAAACTTTCAGACCCAGCAAGACAAAGACTTCGAGAATGGATTGGTGGTATTAATTATGGTGATTTCCAAAAGTTAGTTAGTTTAATATTAAGCAGGCTCCCTTTACAAGATTTCGAGGCAAATCGTTTACGTAGCCGTAGTAAGTTTTGGGCTAACTACAGTAACAATTTTGAACGGCTTCGTATTTTGTTACCTAAAACATCACAACTTGCTATAAGTTATCAAATCCAAGGTGATGTTGATTTATTGGAGGATGATGGGAGTGACTCTACAGAGGTTTGTATATTTGATTTTGGTGAGTGGTTTGTAGTCGAATTTTTTCGTGGAAAAGGTAGTGAGATACGCCTGTTTCCTAATAATCCCAAAAATCAGCAAATTCTTTTTGGTGAATCAACACTTTCAGTCAAACAGATTCGTTTTCTGGGTGGCGAGAAGCACGATCATGTATATCTTTGGCAAGTCTTTTCCCATACCTGGCTGGCAAATCATGGAATTTTGCCTAATCCAAATACCCAATATTCCGGAAACCCGACAGCATCTCAATTGCAAGAAAGAGAACACAAGCTAGAACTGTGGAGAAGAGAAATTGAATATTTAGAAAGGGATGCTAGACTCTATATGAACAAGCAACATTGATATTATATCTTTATCTCTACTTGTTTAATAAGTAAGTCGGCGAGAAAAATCAAACTATGTTAAGCAATGTAAAATAATTAAAATTCATTTCGTAGCTTCAGCTCTTATTTGAGGACTAAAGTCCTCACTACAAAATTTTAATTATTTACACCGTCCTACTTAGTTAAACGATCGCCTAAACAAACTTATCTGTAAATATTTCCCGCATACCCCAAAAAATTAAGTTTGGTTCCACAATTAACCGAGTAGCAATTTCTGGAAAATGTAACTGAAAATAGTTGTATATGAACAAGCGATCGCCTCCTTTAATCACAATTTTACTTTCAGGAAATAATTCCCACCAAGCTAAAATAAAATCTTTGATTCCCGCCAATAAAGTATAGATAACTCCACTTTGAATAGCCTCTGATGTATTCAAGGCAAAACGTGGAGGTAAAGTCAAAATTTCTGTTTCTATTTGTGGTAATTGTCCGGTTTTTTGCCCCAGCGTCGCCAACTGTAAACCCAATCCCGGTAGAATTGCGCCTCCCACTAAACATTGATTAGCATCCGCACCTGTAAAAGTTAAGGCTGTCCCAGCATCAATTACCAGCATGGGAAAACCCCAAGTTTTGCCAGCACCCCACAAAGCCAAAGCACGGTCAATTCCCAATGTGGGATAAACATTTAAGAGTGGTATGTGGTCTAAACTAACGACTTGAATGTGAGGATATGTTTGCCAAAGTGCAGTTTGACTGGGAACAACTGAGGAGAGGAGGATGGGGAGATGGGGAGAAAAAATTTCTGGGGGTAAATTATCTACGGTTAGACGTTGGGGTATTTGCTGTATGACCGACTCAGCTATATGGTCAGTATCCCAAGTATGTTTTAGGGTTTTCCCTGTAAATAATGCCCAATGTAACCGGGAATTACCAATTTCTAACGCTAACCAATTATTCTCTCCGTATCTCTGTGGTTTCACAGTTTTAACTTTTTTAAGTCACTCATAGGTTTTTTAATAAAACTTAACAATCAAGGCGTGTCACAATAAAACCAGAGGCATAAATACTCATTTTGTTAAGGAGGGGCGTTATGGTAGCACTCACCGAAAGAACTGAAAAGCGGCTAACCATAGAGACTGTGGAAATCGCTCAAGAAACGATCGCAATTCGCTCTTTAGACTGGGATCGCGATCGCTTCGATATTGAATTCGGTCTGCAAAACGGTACCACCTATAACTCGTTTCTCATTCGCGGTGAACAAACTGCCTTAGTTGACACCTCCCATGAAAAGTTTCGCCAATTATATTTTGATACCCTCACTGGATTAATCAATCCCACAGAAATTGATTATTTAATTATCAGCCACACCGAGCCAGACCATAGCGGCTTGGTCAAAGATTTGCTGCAAATGGCTCCAGATATCACAGTTGTGGCTTCTAAAGTAGCAATTCAGTTTCTGGAAAATTTCGTTCATCAGCCATTTAAACGGCAAATTGTCAAAAATGGCGATCGCCTAGATTTAGGTAACGGTCACGAATTTGAATTTGTCATCGCCCCCAATTTACACTGGCCTGACACCATATTTAGTTTCGACCACAAAACCAAAACTCTCTACACCTGTGATGCTTTTGGGCTGCATTATTGCTCAGATAGCACCTTTGACGAAGATTTAGCAGCCATTGAAGCTGACTTTAAATATTACTACGACTGTTTAATGGGGCCAAATGCGCGTTCAGTTTTGTCTGCCCTCAAGCGCATGGCTGAACTGAAAACCATTGATATGATTGCCACAGGTCACGGCCCCTTATTATCCCATAACGTTGCCGAACTCACCGGACGTTACCGCACTTGGAGCCAAACCCAAACCAAAGCCGAAAACACCGTAGGGATATTTTACGTTTCCGAATATGGTTATAGCGATCGCCTAGCCCAAGCCATTGCCAAAGGTATCAGCAAAACTGATATTGCTGTAGAAATCGTAGATTTGGGGTCAGGAATAGATTTACAAGAACTGCGGGAATTAGTCAGCCGTTGCACAGGATTAGTAGTGGGTATGCCTCCTGCGGGAAGTAAAGCCCATATCCAAGCAGCACTCAGCACTGTTTTAGGATCGGCCCACGAAAAACAAGCCATAGGCATATTTGAAACTGGCGGTGGAGATGACGAACCCATAGACACCTTACTAAGGCAATTCCGCAACTTGGGTTTAACACAAGGTTTCCCAGCGATTCGTATTAAAGAAACACCCACAGAAAACACCTACCAACTGTGTGAAGAAGCAGGTACAGACTTAGGACAATGGGTAACCCGCGATCGCAGCATCAAAGCCATGAAATCCTTAGGTGCAGACCTCGATAAAGCCTTAGGTCGCATCAGTGGTGGATTGTATATCATCACCGCCAAAAAAGGCGATGTGCAAAGCGCCATGCTAGCCTCCTGGGTGAGTCAAGCCAGCTTCAAACCTATGGGACTATCCATAGCCGTAGCCAAAGACCGGGCAATTGAATCATTGATGCAAGTAGGCGATCGCTTTGTCCTCAACGTCTTAGAAGAAGGCAATTACCAACAACTCATGAGACATTTCCTCAAGCGATTCGCCCCTGGTGCTGACCGCTTTGAAGGAGTAAGAACACAACCAGCCCAAAATGGCACCCCCATCCTCACCGATGCCCTAGCATACATGGAATGCGAAGTCGTCAGTCGCATGGATTGCGGTGACCACTGGGCAGTATATAGCACCGTCTACGAAGGCAGAGTTTCTAAACCAGAAGCACTAACAGCAGTTCACCATCGTAAAGTCGGTAACCATTATTAAGGGAGGGAGTAGGGAGTGGGGAGTGGGGAGTAGGGAGTAACGAAGAAATTTCCCCCCTGCACCCCTGCACCCTGCCCCCCTGCCTCTTTCCTCTAGCCCTCAAAAAAGCCATGTCAACAAAACCCCGTGACGTTCAAACACTCCCCATCGGCACAGATACAACTGTACTGCGATCGCGTAGTTGGTCAAGACTGAGATTTGAAATTGAATATGCCCTAGCCAAAGGCACAACAGCTAATTCCTATGTAATTCAAGCTGATAAAATCGCCATCATTGACCCTCCAGGGGAAACATTTACGCAAATTTATTTAGCTGCTTTACAGCAACGCTTTGATGTTAAAGCCATTGATTATGTCATCCTGGGTCACGTCAATCCCAACCGCGCCGCTACCATCAAAGCTTTATTAGAACTTGCACCGCAGATTACCTTTGTCTGTTCTAATCCTGGGGCAAAGAATTTACGTAATACTCTGGAAAATCAAGATTTACCAATTATGGTCATGCGGGGGGAAGAAACCCTCAATTTAGGTAAAGGACATGATTTACAGTTCATCCCCACTCCTAACCCCCGTTACGCAGACCTGCTTTGCACCTATGACCCCCAAACAGAAATTCTCTACTCAGATAAACTATTTGGCGCACATATTTGTGGTGATCAGGTATTTGATGAAGGTTGGGAAAGCATCAACGAAGACCGCAGGTATTATTTTGATTGTTTGATGGCTCCCCATGCGCGTCAAGTAGACACAGCATTAGATAAACTTGCTGACTTACCCATGAGAATGTATGCCACTGGACACGGCCCCATAGTGCGTTACGGTTTAATCGAACTCACCAAAGCTTATCGACAGTGGATTCAACAGCAAGCATCAGCAGACTTGACAGTTACATTAATTTATGCATCAGCTTATGGTAACACAGCCACATTAGCCCAGGCGATCGCGCGTGGTATTACTAAAGCTGGTGTAGCAGTAGAATCAATTAACTGCGAATTTACAGAACCAGAAGAAATCCGTGCTGCTGTAGAAAAAGCCGATGGTTTCATAATTGGTTCACCTACCCTTGGGGGTCACGCACCCACACCAGTACAAACAGCTTTAGGAATTGTCCTATCCACCGCTACCACAAATAAACTTGCTGGTGTCTTTGGTTCCTTTGGCTGGAGTGGTGAAGCAGTTGACTTAATTGAAAACAAACTCAAAGACGCTGGCTACAGATTCGGTTTTGATGCCATCCGCGTCAAATTTAAACCCAATGATGCCACACTACAATTGTGTGAAGAAGCCGGCACTGACTTTGCTCAAGGACTAAAGAAATCCAAAAAAGTCCGTGTTCCCAGCCAACCAGCCACCAATGTAGAACAAGCAGTTGGTCGCATTGTGGGTTCGTTATGTGTAGTTACAGCTAAACAAGGCGATATTTCCAGTGCCATGTTAGCCTCTTGGGTATCTCAAGCCAGCTTTAATCCTCCAGGTTTAACTGTAGCCGTTGCTAAAGACCGCGCCTTAGAATTATTAATGCACTCAGGAAACAAATTTGTTCTCAACATCCTCCAAGAAGGCAATCATATCGGTTTGATGAAACACTTTCTCAAACCCTTTAGCCCAGGACAAGACAGATTTGCAGATATCGCTGCTGCTGAAGACACTGAAAGTGGTTCTCCCATTCTCACTGACGCTTTGGCATACTTAGAATGTTCAGTCCAAAGCCGCATGGAATCTGGTGACCATTGGCTAGTTTATGCCACAGTTGATAATGGCAAAGTCTTAAATAAAGATGCTGTTACAGCCGTACATCAACGGAAAACAGGCAGTCATTATTAGTCGTCATCAGCATCCCTATTCGACCTTTCCACACTAGTAAAATAATATCCTGTCACTGCAGTAGCTAGTGGTCCCAAAAACGTATATAGGGTTTTAGATGCTTCATTGACATTTGCTGTAGCGCTGTTGATTCTTTCAGCATATTGCTCTCTATCATCAGCCGCAGGTGTTTGTATTAACTGCCAAGAAAAAGCAATAGTTGACACCAAATTTGCAAATACTACAAACCCAAGTAAACGCCATAAGAATTTTGCTAAGTCTCCCGAAACAAGAGTTCTATAATTCTTACGCTCTTCTACAAGGGAAAACTTATCCTTACTAGAACCTGCAAAACTCCCGAACTTTTTGGTAGTTTCTTCCAGGTTTACAGATTCTTTGGGATCAATTTTATGATGAAAGCCATCACTTGATAACGGTGGTGGCTTTTGATCAGAACTTACAGATATTTCTTGGCTTTCTGACATGAAAATTTACTAAGCAAGGATTAATTCTCTAGTTATATCTCCTTCTCTCAACAGAATTGCCGCAGTACCATTGCCTTGCTTCTCATTTTCTTTCAATTTTGCATACAATCCCATAACGGCCAGGCCTTTTCTTAAGACCTCAGTTTCTGAAATGCCTAGTTCTCGGGCAATTTCTTTTAAATCTTCAGAAGCTTTTTCATTCAAACTGACTTTTACCGCACGCTTATTCATATATGTACTGTTTGACTCCTTGTATCATATTTACTTGATGAAGGGACAGGAATTACCCCAAAATGACCCCTCGTTTACTCCTAAAATACCCTAAATCCTGGCAAAAGTGATCCGTAATACATAGTTTTTAACTGTAAAAAATCGCTATCACCCCTAGGAAATAAGGGTTTGGGAATTTGCTGGATTGAAGCCTACATAATTTTCCCAAAGATATTAAGAGGAAAGTATGGCTATGCTGCGCTTATTGATAAAAAATACGTAAAATTACGGCTTTTTACCTTTACTTAACCTAAAGCACCTATTTACTTAACCTTCGGACGATAGTTTTCAGGTGTAACTGTAGTTGCTAGTCAGCTTTATCCCGTGTCATCACTTTTCAAAACTGGCAACATGAATATCCTGCAAAACTGGATCACATCTGAGTGGGCAATTTTTCATGTGCTTGTGTTTGGGGTATGGGGATAAACCACATCTGACCGATATCTGAAAGCCAAGCATTTAATTATTCGTGGAAATCATGACCATCCAAAAGTTCATCGGTTTAATAGCTCCATCTGCCATTCTGTTAGGAACATTCATGGCTCCAGCAGAAGCAGTTTCGCTCAAACCCATCGGTACTTACAACACAGGACTTTTTGATGTCAGTGCGGCGGAAATCCCAACTTATGACCCGGTATCCCAACGGCTATTTGTTGTCAATGCGGGAGCCAAAACCATTGACGTGATAGGCATTAGCGACCCAACAAATCCATCGTTGCTGTTTAATATTGATATCAATACCTATTTCTCAGGTGGTAATGCTAACAGTGTCGCCTTTAAGAACGGCATACTAGCCGCAGCAGTAGAAGCACCAGTTACCCAGGATTTAGGCAAGGCTTTATTTTTTAATGCTGATGGTGGTTTTCTCGGTGATGTCACTGTGGGAGCGTTACCTGACATGCTGACTTTCACTCCAAATGGTAACCGCTTGTTAGTAGCTAATGAAGGTGAGCCAAATAGTGACTACACTATCGACCCAGAAGGCTCAGTCAGTATCATCGATTTAGATTTCTTGAATCTCTCAAATTCTAATGTGATCACTGCTGGCTTTACCCAATTCAACAGCCAAATTGATCAGTTACGGGATGCTGGGGTACGCATTTTTGGGCCAAACGCCACTGTAGCCCAGGATTTAGAACCAGAATATATCACTGTTTCTGAAGATTCCACTAAAGCTTGGGTAGCGTTGCAGGAAAATAACGCCATTGGGGTACTGGATTTAATCAATAATGAATTTACCGACATTATTCCTTTGGGCTATAAGGATCATAGCTTGCCAGGAAACGGATTTGATGCAAGCGATCGCGATAATGCCATTAACATCGCTAACTGGCCTGTCCTCGGTATGTACCAACCCGATGGCATTGATTCTTACACAGTCAATGGCAAAACTTATATTGTTACAGCCAACGAAGGTGATGCTCGTGATTACGATGGTTTTAGTGAAGAAGTCCGACTGGGTAACAATAGCTATCAACTCGACCCCAACGTGTTCCCTAATGCTGATGAGTTAAAACTACCTGAAAATTTAGGTCGTTTGACAGTAACTAATGCTACAGGCGATTTAAATAGCGATGGTCTGTTTGAAGAGATATACGCTTTTGGTGCCCGTTCCTTCGCAATTTGGGAGTGGGATGAGGCAGCAGGTACACTTAAGCGAGTTTACGACAGTGCAGACGACTTTGAGCAAATTATTGCCCAGCGCTTACCTGATTTCTTCAACTCTAACCATGTCGAAAACAGCTTCGATACCCGCAGTGATGATAAAGGCCCAGAACCAGAGGACGTGAAAATTGCCCAAATTGGCGATCGTTTTTACGCCTTCATCGGATTAGAGCGCGTCGGGGGTATCATGACTTACGATGTCACAGACCCAGTGAATCCTGTCTTTGTAAACTACGTTAACAACCGCGACTTTACGGCAGATTCTACGACCCCAGCAGCCGGTGACTTGGGTGCCGAAGGTTTACTTTTCATTTCCGCTGCCGATAGCCCCAATGGTCAGCCATTACTAGTTGTAGCTAATGAAGTTAGTGGTACAACAACCCTCTTCTCTATTGAAGCAGAGACTGAAACCCAATCTGTTCCTGAGCCTGGGGCTATCTTAGGCTTAATGGCAATTAGTTCAATGGGGATGCTGAAATTCAAGCGAAAGCGCTAAGACAGAGGCTAGGGGTTAGCACCTAGCTAACTTTTCACGTCATGTAGAAAAGTCCACGGAAAATCTAACTTCCAAATCAGCAATTCAAAGTCTCTCGCCTCGCAGGAGAGAGATTTAGAGAGAGGTTTTCCAGATACCGTGAAAAGTTAGTAGCACCTAGCCCCTAGTCCCTAGTTCTAAATTCTCTTCTCTAAATATTGACCAATCATCAACTGCTCACCAGCGCGAGAAATAATGGTTTGTCTGGTGCGGTATTTGCTACCAATAAGTTTTAACTCCTCCTCAAACACTGAGCCTTTGTACTCAGTTCGCAAACATAGTGTTTTGGGGTTGGAGAAATAATATTTAGCAGTGACTGGTTTAGATGTGGCAAAACCGCGATCGCGATATAAAATATTGCCCAACGCTCCAAATAGCGTCGAACCTTGGGACTCTTTTCTACCTTTTAATACATCTGTACTTTCCCAGGTGACTTCCGCACCACAGATTAAACTCACAGAATCAGGTAAATCATGCATCTGACCCAGTTCGTGCAATTTATCGCATCCTGGTGCTAAAAACCGGATCTCGATGACACTCTCTATCTCTTTTGTTTCTCCTTCTGGCAGAGTGTAGTAGCGCCTTTCTGAGTGCCACTGTCCGACTGATTCCTGGAAAAAATCTGCGATCTGCGATTCGTTATGAGTTGGTGTCAGTTGTAGCGGTGATATCACGCGTAATTGTCCTCACCTAATAATTGATAAAAGTTGGTCATATGCATATACTATATATAACAAAAAAGCAACAGGTGTTTAAAATTTTTAATACATATAATAAATACTGAGGATTACAAGTGACATTAATAATATTTTTGCTACTATAGTTTATGTATAGTTAGTAAAACTAATTATCGTCATTAAATCATAGTAAATTAGTAAATATAAATGTCAATCAAACCATAGTTATAGTTTTTAAATGTATCCCTCTTTGGATTGATTTTGAGACAATAAAGCTAAATTTCCATCAAAATCAATTAATCATATTAATTTGCCAAAAGATTATTACCCCTGCATAATCATAGTGGCAGTATTAACTATTTGTTGAATTTATTTCCTTAAAAAATAAAACCTTAACAAGAGAAAGTGACAGAAAAATGACAAAGAAATTATTTTTCACAGATTGGAAATAGCAATACATACGTAATTTCTTGGTGAAAAGAGGCTGTTATAACTTTCATAAACTTGTCTATAAACAGTAAAATCAATGATTTTGAGTGTCAAAGCTAGGAAAAAATCAATGAAACAGCAAACTCACACAGACCCAAGCCAGGGAACTATGACTCAGTTAAATTCTGCCATTGAGAAGAATGTAACTGGCACACAAAGAAATCAGAAAAAGTTTTCTTATTACCTATCGGTTCGTTCGATATTTTTAGTGGCTGGCTTACTCAGCGTGGGACTACTAACTGCAAGTTGTGGTGCCACACCAGAGGAAACTGCTAAAGCACAATCTCAGCAACCTAACGGACAACAACCTGGTAACAGGGCAACACCTGTAGATGTAGCGATCGCCCGCACCAATTCATTACGCACACAACCAACTTATACAGGTAATACCACGCCGTTTCGGACAGTATCATTGCGATCGCAGGTAGAAGCCAGGTTATTGGCATTGAACTTAGATGTAGGCGATCGCGTAGAACGGGGACAAAACGTTGGACAGGTAGACGATGCCCTGTTGTTGACATCCTTAAAGCAAGCAGAAGCCGAACTAGCAGCCCTGAGATCAGAAGTAGCCAGAGCCAAAACTCAAATCAGCAATGCCCAAGCCGAAGTTGAACGGGCCAGACTAGAACTAGTACAAGCCGAAGCTGACTCCCAACGACAACAAGAACTCTTCCAAGCCGGAGCCATCTCCCAACAAAATGCACAACAAGCACGAACTGAGGCCCAAACAGCAGCCCAGGTACTAAGAGCCGCCCAGGATCGAGTGCGTACAGAAGAAGAAGTTGTTGCTGCGGCCCAAGGTAGAGTAGTAGCCCAACAAGCCGTAGTTGCTCAAGCCAAAGAGCGTAGATCCTACGCGCGCTTAATCTCTCCCATTGCTGGTGTTGTCACAGAAAAGGTGACAGAACCAGGAAATTTACTCCAACCAGGTAATGAAGTCTTGCAAATTGCCGACTTTAGCCGTGTAAAAGTCGTAGTACAAGTTTCCGAATTGGAATTATCGCAAATTCAAGTTGGGCAATCTGGGCAAGTCCGCTTAGATGCCTTTCCCAATCAATCATTAATTGGCAGAGTCACACGTATTTCTCCCGCAGCCGACGCTACAGCGCGCTTAATACCAGTAGAAGTAGTGATTCCGAACAACGACAACAAGATTGGTAGTGGATTATTAGCAAGAGTCAATTTTGAAACCCAGACATCACAGCGAGTAGTGGTGCCTCAAGCAGCAGTTCAAGAACAAAACGGCAATAAAAATTCTGCTTCATCTACAGCGACAAAGAGCGAAACAGAAGATCGGCGGGGAACAGTGTTTGTAGTTACAGATACAGAAAGTAATACCAAAGTGACAGCCCGTGCTGTGACCTTAGGGAACAAAGCTGATGGTAACGTAGAAATTTTATCTGGCTTGCAATCAGGGGAACGCTATGTTGCTCGCAGTGGTCGTCCATTAAAAGATGGTGACGCTGTAGTTCTTTCAGTTTTGTCAGAAGCACCAGAGCCAACCCCTGCGGAAAATTAAAAATCATCCCAATTAAAAAACAGCAGACATTCTTAATTACAAAGTACGAATTGGAGATTAATAATAGATGCAGCAAATAAATAAGGGTGGCGGATTTAGTATTAGTACCATCTCTATCCGCCGACACATCGGCACACTGATGCTGGCCCTGGCAGTAGTAGTCATGGGTGTATTTTTCGTCCTTAAGCTACCCGTAGATTTACTACCGTCAATTACCTATCCACGAATTGGCGTCAGGATAGACGCACCAGGAATTTCTCCAGAGGTGGCGATTGATGAAGTGACACGACCTTTAGAATCAGCTTTTACAGCCACAGAGGGAGTGCTACAGGTTTTCTCCCAAACTCGTGAAGGGCAGGTAAGCTTGGATCTTTATTTTGAACCAGGGGGAGATATTGACCAAGCTCTCAATGATGCCACAGCCGCCTTCAATAGAGCTAGAGGCAACTTACCAGACTCTCTGGGCGCACCGCGTTTATTCAAAGTCGATCCTTCACAATTACCAGTTTACGAATTTGCCTTAACTTCACCCTCATTAGAAAGCGTTGATTTACGGGTTTTCGCCGAAGAAGAACTAGCCCGGGAACTCGGTGTTGTACCTGGAGTAGCAGGGGTAGACGTATCGGGAGGAGTGAATGAAGAAGTTAGAGTCAATTTAGATTTAGACCGCTTGCAAGCTTTGGGTGTAGGTTTGACACCTGTACTAGATGAACTGAGAGACCGCAATCAAGATGTTTCTGGTGGTCGGCTATTAGGACAAAATTCCGAGCCATTGACGCGTACTGTAGGACGCTTCCAAAGTGCAGAAGAAATTAGAAATTTGTCTTTTGAAGTATCTTCTCCCTCAGACTCTAATGCCCAATCTCCAGTTTTGAATCGCCGTGTTTATTTGCGAGATTTCGCTGAAGTCGTTGATGGTTCCGAACAACAGCGCATCTACGTTTTACTTAATGGAGAACCATCTGTTAAAGTCAGCATTCAAAAACAGCCAGATGCTAACACAGTGACTGTTGTTGAGGGTGTAAAAAGACGTTTGCAAGAACTTCAAGCATCTGGTGTAGTTCCTGAAGGGACAATACTGACACCGACATTAGATGAATCGCAGTTTATCCGTAATTCTATTTCTAACGTTGCCACATCTGGGTTAATTGGTACAGGACTAGCTGCTTTTGCCGTTTTACTATTTCTAGGTTCCCTGCGACAAACTTTTATTATTGTCGTTGCTATCCCTTTGGCAAGTTTAACCGCCATTATCTTAATGGGGATATTTGGTTTATCCCTAAATATCTTCAGCTTGGGTGGTTTAGCCTTAGGCGTGGGTATTGTGGTAGATAACTCCATCGTCATGTTAGAAAACATTGCCGAGGGTGCAGGTATGACTCCCGGTAAAGATACCAAAACTCGCTTAAATGCCCAGGAACTCATTCAACGAGCTGAACAAAGTAGTCAGGAAGTAGAATCAGCCTTAATTGCTTCTACCAGTACAAACTTGGTGGCGGTAATGCCATTTTTGCTCATTGGTGGCTTTATATCACTACTGTTCAACGAGTTAATTCTCACCATCACCTTTTCTGTAGCTGCTTCCATTTTGATTGCGGTAACCATTATCCCCATGCTCACATCCCGCACCTTAGCATGGAAATTTTCTAGTGGATTAAGTAGATTTTGGCCACTACAAGCATTTAATCGTCGCTTTGATGCAGCTACAAATAGATATAGCCGTTTTTTAGCTGGGATATTACGCTGGCGGTTATTAACAGTTGCGATCGCTCTTCTAGTTTTTGGTGGTGGTAGTTTGTGGATTGCTCCACAAATTCCCCAAGAAATTCTGCCACGAATTAGTACGGGACAAGCCAACTTAAACGCTCAGTTTCCTCCCGGTACACCCCTGGAAACGAACCGCAAAGTTATGGCGATGGTAGATGAGATTCTGCTCAACCAACCAGAAACAGAATATGTGTTCTCAACAGCTGGTGGCGCACTCTTTGGTACAAACGTCAATGCTAATCCCCTCAGAGGTACCAGTAATATTACCCTCAAACCAGGTACTAATACAGACGCTTATGTAGAACGAGTCACCGCAGAATTTAACAAACTCAATTTAGTAGGAATTCGTCTCCGCCTTTCCCCTGGTCAAGTGCGGGGTTTAATTCTCAGCAACTCCCCAGTACGTGGTGCGGATGTGGATGTCATTCTTCAGGGGAACGATACAGATAACTTAGAACAAGCTGGGCGGGAAGTATTAGCAGCCCTAGAAGACCAAGCCAATTTAGTCAGATTTCGTCCTGATGCCGATGAGCGTCAACCAGAACTGCAAATTCGTCCTGACTGGGAGCGCGTGGCAAATTTTGGCTTAAATACTAGAAGTATTGGCGACACAATTCAGACTGCCATCGAAGGTAGCGTCCCCACCCAATTACAACGCGGCAACCGTTTAGTAGATGTCAGAGTACAGTTAAATGAAGAATCCCTGCAAAGCGTTTCTCAATTAGAGAGATTACCTTTATTTGTCAGCAACAATCGCCAAATTCGTTTGAGCGATGTAGCCACAATAGCCGAAGCCCAAGCCCCAGGAGAAATTCAGCGAATTAATCAGCGTCAGGTCGTCATCCTGGCAGGTAATTTGGCTGAGGGAGCTAACCTGAGTGATGCTTTTACACAGGTAGATACAATTATTGACAGTATAAATTTACCCGAAGGCGTTAGTGTTTTGCCTAGTTCGGCAGCTGAATCTAATCAGGAACTACAAAACTCGCTACAGCTATTAGGTGGATTAGCAAGCTTTCTCGTATTTGTCGTTATGGCAGTACAATACAACTCACTCATCGACCCCTTGGTAATTATGTTTACAATTCCTTTGGCGTTAGCTGGGGGAATTTTTGGACTGTACGTTACCAATACAGCCATTGGTGCAACTGTGATTGTGGGGGCGGTGTTGCTGGTGGGTATTGTCGTCAACAACGCCATCATCATGGTGGAACTTGCCAATCAAATTCGCGAACGAGACAAAGTTGACCGGAGAACAGCAATTTTACAAGCTGCACCACAACGCTTACGTCCAATTTTAATGACTACCATTACTACTGTTTTAGGTATGTTCCCCCTAGCATTGGGAATTGGTGAAGGGTCAGAATTTCTGCAACCATTGGGTGTAGTAGTATTTTCAGGTTTATCGTTAGCCACATTGCTAACCTTGTTTATCATCCCCTGTTTTTATACACTGCTGCACGATTTATTAAATTGGCGTTGGACGAAGCCAATGTTAATTCATTTGGATGGATGGAAGAAAAGGTTTTACTAAAAAACGGTGTTGTAGCAAGCTATAGCCTGTTTTAAGTGGAATATAAGTTTTCCTGAGGGGTGCAAGCTTTTGTACCCCTCTAACTTTATTGCTGCCAAAATCATTTCAATATATGGTTGATTATCATTCTTTAAATACAATACTGTTCAGTTAAGGCTAAAAACTACAATTAGTGGTAGGTTGGGTTGACTTCAGGAAACCCAACATCCTCTAGAATTTGTTGGGTTGCGCTATCGCTTAACCCAACCTAATTTTTCTCTTAAGTGAACCGTATTGTCTTTAAATATGGTGAATTTTCGGTAAAGTTTATGCCTTTATGATCTGCATTGGGGGAATTTTTATATTTTTATGCCATATTTTGGGAATACTAATAAAAGAATATTATTTTGTCTTACAAAAATACTATTAAATAAATTAATTTAATACCTTGCAGGATCAAGCAAGATGGATATTTTTTACCAGAATTCTACTTTACAAAACAACCAAAATTCTCTACAACAAAATTTTCCAGATTTTCTACGGAGCATTTTGGAAGGAATTATAGATCCTATTCTTTTGAATAAAGATCAGCAAATGGAAATTGCTTTACAGCAAATTAATGAAAAAATAGAACAACAAATAGATGCACGAACAGCACTGTTAAATCAAACAGTGAATCAGTTACAACTAGAAATTAATGAATATCAAGAAGCTGAAACAGCAAGACAACAAACTGAGCAAACTTTTCAAAGACATAATACTGCTTTACAACAACTTGTGCAAAGTGAATCACTACAATACGATGACTTCCCAACTGCTATAAAACATGTCACAGAAGTTGCTAGTATTGGACTTGATGTTGCCCGTGTGAGTATTTGGTTATATACAGAAGATTATGCCAACATTCAATGCGCTGACTTATATGAACGTCCTAGTAATTCTCACAATGCTGGTTTTGAATTATCAGTCTGTGACTATCCCAGCTATTTTCAAGCTCTGAAGGAAGAACAAATTATTGCAGTTATTGATGTTCATCAAGATACTCGCACTTCAGAATTTTCGGATACTTATACAAGTCCTCTAGGCATTACCTCAATGCTTGATGTCCGAATTTGGTCGAGGGGAAAAGTTATTGGTGTAGTCTGTTGTGAACATTTGGGTAATCAGCGTCATTGGACTGTAGAAGAAGAAAACTTTATTAGCTCGATTACTGAATTTGTGCGTCTAGTTATTGAATCAAGCGATCGCAAATCTGTAGAAGTGGCTTTAGCTGATAGCGAAAATCAGTTTCGTTTGGTTGTGGAGCAAACTGGACAATTGATTTATGTCTATGATATCGCTGACAATTACATTCGCTGGGCAGGAGCAATTGAGGAAATTACGGGATACATTGCTGATGAATGGCAGCAATTTGATGTAGCTACTTGGGAAGCGCACATTCATCCTGAAGATCGGCCAAGAGTCAAGTCTTTGTTGGCACAAGCAATTCAAAGCAAAAGTCAGTATCAAATCGAATATCGCCTACAGAAAAAAGATGGCTCCTATATTTATGTAGAAGATCGCGGCAAATTTTTAGTGAATAACATCAATGCAATTGACTGTTTAGCCGGCACAATGAGTAATGTGAGCGAACGCAAAACTACTGAAGAGGCTCTACAGCAATCAGAAATTCGGTTCCGACAACAAGCGCAACAACTGGAGAAGACATTAAAGGAATTACAGCGTACTCAAAGTCAAATTATCCAAAGTGAAAAAATGTCTTCCCTTGGTCAATTAGTAGCAGGGGTAGCCCACGAAATCAATAATCCCGTTAATTTTATTTATGGCAATATTACACCCGCTAATGATTACATCCATGATTTACTTCAACTAATTAGACTTTATCAGGAATACTACCCTCAACCAGTTCCAATTATTCAAAAAGAAATTGAGGTAATAGATTTAGAATTTTTGATGCAGGATTTGCCTAAATTACTGAATTCAATGAAAATAGGAGCAGAACGCATTCGCCAAATAGTTCTTTCATTGCGAAATTTTTCCCGTTTAGACGAAGCTGAATATAAAGCGGTAGATATTCATGAAGGAATTAATAGTACTTTATTGATTTTAGAAAATCGGCTCAAAAATAAACCTGGGTCTCCCGGTATTGAAGTCATCAAAAAATATGGTGAGTTGCCGTTGATAGAGTGTTATGCTGGGCAACTAAATCAGGTCTTTATGAATATTTTAACTAATGCTATAGATGCATTAGAAGAAAGAAACGAAAAACTGTCTTGCCAAGAAATTCAAGAATCCCCTGGCATGATTCTTATTTGTACCCAAATGCTCGACGAGAATCAAATTATTATTAAAATTCGCGATAATGGCTTGGGTATACCAGAAGCGATCAAACAACTAATTTTTGATCCTTTTTTTACTACCAAACCCATTGGCAAAGGTACAGGCATGGGTATGTCTATTAGCTACCAGATTATTACTAAAAATCACAGTGGTAAATTTTACTGCATTTCAGCCCCAGATCGGGGTACAGAATTTGTGATTGAGATTCCCTTAAAACAGCAAATAAATAAAATCGACGGTAATCCAATTCTCTCAAGAGATCAAAAGGATAATAGCCCGCCGATTTAGTCATTATTCATGGGGAAGAAACTTCACCGCTGCTTCCTCTAGCCCCTAACCTCTAACCTCTAAGACTTAATCAAAACCAATTTACGTAGATGCAAATTATAAAAATGAGAGTGTCGCCAGAAAATAGATCTAAGTAAAAGCCACCAAGATATTGGACAGAAGATAGATTTATCTAATATTGACAAGCAACTTTGAAATTTTCTGTGCTTGAGAGCCGCTAAAATCCAATGCAGTTTCAAATAATTTTTGATATTTTGGAGCTTAGGTAGATAAGACTGGTGCTTTTTGTCAATTAAAGCGTAAATCTTCTCTTTCATTAAGATATTTGTATTTAGCCGCCGCGCTAAAGAAAACTTTTGGTTATATGCACCAGTCCAAATAGTCCGGTAGGCGAGGCACTGATTCACAAAAACGGCATGGCCAAACTGGGCAATGCGAATCCAAGAATCGATATCATCACAGTTGGCATCAAGTCGGGAATCCCAACCATAAGTTTGCCAAAAAGCATCACGACTGCAAGCTACCTGAGCAGGTGTCCCAAAAGGTACAAGCTCTAGCAGCATACCGTAGTGAATATCGGCTTGGGGAATATAAAAAGCTAAACCAGGGCCAACTTGAGGGGTACGACTAATTTCAACTTCATGACTATCTACCTGAGCTGCCACACAAGAACAAATTACAGCACCCGGACAAAGGGCGATCGCCTCCGCCATTTCTTCTATACAATTGGCAGCTAGGTAGTCATCATCATCCAAAAACTTAATCCAGTCACCGCTCGCTTTGTGGACACCAGCATTTACCGTAGCTGCATGACCTTTGTTAATCTGATTGCGATGGTAAATAACAGAGTTGCCTAAGCTTGTTACATATGCTTCGGTGCCATCAGATGAACAGTCATCGGCAACAATTACCTCACAAGGTACTGTCTGGTTAAGCGCAGAGTCAATGGCTCTTTGCAGCAAACTCAAGCGGTTATATGTAGTAATAACGACGCTAAATTTCATAAATCCGATGCTTGTAGCACAGACTCTTGCAATATAGCTTTGATGACTAGGCTGCTGAATCGGTAAAATTATTGATATTTAAATCTAAAATAAGTGGACTGAAAGAGGATTATCGATTTATTATTAATGATTGTGAGTTTTTAAAGCAAACAGGCTATGAGCGCTCAAGAGATCATCCGCTCCATTGAAGCGGAACAACTAAAATCGGATTTGCCCATTATCTATGTGGGTGATACCGTAAAAGTCGGTGTCAAGATTAAAGAAGGTCAAAAATACCGCATACAACCCTACGAAGGCGTTGTAATTGCCAAACGCAATGGTGGTATTAACGAAACTATTACCGTCCGTCGTGTGTTTCAAGGCATTGGTGTAGAACGGGTATTTTTGTTACATTCTCCCCGAATTGACAACATCAAAGTCCTACGTCGAGGTAAAGTCCGCCGGGCGAAGCTATATTACTTACGTCAGCGTGTAGGTAAAGCTACTCGGATTAAGCAAAGATTTGACCGTTCTTTGTAAACCTTTTTCAAAGTATGGGAGAAATTTCTATTAACAAGCGGCAACTGCCGCTAATTTGCTCCCCCGACCAAAATAAAATAAAATTAAGAGTTGAAATTGTGCTATACTAAAAAAGGTTCAGCTAAATAACTGAATCCACCCCAGCTTGTGCGCTCTTAGTTCAGTTGGTAGAACGCAGGTCTCCAAAACCTGATGTCGGGGGTTCAAGTCCTCCAGGGCGCGCTTGAAAGCAAAAAATACAGTCCGAAGTAATAGCACGTCTGCTAAACTAGCAGTTAGCGCTAATTTTTTCGGGTAAAATTATTTTATATTTGCAGCTTTTTTGCTTCCAATAAGCATGATGGAGTCGAAGCTGTCAGCCTGAATATAAATTAGCAGGTTATAGCTCTATTTTAAGAAACGGGGGGACAAACGACAGTGGCCAAAAAAAATGAAGCAGAAATGCCAGCAACCACTAATGGATTTAGTGTGACGAACTTTTTCCAAGGAACTAAAGAAGAACTGGAAAAAGTGGTTTGGCCCAGTCGCAAGCAGTTAGTGAGTGAATCAGCTGCTGTGCTGTTAATGGTGACACTCTCCGCATCTTTGATATATTTGGTCGATGGATTGTTTGGTTGGGTAGCAAAACAGGTGTTCTGATGACTTCTGCAACAGACGAACCATACAACTCAGCGTTGCAGTCAGAGGAAACAGCAGAAACAGCGCTCAAGGAAGCACGCTGGTATGCAGTGCAAGTAGCCTCAGGCTGTGAAAAACGCGTGAAAACAAATTTGGAGCAACGCATTCAAACATTTGATGTTGCTGACAAAATTGTCCAGGTAGAAATTCCTCACACGCCAGCGGTGAAAATTCGTAAGGATGGCAGTCGCCAGCACACAGAAGAGAAAGTTTTTCCTGGCTATGTGCTAGTGCGGATGGTGATGGAAGATGATACATGGCAGGTGGTACGAAACACTTCCCATGTAATTAATTTTGTGGGAGCAGAACAAAAACGTGGCGGTAGCAAAAGCCGTGGTCATGTAAAACCAGTACCCCTGGGCCCCTCAGAAGTAGAACGGATATTCAAACAGACTAGCGAACAGGAGCCAGTTGTCAAAATTGACATGGCGACTGGTGATAAGATAGTCGTGCTTTCCGGTCCTTTTAAAGACTTTGAAGGCGAGGTGATTGAAGTCAGTCCAGAGCGAAGCAAACTCAAAGCCTTGCTCTCGATTTTTGGCCGCGATACACCAGTAGAATTGGAATTTAATCAGGTAGAGAAACAGAGCTAACACAAATGGCGAAGAAAGTAGTGGCGGTCATTAAATTGGCCCTGAATGCTGGCAAAGCCAACCCAGCACCACCAGTGGGTCCCGCATTGGGTCAACACGGTGTGAACATTATGATGTTCTGCAAAGAGTACAACGCCAAAACAGCAGACCAAGCTGGCATGGTGATACCTGTAGAAATTTCGGTTTTTGAAGACCGGAGTTTTACATTTGTCCTCAAAACGCCACCAGCATCAGTACTGATTCGCAAGGCAGCGAAGATTGAAAGAGGCTCTAATGAACCCAACAAAAAAACAGTTGGGTCAATTACCAGAGCGCAATTGCAAGAGATTGCTCAAACGAAAATGCCTGATCTCAACGCCAACGACATAGAAGCGGCGATGAAGATTGTGGCGGGTACTGCCAAGAACATGGGCGTAACTATTACAGACTAGTCATTAGTCATTGGCAAAAGACGCAAGACTAAGAACAAAACTTATCGGGGGA
The DNA here is from genome assembly GCA_022241785.1 of Cyanocohniella sp. LLY. Taxonomy (GTDB): domain Bacteria; phylum Cyanobacteriota; class Cyanobacteriia; order Cyanobacteriales; family Nostocaceae; genus Cyanocohniella. The sequence goes on along the minus strand of JAKOMP010000004.1, from coordinate 6,134 downwards.
GAAGCAGAACTTCGTAATTACCCCAGGAGAGAAAAATGGGAAAAAAAATATCGCGTCGCTTACAGGCGCTGCTAGAAAAGGTAGAAGATAGGGATTATGAGCCTTTAGAGGCTTTAAACCTGTTAAGAGACACAGCGACAGCTAAATTTCCTGAAGCCGCCGAAGCACATATCCGGTTAGGGATTGACCCCAAGTATTCAGACCAACAATTGCGGACAACTGTGGCATTGCCTAAAGGTACAGGACAAACTGTACGGGTAGCCGTAATTGCCAGAGGTGAAAAAGTTACAGAAGCCAGTAATGCTGGTGCTGATATAGCTGGCTCAGAAGAGCTAATTAACGAAATTCAACAAGGGATGATGGATTTCGATAAGCTAATTGCCACACCAGATGTGATGCCACAGGTGGCAAAGTTGGGTAAGTTATTAGGCCCTCGTGGTTTGATGCCATCACCCAAGGGTGGAACTGTGACATTTGACGTAGCAGGTGCGATCGCCGAATTTAAAGCTGGTAAATTAGAATTTCGGGCTGATCGAACTGGCATTGTCCATGTTATGTTTGGTAAGGTCGCCTTCTCACCTGAAGATTTATTGGTAAACTTGAAGGCATTACAAGAGACGATTGATCGTAACCGTCCTTCAGGAGCCAAAGGTCGTTATTGGCGTTCAGTTTATGTATCTGCCACCATGGGCCCATCGATTAAAGTCGATATTAATGCCCTCAGGGATTTGAAACTGACCGAAGTAGCTTAATGGGAACCAGAGGCTAGAGACTAGAGACTAGAGGCTAGAAAAGATTTTTAGCAAATCAATTTTCTCAGTTCAGTACCTAGTAAATACTCTCGACTCAAAACTAAATAAGCAAAGCCGGAGACAGCAGGAGCTAATAGCTTAAATATCCTGCCGAGGTTAGAACTCTAATTACTGGAAGTACCACCCTTAATGGTGTGATGACCGAAGTATTATGAGTCTGACTGTGAAACCCTGGCTGAAATAGCTGGGGTTTATTGTTTTTGCTCGTTCACAGTGAAACGCACAAGTCAGGCTCAAAAGAGATTTAAATCCGGTGCTGAATTTAGCAAAAATAGGGAGAGCTAGTCCCGAATTTATGCCTGTGGATAAAAACCGCCGTGTGGCTTTGGTTGAAGCAGGAAGTAAAACCAAATCTAATCTGAATAGATTGGAGGCGGTTTTACTTAGCGGAAATTTATGATTTTGCCCTTGGAGGTGAAACAAGCATGGGTCGAACGCTAGAAAATAAAAAAGAGATAGTTGCTGAACTCAAAGAAACTTTGAGCGAGTCAACTTTGGCACTGGTAATTGACTATCAAGGTCTGACAGTTGCTCAAATTACTGACTTACGGCAACGGTTACGTCCGAGTGGCGCTGTTTGTAAGGTAACTAAAAATACCTTAATGGGCATTGCCATTGATGGTGATGAAAACTGGCAACCACTTTCGGAATTGCTCAATGGTTCTTCCGCCTTTTTGCTGGTAAAAGAAGATTTTTCCTCGGCAATTAAGGCTTACCAAGAATTCCAGAAAGTCACCAAGAAGACAGAACTTCGCGGTGGCGTAATGGAAGGTCGCCTGCTCAAAGAAACAGATGTTAAGGCTCTAGGAGACTTGCCATCTAAAGAGCAACTCATGGCACAAATTGCCGGAGCTATCAACGCCTTGGCTACCAAAGTGGCTGTTGGTATCAACGAAGTTCCCAGTTCTTTGGCTCGCGCCTTGCAGGCTGTGGCTGAGAAAGAACAAGGTGACAGCACGGAAAGCGCTGCTGAATAAAATTCGCCAAATTACACCAGAATTTGCCTGGTAAAGTTTGCCCTTAATAACAACTTTGGGTAGGCAAAAACAAAATTAACATTACAGGAGTCATATCAATGTCTGCTACAACTGATCAAATTCTCGAACAATTGAAAAGCCTTTCTTTACTGGAAGCATCTGAGTTAGTTAAGCAAATTGAAGAAGCTTTCGGAGTAAGTGCAGCTGCACCTGCTGGTGGCATGATGATGATGGCTCCCGGTGCGGGTGCTGCGGCGGCTGAACCAGTAGAAGAAAAAACCGAATTTGACGTAATCTTAGATTCCGTTCCTGCTGATAAGAAGATTGCCGTACTGAAGATTGTCCGGGAATTGACTGGCTTAGGTTTGAAAGAAGCCAAAGACATGGTAGAAGCTGCGCCCAAAGCAATCAAAGAAGGTATTGCTAAGGATGCTGCTGAAGATGCTAAGAAGCGCATCGAAGAAGCCGGCGGTAAGGTTACTGTTAAGTAATCAAATTTTTTCCCCAGACTTCACGTCTGGGGTTAAAGAGAAAAGGTTTGCGGAAGCAGGCCTTTTTTTTAATGCAAATCAGCATCCCAAACGCCGATATAAATTCGATCCTGTCGATTACGTTCAATCACACCTTTTAATCCACCAACATTAAAAGAGTATTGTCTAGTTTGGCGATCGCGTACTCTTTGGAGTCCTTGCTGGATATTACTATTAATATTACCGCCAAGCATTCCTTGTAATGTTGATTGCATAACTTCGGGCTGGACAGATTGGGCAAAAGCTACTTCAGTTTGGCGCAAAACTCCCGTGTTGCGGTCAAATAAGTAACCGAGGTCAACCTGATTGGGCTTCAGTTGATAAAGGAAAGCACGAGTGTTCCATAAGCCGTTGGAAATCTTACTAGGGTTACCCAAGGCTGCTTTGATAGTATCTTGAGTAGTTCCTGTAGGAAATGCCGGCACATTTATATTCACACTTTGGGTATTACTGGGAACAGCATCTTGTTGCGGCTGTGGTGGTTCCGGTTCTACGGGAACTGTAGAAGATTCAGGCTTTTCTGGCTCCTGTGCTAGTTCCGGTTCTACTGGAAGTTCTGGCTGCGGTGATGGGGTAGAAACATCCGGGGTGGGTGCAAATGTAGGAGTTACTTGTGGTTGTGGTCTTACAGGTACTACAGGGTCTAAAGGAGGTTGTGCAGCAATTGGCGGCTCGATAGGTGCTGGCGGCGAAAATTCTGGTGTAGGCGTGGGTTCAATATTATCTGAGTCGGAAAATGGCGCGGGCGTAGGAGTTATGGCAACAGGTGTTGTAGACTGCGGTTGACGAGTGACACTAGAAATTGCCACCCCACCAACTAAGCCACCCAAAATTAAACTGCCGATAATTAAAGCGGGCTTTTGCCAATTACTGGTAGAAATAGTTGATGGCGCAGATAATACTTGAGTTTGTTTGGTTGATACAGGTTTAGGGGGACTGATATTGTAAGTAGGGGTAGTGATAGGAGATTGTGGAGCAATATCACTAGCAGACCTTAAAGCATATAGCATTTTACTGGCGGTACTATAGCGATCGCTCACATGAGGATGAATGGCTTGATTAAGTACCATTGCCAGATTGGGGGATACATGAGTCCCATACTCTTGCCACAAAAGTTCCCCAGTTTGCAAATCAGTTTGCATTTCTGCTGGGTGTTTCCCAGTCAGTAGATAAATCGCTGTCAAGCCTAAACTGTAAATATCAGTAGCGTAAACCGGTCTGCCGATAGCTTGTTCACTAGGCATATATCCTGGTGTGCCAATTACCATTGAACGTGTGGGATAATTTGAAGCATTGGCTACTGAACGGATGGTTTCCTTAACTGCACCAAAATCAATCAAAACTGGCTTGTGATCACCTGCACGCAGAATAATATTATCTGGCTTGATATCCCGGTGAATAATGCCTTGATTGTGAACATAATTTAATACGGAGAGCAAACTCAAGAGAATTTCTCGGACAGTCTTTTCACTTGCATAGCCTTCGGTGGCAACAATATCAGTCAGGGTTTGTCCTTGAATCCATTCTTGTACCAGGTAAAATTCCCCATTTTCGGAAAAGTAAGCGTAGAGTTCGGGAATTTGGTCACTGGCCCTACCCAAAATTTCTAAGGTTGCAGCTTCTCGCTGAAACCTCTGTTCAATCATTTTGTGATTGTGTGGGTTATTAATTATTGGTTTGAGTTGCTTGATGACACAGCGACGGCGAGATGGCATGTGGGTATCTTCTGCCAAAGAAGTTTCTCCGAACCCACCAGCACCCAGTACTTGAATAACTTGATAGCGATTGTTCAGCAGCGTTGTTGTCATGAAAAATTACAAGTTTTAGCCCTTTACAAATGTACATCAGATATTCTGACGATTTACAGGCAGTTTATGTCCCCTATTTTGAGCATAACTATTGTGTCGAGGGTAAATGGCGATCGCTATTTAACAGCACTAACAACCCATCTACTATTTTCAGCATCCCATAAAAGGGAAAAATTCACAGAACCGGGAACTTGTTTGCCATTTTTCATCAAGTATTGAAACTTGGCATTGACTGTGGCTGTTTCTGTACTGGCTTGCACTAAATTAACTTGTTCAACATTGACGCTTTCCACTTTCCCTTCCCACCAATCGATGTAAGAAAGATAACCATCAGGGTGCAGTCGTGTATTACTTTGCAAGTTGGGGGCTAGTTGATTCCACGCAGTTTGATATTGACCTTGATTAATATTTAGATAATAATTTTGCACTGCTTGTGCAGGGGATGGTCTATTGACTTCTGGGGTTTTGGCCGGAGGAGGCCCAGAAGATGGGGTTTGATTAGGAATTATTGCCGGAGGTGGGGAATTTATAGGTTGTATAACTTCCTGTGGTTGAATGTCATTTGGGGAAGGTTCTGGAGTTTGGGCAATAGGAGAATTAGCAGATGGTATAACATTTGATGGTTCATTGCGTGAATCTACTGCCTGTAATGGCTGCGGTGGTTTATTCAGGGCAAAACCAATGATGATAGAAGCACCTATTAAACCACCTACAATTAAACTGCCAAGAAAAATGCCCTTTTGTCCACTAGCCTGATTAGGAGTAGGAGGTTGTGAGGCAGAACCTGGACTAACAGCAACTGTATTTAGGCATGGGGCGGGAGCAGGAGACGTTGCTGTTACTACTTGTGGATGCTGATAAGCTACTGTAGGCGGGATACTAACTGAACCTAATTGTAGAGCTTCTAGGATTTCTCTAGCAGTGGCAAAGCGATCGCGTGGATGATAGGCGATCGCCCGGTCTAGAACTCCTGCTAATGTGGGACTAATACTTAAGGCGTGTTGATGCCAAACAACTTCTCCAGTACGCGCATCAGCCTCTAATTCCTGTGGTTGTTTTCCTGTCAGCAAATAAATTGCTGTCAAACCTAAACTATATAAATCACTAGAATAAACTGGTCTACCCGCTGCTTGTTCGCTGGGCATATAGCCAGGCGTACCAATGACAATGGAACTGGTAGGATTACCTTGGGAATTAAATACCGTTCCCATTGATTCCCGCACCGCACCGAAATCAATTAACACTGACTTACTATCACGATGCCGCACAATAATGTTATCTGGCTTAATATCGCGGTGAACAATGCGCTTTGAGTGGACATAATCTAGCACTGGTAACAAATCCACCAAAACTTCTTTGACAGCACATTCACTGAATAACCCTTGTTTTTGGAGTTTTGCTGTCAGGGTATCGCCTTCAATCCACTCTTGAACTAAATAAAATTGCCCTTCTGACTGAAAGTAGGCATACAACGTCGGAATTTGGTCAGTAAATCCACCCAAGTCTTCTAAAATTGCTGCTTCGCGTTGAAACCGTTCTTGTACCAGTTGGTAAACCTGAAGATTATTTTGAATCGGTCTTAGCAGTTTAATCACGCAGCGACGGTGGGATGGCATTTGGGTATCTTCTGCTAGAAAAGTTTCACCAAATCCACCACTCCCCAAAGTCCGAATAACTTGATAGCGGTTGTTCAGGAGTGTTTGCATAAATTAGGGTTGATAAATAAAAATTAAAATTACATCTGTACAGATATGTTTTTTAAATTTAATCATATACATAGTTAATGTGAGTTCGACGGAACCTAACCCCAACCCCTTCCCTACAAGGATACTGTTGGCGAATTGATAGAGGGCAAAACCAGTCATCACAAAATAGAAAATCAGGAATACTATGAAGCAGTGGGAGCAATTCGAGCAAAGTGAGAAACGCGAGTCTGACTGCGWGGGACATGTTGCCACCAATCCCACATCCGACTTAAGTTGATAGCAGCAGCAGTAATGACATGCT
>JAKOMP010000157.1 GCA_022241785.1 Cyanocohniella sp. LLY | reverse complement strand
GCTCAATTGTCCCACTACTACGATATCGTCTGAGTAAACTTTGAACAAAACTCAAGCTGACACTAAATCTTTTTGCCAGTTGTCGTTGAGAGCCTTCTGTGTTGTTATGTGCATTAATCACTTTCTGGCGCAGATCACAGGAGTAAGGTTTCATTCCACAGACACTTAGATGTTAATATACTCCATCATCCCATACTGTATTGTACTCAAGCAGGAACCGCTATATGCGATCGCTTGGCTGTGCGATTACAAGAACAAGCTTAAAATTTGGCAGAATAGGGTACTGGAAAATGAGGGGATAAAGAAGTATTTTTTCTTATCCCCTTGTCCCCTTCCCCCCTTGTCCCCTTCCACGGCTTAACTAAATTGCTGATCAGCATCTAAGTTAAACAGCGTTTGCAGGGTTTGCATACAGTGACGTCTGGCTTCAACGTCCTGCTGCGCCCGTAATTGCACCATTGGGTCATGTAAAATTTTGTTAACAATTCCTCGTGTTAAAGCTTCGATTACTTCTTGATGTTTTTCGGCAAATTCCGAACCTAATCGTGACAAAGCCTTTTCTAACTCTTGTTCGCGGATAGTTTCGACTTTATTTCGCAAACAACTAATAGTGGAGACAGTCTCTAGCGATCGCCACCAAATATCAAAAGCTTCTACCTCTTCATCTAAAAGTTTCTCTGCTTCTTGGGCCATCTTGCGACGGCTTTCGTAATTTTGCGCCACTACTGCTTTCAAGTCATCCACATTAAAAGCGTGGACATTTGCTAGTTCATTGACATCACTGTGGACATTACGCGGCACAGAAATATCAAATAACATTAAAGAGCGGTTAGACTCTAAAACTGTTTCTAACTTGGCGCGATCAAGGATCGGTTCAGTAGCAGAAGTACTTGTAAACACCAAATCACTTTCGGCAATTACTGACACCATTTCTGATAGCGTATGAGTATAAATAGCTTGTTCGGGGTAAAGTTTCGCTAATTCCTGGGCCCGTGCTTGGGAGCGATTAACAATGCTAATTTGTACTGCACCTTTAGAAACTAGGTGTTGTACTAGCAACCGCGACATTTTGCCAGCACCCAAAATTGTAACCCGGCAAGCTGCTAAATTAGCAACCTTGATTTGAGCCAACTCCACAGCTGCGGAACTAATAGAAACAGCGCCAGTACCAATACTGGTTTCAGTACGAACTCGCTTACCAGCTGTTAAAGCTTGTTTAAATAATCGATTGAGAATTGTTTTTATACCGTTGTATTGCTGTCCCAGTTTGTGAGTATTTTTCACCTGAGCCAGAATTTGACCTTCTCCTAGTACCAAGCTATCTAACCCAGCAGATACCCGCATCAAGTGCATCACGGCATCATCATGCAGCAACATAAACAAATGCTGGCGTAGAGACTGCACAGGTAACTTACTGTGTTCTGAAAGGAACTGAGTAACTTCTCGGATACCTTGCTCAGTTTCACTAGTAACAATGTAAATTTCTAGACGGTTGCAAGTGCTAAGTATTGCTACTTCGTCAATATGGGGATAGCTACTAAGATGAGCGATCGCACTTTCAGTTTGTGGTTCTGGAATACTCAGCTTTTCCCGGATTTCAACTGGGGCTGTTTTATGGCTTAACCCCACCACTGCAATATTCATTATTTATCGGTAATTGGTAATAGATTATTGATGATCGGGTATTGGGAGATGGGAGATGAGGGAAATAGTAGACGCATCAGCGGCTTCCCGCAGGTTGGGAGATGAGGGAGATAATAGAGAAACTAGAAACTTATATTATTCTCCCCCTACTCCCTACTCCCTACTCCCTACTCCCTATAAATTACTAACGCAATTGCAGATTTTTAGGTTCGTCAAACATATGGATAGTATCCACAAAACGCGCTGTACAGGACTGGTTGGAAATAACCAAGCTTTGAGTCCTTGCACCACCGCTGAAGAAGCGGACACCTTCCATAAGAGTGCCAGGGGTAATACCACAAGCAGCAAATAAAACAGTTTCGCCAGAAGCTAATTCGTCGGCATTGTAAACCTTATCAGGGTCATTAATGTCCATTTCTTTCAGCCGTGCGAGATTGCCTTCTCTGCTTTCACCTATCAAACCTGTTTGTACGACTTCTGGATCATAGATCAGTTGCCCTTGGAAATGTCCTCCCAAGCACCGCATAGCCGCAGCAGAGATAACTCCTTCAGGTGCGGCACCGATACCCATCAAGGCGTGGATATTGGTACCACCAAAGGCGCAGGAGATGGCAGCAGAAACGTCACCATCACTGATTAGTCTGACTCTGGCACCTGCTGTACGAATTTCTTGAATGAGTTCTTTGTGGCGGGGACGATCCATCACCACAACTACTAATTCCTCGATGGAACGGTTTAAGCACTCAGATAAGATTTTGAGGTTTTCAGTAGCAGACTTGTTAATGTCTACTAAACCTTTAGCTGGAGCTGGTGCTGCGAGTTTCTTCATGTAGAAGTCAGGCGCAGCAAACAAACCACCTTTTTCCGAAATTGCCAAAACTGCCATTGAGCCATTTTGACCGTAAGCAACTAGGTTTGTACCTTCGCAGGGGTCAACAGCAATGTCAATTTCCATTAATTCATCAGGGTTGCAGAAGTTTTTGGCATCTGGTTGGGTACAGATACCGACTTCTTCCCCAATGTAGAGCATGGGAGCTTCGTCGCGTTCGCCTTCGCCAATGACGATACGACCGCGCATATAAATTTTGTTCATCCGCTCCCGCATGGCTTCCACTGCTACTTGGTCAGCAATGTTTTTTTCGCCTTTGCCCATCCACTTCGAGGAAGCGATCGCGGCTTGCTCTACTACCTCAATAATCTCTAATCCAAGTGTATTTTCCACAGAGTCACCCTCTCAACTGCTTGATTTAGCGTCTTGTTATCTGGCTATTTCAGTCTTCAAGTCTACCAAAGGGCGTATACACGTGGGAAATAGTCTCTACTGACTTAAGTGTTAAGTTTTGCTGCTGAACGGCAATAATTGCTCTGATCTTGAAAATAAAAGTATTTTTATACTAATAAATAAATCTAGCCAATGTTTATTTCATGACCCAACCTTCCTATGCCTTTCATGCCTCAAGTCTGTGCCCACAAAACTGATAATGATCTAGGCTAGAAGTAATTAACAAAAATCAATAAGAAAAAAAATGCTGGACTTTCTCAATCCTCTTGTCGGTCGCCATCCAGAACGTGTTAAAGCTAACGTAGAAATTTATACATGGCAAACCTGCCCTTACTGTATTCGAGCCAAGATGCTTTTGTGGTGGAAAGGTGTGAGATTTACTGAATACAAAATCGATGGCGACACAGCAGCCAGAGCAAAAATGGCAGAACGTGCTAATGGTCGCCGTTCAGTTCCCCAGATTTTCATTAATAACCAGCATATTGGCGGTTGTGATGATATTTATCAGCTAGATACAAACGCTCAACTTGATCCGCTTCTAGCTCAACCAAGTATCTAAACTTTTGATATATTTTTCTTGTGGTTTATCGCCTTAAATTTACTGATTTAGTTCAGTCAACTCGTTGTCAATTTATCTTCTTGGCTGCTTAAATTTTGTGTTGTGATCTGCGCGCACGTTTTTTCCCATTTCTGCGATAAACCTCCGCAATTATAAGAAAAGATGTTAGTTGAATACCCAGAATATTTAAAACATCGGCAATGGATGAGTCATGCCCTAGAGTTATCACAAATCGCAGGTGATGCAGGTGAAGTACCTGTGGGTGCTGTGATTATTGATGCTAAGGGAAATTTGATGGCAACAGGCGAAAACAGAAAAGAACGTGACAAAGACCCAACAGCTCACGCAGAAATTATCGCTCTGAGGGCAGCAGCCAAGAGCTTACACAACTGGCATCTTAATGATTGCACCATGTACGTCACTTTAGAACCTTGCCCTATGTGTGCTGGCGCTATTATCCAAGCACGTTTAGGAATGTTGATTTATGGAGTGGACGATCCTAAAACTGGCGCAATTCGTACTGTTACCAATATTCCTGATGGCGCTGCCTCTAACCACCGCCTGCGCGTCATGGGAGGCATTTTAGAATCAACTTGTCGCCAGCAATTACAAACGTGGTTTACAACTCGACGTCAGAGAAATGACGGACAGAGGTAAAACTGTCCAGTAGTTGTCACACAATTTACAAAAGAAAATCTACGGTGTAACTAATTACAGGTTTTTTGTATTTTACAGGACAACCAGCAGCTACCATCATGATACAATTCCCCATTGCCAAGAAGATATGCGAGCAACTCACAGCTAGTAACAAAGCTAAGACTCAGGTAGCTGATACTACCTCGCAAGTGTCTCCTTGGTTAAGTCCTCTGGTGTATCTTTTAGGGCGTCACTGCCTTTTACCGTTATTTTTTCGACAAATTGAAATTACCGGACAGGAAAATATTCCCACATTCGGGCCTGTGATTCTCGCTCCCACCCATCGTTCACGTTGGGATGCTTTACTCATACCCTATGCCGCTATTGCTGGCGTAGCAGCTAAAGACTTACGTTTCATGGTCACCATAGATGAATGTCAGGGATTACAAGGTTGGTTTGTCCGCCACTTGGGGGGATTTCCTGTAGATCCGAAACACCCATCAATCACTACCCTCAGACATGGCGTTAACTTGCTTCACCAAGGAAGAACTTTAGTAATTTTTCCTGAAGGGGATATTTATCGTGATGACAAACTTCACCCATTAAAGCCAGGAATTGCGCGTCTGTCTTTAAGTGCTGAATCTAGTTATCCAGGACTAGGAGTAAAAATTATACCTATTAGCATCGATTACAGCCATCCTTATCCTACATGGGGTGCAGATGTGAACATTCACATTGGTACGCCGATTAATGTATCAGATTACACCGATGGTACCACAAAACAAAATGCCCAAAATCTGACATCAGATTTAGCATTCGCCCTCAAACAATTAAGTAATCAAGAATCCGAGGTTAGCAGTCATGCGTTTGCAGAAATTCCCAATTCTTAATTCAGTCATCGGTGATCAATAATTAAATACCCAAAATCAATTCCCAACTGTTAATTTTGCCTACATCTTGTGGCACATGGTCAATTAACCATAACTGCCAATTACCTCTAGCTGACAAGGATAGCAAACGTTTTAAAATAGGATGCGATCGCATGGTGTAAGTCGTCTGTAAACTAGTACGACGTCCTAATGTCCGATTTTGCAACAACACCATTTTATTATTGGGGGCTATTAAATAAATTTCTAAATCGCCTAGAAAATCATGGGTGATATTAACTGTTATTTGAATATCTTTAATAATGCTAGATTCAGAAACTGCGATCGCACTTCTAATGCCCTGTAAATTATGATCTGGAATCGTCAACTGATTAGTATTCCTGACCTTGATTTCTTTGGTTGCAGATGATACAGACCTACGTAGTCGCTGGGCGGCTTGTACTGCTTTAGTTGCATTCACTTTGCCATAACCAAACCACTGAGAATGCCCATTACCATCGTAAGTACCTGCACGCATACCCAACTGAGGATCTGGTTCAGAGTCCACAATTTTATCGGTGCTTTCTTCCAAAATCAGTTTGACTTGTTGTGCAGTTAAGTCAGGATTTGCTGACAAAACCAAGGCTGCCACACCCGCGACAATGGGAGTAGCGCTAGAAGTACCGCCAAAGTTGCTGGTAAAGTCCCCAGGGTCATAACCTGCGGCGCCTACTTGGTCAGTAGTTAATATACCTCGCCCTTGCAGAGAAGTGGAGATGGCAGGTTGTGTATTCAAAAATCCCCTACCTTGAAATGACATCCCTGGTGGAGCATTGTTACTAGGGGCACACACAGCAATATTACTACCCCAATTACTATAAGCCGCCTTCCTATTCAAACTAGTAGAAGCAGCAACAGTAATCACATCTGGATGTACCGAGAAACCACTTAACCAGTCTGTATTACCACGTAAAAGATTATCTGGCCAATTGCGTTCAAAAACAGTTCCATTCACTGGGCGGTTGGCATTACCCGCAGCAAATAAAATTACGCAACCTTTACCCTTACGTCCTGTAGTAGCAGCACGAGTAATAGCCGCGCGTTGGCGCAAAGACAAAGGGAAATACACAGCAGAAGCACCCCAACTGCAAGAAATCACACTGGCGCCTTTGTTAATGGCCCAGTTGAAAATCTCTTCAATGGATTCATCATCCAAAAAACCAGTGCTGCGAATTGGCATCAAGGCACAACCAGGTGCTACCCCGACGATACCTGCACCATTTTCTTCGGCAATCACTAGCCCTGCACAAGCTGTCCCATGACTGGTTTCTCGCTCACCTGGTATGGGTAAAAAGCCATTTTTTTTGAAATCTCTAGGGGCAACAATTTTGCCGCTACCTTGAAAGTCTGGATGGTTCAAATCAAACGAATCATCTACCACAGCTACTACTACAGAACGCACACCGCGAGTAATATCCCAAGCTTGTTCCACCGCAATATGAGAGTTGACCGCCAACTGATTACCGCCGTTGTGGGCTAGATACCATTGTTGAGAATACAGGGGATCACTGGGTCGATAATGTGATTCACTTTTAATCAGGATATTAGGTTCAGCTGCCAATACTTCGGGCAATTGTTGCAAGCGGTTAGTAATTTTGAGGGGGTTTTCTGTGGCTTGTTTGCTAACGCGAAACACAAAAGTATCAGGTAACCCCAGAACAGGTTTTTCTTTAACCAAGCCCAAACTAGCAGCAATGGCGTCAACTTTAGCCACCTCCACCGCCGAGGCACATTGAATGGTCACTTGGTCATTCAGATAAACAACAGCCCCAGGATTATCTTTAATTGTGTAAACATGACCAGCAAAAGCCACATTTTCTGAGTCCCGTGCTTGAGACATAGCAACTTCTAACTCAGTGGGTACAACCGTAAACAGTTCTAAATGGGCTTGGGGAATACTACGCTGCCAAATGCCCCAACTAACCTGGGATAATTGTTGGTGAGTCAGGTCGGTAGTTGGCCGAATGGTGAAACGGTCTAAAGCTTTTTCTAACATCAATTCTTCACCACCACGTTGTAAAACTATTCCCAAGCTGCTTGCTGGTAAACCTGTGGTGGAAAAATCAGAGGAATTAACAGGATCATTCATAAGGGTGATTTTAGTTAATTGTATACACGAGCAAAGGGAACTCGATTAAACCGATTTTTAGTCTAAATCAGAGGAACTACAGTATGTAGCTTTGTTTTGTTACGGACGAAAACAGAGTTAAGATACCCGAAGTTTCCATTCCTTTTCTATATAGTTTTCGCACTAATTGACCCCATGAACTCTGCCGCCGTTGCTCCTTTAATTAGCTTTACTTCTTTATCATTTATCGCCGTTCTTAGCCTGCTATCACCTGTTCAGGCTCAAGTACAAAAGCCATCTACTCTTTATAGTCAAGTACAAATCATTGAACCTGACGATCCCAATACTTTGCGTCCTACAGCCCAAAATAACAGCGTTTTAAGTATTGAGGGAGGACAACGGCTGATGCAAGAAGCAAATCAAGCCGTTTCTGCTCAAAACTACGCTTTAGCTGCCAAAAAACTCCAAGAAGCTCGTCAGGTTTATAATCAGCTATCTAATTTTTATCAAGAACTCAATGCTAGCTTTACAGGCATTGACAATCGAGTTTCCGATTCTCAGCGTCAAAAAGCCCTAGAGACAGCCCAAAAGCGCGACGAAGCCACCTACCAGCTAGCATTAGTACATCGGGCGCAAAATCAGCCAGAATTAGCCGTACCGTTGTTAATTCAGATTATCAAGAGTCAAAACCCCACGCGGGATTTAGGTAAGAAAGCCTATCAGCAGTTATTTGAGTTGGGTTTTGTGGATGCACCTTTTCCCAGACAAGGTAGTTCGTCTTCTTCTACCCCAAGTCAATAAACTCTCTCCACCTTCGGGAAAGACCCCAATGGTAGTATGGAACTATCTACCATGAGTTTGGTTTTACTAGGCGATAATCGCTAACTCTGACCTCTAAGACGCGTTTACCCCTAGCCTGTAAAAACCTAACCGGGGTTAGGGTATCCGCTTCATATCTGTATCTGTTAATAATAGAAAAGTAAGTTTTTTCAGGAATTGCGATGATTAATCCGCAGCAGGTTGAGGAAATGATCAAGGCGGAACTGCCAGACGCCCAAGTTCAGGTGCAAGACTTGACTGGTGGCGGTGACCACTATCAAGTGACAGTAGTTTCATCGCAGTTTGCCAATAAGGGACTGGTACAACAACACCAGTTAGTTTATGGTGCGTTGCGGCAAGCTATGTCAACTGAAGCGATTCATGCCTTGGCTGTAAAAACCTATACGCCTGAAGCATGGCAAGCAACAGCCGCTTCGTAAAATCAATCAGTCCCCATTGACTATTGATGGTTGACTATCGACATCTTGGCTATTAGCAACATAGGAACAAAAAGACCATGACCCCAGAAACTCAAGAAAAAATTGATAACTTGGTACAACAAAACAAGATATTAGTTTTCATGAAAGGAAACAAACTGATGCCTCAGTGTGGTTTCTCCAACAACGTCGTGCAGATTCTCAATACATTGGGAGTTCCCTTTGAGACAATTGACGTTCTCTCAGACCAGGAAATTCGTCAAGGCATTAAAGAATATTCCAACTGGCCCACAATCCCCCAAGTGTATATTGACGGTCAGTTTGTCGGTGGTTCAGATATCCTCATTGAACTGTACCAAAAAGGTGAATTGCAGCAACTAGTAGAAGTGGCACTAGCTTCGTAATTTTTTTCCCAGCAGCATCTACTCTACTTCGCTGGTGAATTACTTAGTTGTATGGGCAGAGTCAGGGGCATAGTAATACTGTGTCCCTGCAATTTATTTTATGGGGCTTTGTCACTGGCTTAGAGACACCAAAGAAATTTATAACCCATATTCCGCACCCTTGACTGTCACAATCGGTTATTACGGAAGTAAATTCATGAAAAAAGAGTAAAAAATTACATTTATCTCTTAAAAAACACATTTTGAATAGGAAAATTTATCAGATGTATTCTCAATAAGGAGCAATAAATAATAAGGGTGTTTGGTAGAACATTTAATAATATAATTTTAGTT
>JAKOMP010000003.1 GCA_022241785.1 Cyanocohniella sp. LLY | reverse complement strand
AACCATACATGATTGATTATTGATGGTTGCAGTTCCTAATGCTTGATTATTTTTCAGTTGTTGAATATTTTTGATGGTTCTGTAAACTATTTTTTGGGAACTGCCTCTTTGCAGCTTTATTGGGTGTTTGATAATTGGGGGTTTGCGCTTACTCATAAACTTTCAGCGACGGAGCCTTGCGTTTGAGATTGCCTTTGCCATCGTCACCATTGGTTGTGATGATTGGCTGCTTACCGCAATCAGATTTTTTGCAAGTGTAATCCCAATGGTTAATTTGTAATTTCCCACGATGTTCAACCAGCACGATTTTGTTTTTGTACTGGGGATTTTTATCGCTTATCAAATACGCGTCGCCCAAGGTATAAAAACCTGTTAGCACATAATGTGTCCTGTCTAAACCCATGAGGATATCCCACGCTTCTTGTTGTTTATTCATTGTTTTTTTGAAGATTAAGTGCAAGAAAATAGGGGATTATATTAACGGTTTGTCCAGCAAATCCTCGCACAACACAGACTCAACTCCGACCACTGTCAACCCTTGAACCGCATCTGCTACAGATTGACAAAAGACTTTATTTTCTCGTCCTAACAACGTTCGGATGTACCACCACACCCCGTTATAGCCGACTTCGCCTATCTTAAAATCGCTCGAATATATGCCGTCGTTGAGCAGTTCAAAACCATGTTTTTCGCACTCTTGAGCAATCTGGCACTTGATTTCGTTGTCAGTGGTAGCGGCTGGGGTTTCTTGTTCCTGTACAGGCAGGCTTCCGTCTTTGTGATGTGTGCAGATATATCTCCAGGCTTTTGCCCAGGTGCTTCCTCTATGGATTTGTTCACCGTTTACCATTACTACCCACGGTTGCGTCAGATCCTCTTGGTATGTGATTCGGGCAATCAGTTCGTTTCCGCAGTGAATTTCGTGATCGTAAAAGCTGATTTCAACGGAAGTCAGTTCAGATGAAGGCGAATCTTTCACGAAAGAACCGAAAAGTGCTTGCTGAGTATTAGTTATGTAGGTCATAATTAAGATTCCAGTTTGGATAAAAAGCGATTAGCCTGACGGCATAGCTCCGCTTACCGCACCGTCTGAGAAACCCTGCGATCGCTTTTGTTTTTGGTACGAATACGTTGTGGTATGCCACAACGCTCTCACTCTAATTTGGCGTAGCCGTATTTTTTGCCCAAGCCAGTGGCCAGAGCATCACCAAGCAAGAGGCACAATAGCCAGGCGACAGTACCGCTTCAGATGCCTGCCGTCTTGTTGGTGATTCTGATTTGGAACCCACTCCGCCCTTACTTCCCGGAAACAACCTTGACTATCCGTTGCCTTCGCTACCTGGGGGCTTTGTTTTCTGTTCGCTTTTTTCATGGTTCTGTGGTTAAGCACTTCTTTATTTAACAGAGAGGCTGGTGCTTGGTTCCTCTCATGTTTATATTTTATTACGCTACGTACTAAAATTTAATCAGCAATTTTTTCTTTTTCACTAAAAATAACTAAATTTCCTGGTTCACCATCCCAAATTAATGCAGCAACGCTTGTGTCCAATATTGAGCATAGTGATTCCAATATTTTTCTAGAAGCTGTAAGCTCTTTGGGTTTTTTCGACTTTCCTGTATACAAATGAGGAGATTCAAGCTGCTGGATATATGCTTCAGATACACCTGATTTTTCTGAAAGCTCTCTACGGCTATAATTTATGCCTTCTCTTAATTCTCTTAAGCGTCTCCCCATTGCATCGTTCCAGTGAAAAGTTGCAATGGGAGAGGTATCAATATTAATACTCATATTTACAACTATTTTGGTACGCTCAACCATTGACATGAAGATATTACCCAGTTTAAAATATTGCTGTCAACCATAAGGTTATATCTTGTCATGTCAAAAGCGATAAACCTGACGGCATAGCTTCGCTTACCGCTTGCTCAAAAGCAGTGCGATGATTTTCGGCTGACTACTGACTAAATGTGACAACAAAACTGCCGCCGGGACAAGCAGCCGGTATCGTTAAGCCCTAGAGGGAGCCTTGGAAAGATGCACAGCGAAGAGGTGAAAAAAATGGGAGAGCAACACTAACTTTAGAAAAGGCTGTCCAAATTCTTGCATTGCGTAAATCTGGATTAACTGCAAAACAAGTAGGACAAATTTTTAGTGCAACAGTAGACCAAGTTTACAAAATATGGCGAAGAAAGACCTGGAAACATATTTCACTGTGAAGCCAACGAGTGTAGCAGCGAGAAAATGAGTACAATTAGGGTTATATGCAACCAAGTACATTGTTAAAACTTTTACAAGCTTACGACCAGCTACAGCAAATAGCTGGTGAGTTGTATGAAGCTGCACAACAAGCAATGGAAGACAAAAATTATGATGACTCTAGCCTACTAGAATCAAGGGCTAATAGAATTTTTCTAGAAGCAGAAAATTTGGATGTTTTGATTTCCGAACTGGAGGGATAGTGAAAACCACCCAAGAACTAGAACAAAGAGTTAAGGAACTGGGGCGATTAAGAACGCAGTATAGTCGCCAAGGTGTTGAATTAATTAAACAGGGCGATAGAAAAGCCGGACATCAAATGATGAAACAGGCTTATGAAACCAGCCTGCGTTGTGGGGTTTTGCTTAACGAGTTAATCCGCAGACAGCAAAACCATCAACAAGAAAGCTAATTTCAAACAGGCGATCGCGTTGGAGCATTGAGATAACTGCCTACAATTGATTTACACAGAAAAAGCAAATGAGTGACACAGCTATCGAAGATATCTACAGGCGGCTCAATGCCCTCACCGAAGATGTCAACACCCTCAAGATCCAAGCCGGAACTATTGGTTCAACACAAGTGGCTGTGGCTCAAACTCTTTCTCTAGTAACTGCCCTTACATCCGAGGTGCGAGAACAGAAGACAGATATTAGACAACTCAAAAACGATGTCGGTGTATTAAAAACTGATGTTAGTCAGCTAAAAACAGAAATGCGAGAAGTTAAAGCTGATTTACGCCAAGTATCCAATGATGTGACTGAAATCCTGCGTATCTTACGCGACCGGAATGGTGGCAGTGGAATTTGAGTATCAAAACTAATCATGGCTTTTGATTATTCCTTAGATTATGAAAAAATCAATTTCCGTCAACATCCTGAACTGTATCGTGTCGGCAAAGGTGAACAGGGTGTACTTTTGGTAGAGCCATATAAATCAGAAATTCTACCCTATTGGCGTTTTAAAACTCCGGAAATTGCTAGAGAATCGAGTGAGAAAATTTACCAACTTTTTCTGGAATATTTAGAAAAAGATGATTTTATTGGTGCAGATATGGCGCGGAAGTTTTTACAAATGGGTTATACCCGGTCGCGCCGTTATGCAAATCATAAAAGTGGCAGAAAGTATCAGCGATCGCAAAGTTCCTCTGCCCCAAAAGAAATTTTGCCCTATGATGTAGATCCAATTAAAGCTGAGTCTGCCGCAATATTCAAAACCAAGTGGATAGAACCAAAAACAAATGCAACATACCTCCAGCTTTTAGCTAGGCATAAACAAATGTACGAAACCCAAAATATTAAGTAGAGTCAAAAAATACTATGAATACTAAAACCAATTTGCCAGGTGATATATAGGAATCCGGTTTGATATCTGAAATTATTTACGTAGTCAGGTAAAAGGCAAAAGGCAATACGCAAAAGGGTTACAGGGAATTTAGGTGTACGGGGTTTTGTTCAAAAATTAAATATGAGTCCTATAGATAATACTATTGAACAGTTTAATCCACAAAATGAAGAAATATTTCAATGGACAAAGCAGTTGTATCCAGGGGAGCGATGCGATTTTGTTAGATCGGGTTTTAATTCTCAATTAAATTGCTTAATTCTCAATAAAAACACATTTTCTGCCGCGATCGCACCCCTAAATAGGTGATTTAGTACCCGAAATTTAAGCACCTCACAAAATCGCGCTGCTCCCTGTATCCAGGTATCCAGTAGCAGTTGTAAATTTCCTAGATCCATCTCGCCCACACGCAATACAGTTACTAGGAAAGGATCTTGTCTTGTGGCGAGACAGTGATAACAAATGGTCGTGTTTTGAAGATTGTTGTCCGCTTCTCCCCCCATTAGTTTCTGGTGGGCGCTTGCAGGTGCAACTCTATTTGCAGTGGTCGGATACTTGTTGAGGAAATTTAGCCGACTATTTTACGTTTATGAGTTTGAACACACCCACAATGACTAATGACCCAATGAATTATTTGTACAGGAAACATAAGGGATTGCTCATATTTTCGGCAAAACCAAGAATACCGCGATAGCAATGTTCAGTTTCATCATTTGAAAACATAGGATAATTGGTGTAAATTAATACTCGAAAATTTCTTAGAGGAAAAACTAATCACTCGATTTTTCTCTAAGAATCAACCAAGGCAATGGAAGATTTGGCAGCAGTGGCAGAGTACGTAGAGCGGTAGGCATCACCCACCTTATATCCCGCCACTGACCTTATGAGGTTCAGTGGCGGGATATAAGACGTAATAGTTAAGAAGTGTTACCCCAAATCAAAAGCGAACAAATTTTACCCACGAGTTAAATTGAGCAGTTCTTTAGGAGAAGCAAGCAAATCAATCGCTACAAAGTAAATTTGGCCTTGGGGGTCGAGTAAAAATCGCCAAGCAATATTCATTCCCACATTACCTCCAAACCAAGGAGTTTCGACTGTACCAGTAATTTTGTGCTGTGTATAACCATCTTCTATACTTTCCGAGATGCCTTTTGTGGGCTTCATTACCAATCCTTGTCCTTCATCCCGCAAGTATGCACTGATAGCTGGCTGACCGACAATCGGTTTCTGGAATGGTGGTTGCAGCGCACCGTTGCTAGCAAATAAAGCCACAGCAGCTTCAACATTATCCGCATTCATTGCTTCAATGTATTTTACTACTGTTGGTTCTGTTACCCCTTCTATAGTGAATTGGGGACTTTGAGATGTGCGTGGAAATGTAAAGTTAATGACTTCTGCCTCTTTCTCTTTTTTGGAAGCCAAAGCCGGATCGAACCCCATACCTACTACAGTATTACGTAGTACAGTAATTTGTTGACCTGGATCGAGTTTCTGGACTGCTTCTAATACTGCTTTAACTTGAGCTGACATTTGATAGTCAGCCGGCATGGGAGCAACAATACCTTCTTTCATCCACTCTCCCAATTGCCACCAAAATCCCAGTTTAGCGTTGACACCAAAATATGCATACGAACGGCTGATAGAAGTCTCAGCGTTCGTAGCCAGATCCCTCATTAATTGAGTTTGTTCTTCATGAGACATCTGCTTAATTTGGTTGAATATACCTTCCATTAGTTGGAGGTTTGCTTTTCCTGGAGCAGCAGGAGTAATTGTGCTACCAAGCTCAGAAAGGACAAATCCCAACTTTTAGAAGAGACAGAAGAACTGTTGTTCCTCCCGGCGCTTTAAAAGATTACCAAATTAGGCGAAGTTTCATTTCTGATTACAAGTTATAAATGTTTTAAACCTCACTCAATCACAGTTTTCAATGATTTTGAAGCGATTGTATTATAAGTCTGGTGACGTTTTCTCCCGTTAACCTTGCGGTATAACGGGAGCTTCTAATCTAGAACTCGATATTGGCTCACAATCGCTTCTATCTAATATGTGTTAATTGCATTTGAATACCAGCAATTCTAAAGCCTAACATTCATTTCTCCTGGCATACTTGAAGGCGATGGGTTATCAACTCCCACAAGGTTTTCCTTCAAGTGACCGCATTAAAAATCGAACTTTCACAGTGCCAATCTGCTCGGTTCACGCGATAAACAATGCACTCATCGTCACCGAACCGTCGATACTCGATGAATGTGAAACCAAGGCGTTCATAGAAACGGTGGGCGCGGGTATTGCTGGCTAGCGGATCAACAAGTACAGCGATTACAAGCGGATCACCAAAGCACCGAGTAAGTGCAAGCCGCATCATTTGTGTTCCATAGCCTTTACCCAAATCAACCTCTTCCCCAATCCAGATATCAATCGCGCGAAGATTCGCCCCAACATCACCCCAGTAGTGACTATCCTCGCGTGCCGGATCGATGATCTGGATAAATCCCACAGGACGACCATCAATTTCCGCAATCAATTGCTCTCTCCAATCGGGAAAACGAGAAAGTTCTACCTCCCAGCCCCAGTCATCATTAGGATCTGAAGCAATCACATGAGGCTGCTCATCCCAATATCGCAACACATTCAAATCGGCTAATGTGGCGGGGCGTAGGTTAATCACAACTTCCTTGCACATTGAACTTGTCTGAGCTTAGATCATCGTACAGCGTTGATCAGCTTGGCGATCGCCTACTACCGGGTGTGTAGGAGTAATTAAAAACTGACTCATAAATAGCCTTGAGACTGATACCACAACACTGTATCTTTCAATGTATCCCTGAAGGGACGAAAGGTTACTCCCAATTCTTGGATAGCTTTAGCTGAACTTAAGTTTGCTTTTTCCAATAAAGTTTGGATGCCAGCCAATGGCATAGGGTTGACCCCACCTGTCAAACCAGCCCAGGTTTCTAGCAACCATGCGATTGAGAGTGCAATCTTATCAGGAATTTCCATTGTGGGAGCCTTCACCCCTGAAATCGCTTCCAATTCTAAAGCAATATCTTTCATGGTTTTGAGCGATCCCGCTACAATATAACGCTCACCCCGTTTCCCTCGTTCGGCAGCACTCACCATAGCTGCCGCCACATCTCGGACATCAGTTAATGAAGCACCACCATTAATTATCCCTGGCAGCTTACTTGCCAATAGATCCAACACCAATTGTCCCGCAGAAGTCGGTGCGGCATCTCCAGGCCCCATCATCCAACCAGGCAAAATCATCACCACATACATTCGGCTAGTGTCTAGAAAGCGATAAATTTCTCTTTCTGCCAAAATCTTAGTTTTGAAATAGAGATTCTTTTGGGCGAATTCGCTGTAAGGGGCGGTTTCATTAGCCATCTGATGGGGATAAGTTTGGATTACTCCGCTGGATGAAGTGAAAACTGTTCTTGCTACTCCTTGTGCTTGTGCCGCTTGCAAAAGTTCTATCGTGGCATCCACATTAATGCACTTCATTTTCTTCCAGTGACTACCTGGTTGATAATACTCTCGAAAAAAGGCTGCCGTGTGAAATACCACATCTACTCCCTTTAATGCTTGAGCAAAGGCAGGCACATTCTCCATATCACCCTGAACAATTTGAATTGGGTTACTCAGAAGAAAGCGTTTAGCCTTATCAATAGAACGAACCAGTCCTTTGACTTGCCATCCCCGCGACACTAACAATTCACAAAGATTACTACCTAGCAGACCTGTCGCTCCAGTCACAAACGCTGTTTTGTCACTCATGATAGTCATCCTCTGCCGCTCGTATTTTTTGTAGATTTAGTCCGAATTTTGTTAATGTGAGTTATTACTCACAGCCATATTTGGCAGTATATGAGCAAAAGCTCACATCGTCAATCTCCACTTAATAAAACAGTGAAACCACCCGTTTCAGATACTGACAATCCGAAATCTCACAAAACTCGCCGCAGTCCTTCAGGAGAGCGTGGTCAGCGACGACGCGATTTAATCCTAGACACTGCCGCAGATTTACTAGCAGACGAAGGGGCAGAAGCCATCAATACCAATGTCTTAGCCGAGCGTGCTGGTATTTCAGTTGGCTCGGTCTACCAATATTTTTCTAATAAAGAAGCAATCCTAACTGCATTAGGGG
Source organism: Cyanocohniella sp. LLY (assembly GCA_022241785.1). Taxonomy (GTDB): domain Bacteria; phylum Cyanobacteriota; class Cyanobacteriia; order Cyanobacteriales; family Nostocaceae; genus Cyanocohniella. The sequence goes on along the minus strand of JAKOMP010000003.1, from coordinate 137,175 downwards.
AGCGATACATCCAGCAATTAGGCAGTAATACAGTAGCTGCTTTACAACAGGATGTGTCCGGTCTGGATTTTACTACTATGGTTGACCGAGTAATTGATCCTATGATTGCCTTTGAGCGCAAACATCCTGCTTTTAGACATCTCAATGCTGGGCAAGAAGGACAAATAACTCTGGCTCAAGCCGCTCAACGGGTCGAACAAGAAATACTGATGACTATCTACGACTTACTTCTACGCGTTAGCCCTGATTTAAATCCTATCCAGGGCCAACAGATTGCACGGATGACGAAAGCCCTTTATAAAGGCATGAGTTATCTCATTGGTCAAGAAAAAGAGATTCACAAAGAGGGTGGAAATGTTGATAATATGATTGCTGACATGAAGCGGATGATAGCGGGTTATTTAAAGCAGCATTTAAGTTAATTATTTTAGTTGTTTGGGAAAAAGTATTGTATGAATCGATATTGTTAATTATTAAGTAGGGTTAACTGCAATTGATTTTGATTATTCGTGAGCCTGCTACTCCCCAACAAATAGAGTCTATGCTGAAAACTTGGGATGTTTTCATTAAAATAGCAGTAGATATCGAGCGCAAAATTCTGGCAGGCGGGGCTGTTCGCCATTACGAGTGTGAACAAGAATTACTCAAGGATGGAAGCCAGCAACGCGATATTTGGGGAGCGGATTGGTCGCCTTATACTCAGGAAATTGTATTTGAGTCAATTATTAACATCCGCCCCAGCCAAAACAACCGTAGTATGATCATACAATCCGCACAAATTCGACAACAAGTCAGCCAAATTACCCAGCAGTTGCTAGGAGGAGAAGCATAATGCCTAACTGGAGTGCAATTGAAACTAGTTTCTTAGCTTTAGACCAACCACAACAATTGGGTGAATTAGCATCAAGTCTGGCACACCTGAAGTCTTGGGTACAAAGTAGTGATTCTCATCAAGTAATCCCGGTAGTGTTAGAAGAAAGCTTATTATATTTGTCTTTGATACAGCAAAACACACAAATCAATCACAGGGAATTAAATCAACTTCAAGATGTATTACAAGATTGGCAACGCAATTGGAACAATATTAAATCTCAATCAAGCCAAACGAAAAACATTGCAGATGTTGCTTCTAATTGGTCAGAGCGAATTTTAGAGATGTCTGGTTTGTTGAGTTCTCAATCAATTAGCGCTTAGTCTGAGCAATCGCTACTGTCATCTCTGTGCTGTGATGCCTTATCATGGCTTTGGTCGCATTCAGCCAACGTCATTGGAAGCCAAACAGCTAATTATAATAGATTCAAGGTTTAATTTAATTATCGTTTTCAATAAGCATTATATAAGTTTCAACTAATTCATGATATTCAAATGAGCCAAAAGCGGAAAAATAATTCTAATAACCCAAACCTTAAAAGACTAAAACAAAGACACAGATTTTTTCTAAATCCTTATAAAGATTGTGCTTTTACTAAATGCCCAAAGTGTGAAACAAAAACGAAAGTCCGTAAATTTCCTTTAGTTATTCATATTGAACCACAACAGTTATTTTTGTTGAATAAACAGTGTAAATATTGCCCAAACTGTGACTTAATTATCGCTAAGAAGCACGAAATTGAGCCATTGATGGCTGCTGCTTTTATTCAAAACAATCCTAATATCATCGGCAATAACTACGTAGTTATGGGAACTGTTGACAAACAAGATTGGCGAGAAGGTGATAAAAATCTACTTTCTCCATCGGAAATGGTAGGACGTATATATATATTCAAAGATGTTTGGGATTTTGAAGTCATTCCCGCAGGTTGGTATCCGAGCGGAGAAAAATAACATAATTACGGGTTATGTCACATGGTTTTGGGTTTTTGAGACTCCCTACAAAAATGCGATTTTAATGCCACACTATAAAACCTACGCAAGAACCATAAAAATTTAGATACTTTGGGACAATAACGCTGACATATCTAATGCTCGCTCTGACCAAGCACTAGCTTGCTCAGACATATTTCTGCGTTTGCTCTCATCAGACCGAAGGCAATGGGTTATCAACTCCCGCAAGGTTTTCCTTCAAGTGACCGCATTCAAAATCGAACTTTCACAGTGCCAATCTGCTCGGTTCAGTCGATAAACAATACACTCATCATCACCGAACCGTCGATACTCAATGAATTTGAAACCAAGGCGTTCATAGAATCGGTGGACGCGGATATTACTGGCTAGCGGATCAACAAGTACAGCTGTTACAAGCGGATCAGCAAAGCACCGAGTAAGTGCAAGCCGCATCATTTGTGTTCCATAGCCTTTACCCAAATCAACCTCTTCCCCAATCCAGATATCAATCGCGCGAAGATTCGCCCCAACATCACCCCAGTAGTGACTATCCTCGCGTGCCGGATCGATGATCTGGATAAATCCGAGAGGACGACCATCGATTTCAGCAATCAATTGTTCTCTCCAATCGGGAGAACGAGCAAGTTCTACCTCCCAACCCCAGTCATCATTAGGATCTGAAGCAATCACGTGAGGTTGCTCATCCCAATGTCGCAACAAATTCAAATCTGGTAAGGTGGCGGGGCGTAGGTTAATCACAACTTCCTTGTACATTGAAACTTGTCTGAGCTTTAGATCATCAATGGCAGCAGCTTTTTGTTTGTCAAAACTTTAGGTAAACTGTAGGGTATTTCCGATCTATTTGCCACGCGATCGCAACATATAAACAATTTATCTGGAGTTTTAAAAATCCTTGAGTATTTGGGTAACATTATTACGCAGGTGCAGAACTGCCTAATGTATTTCTGTAAGCCTCAGCCGCTTCCTCACCAAAACCACCAGCTTGGGCATGACGCAGTAGTGATTGAATGATTGGCATAGCAATACTCATCCCAAATAGGGCATTAAAACCTGCAACTACCACTGGTGCTGACAACACAACCGTAAATTCTGGGAACAACGCCAACACAGCCACTAAAATCAGGAAAACGATTGGTGTCGCAATACCTGCTGTCTTTGCAGTTTCTACAATTAAATTTTTGTACTCCTCAACAGTAATGTCGCCTCGGTAAAGATCCAAGGAATATGAAATCGCTGTCACTATAACTTGGGTAAGAATAGCGGTTCCAGTTGCAGTGATCCCCAGCCTAACAATAGTACCAGAATTACTGATGATAGAATCTACGGCATTATAAACCCGAATATAAAACTGTTCCCCCACAGTCATTACTTCAGCACCGCGACGAATATTATCAATACCTATTTCCCATACAATATTGTCAGCAACATTTGACCCACCTTGAGAGCGGGGAATGATATGGCTACCATGTTTGTCGCTCAAGAATTCCCGGATAGTTCGTTCGTTAGCTCCCAGCTTTGATGTGCCGGGGATTTTACCAAACAGTTGCATGACATCTGCATCAGAGCGAGGCAAATCACTAACTCTCAAACCAGCATGATACCTCAATCTATTTGCAATCTTAGGCATCTCTAATGCTAGTTCGGCAGCCGTTCTGGGCAAGTTTTGTAAGGACTCAGCTATGGCCAAACTCGAAGTAGTCACCCCAATGGCAGTTCCTTCAAATGCTTTAGCAACATTTTGTACAGCTTGAAACCCTTGCTGTGCTGTTGCAGGTAGATTATTGACTGCATTGATGCTTGAAGCGGTAATTTCTACAGTAGTGTTCTTAATTCCATCAACTGTTTTTTCTATTTCATTTGCTGCGTTAGCTGCTGCTTCTTGAACTTTATCTTTGAGCGTATCTGCTAAATTGCGTGCTTGGTTGATGAAATCCATATTCTGGTGAATTGTTATTTTTACGGTTTAGTATTTAGTCCAGCTTCTTTCTAAAAACAAAAAAACACATCAGCATTAATCAGGAATTAACAGAGAAAAATTTAAAGATATAGTGAGGAATTTATTCAGTTAATTTACTTAGCTTGAAAAAGTTTACAATGGCAATAAATAATGGAGCAGCAAGCCACAACCAAAAGCCGGGAAGCAATTTATTTAATGCTAATTCAGTGAAAGGACTACTCCCATTAGGTAGCCTAAACCAAAATGCTGAGACTGTTCCAGTAAAGCCTAAAACAATTGCAGTTAGAGCAAAAATCGTAGAATATTTATATTTTTGTCGAGCAAAAAAGAAACAAGACATCCAGTAAATTGGGTTAGCTAACCAACCAATAGATGGTGGAATCACGCCGAACAATAATCCAAATAGCCCAGCAATGGTAAGCTCAATTCCAGTCATCTCATAGCTTTTATCTACATTACCATAAGCATTGATATTGCCTGGAGGTGCTTCTAATGTGTCCACATCTGTAGGCACTATATCAAACAGTAGACATGGTAAACTAAGGGCTATAGCGTAGAGGATAAGTGATAATCCAATCAAAATAATTCGATTCTTCATTTTAATTTATATGAGCAAAATAAAGTAAAAAGTAATACTTATTTTACATTAGTCCAAATTATCAGACTATTGATAGATAGGCATATACATAAAAAGTAATACTATCTACTTCAACCCAACGCATAGTATTTATTTATATAATTTCATTCGGCCAGCAAAAACATGAAAAATCTCAAATTTACTGTTGAAAAAGAATTACAGCATTATGAAATTTGTGATTCCTCCGGAGCTATAGCTCTGGATGAACAACATTTTGTAGTTGCTGACGATGAAGACAATATATTAAGAGTTTATCAGGCAAATATATCAGGAAAACCAGTTGTTAGAATTGACATTAACAACTACTTTACAAATAACCCTGATAAATCTGAAGTAGATATTGAAGGAGCAACTGAAATAGACGGAATTATTTACTGGATTACTTCACATGCAAGGAATAAAAACGGTAGATTTAAACAAGAACGTCATCAATTGTTTGCTAATAAATTAAAATCGTCTAAGGACAAGGTGTTTGAACAAGTAGGAAAATCTTACACTCAGCTTGTTATTAAAGATATTTTGAATGAAAATAAATTAAAAAAATATCAATTTAACAATGCAGAAAAGTTACCGCCCAAAGAACCGGGAGGACTAAATATAGAAGGACTAACCATAACTCCTAATAAGGAACTATTAATTGGTTTTCGCAATCCAATTTTTCAAGATAAAGCTTTACTCATCTCTCTGAAAAATCCTCTTGATTTACTAGAAAAAGAAGGTGTGATTCCGATTTTTGGAGATGTAATAGAGCTGCCCTTAGATGGTCTTGGGATTCGTAGTATTGAATATTTGAAAAGCGAAAATCAGTATATTATTGTAGCTGGAGCTTATGATGGTAGCGAGCAATTTGCTTTGTACCAATGGTCAGGGTTAGATGAATCGCCTCAATTAATAGAAGGCATTGATTTTCCTGCCGATTTCCGTCCAGAAGCTGTTTTATTTTATCCAAATCGTACCAATGAATTGCATCTTCTTAGTGACGACGGTACTATCAAAAGAAATGGGGATATTTCCTGTAAAAAAATTAAAAACCAAGAAGATTCGCAAAAATACTTTAGAAGTATTTGGGTTAGAATACACCAGTGACCGAACAATTCGCAATTCGCAGTAGAGCCTACGGCACACTTCGTGAACGCAATTATCAATTGCGGACGTAATTGATAATTGATTCATTTAGGGTACAAGCCCCTAATTTCAATTATGAAAAGAAACAAAACACGTAGATCAATATTCAAGCCCCCGCATTCATACGTGGGGTATTATTAATTGCGAATTGCGTTCGCGGAGCTTGCCGTAGGCTCTATTTACAATTGCGAATTGGTCTGACGCTTACCGCGTGGAGCGCATCTGGAGGAGGCGATCGCTGCTTCATTAGCCTACGTTTTTCCAAAGTGATGAAACCCTTGTAAATAATACATTTGCGCTTTTCAAGCGTGCCATTCGTTCTTGAGTACTGTTACATCCCTGGATATACTGCCGATAAACTACGGCCTGTCCGAATGGCACCATAGCAAGGTCTACACAAATCTCAACTACAATCTACATACCGTGGATTTATCAGTAGTACAAATAATTTATTACTTAAGATGGGTTTATATTTCACTAACTTGTATTTAATATTACAGGCACCGAAGAACTAGATTTACTGGAAATTAATTTTTCCTCTACTACCAAGGAGTAATAATGGCTTTAAGTCGATATCAACGTGCTGTGGGTGTATTTACTCATCGTCGAGACGCAGAAAAGGCATTGCATGAGTTGAGAGATTCTGGCTTTGCAATGGAGAAAGTATCCCTAGTTGTACTGAATTTAGACCGTAATCATCAGATTGCTAATAATGACACTAAAGAACTTACTAGTGATAAGGCTGACGAAGGTGCAACAGTAGGAGGACTTTCAGGAGGCGCTGTTGGTGTTTTAACTGGTCTATTAGTCGGTCTTGGTACTTTAGCAATCCCTGGAGTTGGCCCCATTATGTTGGCTGGTGCGACAGCAACTGCTTTAGCTACAACTCTTGCCGGAGCAACTATTGGTGCTGCTACAGGGACTTTTGCTGGTGCATTAGTTGGTTGGGGAATGTCGGAAGACCAAGCTCAAACCTATAATGAACGCGTGGGGCATGGACACTATTTAATAATTGTAGATGGTACATCTTTTGAAATAGCCAAAGTAGAAGCAATCCTCATGCGTTGTGGTATTGAAGAGTTTGGTATTTACGAGCATCTCAATGGCAAATATGTAATTATAGATCCTGTCCCTGCAACGACTTCTGCCACTGTAATTGGCAATAACAAATCCGTTTTGACTAAATATGCTATTAGCTACTTTAGTCATCTTACTAATGCAGAAACAGCAATTAACGATATAGTTATTGCAGGTTTTTCCAGAAATCAAATTTGCCTAATTTGCAGAGACTTTTCTCAATTTCAAAATTTAACAGGCGTTAATTTGAGCGAACGCTTTGATGCTATTAGATTAGGAGTACCAGATGAATGGACACACTTTTACAACGAGCAAATTGACTTAGGTAATTATATAGTTATTGTTAGCGGCACAGACAATGAACTCGATCTTGCTAGCTCTATACTAGTCAAATATGAGGTTCAAAACTGTCAAATTTATGATCCAATGTTAATTCGTTCTTGAAGACGCTGGTATGCAGGAGAATGTCTGATTGCAGATGACCATTCAATGCAGAGGCAACCTATCTATTAGCTTTTTAATTTTGTTCGTGATATTTCCAGATATGTTCATATACGTCCTGCGGTAATTTTGACAAAAGAGAAAATCCTTGAGGCAGCAGGGGTGTAGAGGAGCGGAGGAGCAGGGGAGAAAAAAGAAGTTTTAGCCATACGAACGGATATTTAGAAAGTCCCTTCTGCACCTCTGCAATCTTTACGCTGCATACTCTTCAGCTTAACTTAGTACCATTCGTATACAGTACAAGTTTTTTTTCATTCTTCCAAAAAGCCCAGAACGGCATCAGTCAATGGGACATTGCGTTTGAGGCGAAGCGATCGCGCTTGTAAACAGTTTCTGCGATTGCCTTTATGCAGCAGCTAATTTAGCATAATGGGATTGTGGTGCATTAGACTACGCTCCAGTGCTAAAAAGTTAATCACCGTTCGCAACCAATCCCATCTTTATCCCGATCAAACCCATGCGGATCTGGTTGATTCACCCTAAATCTGCGGTAAGGAATATCACGGCAATGTGACGTACTCCACACACTCCCCTTGCGGGTGAGTGTGGGCTTCTCAACGACTCCTCTATGAGGACATTAATTGAGCTTTAAGACCGTGCGCCCCACGGTTCTTTATGTTTATAGCCGCATTTAAATCTCTGCACAAACTTGTATGACAAACAGAGCAATTGTGCATTCTTTGAGATAGCGGCTTTTTGACCTTGTAACCACAGTTAGAACATTCCTGACTAGTACCGTTTGGATTTACAGCTATTACCTTCAAACCAGCATTTTCGGCTTTGTTAGAAAGTATTGTCAAAAACTGACTCCAACCAGCATCATTAATACTTTTAGCCAGTCTTGTTTTAACCAGTCCTTTAATATTCAATTTCTCAACAGCTACAACATCATACTTATCAAGCAAAGATTTGGCTGTTTTAAAGTGAAAATCTCTACGAGTATCAGCAACTTTTTTGTGCTGTTTACCCAATTTTTGAATAGCTTTTTTGCGACGATTAGAACCTTTTTTGCGTCTTGACACCCTACGCTGTGCCGATTTTAATTTACATTCAGCCTTGCGTAAATGTTTTGGTGCTGCGATTCTAGAACCATCGGAAGCTACATAAAAATCAATTAAGCCAACGTCAATACCAACAATATTGTCAGGCTTGAAGTCAGGTTTAACCTTGGGAACTGTTTTGTCATCAAGACTCAAGGTTACGTAATAACCATCGGCTTTTCTGGTAACAGATACAGTTTTTATGTTAAAGCCATCTGGTATTGGGCGATGAAAAATTACCTTAACATCACCAATTTTTGACAGCGTAATTTTGTTGTTAACAAAGTGATGCTGCTTGAATTGAGCGTAAGTAAAAGTTTTATATTGACCTTTACCTTTGAATCTAGGTCTACCTGACTTCTTCCCGTTAACATCACCTTTTAACCATCTGTCAAAAGCTAATTCAACTTTTTTAGGAACTTCCTGTAATACTTGCGAGTGAATTTCTTTGTACCAAGGTCTGTCAACCTTTAGTTGAACTAGAGACGCTTTCTGGTTGTAGTAGTTTGGTTGTTCTTTTAGTTCTGGTAAATGACAAATTAACGGGCATCTATCAATAGAACAGCGATTTTGTTCATACCAGTCAAACCTTTGAGCAAGCAGATAATTATACTGACAACGTAACATTTCTAGTGTTTTATCAATTTTCTCTGATTGATCTTTTGTTGGCTTGATTTTGTACTGGTATGAGGTTTTCATCTCTTTATCCTTGTTTTTCGACCTAAAAACAGTATAACATAACGTGTATCCACTGTGTAACCAGCATGAAAAGCAAGCAATTAAGATTAAGAATGTCAGAACGCCGATTCAATAAGATTAAGAAATATGCAGAGTACGCAGATAAAACAATGACTCAAGTGATAGAGGAACTTATCGACACGTTACCAAACATAAAAAATGGCGATTCCTCATCGACTAACCTTGCTGATTAAACTACGTTCAATATCGCTCGTTGGTCAATTCGTAATCGCCCAAAAATTCATCTCGTCGCCTCCCGTTCCGGGTAGGCGAGAGGCTTCTTTTTGATTCAGCTAAACTGGGGTCTAGGCGATCGCTGTTATACCAAATAATATGCGATTTTCCAAAGTAACCAGCATTTAGCAAGCTAGCGAACAACCATTCCATAATTGACTGAATCTGCTGCTGCTCAAGTCCACTAATTGATTATTCTATTAGTTTGAAAGCTTTAGCTAAGTAAGTCGGCGTGAAAAAACCAAACTATGTAAAGATAAATAAATACGTAGAATAGATATACCGAGGTGACTAAGATATGGGCGCTCGTTTAAGGGTATTTCTGACAAGTGAGCAAGATAAAATCCTGTTAAATCTAAGAGTTGCGGATGTACCACAGAAAGTCAAAGACCGAGCAGAGGTCATTAGGTTAAATGCACATGGCTGGTACGTGGAAAAAATAGCCGCTCATTTTAACTGGACTTCACAAACAGTTAGAGAGGTTTTACATAAATGGGACAAGCTTGGTCTACAAGGACTCTGGGAAAAATCTGGTCGAGGAGGAAAACGGAAATACAAGGAGTCAGACATAGTATTTTTGGAGGAATGCCTTAAAAGAGAACCACGCACATACAACAGTGTTCAATTAGCTCAAAAATTAGAAAGCGATAAGCCTTCGGCATAGCTTCGCTTACCGCTCTATTAAACTGAGTCCCGATAGGTTAAGACGGGTACTCAAAAAAAGGGGATCATTTGGAAACGAGCCAGAAAGAGCCACAAAGGAAAACAAGACCCAAAAACCAGACAAATCAAGCTCTTCAGTCCTAGATATGTTGGAATTGTCTGCTGCTGCGGGAGAAATAGACCTGAAATATTTGGATGAATCAGGTTTCTGTATGTGGAGTGAGCCGAGTTATACATATTACCAACGAGGTAAGCAAAAACATTTAGAGCAAACAAAACGCCGTGGACGCAGATTAAGTATTATTGGTCTTCTTCAACCTTTAATCAGCTTTGTTTACGGTTTAGTAATTGGCGGAGTGAATCGCAAATCTTATATCCAAATGATGGAGCATGAAGCCCAAGAGGCGGAAAAATTAGGACGTATAAGAGTAATAGTACAGGATAACAGTCCAATACACCGATGCAAAGAAGTGCAACAGTTATGGTCAAAGTGGGAGAGTCAGAATTTATACATTTTCTTTTTACCTAAATATTGCTCTGAGATGAATCCAATTGAATTGGAGTGGCAGCATCTTAAAAAAGATGAGCTATCGGGACAAATGTTTGACGATGAGTTAGACCTTGCTTATGCCGTCATGAATGGAGTGAACGCTAGGGGAAAAAGAAGAAAGCATAGTACAGAACGTATTAAATTTAACAATTCTTGCCTTTGTTAACTTTTCGTTACATAGTTATAAATTTCCCCGCCGACTTACTTAGTTTTATGGAAATGTCAATAATTCCTTTAGAAGCTCCGAAAATTGATGTTAAAGAAATAGGTTCACTCATAATGTTTACTTAGTTAGCTGGAGGGTACGATCTTCTTTGCAAGAGCGCTAGCGCAATCCCTTCAATTCGTGTACACGCTGCCATTCTTGTTGTGTAATCTTGCAATTGGTAGCATTCGGCTGACGAATTACAATCAGATTTTTCAGTACAGGGTCTTGTTTTAAGTTTTCCCTTAGCAGAGGTTTTTCTAACAGTTTGCTGGTGAAGCGAATTTTGACAAGCTCAGTGGCTTTCGAGAACTGTTGAGAAGTTTGTGATTAAGATCACACTTATTTGATTTGCTTTTTTATTAATAAAAATTTTCTTCTCAGGTAGATTATTTAAGTAGTATTACTAGTGTCATAGTACTTAAGCGTACTCTACAACAGAAAAGACTTATGAGCATCAACTTGCTTGTTTATAGGTATTAATAAGTAAAAATTACTAATTTTACTAATTAATTTACTACCAAATTTTTAATATTAATGTAGGCTAACAATGACGGAAACAGTGAACCATTCACCCGGTTCTATAGTCAGCTGTCGCAGTCGCCAATGGGTGGTACTACCTTCTGAAAATCAAGATGTAGTTCGTTTGCGGCCACTTTCAGGCAATGAAGATGAAATTACTGGTATTTATCGACAGCTTTTACAAGAACAGCTAGAACATATTGAACCAGCAACATTTCCTCTGCCTCAAGCTACGAGTGTAAAAGATCATGCAGCTGCTTTGCTATTGATGGATGCTGCACGTCTTCTACTGCGTAGCGGTGCAGGGCCATTTCGCTGTTTAGGACGGTTATCTTTGCGTCCCCGTCCTTATCAGTTAGTTCCTCTGTTAATGGCACTGAAACTAGAGACGGTAAGACTACTGATAGCTGATGATGTGGGCATTGGTAAAACTATCGAAGCGGGATTAATTGCCCGTGAACTTCTCGACCGGGGAGAGGTAAAGCGAATAGTTGTGCTTTGTCCACCTCATTTGTGTGACCAATGGCAAGAAGAATTACGCGAGAAGTTTCATATTGATGCGGTAGTGGTGCGTTCAGGTACAGCTTCCAAGTTGGAGCGAGATGTACCCAATTCTTCCCATGTATTTAGTTATTATCGTCACTTGATTGTTAGCTTAGACTATGCCAAGTCAGATCGCCGTAGAGCCAGTTTCATCACTCACTGCCCTGATTTGGTAATTGTGGATGAGGCTCATACTTGTACAAGTTCCGTTAACAAAACTACATCTCAACAGCAGCGTCATCAGTTGATTGGGGAAATTGCCCAAAAACAAAACCAGCATTTACTATTGCTGACAGCAACTCCTCATAGTGGAATTGAAGCATCTTTTCTATCGCTATTAGGACTGCTGCAACCAGAATTTGAGCATTTCAGTTTAGATAAATTAACCGAGAAACAACGCGATAAACTAGCTAATTATTTTGTTCAGAGGCGACGGGCAGATGTAAAAGTGTGGTTGGGTAATGAAACGCCTTTCCCACAGAGAGATTCGGTAGAACAACCTTATAAGTTATCTAAAGAATACAAGGAATTATTTGAGGAAGTCTACGCTTTTGCCCGTGGACTGGTCAAAACGACTACAGCAGAGATGAGTCATGCCCAACGTCGAGGAAGATATTGGTCAGCCTTGGCGTTAATTCGTTGTGTGATGTCTTCTCCAGCCGCCGCAATCGCCACGTTAAATCGTCAAGTTAGTAAATCAGTTGAACGCGCACTGGCTGATTTAGACGAAACCCTGATGAGTTCTTATGTCCATGATCCCACAGAACAGGAACAAGCGGTTGACGCATCACCAACTGTAGTCATAGAACAGGGGCAAGAAAGTTACAAAGATGCAGACAAACGCAAGTTAAAAGCCTTTGTTCAACTGGCAGAGAAATTACAGGGTAGTAAAGACCAGAAACTGCAAACTTGCATTGCCACAGTAACATCGGTGCTGCAAGACGAAATGAACCCTATTATCTGGTGTCGCTACATTGCTACGGCCAATTATGTAGCTGAAGCATTAAAGCAAAAATTAGAGAAAAAGGGTAGCCAAGTTCGGGTAATTGCCATCACCGGAGAACTATCAGAGGATGAACGGGAAATCCGCTTAGAAGAATTAAAGTCTTATCCTCAAAGAGTTCTGGTGGCTACAGATTGCTTGAGTGAAGGGGTGAATCTGCAAACACATTTCAATGCTGTACTTCACTACGATTTACCTTGGAATCCCAACAGATTGGAACAACGGGAAGGACGTATTGACCGTTATGGACAAACAGCTGCTCAAGTAAAATGTTGCTTGCTTTACGGTCAAGATAACCCGGTGGATGGTGCAGTGCTGGAAGTGCTAATTCGCAAAGCTGTACAAATTCACAAGTCTTTAGGGGTGACTGTTCCTGTACCAATGGAAAGTAGCACTGTTGCAGAAGCAGTGTTTAAGTCTTTGTTTGACCATGCTACCAATGCGGTACAGTTGGAGTTATTTGAATTTCAGTCAGAATCGGCGGTTGATAAAGTTCATCAGCATTGGGACAACGCAGTAGAACGCGAAAAAATTAATCGTACCCGTTTTGCTCAACGTGCGATTAAACCTGAACAAGTCCAACAGGAATTAATGGACTCTGACCAGATTTTAGGTAATGAGGAAGATGTAGAACGATTTGTGAAATCAGCTTGCGATCGCCTATCTTGTTCTCTGATCAAGAAAAAGCAAGGAAGGTCACTAAGCGATGCAGAAGTGTGGTTACTTCCTCAACCACCAGATTTTCTTAAGTCAACGTTAGGCGATAAGTCTCGTTTACTCACATTTACGACCCCAGCACCAGAAAATGTGGAATATGTAGGGCGCAATCATCCTTTAGTGGAAGGGTTAGCCCGTTACATCTTAGAAGAAGCACTTTCCTCTACTCAAGACCCCATAGCTGCACGATGTGGCTTGACCATAACTGATGCTGTACCAAAGCGGACAACTCTGTTGTTGGTCAGGTTGCGGCATTTATTGAACAGTGCCAAACAGCAAAGTTTATTGGCAGAAGAATGTGCTGTTATCGGTTTTACTGGTTCTCCTTCTAGTCCCACTTGGTTATCGCCAGAGGAAGCAACTTCATTACTGCAACAAGCAAAGCCAGTTAATGATGTTGCACCCGCTATTAAACAGATGGAAATTGCGGATTTACTCGGCAGGTTGGAAGAACTACAGCCCAGTTTAGAAAATTTTGCTAACCAAAGAACGCAAGAACTTTTACAAAGCCATCAACGAGTGAGGGCAATGACTAAAGAAGGTCGAATCCGCGTTACGCCGCAATTACCAATGGACATCCTTGGTGTTTATATCCTCAAACCCGGACGTAATTAAGCATTAATACACACAATTATTTTTATTTTTCCCCAATTATGAAAAGTTCTCTTACTGCCATTCAAATAGAAGGAAACCTACTCGCTCCTGACATGACCGCCCAATTACTGGAGAGTGGTTTTAAAGGACAAGCCGCAGAAGATTTTGGTTTGGCTAAAACTGACAAGTTAGCAGATGAAATTGCTAACGCCTGGGGAGATGCCAAAGCTTACTGGGCAGCATTCCAAAGGGCTTTAGAAAGACTAGAGAGCGATGATTCAGCCACAAGTATTACCCGTGAAATGTGGACAGTACCCCTACTGCGAAGTCTCGGTTATACTCCTGTATACACTGCCAAGGCCGAACTCGTTGATGGGCAAACTTACGCTATTTCCCATCGCGCAGATGTAGGAGATAATAAGCCGCCGATTCACATTGTAGGTTGTCGCTTAGAAATTGATAAACGTCCTCCCAGTGGCACCCCCCGGTTGTCACCACACGCACTAGTTCAGGAATATCTCAACAAGACTGAACATCTGTGGGCGATCGCAACTAACGGTTTTCGTTGGCGGTTACTGCGTGATTCTTCCTTGATGACTCGTCTTACTTATATCGAATTTGACTTAGAGCAAATTCTTAAAGGTGAGAACTTTGCTGAATTTGGGTTATTCTACCGCTTGTTTCATCGTTCTCGTTTGCCTGAAGGTGTGGATGATGCGGATAAGTGCCTGTTGGAATATTACCACCAAGAAGCACTGCAACAAGGGGGACGAGTACGCGATCGCTTACGGGATGGTGTAGAAAAAGCATTAGATTTGTTAGGAAATGGTTTTTTACAACATCCAGCTAATGAACATTTACGGCAGAAGTTTACAGATGGCAGTTTGAAGGATATTGATTATTACCGTCAATTGTTACGGTTGATTTATCGCTTACTTTTCTTGATGGTGGCAGAGTCCCGAAATTTATTATTAATTGGGGATGATTTAGAGAAAGCACGAATCTACCGAGAATATTACAGCATTGAGCGACTGCGAGAGTTAGCTGAACGTCCCCATTGGCGACGAGAGGGTTTTCAAGACTTATGGCAGGGTTTACGGGTGACTTTCCTGCTCTTTGATGAAAACTGGCGCGGAGAAGTATTAGGGTTATCTCCACTCAATGGGGATTTGTTTGGTTCTACAACTTTACCTGCTTTAGATGATTGCGCGATTGACAATTATGATTTGTTATTAGCACTTCGCCATCTATCCTTATATCAAAACAAAGGGCAACTACGGCGAGTTAACTATGAATACCTAGACGTAGAAGAATTAGGTAGCGTATATGAAAGTTTACTTGATTTCCATCCCCACGTAGTACATGAGCAGGGGATATATAGATTTAAGTTGTTGTATGGTAGCGATCGCAAAACAACTGGCTCTTACTACACGCCACCGCAATTAGTACACCAGTTAATTAAAACAGCACTAGAACCTGTCATTGAAGATAAATTGGCTCAAGTTCGTAGTCAAACCACCACTCCATCAAATCCAGATGAACTAAGGCGTAATTTAGAGCAAGGTTTACTCAGTTTAAAAGTATGTGATCCTGCTTGTGGTTCTGGACATTTTCTTTTAGCAGCAGCACGTCGTGTTGGTAAAGAATTAGCCAAAGTACGCACTGGGGAAGCAGAACCAGGAAGCGAACCCTTAAAATTAGCGATTCGGGATGTAATTCAAAATTGCATTTATGGGGTGGATTTAAATCCTTTGGCGGTAGATTTATGCAAAGTAGCTTTATGGATTGAAGGTTTCCCTGGTAAGTTACCACTTAGCTTTTTAGACCATAGAATTAAATGTGGTAATTCCTTGGTTGGAGTATTAGATATTGGTTGCTTAGATGAAGGAATACCCGATGAAGCGTATAAGGCTGTAACTGGGGATGATAAACCATTAGCAACACAGCTTAAAAAGCGAAATAAGAAAGAACGGGAAAATAAAGGTCAACTATCAATTTATGAAAAGTTAGAGACTGATAATATAGATTATGCAGAAATGTGGCGACAATTGGGGGTAATTCCTGAGACGACACCACAAGAAGTTAGAAGTAAACAAAAGAAATATAAAGAGAATTTACAAGAAGCTAGTTGGTGGCTCAAGTATTCTGCCTGTAACTTATGGACAGCAGCATTTTTTATGCAGCTAACTGAATATCATTTACAATTATTACCTACAACTGAAGCATTAAATAGGTTAAAGCGCGAGAAAGTAGAAAAAATTCATCAATCAGATGATAATTACGAACTACGAATTACGAATTACGAATTAAATAGAGTTTTAGAAGCAGCAAATAAGTTAGCCCAAGAAAAGCACTTCTTTCACTGGTGTTTAGAGTTTCCCGAAATATTTGAACAAGGTGGTTTTAATTGTGTTTTAGGAAATCCCCCTTGGGAATTACTTCAAATAGCAGAAAAAGAGTTTTTCGCTTCTCGAAGTGCGGAAATTGCTAACGCTATAAATAAAGCAGCACGAGAAAAATTGATTAAGGAACTACCCACGAAAAATCCTGAGTTAGCACAAGCTTTTGATGATGCGAAACATGATGCTGAGGCACAAAATAAGTTTATTCGTGAGTCAAGTAGATTTCCTTTAACTGCGGTTGGGAAAATCAATACTTATGCTGTATTTGCTGAAACTACAAGAAAATTGATATCAACCAATGGAAGAGTCGGAATTATTATTCCTACCGGAATTGCAACTGATGATACTTGTAAAAAGTTTTTTGGAGATTTGGCGCAGAAACAAGCTTTAGCAAGTTTGTATGATTTTGAAAATCGAGAGGGTTTATTTGCTGCTGTACATCGCAGTTATAAATTTTCTTTGCTTGCTATTAGTGGTAGATCTATCAAGCAAGGTAAATTTGCATTCTTTTTGACTCAGCCTAAACAATTAGATAATCAAGCACGTCTGTTTCAACTTACACCCCAAGATATTGCCTTAATTAATCCTAATACGCTGACTTGTCCAATTTTCAGAACTAGTCAAGATGCTGAATTAACTAAGAAAATTTATCAGCGTGTTCCAGTTTTGGAAAATGAAATAACAGGTAGTAATCCTTGGGGAATTTCGTTTATGCAAGGGTTATTTAATATGGCAAGCGATAGCGGCTTGTTTAAAAATGAGGCGGGTAATGGTTTAGTTCCGCTTTACGAAGCGAAGATGTTTCACCAGTTTACTCACCGTTGGGCGACTTATACTGATGATGGCGAAACTCGTGATTTGACTGATGAGGAAAAGGGGGATGTGTCTTTTGCTGTTCAGCCACGTTATTGGGTAAGCCGGGTTGAGATGGAGAATCGGTTGGCTGGGAAGTGGAATAAAGATTGGCTGTTGGGGTTTAGACGTATTTGCCGATCCACTGACGAACGTACTGGTATTTTTAGTTTAGTTTCTCAGAGTGGATTTGGAGATAGTGTATTTCTAATTATTCCAGCATTAGAAAAAGCATCTTTAGTTTCATGTTTTTGTGCTTGCTTAAACAGTTTAGTTTTTGATTTTATAACTCGTCAAAAACTCGGTGGAACTAACTTTAGCTTTTTTATCCTCAAACAACTTCCCATTTTGCCACCAGAATCATACACTCAAGAAGACATAAATTTTATCAGCACTCGCGTACTCGAATTAGTCTACACTGCCTGGGATATGCAACCCTTCGCTAAAGACATGAGATACGACGGCGAACCTTTCATTTGGAATCCTAACAAACGTGCATTATTAAGAGCAGAATTAGACGCATATTATGCCAAACTCTACGGACTCACCCGTGATGAACTGCGATATATTCTAGACCCTGCTGATGTCTACGGTGAAGACTTCCCCAGCGAAACATTCCGCGTTTTAAAGAACAACGAAATTAAGCAGTTTGGTGAATATCGTACCCGAAGATTAGTTTTGGAGGCATGGGATCGAATGTTTGGGTAATTCGTAATTTTCACGAATAGTTAATAAAAATTACGAATCAAGGAAAAAACTATGTGGACATTATCAGTTACTGACACTTTTCTCAATGAACTATTAAATTTACCTCAAAGTATTAGTAAGAAAGTTACTAAAGCAGTCAAAGTTTTAGAAAAAGACCCAATTTCTGCCCAAGGAGATGCTAAAAAACTCAAGGGTTATCAAAACAATATTTATCGTATCCGCATAGGCGACTATCGCGTATTTTACAGCTTTGGTCATGGCTGGGTAAAACTTCTGAGTGTGCGTAAACGAGATGAACGCACTTACGAAACAGAAATTCCTCAGTTTCAAACACCCACAACACCGCCTCAAGAAGATATACAAGTCCAACCACATAAGGAACAAGAGACTGTTGTTGAAAAAGACTCTGTATCTACCTCATCGTCTTCAAATTCTCCTGCATCTTGTCAAATCACCACTGCTTTACCAGTTGAACTCACTGCGTCATTACTGCAACAGTGGCAAATTCCCCAACAATACTGGACAGATATTCTCAAAGTAAATAATTCCGAAGCAATTTTAGAATTACCAATTCCGGATAAACTGATTAGCCGCATACTTGATAACCTCTTCCCCCGTCCCATTGAAGAAATCGAGAAACAGCCACAATATATCCTTCAAGGAACTGAAGACTTGGATCGCTTCTTTACAGGTGATTTGAGTGCTTTTCTTCTCAAGCTAGACCCTGAACAAGAAAAACTCCGTGATTTTGGTGGAAGTGGCCCCATTCTCGTCAAAGGCGGGCCGGGAACTGGTAAATCTACCCTAGCCCTTTATCGCGTACAAAAGTTATTACAACAGGGATACCGTTCTATTCTCTTTACAACTTACACCAACGCCCTGGTGACATACTCTCAACAACTATTAGAACAACTTTTGGGACAATCACCCCAAGACGCAGGTGTAGAAGTCACTACAGTTGATTCTTTGATTCATGACTACTACATTAAAAACCATGAAAAACCTGTATTTGCTAAACAGTACCAGTGCTTAGGGTGTCTACAATCAGCCCTTAGCACTACAGAAATTCCTGCCAGTAACGTTTTTGATCAGCGAGTACGACGACAAGCTTTGGAAAATTTAGGGATTTCTTATCTACTCCAAGAAATTCAGACCGTAATTCAAGCTTGGGGCATCACCACCTTGGAAGAATACCAAAGTTTAGATCGTCGCGGTAGAGGAGTAGCTTTAAAAGCCAACATCCGAGAAGCAATTTGGTCAGTTTACCAAACTTGGCGATCGCTCATGACAGCCAAAGGGTACATTAATACAGAACAAATGCGCTTACAAGCGTTAGGTCAGATTCATCAACTTACCCAAAAACCCTACCAAGCAATCATCATTGATGAAGCTCAAGACTTATCACCTGTATCATTACGCTTTCTCTTTGCATTAGTACCCAACTTCTCTGGAGTTTACTTAACAGCTGATGCTTCCCAATCACTGTATCAACGGGGCTTCAGTTGGAAACAAATTCATTCCGACTTAAAAGTGGCTGGAAGGACTCTTGTTCTTAAACGTAATTATCGTAATACTGAGCAAATTATCACCGCCTGTACTAATATTCTTGAAGGTACGGAAGCAGGCGATTCTGAATGCTTATATCAAGAACCATCAAGGCATCAAGGAGATTTACCATCCCTATTGCTAGTGGATGATATTGAGCAAGAAATTCGAGCTATTAAAGAATTTTTCCTTACAGCAGCAAAGAAATTCCGCTTTCCTCTCCACGGTAGTGCTGTACTGTGTCCCAGCAATCAATCAGGAAAATTATACGCTGAGAAGCTTACCAAATTGGGACTTAAAGCTAAATTTGTTTCAGGTAAAGAAATCGACTTAAAAGCACCTTATATAAAAGTTTTAACTTTACATTCTGCTAAGGGTTTAGAGTTTCCTGCTGTTGTGGTTGTTGGATTAAAAGCAGGACAATTACCTCATATAAACCTTCAGATACCTATAGATGAATCACATATTGTTATTGATGAGCAAAAACGTTTATTTTATGTCGCCTGCTCTCGTTCTATGCGTGCCTTAATGGTCTGCGGCTCTGCTATTTCTCCTTCTGAATTTGTGAAACTTCTAAATAAGATCCATTGGGAAACTATTTGAATTTAATACATAAATTATAAATCCACCATTAATCATTATGAAATTACCTGTAAAATTGCAAGAACTGATAGAACAACCAGAAGCTTTTATTTTAACCATTAGTGACATTTTAGGACAAGGAAAAGCTATGGTTGACTGTAGCAATGTTGAAACAGTTCCGCATAAAACACTTGATTTAATTTTTAGTAAAATTCCTGAAGATTGGGATTTTTTACAACTGGGTGAGGTTTTTGACCCTATTACATTTACAGATAGCTTTGCCAACCAAGTTTCACATTACATCGATCAGCGTCTAGGACGAACTCAACCCCAATCCTCAATTACGAATACTGAATTAGCCAATACCAGCAATCTTGATATTTTCAACTTCCGTAACGAAGTAATAGGCGATTACCGCCGCTATATAGAAAGCTTCCTGAAAATCCGCGATCGCCAAGTCAAAGAATTTGTAGACGCAGAATTAGACAAGGGGCAACTCTGGACAGATCCCCTAGTACAACTCAATCCCAGTTATAGAAAAGGTGCAACCGCTAAAGAGTTAGTACAGCAGCAAACCCTGCACCCAGACTCTGAAAACTACTTCTGCAAACCAGACGGCACACCCTTCATTTTTCATTACCACCAAAAGCAAGCATTTAAAACCGCACAACGTCAAGAACCCTATGTTGTCACCACAGGCACAGGTTCTGGTAAAAGCATGACCTACGTTGTGCCTATCTTTGATGATTTGCTGCGTCATCCTGATATTTCAGGAGTCAGGGCAATATTGGTTTATCCCATGAATGCCTTAATTAACTCGCAAAAAGAAGAACTCGACAAATTTTTACGCCAAGTTTCTCACACCCACATTCGCGTCGAACAATACACTGGGCAAGAAAGTTTAACTAGAAAAACTGAAATTCAAAACAATCCGCCCCATATTCTGCTGACTAATTACGTGATGCTAGAGCTAATGCTCTCACGCACTCACGAAAATAAATTAGTTGAGTCTGCCAATTTAAAATTCCTGGTGCTGGATGAATTACATACCTACCGGGGGCGACAAGGTGCAGACGTTGCTATTTTAATCCGCAAACTCCGTCAACGCAGCAAAAGTAATGACGAATTACTTTGCATTGGCACAAGTGCCACTATGTCAACCGTCGGTTCTCGTCAACAACGCCGTCAGGTAGTGGCAGACGTTGCTAGTAAGTTATTTGGTGTAGAAATCCAACCCAAAAATGTCATTGATGAAACCCTAGAACGTTCTATTGCGCGTAGTGAACCTACTCTGGAAGAACTTCAGCAAACAATTTTGACAGGTTTACCCAGCGAAGAAGAACAAACACTAGCAGAATTTAAAAATCATCCCCTAAGCTACTGGGTTGAGATGAACTTCGGTTTAGAAGAAAAAGAAGGGCATCTCGTCCGTCGCCAACCCATTAGTTTAGAGACAGGTGCAACTAAACTTGCCGAACAAACCCAAATTCCACAGGAAACTTGTTTAACAGTTTTAAAACAGATGTTTCTCTGGGGCAGCAAAACCAAGGGACTAGCATTTCGTCTGCATCAGTTCATTTCCCAAGGGGGAAGCGTTTACGCCACTATCGAAAATCGAGACAAACGCTATCTTACCCTGGAAGGACAATATACAACCACAGGCGATCGCTTACTTTATCCCCTGGTCTTTTGTCGGGAATGCGGACAGGATTATTATGTAGTGCGCTACGATGCCGAGAAGCAAATTATTTTACCCCAATTGCCCACAGCATTGGATATCAGTCCTGACGATGCAGATATTGCAGAAGGTTATCTGACTCTTGATGAACCTGGGCTATGGGATACTGGTGATGAAGATAGACTTCCTGACTCTTGGTTCAGTGAAACCAAAAAGAAAGGACGGGTTGCTAAAAAAGACTTTGCGCGCTTTATCCCTTGCAAACTACAAGTTTTACCCAATGGTAAAGTTACATCTTCGCTCTTACAAGGTACTACTTGTTGGTTTATTCCGAAACCTTTTCTTACCTGTCTCAACTGCGGCGTACTCCATGATAAAAAGCGCAACGAGTTTACTAAATTATCTCGCCTCAGCAGTGAAGGACGTAGTACTGCCACCACTTTACTTTGTCTTTCCACTACCAGCCGCCTCAAGCAAGTTTTTACAGGGGAGAAAGCCAAAGCTGCCAAAATTCTCAGCTTTACCGATAATCGTCAAGATGCGTCTTTACAAGCCGGACATTTCAATGATTTTGTCCAAACCAGTTTTTTACGGGCTGCTCTTTTAGGTGCAATTCAAGCTAAAGAACAACTTACCCACAGTGAATTGTCAAGCGTCGTCGTCCAGTATATGGGAATTGCCCAAGATGACTACGCCAAACAACCAGCAGAATTTGGTGTTGGTAAACGTCGCAATGAAGAAGCCTTTCGTAAGCTGATTGAATACCGACTTTATGAAGACTTACGCCGGGGATGGCGTATTGTCCAACCCAACCTGGAACAGTGCGGACTTTTGGTAATTGAATATGATGGATTACTTGAAGCTTGTACTGACCATAAACTGTGGCAAAAACACCGCCACCCAGTTTTACTGCAAGCCAGCCCTCAAGAACGTTTTATTGTTACCCAAGCATTACTAAACCAACTGCGGCGAGAATTGGCTATTGATGCCAAACTGTTGCAGCCCGACCAAAAAGACTCACTCAAAAGCCAGGTGATTCAAGCCATTAAAGAACCTTGGGTCTTTGATGAGAACGAATATTTGTACCTAGCAACCTGGGCAACAGTTAATAGCGGTACGGAGAGAGCAAAAGTCAAACTTACCACTAAAAGTAGAATTGGACGATTTTTGCGCTCGCCAAAAACATGGTCATTCCGCAGTGAACTTTTAACCGATGCAGAGTTCAACAGTTTAATCACTACTTTAATCAGTGCTTTATGCGATGCTGGCTATTTACTGCAACAACAATCTGAGGTACAGCTACGCATTGACTCATTACTATGGAAGGTAAGCAACCTTAAAAAAATTCCCGCAGACCCTTTAACATCACGGCGCTTGCAGGGTAATGACCAGGGCAGTATATCCGTTAATCAGTTTTTCCAAGAGTTTTACCAAAACAACGCCCGACAAATCCGCACAATGGAAGGGCGGGAGCATACGGGACAGGTCAGCAACAAAGACCGTCAAGAACGAGAAGATAAATTCCGCCAAGGACAATTAGCCGCTTTGTTCTGTTCTCCCACAATGGAATTAGGGATCGATATTTCGGATCTGAGCGTTGTTCATCTACGGAACGTTCCTCCCAGCCCTGCTAATTACGCTCAACGCAGTGGTCGTGCGGGAAGAAGTGGACAGGAAGCATTAGTAATTACTTATGCCTCTATTGGTAGCGGCCATGATCAATACTTTTTCAAACGCCAAAATCAAATGGTTGCTGGGGTAGTTGCTCCACCAAAATTGGAACTAGCTAACCAAGATTTAATTAAATCTCATGTTTACTCAGTTTGGTTGGCGCATACTGGGGTTTACTTGGAAGACTCCATGAATAAAATCTTGGATTTGGAACTGGAAGGCTATCCCATTAAAGACAGCATTCGTCAGCAGCTTACCCTTAGCCATGCTAAATTAGCTCAATGTCTGCAAGCTAGTCAGTCCATTTTTTCAGATATTTTCTGTCAAGACGACCTACAAAAAGCTTCTTGGTATTCTGTTAATTGGTTACAGGTCACTATCGAAAATGCTCTGAATGCTTTTGACCGAGCCTGTAAGCGTTGGCGAGAGTTGTACACTGAATCATTCAAACAATTAGAAACTGCCCGTTTCACTATCGACCGTTCTGCTAGAGGTGATGTCACCCAGGAGGAACGCAAAAATGCCGAATCACAGTCACGAGAAGCACAACGACAAATTGACTTACTGGTAGGACACACCCAAGGCAAGAGTAATTCTCAATTTGAGTTTTACCCCTATCGCTACTTTGCTGCTGAGGGATTTTTACCAGGATTCAACTTTCCTCGCCTACCCGTCCGGGCATTTATTCCGGCTGGTGAAGGTGGTGAATTTATCTCCCGCCCTCGCTCTATGGCATTACGCGAATTTGCTCCTAGCAATATCCTTTACTATGAAGGTAGCAAATTCATGGTAGCCAAAACTAAAGTTCCTCTCGGTGGCATTGAAGGCGAGTATAAGCGAGTGAGTGTCTGCGCTAATTGTGGCTACTACCACGACGGCGATTTTCGTGATACTTGCGAAAACTGTGGTGCCGAAATCAAACCTGATGTTCATGGCAATATAGCTAAACTGACTCGTGTACTACCAATGGATACTGCGATCGCTCGTCGTCGGGAACGGATCACCTGTGATGAGGAAGAACGGCTCAAGTATGGTTACAACATTACTACTCACTTCCGTTATGCCAGTCAAAAACGAGAATCAGCCATTGTTCAAGCAGCTGACGGTACGCCACTGTTCAAATTAACCTATGGAGCTACAGCTACTATCTGGCGCATCAATCGCGGACTGAAGAAAAATAGAGAAGAGCGAGGATTTAAACTTAATCCAGCAACGGGGGTGTGGGGTGATTATAAAAACCCACAGACTGACCAAACACCTGATACTCTACATACTGAAGTCAACTTAATGGTTGATGATACTTGCAATATCCTGGTTGTTGAGCCATTGGATGTTCCGGCTGAGGGCAGAGAAGCTTTTATCACTACTTTGCAATATGTTCTAGAAACAGCGATTCAAGCTGTCTACAAACTAGAAGCTGATGAACTTGACTCCGAACGTTTAGGTGAAGGTAAGTATTTACTGTTTTGGGAAGCTGCTGAAGGTGGTGCAGGTGTATTATCTCAGTTATTAGAAAAACCAGAAGCATTTAGAAAAATCGCTGATGCGGCTTTAGATATCTGCCATTTCAAGGAGCCGAAAGACAGTTGTATCCAAGCTTGTTATGAATGTTTGCTTTCTTACCGCAATCAATTTGACCATGCGCTGATTAACCGTCACTTGATTAAACCTTGGCTTGATATACTCCTTGAAAGTAGTGTTATTACCCAAGTTCAAGGTCTTTCCCGTGATGAGCAATATCAAAAATTGCTGGAGCAAACAGATCCTAACTCTGATTTTGAGCGTGTGGTTTTGCAAGAGATTTATCAGCGAGGTTATAAACTACCGGATGCTGCACAGGAACTAATTCCAGAGGCTAACTGTAAACCAGATTTTATCTATAAAGAAAAGGCGTTCTGCGCTTCGCACAGCGGCGTAGCCATCGCTATTTTTTGTGATGGTTCAGTTCATGATAGTCCTGATAAGCGCAGGCAAGACCAGATTGAACGGGATAATTTGAGGTATGAGACTGGTTACAGTGTTATAGTGTTACGCCATGATGAGGATTGGCGAACTCAACTGGTTTTTCTAAAAAGTTTATAACTCATCAAAAATTTTTCAGTCCCCTTGCGGGGTAATAGTCAATGGAAACTGCTCGGTACTGAAACTCTTACAGAGCAAGCTTCCTGGGGAGCATTTTGACAAACCTCAAAAACAGGTTCATTTCAGCCGCTTTTCATGCCAGGCTTTGACAAATCACTCTGTCCTCTCACGAGTGCTATGGGATAAAGGAGACTGCCCGTAGGATTTCAAAATTTTTGTCACAAAACTAAACAATACTTAAAATTTTTGCCTAGTAAGCATTCTATAAATACGATAGATAAATCAGATGCGTTTACTCTGACTAAGATCCAGTTAGAAAAGAATAAAATGAGGGAAAAATAAAATGGTTCAACAGTTGTAACAGTATTTATATCTGTTGAATAAAAAACAGCATGAGAAATTAAAGTAATGGAAATCAAAACTAAAGAACTGGCAAGAGATAGTTGGAAGGCAGAAGTTAGTGGTAAATATAAAACAGCTAATCTCCTTGGTGTTGGTTATGGTTCAACACAAGTTGAGGCTATTGAAGCTGCAAAGCTAGATTTTCAAGGAGAACAAAGAAAATATGACCGATAGTTGTAGCGAACTGCAAACATAAACGTTTCAAACTGCAAACAAGGCAATTTTGAAACCACATTAACTGCAAATAAGAGGGGTCTCCAAACCACAATAATTGCAAATGAAACCACATTATTTGCAAACAAACCACAATAACTGCAAATGAAACCACATTAACTGCAAATAAGCCATAACCCTTATGCTAATTGAGTTACAGGCTTCATCGCCTCAAAAGTGTCCAAATTAAACGAACTTTTATGTCGGACATATATGTACGCTTTTCGTGGTTTAATTTGAACTAATACCGTTCGATTAAATCTATAAAGCTGTTTAAACCGACAGCCAATATGGCTATGGTTATTTATGCTTATCTGAGGGTCTCCAGCGACAAACAAGACGTACACAACCAACGACATGGCATTTTAGAATATGCCAACATCCACGCTTTAAGTCCCATCCAGTTTGTAGAAGACACAATTTCTGGACGGGAGAAATGGGTAGAGCGAGGTATAGGACAACTACTGAATCAAACTGCCCTTGAATCCGATGTAGTCATTTTTTCAGAAGTGAGTCGGATGGCACGCTCCACCCTACAAGTATTAGAAATGCTGGAGTGCTGCGTCCGCYGAGGAATCAACGTCCATATCGCCAAACAAGGTATGGTACTGGATGACTCAATGCAAAGTCGAATTACAGCAACGGTTTTAGCCTTGGCCGCAGAAATCGAACGGGAATTGATTGTACTCAGAACAACCGAAGCATTAGCCAAACGCAAAGCTGAGGGGAAAACGTTAGGGCGACCCAAAGGACGACAATCTGCACATTTGAAACTGGACACAAGGGAAGCAGAAATTCGCTCTTTTTTAGCTAAAGGCATCAGCAAACGCTCCATTGCGAAACTAGTTGATTGTTCACCTTCTACCCTTTACGATTGGTTGTCACGCAAACATCTCCACTCACGCCACAACAAATTGGTGGAGAAATCATAAGATGCCAAAGAAACAAATACCAATTGATGCAATCGTAGACCTTCGTCGCCGCTTAGAACAGCTACCACCGCGCAGTCCATCTCGTCGGGTATTAATCCAAGAAGTAGCTCAACTGTATGGCATCTCCGAAGATACTGTGTATCGAACACTACGAGAAGGTAATGTTGTTCGCTCAGTGCGCCGCGTTGATTGTGATGTCCCGCGTGTGATTCCGAAAGCCGGACTAGAGCGATACTGCGAAATCATTGCTGCCATTAAAATACGCACATCTAACCGCAAAGGTCGGCATTTATCTACCGTGCAAGCAATTCGCTTATTGGAAGAAGATGGCATTAACACACCAGATGGTCATGTCACCGTTCCAGTAGGTTTGCTCAAACCAACCACTGTCAATCGTTATCTCAACAAATGGGGCTACGACCGCGATACCCTCCTACGACAACCGCCTGCTGTTCGCTTCCAGGCCGAATATAGCAATCAATGTTGGCATTTTGACCTCAGCCCATCAGACCTCAAGCACGTAAAAGCACCAGCCTTCCTAGAACCTGGGCGGGGGCATCCTCTGTTAATGCTTTATAGTGTCGTCGATGACCGAAGTGGTGTTGCATACCAAGAATACCACGGTGTTTACGGTGAGGATGTGGAAGCGGCACTGCGGTTTATGTTTGCCGCCATGTCACCCAAAAAAGAAACTAACTTTCCCTTTCAAGGCATTCCCCAAATGCTGTACATGGACAATGGGCCCATTGCCAAGAGCTTAGTGTTTCAAAAAGTTATGGGTTATTTGGGGATTGAAGTACGTACCCATTTACCGAATGGCAAAGATGGACGACGGGTAACGGCTCGTTCTAAGGGGAAGGTGGAACGACCGTTTCGCACTGTTAAAGAAATGCACGAAACTCTCTACCACTTGCATGAACCGGAGACTGAAGCTGAGGCGAATGCTTGGTTGATGAAGTTTTTGCTCCATTACAATAGCCGACCTCATCGCAGCGAACCCCAATCCCGAATGGAGGACTGGGTTAGCAATTTACCTATTAACAGCATTCGTCAAATGTGTACCTGGGAGCGTTTTTGTACATTCGCACGCTCACCCGAACGCTCACCCGAACGCCGTAAGGTAGGCATTGATGCTCGCGTTACGGTTGAGGGAGTGGCTTATGAGGTTGAGCCAGATTTGGCCGGAGAAACTGTAGTCCTTTGGTGGGGCTTGTTCGATAACGAACTGTACGTAGAACATGGTGAACGTCGTTATGGGCCGTTTCTGCCTGTAGATGGGCCAATTCCCTTACATCGCTATCGTAGTTTCAAGAAAACACGGACACAGAAACGGGCTGACAGGATTGAATCTTTAGCTAAACAGTTGTCTTTACCGAACTCTGCCATTGGTAAAGGCAATCAGCCAGAATTCGGAAGTAATACAACCCAACTAAAGGTGCAGCCCTTTGTTGACCCTAACCCTTTTCAAGAATTGACATTCAGCACGGTGATTGCAGCCAAATTAGCGATTGCCAATTATTTGGCACGCCCATTAGCCAAACTCACCTCTGAACAAATGGCTTATATTGATGCAGTGCTGGTGTCTACTCTCAATAAGCAGGAGGTAATGAAACAAATTCGAGATTTCTTTAACCCCATTACAGGTACGAGCCATGTTGAGTGATGTCATGACTTATTTTGGTCTCAAACGTACCTTAGATCATGTGGGGTATTTTGAGACCCAAGAGCAGACAAATCTATTCAAAGAACTTAAACCCCAAATTAGGCAAGGTGGTTTGATGGCGATAACAGGTGTTGTTGGTTGTGGTAAAACAACGACTTTACAACGACTGCAATTGGAATTGTCCTCTGAAAAAGACATAATTATTTCTCGTTGCCTTGCAATTGACAAAGATAAGGTCAACGTCGGGGTTTTGATGAGTGCTTTGTTTTTGGATTTAAGCACAGAAAAGGATGCTAAACCACCGAATCATCCAGAACTTAGAGAACGAAAATTGTTAGCTTTAATTCAAAAATGCCGTAAGCCCGTAGTGCTTTTTGTGGATGAAGCTCATGACATTCATTCCAGTACGTTAGTCAAGATTAAGCGTTTAATCGAATTGGTACGTCAAAATAGTTGCATTTTATCTGTAGTGCTGCTGGGACATCCCAAGTTGAAAAACGATCTGCGCCGACCATCTTTGGAAGAGATTGGTGCTAGAACCAATATTTTTAGTTTAGAAGGTATTAGAGGACATCAGGGTGAGTATATAAAATGGCTTTTGAGCGAGTGTATTCACGATGATTATCTGCCTGAAGATTTGATTACCAATGAAGCAATTGCATTTTTAGCAGAACGATTGACTACTCCATTACAAATCGAACATTATTTGCAGAGGGCTTTTGAAGACGCTTATCAAGCAGCAACGAAGCCTGTCACCCGTGATATGGCTGAAGCTGTCTTGAACGTAGGACTTAACGATTTAGAACCCCGTTTAATACGGCATGGTTACAATGCTAAAGTGCTAGCTGAGTTATTAAATATACGTGTAAGTGAGGTCAATTCTTTTTTACACGCTCAGTTGCCTCCTGGTCGAACCCAAGATTTGAGAGACCAGATGTTAAAAATGGGAATTCCTTTGTATGCGTCAGAGGGAAATTAAATTGAAACAAGAAATACCCCATGTAGAATTTTTCTGTTTTATTAGTGTTCAATTTATATCTAAATAAATAGACATATATGTTCGGTGTAAAAGTTCGTTTAATTTGGACACTTTTGAGGCGATGAAGCCTGTAACTCAATTAGCATAAGGGTTATGGCTTATTTGCAGTTAATGTGGTTTCATTTGCAGTTATTGTGGTTTGTTTGCAAATAATGTGGTTTCATTTGCAATTATTGTGGTTTGGAGACCCCTCTTATTTGCAGTTAATGTGGTTTCAAAATTGCCTTGTTTGCAGTTTGAAACGTTTATGTTTGCAGTTCGCTACAACTATTGGACTTTTTTTTGCCACCTACCACGGGTTGCGGTGCCGATTTTTTAACCGATGTTTGTGGTGAAGGTTTAGCGGTAGCACGAGCCGGACGCTTGCTACCTTTGGGACTGGGTTTTTGTTTGTGTCCATCTGGAATTGCTTCAGCTTCAGGCTTGGTATGAGAATTGACTCCAAAGCCAGCGACTACTTCAAATGGCAAACGCTGTTCAATCAGTTTTTCAATATCTGCCAATAGATGATATTCATCGGCGCACACGAGGGAAATAGCTTCACCTGACGCACCAGCGCGGCCAGTACGACCAATGCGATGAACATAATCTTCTGGGACATTGGGTAAATCGAAGTTGACGACATGGGGCAATTCGCTGATGTCAAGGCCACGAGCTGCAATGTCAGTAGCCACTAGTACCTGTAAACTGCCGTTCTTAAACTTCGCTAAAGCATGGGTACGCGCCGATTGGCTCTTATTACCGTGGATAGCCAGTGCTTGAATGCGCTCAGAATTCAACTGCTTCACTAGACGGTCAGCACCAAACTTAGTGCGGGTAAACACTAGCACTTGGTACCAGTTATCTTGCCGAATCAGTTGAGCAAGTAAGTGACGCTTTCTGTCACGCTCTATTTTGTAAACTTTCTGTACCACCGTGTCAGCAGTAACGTTGCGGCGTGCCACTTCAATCATCTTCGGGTGATTCAGCAGCCCAGCGGCGAGTGCTTTGATTTTCTCCGAGAAGGTGGCGAAGAATAGCAAGTTTTGTCGCTGTTTAGGCAGGAGCGAGAGAATGCGACGGATATCACGAATAAAGCCCATGTCCAGCATTCGGTCTGCTTCATCCAGCACCAGAATCTCAATATGCGACAGGTTCACCGTACCCTGCTGCACATGGTCTAGCAGTCGCCCTGGGGTAGCAACCAGAATATCCACGCCGCTCTTTAAACGCTGTTTTTGGGGACCAATGCTGACCCCGCCGAACATGACCATCGTGTTCAACTTCAGGTACTTGCCGTAATCGCGTACGCTTGATTCCACCTGTGCGGCGAGTTCACGAGTCGGGGTGAGAATTAGCGCTCGGATTGGTGGGTATCCATTAGATGTACCTTTAATATTCTTCTCAGAGGACAATCTATGTAGTAGTGGCAGGGTAAAGCTTGCAGTCTTGCCAGTGCCGGTTTGGGCCCCAGCTAGCAAATCACTACCCGATAATACCGCAGGAATTGCCTGCATCTGGATTGGCGTAGGTTTAGTGTATCCTCGCTCGCTGACAGCACGGATAATTTCAGTTGACAAGCCGAGAGTAGAAAAAGACATAGGACTCCATAATTAACATCGGCCTGTCGCCTGTGGTGGCGTCAGTCTTAGGCGGACGGATAAATGTTTGAAGGGCAGTAGCGCCAAGACCCAGAGCAAGTGCCGCAGCTTTGTATTCTAACAGAGTGCAGTCTATGATTTATTAATGTCTGGAAGACTTTATATTTGCTGATCTGAATGCAGAAACCCAGACCTCAATGAATTAAGTCTGGGTAGTTCATATCAATTTCACGCTAATTGAAATTTTTCATCAATGCCGTGTACAAGGTATTTCCAGGATTTGCTCAAGTAGGTTAGGCGAAGGGGTTACCGCCACCACCAGCAAAGGGGTTCTCTCCACCAGCGAAGGGATTGCCGCCACTACCACCAGCAAAGGGATTACCGCTACCACTGCCAGCAAAGGGGTTACCGCTACCACCGCCAGCAAAGGGATTACCACTACCACCGCCAGCAAAGGGGTTACCACTACCACCGCCAGCGAAGGGATTGCCGCCACTACCACCGCCAGCAAAGGGGTTACCGCTACCGCCAGCAAAGGGGTTACCACTGCCACCAGTCAAAGAATCACCGCCACTACCACCAGCAAAGGGATTACCGCTACCACCGCCAGCAAAGGGGTTACCACTGCCACCAGTCAAAGAATCACCGCCACTACCACCAGTCAAAGAATCACCGCCACTACCACCAGCAAAGGGATTACCGCTACCACCACCAGCAAAGGGATTACCGCTACCACCACCAGCAAAGGGATTACCGCTACCACCACCAGCAAAGGGATTACCGCTACCACCACCAGCAAAGGGATTACCGCTACTACCAGTCAAGGAATCACCGCCACTAGTAGCCCAAGGGTTGGCACCACCAGTTAATGGGCTACCAGGAGCATTTGGGTTGCCAAAGCCAGTAAAGGGATTACCTCCAGAGGGAGCGCTACCTCCATTTGGAGGGCCACCAGCCAAGGGGTTAGCGCCACCAGCACCACCACCAGTGGATCTGAGAAAACCCTGGATTATTGTCTCTTCGCTGACACCTGGAATATTGAACAAAGCACCAAAGGGTGATTGTCGAAGTAGTTCTCCAGGAGAGGAGTTGCTGTTACCACCATTCATTGAATCTTCCATGAAAATTAATTCTCCTATTGTTCAGATAAATATCTCGATAGTGCTGGAAGATTAAATAGCAACAATTCAACCAGCTTTATGATTCTTTTGTGTTGCGAATTATCTAGCTAACTAAGAGTTAGTTGAGACTATTTGGTGTACATTAATGAATATCTTGATTGCTGTTTCTACAAACAAGATAGTCTTTAAATATTACTGATCTCACAATCAATGTTAAAGAGATTTTGCAGAAATTATAATGAATATTTTTTAGATTTTAGTGATAATATTTTAGCTTTTATATTATTAATATTAACAGTTTAAAATGTAAGATTAAAGGCTGTTGTTCTCCTTAAATCTCAAAAATTTTCTTACTTTAGCGCATGAGTATAAGTAGGTAGGCTTATGTCTACTAAATGAGGCTTTTGTTGGGCATATCCCACGCTACATGTATTTCAAGAATGAAATAATAGTTCTATATCATGCGCTACTTAAGTAAGTCGGCGAGAAAAATTAAAACTATGTTAAGCAATGTAAAATGATTAAAATTCATTTCGTAGTAAGGGCTTCAGCCCTTATTTGAGGACTAAAGTCCTCACTCTTCGAGTGATGCCTCCGGCACGCTGACGCGAACGTTAGTCGCTCATGGGGGAAACCCCCAAGACCGCGCTAACTCACTACAAACCTTTAATTATTTACGCCGTCCTACTTATTTATCTAGAGATTGCATTCAAATATGAAAATTTGGATAGGTAATCAAGATATTTACCACACCAAATTTAAGTTTGAATGCAACTGAGCAGAACTAAACAGAAGTTACCAATGTAGGTATAGACCAACGATTAACTACTTTGCCTAGAACTGACATTTCTTGAGCCAAGCGGTCAAATTTTTCAGGGGTTAACGATTGTGGCCCATCAGATAATGCTCTGGCGGGATTTGGGTGAACCTCGATCATTAAAGCATCTGTACCAGCTGCGATCGCAGCTAAAGCCATAGATGGAACATACTCAGATCTACCAGTACCGTGACTGGGGTCAATCATGATTGGTAGATGTGTGAGCGATCGCAATACTGGCAACACTGATAAATCCAAGGTATTACGAGCATATTTGCCATCAAATGTCCTAATTCCTCGCTCACAAAAAATCACATTGGGATTTCCTGATGCCAAGATATATTCTGCGGCCATTAACCACTCGTCAATTGTGGCTGACATTCCGCGTTTGAGTAGTACAGGTTTCTCTTGAGCGCCTACTTTTTTCAGCAACGAGAAGTTGTGCATATTGCGCGCGCCGATTTGGATGATATCAGCTACTTTCGCCACGGCTGGTAAATCGGCAGCATCCATTAGTTCTGTAATGATGCCTAAACCGGTAGCTTGACGTGCTGCTGCTAATAAATCTAGGGCGCTTTCACCATAGCCTTGAAATGCATAAGGTGAAGTCCGGGGTTTGTAAGCTCCTCCACGCAGAAACTTTGCACCGGCGGCCTTAACCCGCTTTGCTGTCTCCACAATCATTGCTTCGTTTTCCACTGAACAAGGCCCAGCTACCACCACTACAGGATGATGCTCTCCGAAATAAACACGACCATTGGGTGTGGGTACAACAACTTCGCTGGCTTCTCCATGTCGAAATTCTCGACTAACCCGCTTGAATGGTTTTTCTACTCGCAATACTTGTTCAATCCAAGGGCTGAACTCCTGAATTTGCATTTTATCGATGGTGGTAGTATCACCAATTAAGCCCAAAATAACTTTACGCGCACCGACACTTTTTTCTACTGTTACTTTCCAAGTGTCTTGCAAATCTTCGCTGATGCGAGTAATTTCGTCAGTGGGTGTTCCGTTCTTAAGTACTACAATCATTTTTTTTCCTTTCTATATATTGATTGGGCGTTGCTGATTAGGGGGATGATTTATGGTTCGCGCAAAGGCAAGCCAGTGCGTTGGGCGGGTTCCCCGACTTGTAGCAACTGGCGCGCAAAGGCGCAAAGGTGCAAAAATACCCTTAATAGAAGTTGGTGATTATTGCAAAAAGGCAGTGAGTTGTTCTAACTTTGTCCAAGCAGCACCGCTACGTAGAACTTCTTTAGCCGTAACAATTCCTTTAATACAGCCTTCTAAAATATCTGTGTTGCCATCAATAGCCTCACCAACTTGCAGAGCTAAAGCTGTATTTAAAGCAACTACATCTTGCTGTGCTTGAGTGCCTTTGCCTTGTAAAACTGCCTTTAAGATTTCTGCATTTTCTTGGACATCTCCACCCCGTATAGCCGTAGTTGGTGCAGGACTTAAACCTAGTTCTTGAGGATTGAGTGTTAAACAACGTACTTTTTGCTCTTGGAGTACAGCTAAGTAAGTCACATCCGCCAACCCAGCCTCATCTAACCGTTCTCGTCCGTGGAGGGCGATCGCTTGGCGACATCCCAATTGTGATAAAGCTTGCGCGATCGCTTCTAGTAAAAGTGGATCGTTCACACCTATAATCTGTCCAGTTGGACGCATGGGATTAACTAGGGGCCCCAACAGGTTAAAAATAGTCCGCACCTTCAAAGTTTTCCGCATAGCAGCAACTGCTTTGAGTGCTGGATGCCAACCTGGAGCAAACAAAAAGGTAATACCAACTTCTGCAACCGCCGCCTGTACTTTCTCAGGGCTGGCGTTGAGATTTATCCCCAAGACTTCCAACACATCAGCAGAACCAGCCTTACTAGAGGCAGAACGATTGCCATGTTTAGCAACTTTCACCCCGGCTGCGGCGGCGACAAAGGCCACAGCAGTAGAAATATTAAAAGTTGAAGCTCCATCTCCACCAGTTCCACAGGTGTCTATGAGGGGAGTGGTGAGTAGGGAGTTGGGAGTGGGGGAAGAAGATTGTGATTGTAAGACACTAGCCATACCAACCAATTCTTCTGCGGATATGCCTTTGGCTTGAAATGCCGCTAAAATCGCCCCTGAGATTACCGGGGGAATGGCATCTGTGAGCCAACCTTGCATGAGATCCGCTGCTTGGGAAATAGAGAGCGATCGCCGGTCAAGTAATTGTTGCAATAAAGCTGACCAGTTGTAGGAGTCCCCAGAAATGGGAATATTATGAGGTAAAGCTTGAGTGGCTATCATTGCAGTAATTTGGCTACAGTTTGCACATCTTTGTCGCCTCTGCCAGAGCAATTAATGACAATGCGGGGATTACCATCTAATTGAGGACAGAGAGTTTCTAAATAGGCGATCGCATGAGCAGTTTCTAAAGCGGGAATAATCCCTTCTAGTTGCGAAAGCCTCTGAAATGCTGTTAATGCTTGTTTATCAGTCACGCTGTAATATTCAGCACGGCCTAGATCCTTCAAATAACTATGTTCTGGCCCAACGCCAGGGTAATCTAGCCCGGCACTAATGGAATGTGCTTCAATTATTTGACCATCGTCATCTTGTAGTAAATAGCTCATGGCACCGTGCAACACGCCAACTTTGCCTCGTGTCAGAGTCGCTGCGTGTTTTTCTGTATCTACACCTTCGCCGGCTGCTTCCACTCCTACTAGACGCACAGAAGATTCATTCATAAACTCATGAAACAATCCAATGGCGTTGGAACCACCACCCACACAAGCCAGCAGAATATCTGGTAATCCTCCCCATTTATCCTGACACTGCACGCGAGTTTCTTTACCAATAACTGCATGAAAATCACGTACTATCATTGGGTAGGGATGAGGCCCAGCAACCGAACCCAGGATGTAATGAGTGGTTTCTACGTTTGTTACCCAATCCCGAATCGCCTCAGATGTTGCATCCTTAAGAGTGCCAGTACCTGCCTCAACTGGACGAACTTCCGCCCCCATGAGCTTCATCCGAAACACATTCAGGGCTTGGCGTTCCATATCGTGGATGCCCATGTAAATCACACATGACAAACCAAACCGCGCACACGCAGTAGCAGTTGCCACCCCATGCTGACCGGCACCAGTTTCTGCAATAATGCGCTGTTTACCCATGCGTTTGGCTAACAAAGCCTGAGCTAAAGCATTGTTAATTTTGTGAGCGCCAGTATGATTTAAGTCTTCCCTCTTTAAGTAAATTTGCGCTCCTGTGCCATCAGGTTTAGCGTAGTGTGTAGTGAGGCGTTCTGCAAAATATAAGGGGCTGGGTCGTCCTACATAATCCCGCAGTAAGTTTTGCAGTTCTGCTTGGAAACTCGGTTCATTGCAATATTGATGAAATGCCGCTTCTAATTCGCTTAATGCCGGCATTAATGTTTCAGGAACATACTTCCCACCGAATTTGCCAAACCTGCCCAAAGAATCAGGTTGCACAATTGTATTTTTGATGTCTGAAATACTGACCACGGTTTAAAACCTCTGACTTCAATTATTTTGTTTAAAATTCGAGATTTCTTTGCTGAGTAATAAGGATGAATTTGTTTCACGCAAAGGCGCAAAGGCGCAAAGGTGCAAAGAAAAAGAAAGGTTTTTTGGCATTTCATGCTCTGATTGAGCAATGTTTTTTTACTTCGCGGAACTAAGTTGTTGCAGAGATACGGGACTAATTGCTGCTTTCAATTCTTGACAAAATTTTTCTATGGATTGCAGTCCTTCGGTTGGGCTACCTTCTGCTAGGCGTTTGACAAAAGCACTACCAACAATTACTGCGTCTGCACCCCATTCTCTTACTTGATGTGCTTGTTCTGGTGCTGAGATGCCAAAGCCAACGCCAATGGGTTTATCGGTAACACTGCGTAAATCGGTGAGTAAATGCGGCACTCGGTCTT
Organism: Cyanocohniella sp. LLY; assembly: GCA_022241785.1. Lineage (GTDB taxonomy): Bacteria > Cyanobacteriota > Cyanobacteriia > Cyanobacteriales > Nostocaceae > Cyanocohniella. The sequence goes on along the minus strand of JAKOMP010000003.1, from coordinate 100,006 downwards.
GGATTTGAGCGCGGATACCGGTAACACCAGTTACACTGACAAGGTATATAAAACCCTGTGATTGACGAGCGATCGCTTCTATCCTTTCTTTAGAACTGGTAGGGGCTACAAGCAAAATTACTTCAATTTCAAAGGCAGCGGCCGCTTGTATTAATTCTTCTGATTCTTCTAAGGGTAAGTCTGGCACTACCAACCCTTGCACCCCAGCAACAGCAATTTCTGCTAAGAATGGTTTAATCCCCCGGCGTAAAATGGGATTGTAGTAAGTGAATAAAATTATCGGTGCTTTGAGACTAGGGCTAACATTTTGCAACATCTCTAGCACTTGTTCTAATTTGATGCCTTTTTGCAACGCGCGGGTTGCGGCTGCTTGAATTACAGGCCCATCTGCTAAGGGGTCAGAGTAGGGAACACCTAACTCGATGAAGTCAGCACCATTGCGATCTAAGATGCGTAAAGCCTCTGCTGTAGTTTCTAGGTCAGGATCACCAGCTGTGATAAAGGGAATCAAAGCACACTGTTGGCGAGTCTCCTGCGGAGAAGCTTCGCTAACGCGTAAAGTCTGAAAGGAATGAGAAATAGCAGCCATCCTGATAATTCACCTCAAAAAATGGGTTTTATACAACTTCAATCACGATTTTTCCGCGGACATCTTCGCCACGTGACTCAAGTTTTTTATGAGCTTCTGCGACTTGATTTAAGGGAAAGGTCATCCCTACTACGGGTTTGATTTGACCTCGTTCAATCAGGTTTTTTAAAGCATCAAGCTTGGGACGGGTGTGATCTAAATGTACGAAGTGGACAGTAATATTTTTGAAAATGGCGGCGTTGAGATCACCGTCAACACCTGTGACAGTCACAACACGACCATCGGCCTTTGTCACTACCAAACTTTGAGCTAAAATTTCGCCACCAACGGTAGTCAAAGTTACATCAACTCCTTTCCCCTTTGTTTCCTGCTGAATGATTTCAATAAAGTTTTCGTTGCGGTAATCTATTACTCTGTCTGCACCGAGAGACTTGACAAACTCCGCATCATAACTGCCGCAGGTTGTGTAAACATAAGCACCAGCCGCTTTGGCGATTTGGATGGCAAATGTACCCACACCACCGCCACCACCATGAATTAGTACTGTTTCACCAACTTGGATATTTGCTCTGGTAATGAGTGCGGCCCAGGCTGTACCACCGGCAATAGGTACGCTAGCAGCTTCTAAATGAGTAATATTTCTCGGCTTTTTCGCCACAATTGATTCATCAGCAACATGGTACTCAGCATTAGCACCATCACCACTCATAAGTTCAATGGCGTAATAAACTTCGTCACCCACTTGAAAGTCTTGGACGTTTTCACCAACTGCCTCAACGACACCGGAAACGTCATAACCTAAAATTGCGGGGAGTTTCACCCTGGGGCCGAAAAAGCCTTGACGCATTCCGCAGTCGGCTGGATTTACGGAAGTTGCATAAACTTTGACTAAAACTTGGTTTTGCTGGGGTGTGGGTTTATTGACATCCCGTTGTGTAAATACTTCTGGGTTGCCAAAGTTTGTGATCACTATCGCTTTCATAGGCTCAAGATACTACGTACAGCTTGTTCTATATTGCTTTGTTTTATTAAAGACTCTCCTACTAAAACTGCACGCGCGCCAGCATCAGCCACAAAGGATAAATCAGCAGGTGTATACAATCCAGATTCACTGACGACGGTAAGATCCAAGTTTTTGATTCTTTGCCGACGCTGTGTTAAAAGTTGCTGTGTGGTTAGTAAATCTACTGTAAAATTCTCTAGATTACGGTTGTTAATTCCCACTAAACGCAGGTCTTCCAACTTTAACACTCGATCTAGTTCAGTTAAGGTATGGACTTCTACCAGGGCGTTCATCCCCAAATCGTGAATTAAGTGTAAAAATTCCTGGAGTTCTGCATCTGATAGGATAGCAGCAATTAATAAGACAGCATCTGCACCTACTGTACGTGCTAAATAAATTTGGTAGGGGTCAATGATGAACTCTTTACACAGTAAGGGTAATTTTACAGCAGAACGCACAGCCCGCAGATTAGCAAAACTACCTTGAAAGAACTTTTCATCAGTCAGTACTGATAGACAAGCCGCACCACCTCGTTCATATGCTTGGGCGATCGCCACTGGGTCAAAGTCAGCCCGAATAATTCCGCGACTGGGTGATGCTTTTTTTACTTCGGCAATTAAGCTGGGTTGACTGAGATTTTGTTGTAACGCAGTCAAGAAGTTTCGCACAGGCGCAGCGTTAATTAACTGGTCTTGCAAAGATGCTAAAGATATTTTTTGTTGCATTTGTGCAACTTCGGGCTTTTTATGCCACACAATTTCTTCGAGAATGTGGCCATGAATGGCAACTGGATGATTCATAAACTACTAATTATTAATGACTCTTTAGTTTGCGTATATGCACTTACCAAGTTTTTAATCATTGCCAAACCGATTTCTCCTGTGAGAGTCATGATTGATTCTGGATGAAACTGAACCGCAGCAATGGGAAGTGTCTGATGTTCTATAGCCATAATTACGTTGTCATCAGAAATCGCCGTAACTTTAAGTTCTTTTGGTAATTGTTGCGGCATGGCAAATAATGAATGATATCTACCGACTGCAAATGATTCTGGTAAGTTTTTGAATAAAACGGCATCTGCATCAGTAACGAAAATCCGCGAGGATTTACCATGTTGGGGATAATTGAGAACTCCTAGTTCTCCGCCAAAGGCTTCTACAATTCCTTGCAGTCCCAGACACACACCGAATATGGGAATTTCACGACGCATACAGGCGGCGACAGTCTGGGGAACTCGAAAATCACTAGGTCTACCAGGGCCAGGAGACAACACAACTAAATCTGGTTGTTCTGTATCTAATAGTGATTCAGGAAAGCCGTGACGTAGTGTGGTGACAGTTGCACCAGTTTGACGGATGTAATTGGCAAGGGTATGCACAAATGAGTCTTCATGATCTATAAGTAAAACGCGTTTACCAGATGCAACGTCTGGGACACATTTGCTTAATATCAGGGAATTGCAATCTTCAGTTTTTTCGTTTTGTTGCGCTCGACGAATTGTTTCAAATAAAGCTGCTGCTTTAGTAATTGTCTCTTGTTCTTCTGCGTGGGGGATGGAGTCATACAGAACAGTAGCACCAACTCGCACTTCTGCGATCGCATCTTTCAATCTAATTGTCCGCAGGATTAATCCTGTATTCAAATTGCCATTGAAGTTTAAATACCCAACAGCCCCACCATACCAACGGCGGGCGCTACGTTCATGCTGTTCGATAAACTCTATTGCGGCTCTTTTGGGTGCGCCGGTGACTGTAACGGCCCAAGTATGACTAAGAAAAGCGTCTAAAGCATCAAATTCTTTTCTGAGTAAGCCTTCAACATGATCCACGGTATGGATTAAATGGCTGTACAATTCAATTTGCCGACGGCCAATGACTCGTACCGAACCTGGTTCACAAATCCGGGACTTATCATTGCGATCTACATCAGTACACATTGTCAACTCAGCTTCATCTTTGCGTGAGTTGAGTAATTGAAGAATTTGATCGGCATCATCGAGAGCATTTTGTCCCCGGCTAATGGTGCCACTAATTGGGCAGGTTTCTACACGTCTACCTTCAACCCGTACAAACATTTCTGGAGATGCACCAATTAGGTATTCTCCGCCCAAGTTAAAAATAAATCCATAGGGACTAGGATTAATTTGCTTTAAGGTTTCAAATAGTTTGCTGGGTAGTTCTTCGCAGGCTTCAAAAAAGTTTTGACTAGGAACTACTTCAAATAAATCGCCCCGACGGAAGTAATTTAGTGCCGCCTCAACTTGGTGTTTTGCATACTCGCCTCTTTGATGGTCAGCAGTTTGATTCGGGACGAGATGCTGTCCTCGATAATCGACAGATTCACCTGTACGAGGCAGATTATTAGTGCTACCGTCAGCTGTTTCAAATTCATATTGAACTCGAAATGCTTTTTGGAGATAGTAGTCAACTAGTATTAGTTCATCAGGTAAATACAGTACTAAATCGCGTTGGTCGGCGGGACGTTCTAACTGCTGATTAATTGGTTCAAACTGAAAAATTAAGTCGTAACCAAAAGTACCATACAATCCTAAATGTTCATCTTCTTGACTAAAGAAAATATGTAGTATTTCCCGAATCACTGTAAATGCTGAAGGTTGTTTACTTCGCTCTTCTTCAGTAAATAATTCTTGTGTGTTTTTTACCGAACCTAAGATAATATCATCATCTTGGATGACATTTTGCAGTTGTGGGGAAGCTGATAAGTTCTGGAAGATTAATGGTAAAAGTACCTGACCGCGGTCGTTCAATGCTTTCAGAGTGAAAGTATTTTCTTTGGTTGTCAATTCAAGTGGTGGATTGACAAATCCGATTGCCCATCTTTTGTATCTTCCTGGGTATTCGTAGCTGCTATTAAGCAAGCCTCCACGTTGAGAATTTAGGTGGAATAGAATATTTTCCAGGGCAGTATTCATGTTAACTTCTGTAACCGAGCGAAAGATATGTACACTGCCAAGTGTTGTGTATGAGTGGGAATCAACAATCATGGGTAATTACTCTGAATATTTCTTAGTTCTTAGTCACAAGCTACTCAGGATTAAATTTAAATTTAAACAAGTTCGATTTTTTAAAACTTTGGCAATTTCAAGAAGTCTTGCCGTAGGTTATGCAATTAAAATTTATTTATCATTTCTTAACTAAGTCTACTCAATTTAAAGGTGCTAATAAATGAACAATTCTTCGATAGCAGTAACAATTTCTTTGGTTTTTATACTTTTATATATTAGTAATTTCCAATAATGCTATTTATGATTTTTCGCCTCTTCCTATAGTTATACATTTAGATAAGTAGGACGGCGTAAATAATTAAAGGTTTGTCAAATAAGGGCTAGAGCCGCTGACTACGAAATCTTATATGTAGGAAATAAAAAATCCTGGTTTTGCCAGGATACGAGAAATATTGCTGTTTTGGCAATCTTAAAATAAATGACTAAGAATGAGTGAGCAAACATCATTAGCCTTTATTGATGAAGAGTCAAGCAAGTGAGTTTGTTTGGTAATCAACAATGGCCCCTCACTCGGAGAAGGTGGAATACAACCGTGAGATCCACGTACTAAGTCAGCATCTAAAGGAATAACATCCATCAAGTAGCGAAATCCCAGCTTTTTCTTTAAAAGTTTGAGACCGATTTTGACTTGGGGAAGTTTGATTTGAGGGTCAAGGAACAATTCTACAGGGTCGTAACCTGGTTTGCGGTGGATATCTACGGTTCTGGCAAAATCGGGAGCATTTTTATCATCGAGCCAGTAATAATAAGTAAACCAAGTATCTGGTTGAGATACGGCTATTAATTCTCCTGATCTCCCATGATCCAAACCATAGGCTGGCTTTTCGACATCATCCAAAACATAGGCGACTCCCTCAGTCTCTTCGAGAAGCGATCGCACTTTCGGAATATAAAATGGATCGTTGACGTAGATATGAGCAATTTGATGATCGGCAACGGCAAATGCTTTACTTGCACCAGGATCTAGCAGTTCTCTTCCTAGTTCTTCGCGTACTGTTAGCAAACCATGTTCCCGCAGCATCCGATTCAGGTGGACAGGTTTAGATACTGGTGTAATTCCGTATTCAGACAAAACGATTACCTGAACGCCACGATTTTCGTAGTATTGAATCAAGTCGCTACAAACCGCATCAATTTCTTGTAAGTCTTGAGCTACCTTGTCTGGATCAGGTCCATATTTTTGTAAGCAGTAGTCTAGATGTGGTAAATAGACAAGCGATAGGGTGGGGTTATGGTGTTCTTCCACCCATTTGGCTGATTCTGCAATCCATTGGGTAGAACGGATTGATGTGTTGGGTCCCCAAAAATTAAACAGAGGGAACTGGCCTAGATCTGCTTGGAGTTGCGATCGCAATTTTCCTGGTTGTGTGTAAATATCAGGAATTTTCCTCCCATCAGCAGGATACATCGGTCGGGGGGTAACTGCATAGTTCACCGATGAGTACATGTTGTACCACCAGAATAAGTTGGCGCAGGTGAAGTTGGGATCTAGTTCTTTGGCTATTTCCCACACTTTGGGTGCTTGCACAAGTTTGTTAGACTGTCGCCAAAATTTGATTTCGCACTCGTCCCTAAAGTACCAACCATTGGCGACAATTCCATGTTCGCTTGGCTGTTTACCTGTGAGATAGGTTGCTTGAACTGTGCAGGTGACAGCAGGTAATACGGGTTGTACTGATGCTATCCCGGTGGATGACCAACTCGAAAGGAAGGGTGTATGTTCACCTATGAGACTAGGTGTTAATCCTACTATGTTGAGAACAACAGTTTTTTGCATGAATTTTTAACCCGCGTAGGCGGGTTTTGCCTGTGTAGCTGCGACTTCCAGTCGCCTGGTGCATAATAAATTTGCTAGAACCCACTCATATTCTCGTTGAATAGATGCTAATAAATCTAATTTCATTGCTTCTGGTAATACGTCCCAGGTGTAGGTTTCAATTTCTAAATGGATGCAACCGTTGTCATGTTGCAGCAAATCTAACACGCTGGCGATGTCGTCCTGAGTGGACTGTAACAGTTGGTAATCGCGGATGAAAATTGGTACATGAAAGTGGATTCGCCACTCGCAAGCGCTTGTATTTTCTAGGTTGGGTAAGGCGGTTTCTAAGTCGCAATAGTGAAGCAATCTGTTGTTGGGTTCGCGGGCAATTACCTGATGTAAATATGTAGATTCAGCGAAAGGACGTAATCGTTCTACTATTAAGTGGCGTTGTTTAATATCTTCTGGTATCTGCACCTGCAACGCCGCACTGATTTGAATTTTGCCTATTTTTATTCCCGCAGTTTGAAATTGCTGGAAAACTGAGAGGGGATTTTCATACTCCACAGCAAAATGGCAAGTATCATAACAAATACGTACGTGTTCTAATAAATGACTTTCCGCAACATCTAGTGAAATTCCCAAATGCTTGGCTAAATAAGCGCCACCAACAGGTAATAAATGCCCCTGGAAATAATCAATGACTTCGGCAGCATTTTCAATTAATCCATCGGGTTCTGGTTCCAAATCCAGGTGCAGCAATTTGCCTTGTTCCGCCCGGATGTGTACCATTTGCGCTACTACCTTGGCTATTTGTAGGCTAGCATTATCCATAACTGATGCTTGGACAAGTTGATTGCCCTCATACCAAGGCTTATAAGATAACGGCAGCGTAGAAATGCTCCCTTCTACATCATGAGGCAACAATTCCGCCAAAATATTCGTTAATTGCAACGTGTAATCTAACCGTTCCTGTTTAGTCCAATCTGGCGCATAAACTTGGTCTTTTACCACCTGCCAATGAAATTGACCATAGGGAAAACCATTTAAGGTAAATACATATAAATCATGTTTTGTCAACCATAACTTAAACTCATCCAAGGCATTTCCTTGAAGTAGTTTGCTAGCGGCTACTTCTGCTAAACGTAACCCAATCCCAAAGGATTTATCTGGTGCTAATGTGGCTTTAAGCGGTGGAATATACTGCTTTAAATTGCTAAAAACCTGCTCCCATTCTTCGCCAGGGTGAATATTAGAGCAATAGGTTAAGTGAAAATTATTATTATTTCCTACTTTCATGTTTTTTATTCCTAAAATAATGCGATGGCGAGTAAACAATTGGCACATTCTTCACATCGCTTGATTCTCTTCTCTGTTTGCTCCGTGCCTCTGTGGTTTATTTATTTAGATAATTGATAACTTGGTAAAAGAAATTAATAACGAACCGCAGAGACGCAGAGAACACAGAGAGAAGAATTAATAAAAGAGAGGTTTATGAGATATTTAACTTACGCTAACCAGGGACTGCTTATTTTCTACAAACTCGTGCAGCAATAATATTGCTTGTTTATACAAAGTTAGATCCACTTCATGAACCTCAATTCCCTTACCAACACCTTGCAGCAGAGTCAAAGTCAATTCTCCGCCCAAATGTTCGCGGAACTCAGTCAACCCCCGAAATAGACAACGAGAATCTTCCAATTCCGACACATACAACGTGAAACCTAAAGCTGATAGAGTATGCAGTATCTTTTGCCAATCCTTCTTACTAAGCAGCCCTAAAAGATAAGAATAGGTGCAATCTAAAGCAATACCGATGGCTACTGCTTCTCCATGACGCAAATTGTATTCAGTCAAATGCTCTAATTTATGCGCCGCCCAATGTCCAAAATCCAGAGGACGAGATGAACCCATTTCAAAAGGATCACCACTGTTGGCAATGTGTTCTAGGTGTAATTGGGCGCAACAATAAATTAACTGTTGCATAGCGTCCATGTCTCGACGGACAAGGGATGCACTGCGATTATGAATAAACTCAAAGAAATTTGCATCCTTAATTAGCGCTACCTTAATAGCCTCAGCGATACCAGAACGCCAATCGCGATCGCCTAAGGTTTTCAAGAAGCTAGAGTCATTAATCACCGCATAAGGTGGCGCAAATGTGCCGAGAAAGTTCTTTTTACCAAAGGCGTTGATGCCGTTTTTTACTCCTACACCTGAATCATTTTGTGCTAACACAGTCGTGGGAATCCGAATCAGGCGAATCCCCCGGTGAGCAGTTGCGGCTGCATATCCGACTAAATCCAACACTGCACCACCGCCAATAGCCAATATGTAGGAATGGCGACACAATCGAGCTGCATCAATCACTTGATGAATTTGCTCTACCAACTTGGGATTATTTTTAGCCGCTTCTCCACCCGGAACAATCATCGGTTCAAGGGCGAGTGTTAATGCTTCCCCATAAAACTTGGTATATGCCGTTAATTGCTGAAGCAATCCAGGAAAAAACTCTAATAACCCTGCATCGACAATCGCTACAACTTTCTTCGGTTTTGTCTCCTCATCAGCTGTAATCACTTGGGCTAATGTAGGATTATTCAACTCAAACAAATTGTTTGTGAAATAAATTTCATAGTTGAAGCTAACCGCAACACTTTGGCGAATTGGTTGCAGATTAAATGTACTTTTTTGCTTGATATTCATTACCATATTTTTGCTGATATATCCATAAGTGCGGCACGATTTAAAGCCTGAAGGAACACCTCTACTGAATGAGAACCGTCTACCTTGACTTTGTTATTGATCATGAAGAACGGCACACTGGTGATACCTTTCGACTGAGCAGACTTTGATGCAGTCACAATTGCCTCTAAAGCGGTATCATCTAGCAATTGCGATCGCACCTCAGTTGCATCCATTTGGTGACTTGTACCGATGTCAACCAAAACATCAATATCACCAATATTTAAACCGTCTTCAAAGTAAGCTTGATAAATTGCCTCTACAACATCATTTTTGATATTTGCTGGTGCAATTTCAATCAGTCGGTGAGAAAGCTTAGTATTCACAGCCAAACGCACTTTATCAAAATCTAACTTAACTCCAGCAGCCTCCCCTTGGCGTTGCGTATAATCAAACAAACTCTGCATTTTTTCTGCTGAAATCCCTTTTCTTTCTTGCATAAAGCTACGAAATTCGTAACCAGAATTAGGAACACTATCATCTAATAAAAAAGGATGCCAGCGAATATCCACCGCCTGTTCTGTAAATTGTGCCAGTGCATCAAACAAATGCTTTTTCCCAATTCGGCACCAGGGACATACTGTATCGTGAAAAATGTCTATAAGCATAATAATTATTGTTGAACTACTGAAGCTATTTAGAAAACTTCATATATAATATTCTCCTCTTACCTCTGTGCGGCAGTCGCTACAAGTCGGGGAACCCGCCCAACGCGCTGCCTTGCCTCTGCGTGATATTTTTCTATATTGAAAACCTAACTTCCCCTTCCCAAAAACTTTGATTACTTTCAAACTCTTTAATTAATGCATCCCGGTCTTTACTTACTACCAATTTTGCCAAGCGGCTATATGTATTAGCCAAAGAACTAATTGCCTGACATCTTTTCTCTGTAGCCAACATAATGTCAACGCATAAGTTAGGACTTTGAGAAAATAACCGTTTAACAATATCAATTTCTTGACGATAATTTGGTGTAGAAATTGTTAAACTGCGTTCTATATCAATATTTGACTGTGCTAAAAAAACGCCTAAACTAAATCTTAAAAAATGCTGGGTAGCTTGAATAATTACCATCATTTGGTCATGTTCTTCAGGCGAACAGGTGATTATTTCGCCACCCTGACTTTTAATTAAATCTAATAACCATGTAAAAGAGTCATCATGCCGACCTGGACATACCACAACTTTTTGTTCTAAGAACGATGTAATATTAGGCCCAAACATAGGATGTAATCCCATTACAGGGCCGCAATGGTATTCAAGCATTGCCTGAGTCGGCTGAGTTTTAATACTTGTAATGTCACATAACGCTGTAGTTGGAGATAGATATTTAGCTGCGCGCTGAATAACATCAACTGTATAGGCAATCGGCACACTGACTAATACTAATTCTGCCTGATTTAATAATTGGTCTGCATCCTCCCAATCTTCGTGTTCGAGAATATTAACATTGTGCCCTACCGCTATAAACTGCTCTTGGAAAAATCTTCCCATCCTGCCATGTCCACCGATGATCGTAATTTGTCGGGGTCTAGCTGGAGTTATTGATGTAGATTCAGGACTAATTGTGGCATGACAACTATTTACCAAACCTGCCCAAACAGATTCAGGAATACCAACTTGAGCAAGTAGGGGAGCCACATCAACCAGTTGTTCTTCTAAAGAAAGACATTTTGATGCTGCTAGTAATGATAGGCGATCGCTCAATAAGGCGATCAGGTTTTGGTCGGTTTGTTTCAGCTTTTCTGGGATCATAAACCTAATATCATTTCCCAATTTTTAAACATCTTCTAAGAATTCAATTCACTCAACATATCCAAAGTAGATGCACCCTTGGCAACAACATCAGCAAATAGCTTTTCATATCGATCCAAGGCTTGCTCAAAGGAATAATTTTTTACAGCAAACTTTCTGGCTTCGTAACCTAGCTGTGCAGCTAAGGCAGGATTAGCATATAAATCTAGAACTGCATTGGCCAAAGCCTCAGGTGACTCTGGAGTAACAACAAAACCCCCACTACTTTGGCCGATGGCTTGCGCCGCAGTCCCAGCAGCAGGAACTGAAGCCACTATTGGGCGACCACTAGCCAGCAATAATGGTATTTTAGAAGGCATATTAAAGGAAATCACATTGCGCTTTTGCACAATCAAACCCACATCCGCCGCAGCCAGCATTTCGGGTAATTTTTCTCGCGGTTGTAAAGGTAGCAATAAAACGTTATCTGCTCCACAAGTAAGACAATATTTTTGTAACCCTGCAAGTGCTTGAGATTCGCCAGCGATAACAAAGGCAATTTCTTGAATGTGACGCAAGTGAGATGCTGCTGCTACTACTGTTTCTAATCCTTGCGTTAAAGCAATATTACCGGAGTACATCACCACAAATTTCCCATCTAGTTGATGGGTGCTTTTCCAAGAGTTATTCTCTTTTGATAAAGGGCTAATGAAATTTAAATTTACCCAATTAGGAATACAGGTGATTTTATGAGCAGGCACACCCTTGTTAACTAAATTATCCATAAAGCCATCGGCAATCACGCTAATAGTATGGGCAGTGCGATATGCAAATTTTTCTATGGTTTCAAAAGCCCGGATAATCAACTTATTTTTAATTAGTCCCATCCGCACAGCAGCTTCAGGCAAAATATCTTGCACATTCAATACTACTGGGCAGTTATATAGCCAACCCAGTAAGCTTGCAGGTAGAGAAACCAGCAATGGCGGCACTGTTAGCAGAATTACATCCGGTCGCTGGCCCTTGAGGGCTTGTGGCAAACTTGTGATAACAAAGCTCAACTCTAGTAATAATCGATCTACAAGATTAGGTTTCGACTTAATCCGTAAATAGCTGCGCTGAATCGTAACGCCATTTTTTTCTTCTGTAACGTACCACTTACCCTGATACTCATCATATATCTGGCGTTGGGGATAGTTGGGCATTCCTGTAATTACCCTAACTTGATGACCTCGCTTCACTAATCCTTCTGCTAGTTCAGTCATTAAGGGGGCAATGCCAATCGGCTCTGGATGATAGTTGTAAGAATAAATCAGAATATGCATGAGATATATGTTCCTGGAGTCAGGCTGCGATTTTGCACTTTGTTAACTGGACGCAAAGTGAGCCTTTCATTAGACATCGCCAAAAAAATGTTCAGTCAAAAATTAAAACTTCTATGCTTTAAGTCACAGCAAACATTTGTGCCAATGCCGTGGAAATCGGCAATAAGCTCAGGACTATTAATCCATAGGGCAAACCAGCAAAACCCGCAGCCACAGTGGCATCTAAAACAATTAGTGATAGTATCCCAGCCTTGACTGCAATGCGAATTTGCTCTGGAGACGGCTCAAGTACAGCTTTAATAAAAGGAATTAACACCCGGATAGCGAACAAAATTAAAAATGCTAATGCTGTGAGAAGTTGATAGTTTTGTAATAACCCCAGCCCTAACAGTCCGCCAATCACCGTGGAAATTAGCAACAGTGCTACTACCGCAGTACTCAGCTTGGCTCCATGTACTTCACCGCGACTTAAAACAGTGATTCCCGCAATGTAAACTATGGGAATTAAAGCCAAAAACCAGTACTCCCCTGCCATTGCTGGTAAGACACTCACACCCAGCAATAAGTTACCTCCTCGGCAAATTCCCATATTAATGGGGCCGAGAAGAGAATGGTGCTTCCCGAAAGCATCATAAAATAGGGCAGTCAAAGCAATACCCATAGCCAAAGTAGCACTCAACCATGAGACTTGAGCCGCGGCTGCTACCCCCAGACTCAAAAGCAAGCTACCTAGTAAAATTGCCCCTTTGTGAGTAGCTCTACCACTGGGAATCGGTCGCTCTGGGCGCTCTTGAGCATCTAATTCGGCATCAAATACATCATTAAATACCACACCTCCACCGTATAATCCAGTGGTTGCTAGCAGTAACCATGCCAGTGAGCCAATTGCTGCATTATTATTAAAAATGCACCCTGAAGCCGCAAACCCAGCGAGAATATCTGCCCATGCGGTGACAATATTAGCAGGTCGCATTAATTGCAGATATGCCCATAAACGATAAGAACTTAATGTTGCAGTATTCATAATCATTACTCAATTAGGGCATATTCACGGCTTGGCTCTATTAGTGGTTGTTGTCCCCGGAGTACAGAATTATCATTGAACATTTGTCGTTGATCGATGGGGGTGGAATTGAGCCAGTCTGACTCTTGCATTTGACCACTTTGGCTATAAGCTACCAGGGCATTTTGATAACAGACTGCTTGCACAGCTGCTGGGGAAATTTCTCGTTCTAGCATTAGTTGGGCAGTTTTCGGCACAGCCAGAGGATCACTCACCCCCCAATCAGCACTACTGTCTACAATGATGCGATCGCTCCCATATTGGCGGACAATTTCTACCATGCGCGCATTCCCCATTTTGGTATTGGGGTAAATGGTAAATGCTGCCCAAAATCCCCGGTCTAAAACTTCCTCTACTGTCTCTTCGTTGTTATGATCCATAACCACCCGTGATGGATCTAAGCCATGCTCAATGCAGACATCCATACTACGACTTGTACCCGCTTTTTTGTTGCGGTGGGGTGTATGAATCATTACTAGCATGTCCAGTTCTTTGGCTAATTCTAGCTGGAGACGAAAGTATTTATCTTCGGCTGGGGTCATGTCGTCGTAGCCAATTTCACCAATGGCAACTACACCCTCTTTACAGGCATACAAAGGTAAAAGTTCCATTACTTGCTCTGCTAAGGCTTCGTTATTAGCCTCTTTTGAGTTCAGCCCCATTGTGCAGTAATGTTTAATCCCAAACTGAGCAGCCCGAAACCGTTCCCATCCTACGAGACTACTAAAGTAATCTTGGAAGGAGCCAATATTGGTGCGGGGTTGTCCTAACCAAAATGCTGGTTCAATGACTGCAACAATTCCCGACTCCCGCATTTTTTGGTAATCGTCGGTGGTGCGAGAACTCATGTGAATATGAGGATCAATAAATCTCATTATTTCTACCTTTAAAGTTGTGGACTCAAGCTTTTCCAAGTCAAAGACTTTGTATCTATAAATTCCTGTAAGTTAGGGTAACTAGCCAGAAGAATTTGAGCTTGTGGTAGTGGACAATCAGCACAAGCAAGGGCCGCAGCGGCTTGTTGAATAGGATCAGGGTCGGCGATCGCTCGCTGCAAATCGACTAACATAGCAGCGTCGGCAAATTTTCCTACCAATCGCCAAATTCCCGCCGGGACTGAGCGATTAGCGCTCTGGCGTTCGTGGACATAATCAATTAGCATCCTCGCTAGTTCACGGTTAGCACGAAAATCAACACCGTGAATGAAATGTAGGGGACTACCGACAAATAAAGCTTTTAACACCATTTGATTCCATGCCAAGGTATCTAAATAGTTGGCTGGGTAGGGATTTTGTAAGGCCACAGCATTAAAAACTGCTGTCATATTGCTGCGAACTCCTTCAGCCGCAAATTTTTGCAGTCGTTCTGGGTAAGGTAACAAGGGTAACGCTTGATACAGTGCTACTAATTCTCCTACGTCAGCAGTTGCAAATACTTGCTCTAGGGTATGCAAATATATTTCTGCATTATCTTGTGGAAGGGCTAGTAACAATAATGTCCGAGCAGCTTGATCTACACTCCAATGACTGGGAACCCAACCATTTTTCAGTGCCGAGGCTGCTTTTAAATCTTTGGGAGCGAGGTTAAGCTGATTTTTACCTATATAACGAGACACGGCGCTGAATGCGGTGAAAAAGTCTCGACTAATACCACAGCTACTAATTTTTTCCCTTTTTTGATCTAGCCAATTAACAGCTTCTGGAGTAGTTTCTTGAGCAATCCAGTGATGTAATAAGCTGGTAATTCTGGTTTGATTAAAATAAATTATATTAGACATAATTAATATTTCAATATTTTTAGGACTTACGCACTCACCACGAAAATCAAAGCTTTGAGATTGCTTCCCTATGGTCGCAATGACGGAAATACGTGGTTGGTTACGTAAGTCCTGATTTTGTATTCTTACCCTGACTCAATTTTGATTTTAAAAATCTAAAATTAAATCAGGGAAAGATTATGGTTGCAAAGTCATCAAACAGAAGTCATTTCCAGTTTCTTCTTCTGCTTATGTTTCCGCAATTTCACAACACTAGCCCCAAGACCAAATATTCCCAGTCCTAATATTGAAGCAGGCTCAGGTACTTTAGCTGCCCGCTCTACACTTAAGACTTGAATCCGACCTTGAAAGAAATCGCCTACATAAACCGTGTCGTTGTTATAGTGCAAACCAGCAGCCCAGTTAAATTTGCCTGGAGCCAGGTCGATGGGGGTGCCATAGGGCGTGGTTCCACCCAAAGCCGGGGGTGTGGGAGGTGGTACAATTTCCCCAAAGGAATTGCGGGTTGCTTCACCAAAGGTAGTTAAGAAGTTACCGTCTTTATCGAATACTTGAACCCGGCTATTTTGCGAATCTGCTACATATATATTTTCGTACTCGTCCACATCAATGCCGATTGGCTCTCGAAACTCTCCGAGTTCAGAGCCGGTGGAACCAAAGGCAAAGAGAAAATCACCATTGGAGTCAAGAACTTGAACTCGACCATTGTACTGGTCGTTAACATAAATTCTGCCAGTATTTTCGGAGATAATTAAACCTCCAGGCCCGGAAAACTCACCAGGGCCACTGCCAGGACTACCAATTGTTCTAATTTGTTCGCCTTCTGAGTTATATACTTTGATAACGTCAGCACTAAAGTCAGTGACATGTAAATTACCAGCCGCATCGAAATCCATACCCCCAGGGCCAAAGAATAATCTATCTTCTACAGCCCCGCTAAATGAGCCATAGGACATTTTAAAGTTACCCTGGGCATCGAAGACGTTAATTCGGCTATTGAAAACATCACCTACATGCAGATCACCTGTGATGGGGTTGAATCTGAGGTCTGCTGGTTCGTCGAACTCTCCAGGGCCTGAGCCTGTGCTACCAATGCCTCTCAGATAGTTACCTTGTTGATCAAATACATCTACACGGTCGATACCCCGACCATTACTAACAAAAATATTCTGGGTTGAATCCTGCACTCCTATGCCCTGGGGAACAGTAATTACTCCGGGAACACCAGGAAAATCACCATCGGTAAAGGTAGCAGGTCTACCAATACTCGTTTCGTATTTTAAACTTAAAGCTTCAGCTTCGCCGACTACTGCCAATGTCATCAATCCAGCGCTAGCAACTGCGATTGATAATTTTTTTACTAATGCCATCTGAGTTAAGCTCCTAAAAGGTGGGGAATGGGATGACCGACGATTAATGACTAATGCGTTTGCGCTTCGCCAAAGAAGTTGTGCCGAATGCAGCAGCCACTATAAGACCGAGGACAGTAGTTGGTTCGGGAACTTTTGCTGCCACAAAGTTAGGATTGTAGCTGAGGACTTGTCCGACACTGGGGCGATCGCCTCGGTTGGTAATATAAATAGTGCCGTCGGGGCCAACTTCTAAAGAGGTAGCAGATTCTAGTCCTTCACCAGCACTAATCAGAGTTGTGCGAGTACCATCAGGGGCTACTTGAAATAAAGAAGCGGCGAAATCATTTTGCCATGCTGGTTTATCGGCATATTGCAAAATTAACAAGTTGCCATTTTGGTCAAACTCTAAGTCACCGATTTGTGTAAAACCATCAGCGAAGACTGTGGGTATACCATCATCCCCGATTCGATAGACGCGTGATCCACCTTCTGGATAAGGAAAGCCGGAAAAGTCACTCACATATCTAGCACCATCAGGCCCAATGGCTACACCTGTAGGTACTGGTTGTAAGTCAATTTGGGTGATTGGTTGACCAAAATCTACTCCAGGTGGTGGGGGAGGTAGGGGTTGATCTGGATCAAGCGGTGGAAACTCAGGATTTGCAAAGGGACGGCTAAAGAATGGCACTACACCTGTAATACCACTACCATCAAGTGCCACACTAATTAAGGTATTAGCACCTGCATCAGCCACATAAGCTGTATCACCCTGAATCGCTAGAGCATAAGGGTTAGTGATTACATCACCCAAATCAGGATTATTGAAGAGTTCAAATTGTGCTAAATCGGCAAGACTGGTGAGCGCACCTGTATTCAAGTCAATGTTATAGAGTTTTCCGAAGGTGGAATCATTGAAAATCGTATCGCGGTTTGCTGGGTCGCCAGCGAAGCCATAAACTAGATAAGCGTTACCCAAGGAATCAAATTTGAGGTCTTGAGGGCCAGCACCTTCAATACCGGAAGGTTGAATGGCTAGAGATGGGAGTCCTGAAAATATTCGCTCTTGCTGTCCACCACTAATTCTAGTAATAGCAGCAGTATTACCAGAACATAAAGGAGCGAATTGGACACTAGGTGATGCTATACATGCTCCGTCTCCCCCTATACCTGTTTCTGTGACATAGATACTACCGTCAGGGCCAACACTCACACCCCGTGCATTATCAAGACCGTCCGCAATTACTGAGAATGTGGCTGCTTCAGCGGCTTTTGGTGCAGAAGCAACAGCAATGCAAAGACTGGCAAGCGTTAGAGCAAATGACTTGAGTTTCATACTTTTAGAGATTAAGAGTTAGTAATTTGGGTAAGTTTTGATGACGAGGAATCTCTTGCCCTAAGAGCATTTAGAGTACACACTGATATGGATGGGAAACTTTTTACCAAAAGATAAGGTTTAAAGCCGAGTGGAATTGTGGGTGGTTTTTCTCCCCTGCCCCCTGCCCCCTGCCCCCCTGCTTTTTTACAAGGGGTTTGGATCTACTACTTTTTCGCAAGCAAACAAGGCCCAACCCACCGAGAGTCAATGCACCTAATGCAGAGTTAGGTTCAGGAACAGACTGGATATTTTCAATTCTGAGTACTTGGCCTTGTCCTGGGCGATCGCCTCGATTAGTAATGTAAATTGCCCCATCAGCACCAAGGGTAAAAGCGCTGGGTGACTCTAATCCGTTGCCACTGAGGATGGTTGTACGAGTGCCATCGGCAGCTATTTTGATTAAAGAACCCTCTAAATTACCCTTCCAAGCTGACTCATTGGCGTACTGCAAAGCATACAAGTTACCCTCAGGATCAAATTCCAAGTCTGTTAGTTGGGTAAAGCCATCTGCATAGATTGTTGGTTGTCCATCAGCACCAACGCGATAGATTTTGGCGCCACCTTCAGGAAAGGGAAAACCAGTAAATTG
This sequence comes from Cyanocohniella sp. LLY, assembly GCA_022241785.1. GTDB lineage: Bacteria > Cyanobacteriota > Cyanobacteriia > Cyanobacteriales > Nostocaceae > Cyanocohniella. The sequence continues at coordinate 81,670 of JAKOMP010000003.1, read as the reverse complement.
ACTGACGTAATAAGCACCATCGGGGCCTTTGGTAACACCAGAGGGGACGGCTTGACTGGGAAACTGCAACGATGGCGTTTCATTTGAAGATGGAACTTGTGCAGGTTCGTTGGATGGAGAACCGGAAGGAGGGAAGACTGGATTAGTTAATATATCTGGGGGAAATACTGCGATCGCTTGTAAATCGCTGCCATTAGTCTTAACACTTAGCAAGTCATTTGCACCTGCATCCACCGCCACAAGTTGATCACCATCTATGAGAAAACTTAAGGGATTGCTATTGAGATCACTACCATCAGGATTGTTAACTAGTTCGTAGTTGGCTAAATCAACAATACTTGTCCAGGAATTAGTCTGAAAATCAGCAGTGATAATGTTACCTAGTTCAGTATCGCCCAGGCGATCGCCAAAGGCTGGATTAGCCCCATACCCCAGCAAAATATAAGGCAGACCGGTGGCATCAAATTTGATATCACGAGGGCCGGAAGCTCCTGTACCGTCTGGTAATGCTAAGGAAGAAAGTCCTGTAAGTATACGTTGAGTCTTACCATTCTCAATCTTGGTAACTGCACCAGTTGTGCCATAGCATAAAGAGTCGCCTTGACCACTAGGAGGTGGAACACAATTTCCATTTCCCCCTATTCCTGCTTCGGTAACATAAAGACTACCATCAGGGCCAAAGCTCAGACCTCCAGCATTATCCAGACCATCAGCAATTACGGAAAAGGATGCAGCTTCCGCAGTTTTTGTTGCAGAAAAAGTAGCAACACAAAAACTCAAAAGAGTAATAGTAAGTTGTTTCAGTTTCATTTGTCAGATGACTAATGACTAGTGACTAATTCTTGAGTTTTCGGTACATAACTCATTCCCCGGTCAAAAGACTGGAGGTTACCTGCTTTGGCTTCCAGCATCCGTTTGATATTCATGCTCTCAGCGCCAAAATCTTCAATTTGGAGTTTGCCATGACCAAGAGGTGCATCGGCTTTCCAGAATGTGATTCGATGCAGAATCAAACCTGAAGCATCTGGGTCACCGAAAGCATAAGAGGTGGGAATTAACAGTGCTATAGAGCGTTGATAGTATTCATAATCTGGATAGAAGTATTCTTCTTCCAGCAAGTAGTATTTGCTCAGAGCATGTAGTTTTACAGAAATATTGACTTTTTGGTCATATTCATCTCTAAATTCACCTGACTGACGAGTAATCTCACCAGATGGTCTGACTAAATGCGCCCATTCATCCAAATTGCGGAGGTCTGATAAGTACTCAATTCCAACTTCAATTGGTGCATCAATATAGATGGTGTCGGTATCAATAAAATAGCGTCCTTTGGCGGCTGTAGTCCGACCAGTTTGACGTTCTAAAATCCCTTTGAGAGAACGACACTCGGAAGTATGTACAGTATGAATCCCCTGCATAATCATTTGAGTTTGCCGTTTGGGATCAACAAAACTCAACCAGTGGAAGTACACACCCTCTTCATCTGTTCCCGGCTCGATGTAGTCGGGAGGAAAAAGTAATACTGGGTAAACTTGAAAATATTTCTGATACTCAAATCCGCAATGCCACTCAATGCCGTAAAAAAGCGGATTTTCTAGTTTTTTAACGTGATAGTAGAGATTTTTATGATATCCAGAAGCAGTTCCTAGCCAAGTGTCTTCGTCAACTTGCTCTTGCATCCGGCTAAAAAGCGTCCAATCATCCAAGTTTTTGAGACTGCAAAGGTATTCAAAGGCGCTCTCTGGTGAAGTAGCAATATACGCGGATGTTGCAAAGGTATTTCTTTCCATTTGTCACTCCTAACAAGTTAATAATTAAAAATTAAGCAGCAATTGCTTGTGTCTTAATTTTTCTAGCATTCATGATTCGTGCTTCGGCTAATCGTTTAGAGGCTTCGTTGGTTGTAATTTGTTGTTGTTTGGCAATGTCGAAAATTGCTAGCAATGTGTCATAAATGTTATTCACCTGCTGGAAAGCTTTTTCTTCGTCATAGCCAATCATTTCGTTATAAACATTAATTAATCCTCCAGCATTAATTACATAATCTGGGCAGTAAATAATGCCTTTTTCTGTCAACATTTGGCTATGTGTTTGCTCGTCACCCAATTGATTATTAGCAGCACCAGCAATAATGGGAGCTTTCAAAAGAGGAATGGATTCACTATTGAGCATTCCGCCTAAAGCGCAAGGGGCAAAAATATCGACATCAAGAGAGTAAATTTCGTCTGGTTCTACAACAGTTGCACCAAACAGTCTTCTAATTTCTGCTGTTTTAGCTGGATTTACATCACTAACAAAAAGTTGCATCCCATTTTCATGTAAATGCTGGCAAAGATTTTTACCGACATTTCCTAGCCCTTGAACTGCAACTTTCAGCCCTGTAAGGTTTTTAGTGTGCAAACGAAATTCTACAGCAGCTTTAATTCCTAAAAATACACCCATTGCTGTGATGGGTGCAGGGCCACCGGACTTTTCGGATACGCCTACTACATAGTTAGTTTCTTGAGCAATGGTTCGGACGTTTTGCGGGGTAATATTAACATCTTGTCCTGTGATAAAACGCCCATTGAGACTATCAACAAAACGTCCATAGGCTCTTAAAAGGTCATCTGTTTTATTTTCAGGATTGGCAATAATTACTGCTTTACCACCGCCAGCCGGAATGTTGGCACAAGCAGCTTTGTAGGTCATACCCCGACTCAAACGTAGAGCGTCTTTTAAGGCGGCTTCTTCGTTGACATAAGGTAAGAGTCTGGTGGCCCCCATTGCTGGGCCTAAGGTTGTATCATGAATGGCAATTATTGCCTTAATATCTGGGTCTTTGCCATGACAGAAAAGAACTTGTTCATGGCCCATTTCTTTTACAGTTTCAAATAGCAGCATTTTTGTGTCCCAATGGTGATTCGAGTTTATTTATCCCAGGTGATACCAATTTGAAGCCTAAACAATCCAAATTGGTATGAATTGGAAAATTGGGATGTTTGGTACTTTTTTGTTGTCTTAAACAGATGGAAATGAAACTGACTTGGCGGAATTTTGCGCCTGGCTAGATTTGACTCCTTGAGCGGCCAAACTCTTATTTCGTCCACCAGAAGGTGCCAGCCTGTCAGGATCAATTACTACATCGATTAAAAAAGGAACAGTTGAGGCGATCGCTTGTTCTAGAGCTGCTTCAATATCTGTTTCTCTGACCACGGCGATCGCTTCGGCTCCCATTCCCCGCGCAATCATGGAGAAGTTTGTCACTGGCATTGTGGCATCAGCACCTTTTAATCCCAATACTTTCATGCCTTGATGGCACATGTTATAGCGCGCATCGTTGAGTACAATCCAAATGGCCGGAATTTTGTATTTTACGGCTGTGCTGATTTCGTTATTCATCAACATGGCCCCATCACCGACGATGGCTACTGCTTTGCGATTGTGGGCTTGGGCTGCACCCAAAACTCCTGTGACAGCATGACCCATTGCTCCCACGCCTGTGCTAACTCGGTAACGATTTGCTTGATTAAATCGTAGGTAATGAGTTGACCAAGTAAATGAGTTCCCACATTCTGCCATGACGATGGCATCGCTACCCTCAACAATTACTTTTTGAATTGCTGCCATCAATACTTCTGGGCGCACTGGATAATCTATATCTAGATCTAGGGCAACTTCTTGACGTTCTGCATGAGGTAAAGATGAGATTTGGGGGCGGTGTACCACATCTGGTAAGTGCGGTAACAGTTCCTGCAAATAGGTTTTGATATCAGCGCGAACTGAGAAGGTTTCCGCCGATGGATATGCTACGCCTGGGACTTCTGGGTCAATATCTACATGGACAAAGCCTCTTGGGGGAACCATAGCCGGACTCCAAAAGGAAGTCGGTTCACCTAGACGGGTTCCTAAAACGAGTGTGCGTAGTGGCGGGTGCTGTTGCATATATGTAAAGACACTAGTGTGACCACCCAAGCCTGAGACACCGACAAATTGGGGATGATCTTCGGGAAAGATGCCTTTAGCACGGGGTGAACAGATGACTGGTGCGCCAGTTTTTTCCGCTAGTTGGCGGATTTCCGCTGCTGCTGCACGCGCCCCAAATCCCACCCAGATAGCGAAGGGGCCAGCAGACAATAACTCTACAGATTTAGCGATCGCTTCTTTATTTGGTGCAATGGGAGAATAGGCAATATCTAGTTGTGGCCAAGATATATCATCAACTAAACTTGTTTGCACACCAGTGGGAATACTTAAGTGGGCTACAAATCCTCCTGGTTGGGCTAAAGCCAACGCCAGTTTGCGAAAAATTTGTGGGAGTTGCGCCGCCGATTCCAAGGTGACTGCATAGTTAAACAGCGCGCCTGAGGTAAACATTCCTCCACTGGGTAAGGTATGGCTGCTGGTTTCTTGAATTGCCCAACGTCCACGCTGTGGTGCTGAAGTACAAGCCGACAGCAAAATTATCTTTGCACCTTCACCACGAGCTGCAAATAAACCAGTGAGGGCGTTGGTGATCCCCGGCCCGGCTGTGGTGAAAACTACTGTCGGGCGATCGCTAGCAAAGTATGCTTCCACTGCGGCAAAGGCAGCCCCGGCTTCATGGCGAAAGTTCAATACCTGAATATTGCTATTGGACAAGGCACCCCAAAGGCTGGCCATGGCCCCACCCGCAACACCAAAAGCATAGTTTACTCCTAAGGTTGCCAACATCTGGGCGATCGCATTGGCAACTGAGAGCTTTGGCGCTGTTTCATCGTATAGAAAAGGCTGCGTTTGTCTGCTCTTCTCCAAATCCTCAAACTGATGGGAATCGCCTGATGTATATTCTACGTATTTGCTCTTTGGCGGCAATTCTTTGTATGTTTCAGTAGTCACTATGGGAGAGTTTGAACCAGGATAATTTTTACTCATTGCTTTCAAGTAATTCCAAAAACTTGCATCACGGCTCGTTATTTTAAACTTCGACTGTTGAGAATATCTAATACAAACAACTCTGTTGTTTTTTACGTTTATGACCGAGCTTGACTATCTGTATGATTGTCAAATTTTTGCTGATTGCCGTTTTTAACTCCAGTATTCACAAATCTATTGAGAAAAATAAAACAATCAAGGCTGTGCTTCTAGTAACCAGAGTAGAGGAGATACAGACTGATTCACAATGAAAAATCTTTTGATGAGAGTGTCAATTCTTTCGCTTAAATCACCCATACAGGTTATTTCGATGTGAAAACCACAAAATTGTCAATATCTTGGTGTCACTATTCAGTACTCCAGTAATTATTTTTTTGTATTCACAAATACATTGTCTATGCCTTTTAGTAAATATCTGAAGTAATACCAGGAATTAAAGTTTACTACTGGGGATAGATGTCTACAAAAAACAAAAATATGATTAGTACATGTAATTCATGCTTCTTAGGACTTACGTAACCAACCACGTATTTTCGTCATTGCGACCGTAGGGAAGCAATCTCAAAGCCTTGATTTTCGTAGCGCGTGCGTAAGTCCTACTTCTGTCAATACGTAAGTTTGAAATTAGTAATTATCCTAAAAATTCAAGAAATTAAAAGGTATTAAATTAAAGTTTCCCCTAAATTTATGGGGGACAAAATGCATGGTGCGGATCAAAATTGTGTTTCTGTCTGCGATTTTCCATAAGATTTCAAGTAATATTGCTTATTGACAAAATTATTAATCAAAAGTATGGATTAAGTGAGATACGTAGGTGAGCCTACAAAGCTGATAAATCAACACTTTATGTGTCCTTTATGGTAGGAGTAACTGTCATCACCTTAATTTTTTAACCACGGAATCAGACTAAAAGCTACATTGCTTCAGCTAACAATCAAAATTTGTGACCAGTAAGAATATATCTCTTATGGCGGATGACTCAGCATATTCTGCTATAGTTAGATCCATGAGAGATAAAGTTAAGAAAAGTTAAGCTAATTAAGAGGATATAAAAGCGCTTAAGTCTATGCTCGATAGCCGCGAACCTCTACTGTCATTGGCTTGTTAGAGGGTGACATATTACTGACATTAAATTTTTCCCTCTTCCTGGAGGCAATCACTGTCCAGGACTCTCTGAAACATTCAACTATATCTGGCAAATGCCAAAAAACTTAAGCAGGCTGTGATTAATGGCTTATTAACTGGTTATTATGCTGGCATAAAAAAACTAAACTATGTAAAGATAAGTAACAGATAGGATGCCTCTATTAAGGTGGTGAACAATATGGGCGCTCGTTTAAGGGTAGTTTCGTCCAACTCTGATTTAGTGCTAAAGCCAGAACTAGATTTGGAATTTGCGTATTTTCTGATCAACAAGTCTGTAGATGCTGCTTTCTGCTTAGGCTCAGACGCGCAGTTTCTCTATGCCAATAACGCAACTTGCTCCATGAGTGAGTATTCCCGCGAAGAATTACTATCCATGACGCTGGGTGATATAGATATAGACCTTCCTTTACATGATTGGTCACAGCTATGGCAATGTCTTGTAAAAAAAGGTTCACAAGATGATCTCACCTTTAAATCTCGTTATCGAACAAAGGGGGGTCGAATATTTTTGGTGGAAATATCTATGACCTATGTAAACTACCAAGGAATAGAGTTTAGCTGTGCTTTTGTGCGTGAGAAGAGTGATGAAATTGTCGAATTGAGTGTACAAAAATGGATTAATGAATTACAAAACACCAAAAACCATTTTCAACAAGAAGTTTTTCAACTAAGAAGCAAAGAAGCAGAACTAAGAACATCTTTATCTCTACTGCATTCCACGCTCGAATCTACTGCCGTTGGTATTGTTGCGGTTAACTTTGAAGGAGATATTCTGAGCTTGAATCAGAAATTTCTAGATATGTGGCAGATTCCAGATTACCTGATTCTTTCTAAGAAATGTCCTCAATGTAAAACCTTTTTTGAGAACCAACTGAAAGACCCAGACGCCTTTGTACGGATGATTTGGGAAGTTTCCAGTCAATCTGATTTCGAGAGTTACGACATTCTGGAATTGAAGGATGGAAGAGTTTTCGCACACTATTCCCAACCTCATCGGCTGGGGGCAAAAATTATTGGTAGAGTCTGGAGTATCTGGGATATAACTGAGTCCAAGCGGACAGAAGAAGCACTAAAGCTGAATGAAGCTAGGTTTCGGACTTTAGCAGAAACCACAGATGCGAACACTTTTTTGATTCAAGGTACGCGACTTTGCTATGTAAATCCTGCCGTTGAAACACTCACTGGTTACACCAAAGAGGAATTGCTAACTGGTTTTGATCTGGGCCGATTAATCAAAAGCAAAAAACGTAGGCAAGTACGCAACTCAAGTGAAGCACTTAATTTTGAATATCAGGAAATAAATCTTTTAACCAAAAACGGTACAGAGCGTTGGCTAGCTTGTGCAGTGACTACTTTAGATGAGGTGCTAGGTTTTGGCAAACAACCAGTGGAATTGGTTGCAGGTATTGATATTACAGATTACAAATATGCAGAATCGGAACTGAGCCAGGCTTTAGAGCAAGCAAAACAACTCAGCGAACTGAGGGCGCGTTTTCTGTCTATGGTCTGTCATCAATTCCGGACTCCATTAAATATAGTTTCTTTTTCTAATAGCTTATTAAAAGAACAAGTAGACAAACGTACAGAAAAAAAGATTCGCCCATTACTCGATCACATTCAAACAGCAAGTGAACAGATCAGCCAAATGTTGGACGATATTTTGTTGTTTGCTAAAGCAGAAGCAGCCAAAATTACCTTTGAGCCAAAACCGCTAGATGTAGTTCAGTTCTGTGCTGATTTAGTTGCACAAATGCAGATGAATGTCAACCAAAATCACATCAATTTTATCACTCCAGTTTGCTCATTAACAGCCTACATGGATAAAAAGTTGCTAGAGCCTGTACTAAAAAATTTACTTGAGAATGCCAGCAAATATTCTCCCGATCGCAGTGAGATTGATTTCAAACTTGCTTGTGAAAATGAAAATGTAATTTTCCAGGTTCAAGATAGAGGCATTGGTATTCCTTTAGCCGACAAAAAACGATTATTTGAGCCATTTTATCGGGGCAGTAATATTAATAATATAGCTGGTACTGGTTTAGGTCTATCGATTCTCAAAACCCTTGTAGACTTGCATGGTGGTCAAGTCGCTGTGGAAAGCACAGTTGGTGTAGGTACTACATTTACTGTGAGGTTACCCTTATTTCAAGACTGTGCTAGCAGTTCCGAGTTATGAATGTTGAGTTGTTCTTTTAATAATCATAACTCTGGAAAGTAGTTAATCTTTTTCTTACTTAAATGATAGGTATTTTGATAACCTTTGTCTGCCAAAATTTATAGCTGTAAAAAAATGACACATCAAGCGTTAAAAACAATTTTGTTCATAGAAGATGATACTGCTACCCGCGATCTTTTCTTAAAAGGACTGAAGAACAAAGGTTTCGATGTCATCGGTTGTAAAAATGGTTTTGATGGTATCCAGCAAGCACAAGAGCATTTACCCGATTTGGTAATTTGCGATGTGATGATGCCGCAAATGGATGGCTATGACGTTCTCACTACGTTACGCCAAGATCCACTGACAGCAGTTATTCCTTTTATTTTTCTGACTGGTAGTAACACCAAGGCATCTATTCGTAAAGGGATGGAGTTGGGAGCAGATGACTATCTGACTAAACCTTCGACAATAGATGAATTGCTCAGAGCGATCGCTACCCGACTACAAAAGCAAGCTCTTCTTAAAAGTTGGTACATTACTAAATCCCAACAAGCGCCAAATCCAGTATCCACAGGGGAAACTTTACCGCCTACTTCTCCTAAATCAATCTTTCCTTGCATTCCCCGACTCCAAGAGGTTTTCGACTTTATCGAAGCTAATTATCACCAAGGAATTACTTTATGTGATGTAGCTGAAGCCGTTGGTTACTCACCTGCTTACTTAACTAACCGAGTGGCAAAGCTGACAGGAGAGACTGTAAATAGCTGGATTGTCAACCGCCGAATGTCGGGGGCGCGTTTCTTACTCCAAAATGGGAACCAAACAGTGGAGTATATTGCCAAGGCGTTGGGCTATCAAAGTGTGTGCCATTTCTCCCGCCAGTTTCGTCAACATCATGGATTACCTCCCGATACTTGGCGAAAAGCTCATCCTATAGTTGATCCCGAAACTAACGCTGGGGAAGGAGCAACGCGAAACAGTGAACTCGTCTTGAAATGATCTGCGGGAGATTGCCCTCTGTAGGTGGTTGCAAGCCCCTACATTTAAGTATGAGGACTACTCTCCCTGCTCTCTTGTGTAACCATCATTACCTTATATAAAGACAGCACAATCTCTTACCGTCAATCTTTGCGTTCTTCATAGTCATTAGCAGACATGGGATCTAATTCCCAGCGATCATCATCACGCTCCTCTAAAATATCATTGGTGCGGAGAAAGGTTCTGTCATTCATTTCCAAACCTACTGCTGCGCCTAACTCGTCAGTCACATTTTGATCAGGTGTAGGCGCTGTGCCACCGACAGCTTCATCTCCCACTGCGTCTTCTGCTTGCCAATTAGCATCAACGTCACCACCAGTGATTTCAGGGCTGGTGTGTGTATATTGGCGATTTCTTTGTTGTAGCGATCGCCCACCAATATTGTTCCCTGGCATCTCTTTTACACCAGTGCCGTAGGATTCGGTAATTTCCTGCGGTAAATCATCAGAGTTATTTTCTTGATTGTCAGGATTTTTCACCATAAAACTTTAACCTTATCTGCATCCTCACCGTAACGTTTTTCTGGCTCAACTTTGTCTGGCTAAGGTTGTATTACTTTAGTCATAAAACTATCTATCCCCTGAGAACGAAGATAAAACAGTTTTTACAGCCTACACTTGTAAGTGTCAATATTCATGTCGAGCAGTAGTTGAATCTATCTAGTTGTGAGGTTATAAAAATATAATATTTTTCCTCAAAGCTGTTTTTAAGTTTCATCAATTATTAGATGTATTAGATGTTGAATTAATCAATAATAATTGAATTGATTAGCGGAGGTCATAAAGTGGAATATAACGAGTTTATTACACATGTACAAAGCCTGGCTCAATCAAATTCTCGTGAAGAGGCAGAAAGCGCCACCCGTGCTACTCTGGAAACCTTGAAAGAGCGTGTTCCAGGTAATGAAATACAAGAGTTAGCAAGGCAATTACCACAGGAATTAGGCAATTGTTTGCAAGGAAGGGAGGCGGAAACTGAGCAGTCTTTCAACTTGCAAGAATTTATTATGCGAGTCAGTCAAAAGGAAAATATAGAACCAACAACCACCGCAATTCATGTGCGGGCTGTATTCGCTGTCTTACAAAATGCCGTGAATCCTGAGAAATTTGCGAAGTTGCACACTTATTTTTCTCACGATTATGAAGAACTCTTTATGACTGCGCCAACGAGTGAAGCGCCAGCAGTCTAAGCGGTGATTAAAAAATGAAAAAGTTTTAGCATCAGTCAGCAAGCGCCGCATTATTGTGGCTTACACAATTCGGCAATCTTAAATTAGTAGAAACAGAGAAAATTCATGACCAATATTAACAATCATTCTGGCAAGAAAAAAGTGGCTATCCTCATTGAAAATGGGGTTGAGGATATGGAATTTACCATTCCTTGTCATGCCTTAAAACAAGCGGGGATGGAAGTAGTTGTTCTCGGTTCCCGTCTGCATGAAAAATATAAGGGTAAACAAGGTAAAGTGTCTGTGCAAGCAGATGGTACTACTACCGAAGCCATAGCATCAGAATTTGATGCGGTGGTGATTCCGGGCGGTATGGCTCCAGACACAATGCGGCGTAACCCCAGCACTGTCCGCTTTGTCCAAGAGGCAGTAAAACAAGGTAAATGGATAGCTGCGGTTTGTCACGGGCCACAACTTTTAATTGAAGGCGATTTACTCAAAGGTAAAAAAGCCACAGGTTATATTGCTATTCGCAAAGATATGATCAATGCGGGGGCAAATTATCTTGATGAGCCGTTGGTAGTTGATGGTAATTTAATTACCTCCCGTGAACCTGGAGATCTAGCAATTTTTACCACAGCCTTGTTAAGTCGTCTAGGTTACGGTGGCAAAGATGCTGCGCTTCCAGATGAAAAAGACACCACCGCCGAGTGGTGGAAACTGGCTGATGCTTGGGGTGGTTCTACCAAAGGTGACATTACTAAAGGTTTGAATACTGCTTTAAGTGGCGAGCGTTATTCATTGGAAGCCTTGGAGAAGTACGCAGAGAAAGAATCAGATACCGAAGTGCGATCGCTGTTTAGAGAGATGATTACTCACAAGCAGCGTCACATTGAAAAGCTGGAGAAATATCTTGACATCCTCGGTGAAAAACCTTCTTTAGCGGCTAATATCGCTAATCAATATGCCAAGGTGAAAAGTGCCTTGACTGGTAGTGATGACATTTATCAGTTACATAGCGCCTTGGGTGATGCACAAACAGGTATTGGCGATGTTGGCAATTTGTGTGCCATGTACACTGATCCCGTAGCAACGGCTATTTTCAAAGAGATTTACCAAAATCTGCGGAAATACGAACAGCAATTGGCGCAGCTATATCGGGCGCGGACTGCTACAGCTACCGGGGTAAAGGCTGCCAAACCTACTACAGGGGCGGCTACTTCTATGTAATAAGGGGCTAGGGGCTAGGGGCTAGAAAGCCCCCATCATCTATCTCCAGAGGGCCCCCTGAGTTCTCTTGTCTCCATAGCTTAGTTTGAGAGATATCAACAATGACTTCAATATCTGAAAATCAACCAAGTGCAAATCCATCTGAAGCTAGCGATATGGAACGTTGGGCTTCTTTGATTGGTGGTGGTGCTATGGTGTTGACTGGTTTAAGACAAAACTCTTTACGGGGTGTACTGACGGCGTTGGCTGGTGGTGGTTTGATTTACCAAGGTGTGACGAAGCACAGCACCATTGAGCAAGTACAGTCAGCTATAGGTGTTAACCAGCCAATTAAAGTGGAAAAGTCTGTCACTATTAATCAACCCGCAGATGTGCTGTACCGTTTTTGGCACAACTTTGAGAATCTGCCCACATTTATGAAGCATCTCAAATCTGTGAAGGTGTACAACGAAAAACGTTCTCATTGGATTGCTAATGCACCTTTGGGTAACAATGTCGAGTGGGATGCCGATATTCTAGAAGATCGAGAAAATGAGTTTATTTCTTGGGCTTCTGTAGAAGGTGCAGACATTGAAAATTCTGGTTTTGTGCGTTTTCGCCCAGCACCAGGCGATCGTGGCACGGAAGTCAAGGTAGTTCTAGAATACAATCCTCCTGGTGGAGCGTTAGCATCTGTAATTGCCAAACTTTTTGGTGAAGAACCAGAACAGCAAATTGGCGATGAATTACGCCGCTTCAAAATGTTAATGGAAGCTGGTGAAATAGCCACTACTGAAGGTCAACCCAAAGGCAAAAGTTGATTATTTTTGGGAACTAAATATTACATCCAGAACTTATATAAAGGCAGTCTGCTGGCATGGTGCTAATGAAGTCTGGGTTGAAACTGTACCCTATCAAAATTACTTCCATAGGAATTTGGACTTCAGATTTACATATTTATGGCGGTTATATGCCCACAGTCTAAAAGGGTGAAACTAGGAAACAAATGCATGAGTAGAAATATCTGCATTTGTGGTTACGCATCAATTACCCCTAGAATCATCACCCCACGCCTACTAGATGTTTCAACAGAAACAAAACAACTATATCAAAGTTGTTCTCAAACAATGAAATAGCTTTTAGCTATGAATACACAACACAATTGAGGATTTTTATGAAGAATTTCTTCTCGCAACTACAAAATACACTGCTACGTCAGATTGTAATGGTTGTTTTGATAGTATCAACTTTTTTCGGATTTATTAGCTACGGTAATACCATAGCCGTGGCGCAAGCTGATGTAAAAACTCCAGAGGGAATTTATTACAAAGGTACACCTGACGGTAACGCCTCCATCAACAATGACCAACAAGTGCGTAATGCTCAAAGTGGTTTGAAAAATACAGCTGATAATATCAGAGAAAAACTCAACCTTGATGAACCAGTACCTCAAAGTACCAAGGAGTTCTTGAGAAATACCGAAAGAAGAACCGAAAAAGCAGTTAGACCATTAACAAAAACTCCAGAGGGATACTATCAAACACCTCCTCAAGCTCGCTAAATAAGCATCTAAGGGAACAATTATCCCCTGTGGGATGGGCATACTTCGACAAGCTCAGTACAAGTCTTGCCCGTCCTTAGCGATTAGTAGGCAAAACACCTTCTCTACAAAAAATTTAGGGATATTTTTTCAATCCGAAGTCAAGAGCCAAAGCCTCAAACTCTGTGTTCTCTGCGCCTCTGTGGTTAGAGAAATTGCACAGAAAAGATATTTTTTAAGCTCTTGACCAACGACTTGTTAGTCATAAATTAAGGAATAATAATTATGAAAGCTGTTTGCTGGCATGGAGCAAACGATGTCCGGGTAGAAACAGTCCCCGATCCGCAAATTCTCAACCCGCGTGATGCTATTGTCAAAATTACTTCCACGGCCATTTGTGGTTCAGATTTGCATCTATATAACGGCTATATTCCCACAATGCAAAAGGGCGATATCCTGGGGCATGAATTCATGGGAGAAGTTGTGGAATTAGGGAGTGCAGTCAAGAATGTGCAAATAGGCGATCGCGTGGTGGTTCCCTTCACAATTTCTTGCGGTTCTTGTTTCTTCTGTCAGCGTGATTTGTGGTCTTTGTGCGACAACTCTAACCCCAATGCTTGGATGGCGGAAGCCCAAATGGGCTATTCTCCAGCAGGTCTATTTGGCTACTCCCATATGTTGGGTGGTTACGCTGGTGGTCAAGCAGAGTATGCCAGAGTGCCTTTTGCTGATGTCGGCTTGTTCAAGATTCCCGATGGTTTAACGGATGAACAAGTATTATTTTTGACGGATATTTTCCCTACTGGCTACATGGCAGCCGAGAATTGCAATATCAAACCCGGTGATACTGTGGCCGTTTGGGGCTGTGGCCCTGTGGGACAATTTGCTATTAGAAGCGCTTATCTACTAGGTGCAGAACGTGTGATTGCTTGCGATCGCATTCCAGAACGCCTGCAAATGGCCAAAGAATACGGCAAAGCTGAAGTTCTCAACTACGAAGAAGTAGATGTAGGCGAAGCACTTAAAGAAATGACTGGTGGACGTGGCCCTGATGCTTGCATTGATGCGGTGGGTATGGAAGCACACGGTACCGATTTTATGGCTTTATACGACCAAGCAAAACAGGCAGTACGCCTAGAAACAGACCGCCCCACTGCATTACGGCAGGTAATTTTATCTTGTCGCAAAGCTGGTCATGTCTCAATTCCGGGTGTCTATGGTGGCTTTATTGATAAATTCCCAATGGGTGCGGCTATGAACAAGGGCTTAACCTTGAAAATGGGACAAACACATGTCCATAAGTATTTACAGCCTTTACTAGAACACATCCAAAACGGTGATATTGATCCCACATTTATCATCTCCCACCAGTTGCCTTTAGAACAAGCACCCCAAGGCTACGAGATTTTTAAACACAAGAAAGATAACTGCATCAAAGTTGTACTCAAACCATAAAGTGGTTATAAACTATGTCTGACACAAGTGTGAAAAAAATAGACTCTACCCATTCTCCCAAAGGACAACTCGGTCAGAAATATCTGGCTTCTGGTAAATCAATTGCTATGCGTCTTTGGGAAGATGAACAACCAGGGGGAGATAAACAACCAACTGCCCGTGATTATGAAACAGTTGGTTATGCGATGAAAGGTCGTGCTGAGTTGCACATTGAAGGCCAAATGATTTTATTGGAACCTGGAAGTTCTTGGGTAGTACCCAAAGGCGCAACTCATAGTTATAAAATTTTGGAACCATTTACCGCAGTTGAGGCGACTAGTCCACCTGCTCAAATTCATGGGCGCGATGAGAATTAATAGAGAAAGATAAAAACATATATCCCCTGCTTTTAACAGAAGTTGGGGATATTATTTAATTTTAGAGGCACGACTTATGCAAAATCATGAATAAATGAACCACAGAGGCGCAGAGGACGCGGAGAAATAAGAGTTTCAGAGAGTTATTGAGTAAGTCCTATTAGGAATCAAACCGGATTTTTATGTTTAGCAATCATCATTTTATTAGCACAGGTAGTTTATTGGTATTTTTATAAATCTATGGTTAGAAAATATAGGAGAATTTACCATATTTTTATATACCTTAAGCCTGATGTAGTTATAAGTTATAGTTAGTTTTCTAGAAGACATAACTAACACAAATATCAGAAAAACTTTTAACTAAAATCTGAATTTGTGTCATTCAAAAAGTAAGTAGGAAACCCAATGTTTTATCACAATAAAAAATTACAGTACTTCAAGCCACCCGAAAAACCAGATGCAGTCTACGCGATGAAAATTCAAGAACTCATCGGTGGGACTTTTGGGGAAATGACTGTGATGATGCAGTACCTATTTCAAGGTTGGAACTGTCGTGGCCCTGCTAAGTATCGAGATATGCTGCTAGACGTCGGCACTGAAGAAATCGGTCATATTGAGATGCTAGCGACAATGATTGCCCATCTCTTAGATAAAGCCCCAGTGAAAGTTCAAGAAGAAGGGGCAAAAGATGCAGTAGTGGGTGCGGTGATGGGTGGTACAAATCCGCGGGACATGATTATGGCAGCAGCCATGAACCCACAACATGCCATTGTTTCTGGTTTGGGTGCTTTGCCAGCTGACAGTGTTGGTTACCCTTGGAATGGCCGCTTCATTGTTGCTAGTGGCAACTTGTTAGCCGATTTTCGCTCTAATCTCCATGCTGAAAGTCAAGGACGCTTGCAAGCTGTACGCATGTATGAAATGTCTGATGATCCTGGGGTGAAAGATACCTTAAGCTTTATGATTGCCCGTGACACCATGCATCAAAATCTATGGCTAGCAGCGATTGAGGATTTAGAACAATCTGGACTTGAAAGCTCTCCGGTTCCTAGTTCTTTCCCTCTGGAATTAGAAAAGCGCGAATTTGCTTATCAATTCTGGAATCACTCAGAAGGTCAAGAAAGCGCAGAAGGTCGTTGGGCGAAAGGGCCTTCTATGGATGGTAAAGGGGAATTCTATTATATTTCTGATCCAAAACCGCTAGGACCTGAACCACAACCACCACAACCTGATCCAAAATTACATGGTACACCCCAAAATCAGCAAACAAGCGGTAATGGTTCTGGTGCAAGTCCTGTAGTTGAGCGCACTCAGATCAAAACGAAGAAAGCGTAATTAAGCAATTGGTAATTTAAGTACATCAAGCCCAGGACTTAATTTCTGGGCTATTTTGATTTTCGTGCTGATTTGGGTGGTGTGCGATGTGCGCCGAAGTACTTTTCACTACGGTAGCGCAACCACACCCGCAATACTTGAGGAATCTGCTGTTTTTCTTCCTTAGTCAGTGTGTTGTAAAGGGCTAATGCGCGCTCTCGCTCACCCCGACAAGCAGCGTTATTGTGAGCATCCCAATAGCTACGGGCTACCCGAATCCGCCGACACACTTCTTTAATTAGCGCGTCTCCTGTAAGTGGAATATCTTGCTTTGCCATACTCAAATGTCCTCAGCTACGAACTGAATCACACCCCATTGTCCGTTAGTTAACCAATCAGGGTCAGATTTTGCTACTTTCTCGACTACTTCAGATTGTAAGCCTACTGTGACTTCTGACTTCAGGGTACGTAAGGCTACCATTGGTGTAGGTAAGTAGCAGACTATATCTGCAATACTATCTGTAAGATGCCAATGGCGATCGCCTAATAATCGCCGATAATTTGCATCTCCTTTGACTATCAGCAAATTTGCCTTGGCTAGTTCATTTTTTAGGGTGTCGGGTATTTGCCAAAATGCTAAGGGTGATGTCCAAAAGTAATCTTCAGATAACACTAACCGCCCTGATGCAATATGCTCTTTTAATCTGTGGGCAAAGGATGTCACTGGTTGATGACTAGTAGCAGTCAAAAAACTGGTGGTGTCATGTACATCCTTAATCATGGCATCAGATACAAAGGTCGGATGTGGTTTTAAGTGCAGGTGAACTTGATTCACTAAGTGACTACTTAATAAAAAATCTACTAAACATAAGTCACATACTAGTTCAAAACCCGAATTATCTACAACAAAATCAACTCGATTTACCGGAGAATTGGTTAACAATTCGCTGACTTGGGAGGCATTATTTACTAATACGTGAGCTAGTTGCTTTTGAATATCAAAACTGCTTCTGTCACTCTCGAATGCTGACCATAAACTCAAATCAACTCGATTTCCCCACAAAGCAAAATATAATAGATTTGTTAGGGCATCACTTTGAGGTTCATCTAACCATTGATTTACTTGAGTGCATAGTAAAATAGTCGAATCAAGCGATGCTTCTAAGCCTTGAGATTTTTGCAGTTGAAATGGATCAATAGATTGCCAGATACCAGGGCGAAAGTAATGAGTAATTTCTAAAATTAGTCGATAAAAATAGGTTTCTGCAAAGAACCAGGGAACATCTATCCAACGCTGATTTTTATAGGATTCTAGATATGTGTTCCAATCTAGAAAATCTTTGCCAGTATCATTTTTTAGAATTGGTAAATATCCTGTTTCTAGTTCTATCGCCAGGCTTTCTAAATTGGTATTAATTTCCGGTGAAAAATTATTTTCCACGACCACTTTACGAGCAATTGCAGGGATTCTTTGCGTAACTGTGAACTCAGTAAAAGAACCAACTTCTGAGCCTACAAGTGGTGGTGGTAGTGGTAATTTGGGTCTTGGTGATGAATGTACCATAAACTTTTTTCACCCTCGTAATTTTTAGTTCCTCGTGCCCAATTCCCAATGTCTACTTAAATTTCAATGGTAACCCGTCCTGAAATACTAGCAGTTCTCCTGGTGGAATTTGTGTCCAAACTTCGTTGTCGGTAAGGGGAGTAGTGGCAATTACGGCGACGCGATCGCTTGGGGTTGTCAACTCGCTAAAATCTACGGTCATGTCTTGGTCAATCAAGTGGGCCGCTGCAAAAGGTGCCTGACGGACAATGTAGCAGAGGTTGGTGGAGCAATGGGCAAAGAAGTGTTCTCCATCTGATAGCAGGTAATTAAAAATACCTAGTGAATTTAATTCTTGGGAAATATTACGTAATAAATAATACAATTCATTGAGGGGAGGCTGGCCATCAGGAAAGTGTTCTCGTAAGGTTTCGAGAATCATACAAAAGGCTTTTTCACTATCGGTATTGCCCACGGGTTGAAAAAATCCCCTGTTTGGCGGTGCAAAATCTGGTAAATTGCCGTTGTGGGCAAACACCCAATACCTCCCCCACAGTTCCCTTTGAAAGGGATGACAGTTATGTAAACCAATTTCACCTTGGGTGGCTTTGCGAATATGGGCAATCACATGGGTAGAGTGGATGGGATAGCGTCTTACCAAATCCGCCACCGCAGAATCAATGGAAGGTTTGGCATCTAAAAAAATTCGACAGCCTTTACCTTCAAAGAAAGCTATACCCCAACCATCACGATGGTGATCAGTTTGTCCACCTCTAGCACAAAACCCTTCAAAAGAAAAGCAAATATCCGTGGGAACATTGCAGTTCATTCCTAGCAATTGACACATGATTTTTGACTAATGCCTCAAAATCACCATACTTCAGAATGCTGCTCAGTTTCTGGTGCGATCGCTGCAATCTGGAAATTAAGAAATTTACTCAAATATGGGCGAGCATAGGGAACACCAGAACATAAATTATCTCATTTGTGTGTACACGCTAGCCTTTATAAGGGACTGACAAATAAAAAAATGTTCCATCGCTTTTGAAGCAGGGGGAGAAAGAATCTGCTTATGGTCTTCGTTATCAAAATTGGCATAATTTAATTTCTGGAAGTCCCTAAGGGGGATTTAGAAAGTAAATTCTACAAACTCTGGTTGCCCAGCCAACATATTTTTGTCTACGGCGGACAAGGTTTTATTATGAGAATGCTGAGAATTGAGACATTTACAAACTAATTGGGCGACATCTGGACGGTGAATACTGCCAACAATCCGCGGGTCTTCAGTTAAAATACCATTGCCTGTTGCTGGTTCCGATTTTAATCCGCCGGGACGAATGATGGTGTAGGTGAGTCCACTAGCAATTAAGTGTTGTTCGGCTTTGTCTTTTTCAACTAACACAGGCCCCAGTGTTGCTAAGGCTTGAGGCGGTAAAGCACCAGCACTATTACCTGTACCAATGGAAGAAACTAAAATAAACCTTTGTACTTTGGCTTTGACTGCGGCATCAATGAGATTTTTGTTACCTAAGTAATCAGCCCTTTCACCTTCTGAGGGTAAACCGCCAATGGTACTAATAACTGTGTGGATAGGCTCATCGGTGAGGATTGCCTGTTCTACATCGTTGATATTTAAAGCATCTCCCATCACGGTATGAATACCTATGGCTTGTAATTCAGCAACAGCAGACTTATTTCTCAGGAGTGCTTTAGTTGGGAGATTTTGTGCTGTTAAATAGTTGGCAATTTCTCGACCAACGCCGCGACTTGCCCCAGCTAGAAAAATGTAAGATGCACTTGTCATATTAATTTTGAATCGGGAATTAGCACAAAGGATTTTACCAGATATTACCCCAGCGATGGGCTTGGCGATCGCTTCTGGTGGTATTACCCTGATTTAGCTTTTTATCAAAACTCTACTTAGACTAACTGTGACGCACATTAGTATTACAGATGACTTGTGGTGCTAATATTTCCAAATATGTTGAGAATTTTTAAATTTATGCCTAAATCCGACCCTGCGAAAATCAAAAAAGTGTCTTTCAGCCTGCCCTTCGGCATTGGTTCTGTGGAATGGGAAGCAGATCCAACAGAACGGAAAGCCGCTTGGTCACTTTATGTTGAACTTGTAACCCGTATTGCTGTTCAGCCTTTAGCAACTGATAATGGACTGCTGCGAGAAGCTTTGTCATCGTTGTATAATTTGTTTCCTGTAACTCGGCAAGTTCTCAAAGAAGGTGGGCCGGATGTCGGAGCTACTCATGATTCCGTGGGAGGAATTGCGATCGCAGTTTTGAATAATGGCTTGCGTCCTTTTATGTCTAAATGGCATCCACTATTGCAAACATGGGAAGCTCAACGACCCCCTCACATCAGTCCCCAGGAGCATGAGCGTAATTGGTCTGAGGAACCACAACTGCGAGCAGAACTGGAATCCTTGAGGAAGGATTTGGAGAAGTATGCAAATGCGTTAGCTGTAATTGCTGGGGTCAAGGAATAACAGGAGAAGTGTTTTAATGACCGATATTCAACCTCAATTTCATGTTTTTCTAGCTCACAATAGTGTGGACAAACCTCAAGTTAGGCTAATTGCTGAAGCACTAAAAAAATTTGGTTTAACAACATGGTTAGATGAAGAAAACATCCGCCCAGGATGCTCATTTCTAGATGAGATACAACAAGCCATTCCATTATGTAAAACTGCCGCTATATTTTTTGGCGTGCAGGGTTTAGGAAGGTGGCAAAAGGCGGAATTGGATGTATTTATATCGCAGTGTATTGAACATCAGATTCCTGTAATTCCTATTTTGCTACCTGGTGTTAATGAAGTACCAGCAGAACTGTTATTTTTACGACGGATTAGATGGATAAATTTCTGCGAGTCACTTGAGCATGATGAAAACGCATTAGATTTACTACGATGGGGGATAACTGGATATAAGCCGCAGAGATATTTACAGTTGAATGGTAAAAAGCCAGGACAAGTTCCGACGGAAGAAGCTCTGCAAAGTATTAATAATTCTGGATTAAGTGTCAACAAAAGCACAGATATACAAACCACACCATCGGTAATAAACAAACAAAAAGCTGTAGAGTTATTACGCTTATTGGACTATAAGCAGCAGCAAGATTGTTTTGACGAATTAATTCAACTCAATACAGTAGCCTTTTTCATTCAAGCACCAAGTTTAAATGTTCTTAATTGGCTACTTGAAAGATTAATTTATAATGTACCAAGTTCTGTAAAAGGCAGAAAATTTTTCATTGATTTTGCTAAGTGTCTTTATCATCCAGATAAATTTTTCTCTGCTTTTAGCTCTATTAGTAATAATCTAGCTTCGGAATCTGTAATTGAGGAATTATCTAAGATATGTGGCAATGAAACTGTGATTATTGTTATGCGTAAATTAAATTCTTTAGACAAAGAAACATCTGAGAAATTTTATGATTTTTGGGATTCTTTACTTAAAAAAGTAAGTCCAAACAAAAATAATGATGAAGGGTTACCTCTCGTATTGTTAGTAGCAGAATTAGAAAATTACAAATATAAAATATGTCCACTAAAAAATAACTTTAAATTCGTCGAATTAAATTCAAGCGTTATTGAAAAGGCAATAAATATAGATACATTTACAGGAGGAAAAAATATTTTTAATCTGTCTACACTTAATAAAATTCAAACACAAGATGTAAGAAAATGGTTACGAAAAAATGAAGTCTTATCATTTCTAAACGAAGTAAACAACAATATAAATCATCAGGTTTCCCAATGGGGAGAAGCTCCTGAAGATGTCTTGGATAGTATCTGTCAATATGTGTTTAATTTTGAAAATGGTATTGCTGAAATGGATGCAGAATGGAAAATAAAATGAACAATCAAAAACAACTGAGTTATGAATATAAAGGAGAGTATCAACCTCTTCAAGAAGGTGTCAAAGACTTGAAGCAAAGAGTATATTTTCCTGATCTACCTAGTGGAGATTTAATAGAGGCAGTTAATTTAGCGATCGCACTCGAAAGACCATTACTTTTAGAAGGAGAACCGGGCTGTGGTAAAACTCGTTTAGCAGGAGCAGTTGCTTATGAGTTTACGCAAAAAAATCTGCAAGACAAGAACAATAAAAAACCAGAACAAAAGTGGTGGGATTATTATATTTGGAATATTAAATCTACAACTCGCGCCCGTGATGGACTCTACAATTATGATGCTATTGCTAGATTACGGGATGCTCAATTAATGGGAACTGACCCGCAACGATTACAAGAATTTCTCGGTATTGACGAGACTGAAAATTTAAAAATTCGGTTAAAAGATAAGAAAAATTATCGAGAATTTGGATCATTAGGTAAGGCATTACAAGAACATTTGCAGCGCCCCATTTTGTTGATTGATGAAATTGACAAAGCTGATAGTGATTTTGCTAATGATTTACTGCTGGAGTTAGAAGAATTACGTTTTGAAGTGCCAGAAACTGGAGAATCATTTCCTACACCAACACATAAGCCAATTATTTTTATTACTAGCAATCGAGAAAAGCCTTTACCAGAACCTTTCCTCCGTCGCTGTCTATATTTCTTTGTCGATTTTCCCAGTGAAGAACAATTACAACAGATTATTAATAAACGGTTTGCACAACAGGTAGCAGAGAAACAGGAAATAATTGCAAAAGCCATAGAACGTTTTTATGCAATTCGTCAACGGCTAGAAAATGTACCGGGAAGTAGACCACCGGGAACGAGTGAATTTATAGAATTTCTGACTGCATTGTTAAATAAAGACAATGTTGAACAAGCATTAAAGGATTTAGATAATTTAACCAATAAATTACCCCTATTAGGAACACTCCTAAAGACTAAACAGGATCAGGAATTGTATCGAAGCAAAAAAGGCGATTAATGAACTAAGGATATTAACCCGCGCAGGACGTTCGGCGAAGCTACTTCGACAAGGCTCAGTACAAGTCAGTCGAGCCGCGGGTTTAGTTTGTGTAGCCGCGACTTCTAGTCGCCAGGGCTATTTATAAATTAAACAATCTACTTATGAGTAATTCTCTTGATTCATTATTACTAGATTTATTTCAGGAGTTGCGAAACGCGGGAATGGCTTTAACCCTGGAACAGTATGAATTATTACGAAAAGCAGTAGTTAAAGGCTATGGTTTAGGCGGATGGCAAGATATCAAACGGGTGTGTCGATTATTGTGGGTTAAACCTTGTGCTAACTATGATGCCAAGATTTTTGACCGCACTTTTGACGGCTATATTCAGCAGCATCACGCTAAAATGCCTGTGCAGTCCCGTGAAACAGTTTCAGAACCAATAAAAACAACTCCTGAGAAAAAGCCATCATCAAATCTCCCCCAAATTCCCCCCAGAAGAATGAGTTCTTCAACTCCGCAACCCCATGTAAAAGTTCCGGCTGCGATTCAAAGTAATTCAATTTCTTCCAGGTTTGAAAACAGCAACAATTTTCACTTTAGTCCCACCAATTTCCCCATTCAATTGTCAGATGTCCAGGTGACTTGGCGCTTACTAAGACAAACAAAGCAGGTGGGACGAGACTACGAATTAGATCTGGAAGCGACCCTTTACCAAATTGAACGGGAAGGTATTTTTACTGATGTGGTCATGCGTCCGGTAAGGGTACGAAAGACTGAACTATTGCTATTAATCGATGATAGTCTGGCTATGATTCCGTTTTTTCCTGCCCTTCAGCCATTTATCCAAGCCATTGCAGAAGCTCGAATTACTCCCGCCCAAATATATCGATTTACCAGCTATCCCGACGAATATCTTTATGATTGGCAAAATCCGGCTCAAGCACAACCCCTGACTAATATTTTGCCAAAACTGCATCGTAACCGCACAGTTGTTTTAATTTTAAGTGATGCGGGGGCGGCAACGGCTACTTACAGCCAAGAACGAATTGAGGGAATATCAAAGTTTTTGACGGCATTATCACCTTGTATTCGCCAATTAATTTGGCTGAATCCTCTACCACCTCAACGCTGGGAGCAAACCTCAGCTTGGACAATCAATGCGATACTCAATGGCAAGATGTTGACTTATGAACCTGCTAGCCTACGAACAGCAACGCGAGAAAATCCACAGGAGAATATGATTAAGGTATATGGATTTAATAAAATACAGAACCTCACCCCCAACCCCTCTCCTTACCAAGGAGAGGGGAGACTTTGACGCAAGTCAAAGGCGGGGTGAGGTCAAAAACTAGACTTGCATGTTATTTAATTCATATTCCTAAGGTATGGCAAACGTATCCCCTAGAGAGGATTTGACAACTCGCCGCATTCGGGTTTTTGAAAGGCGCTATGGTATGGATGCGTTGTATTTGGCATACCATGCTGCTTTCCCTCTAACCCTGACTTCAGATTTACTCTACTGTCTGCGGGAAAATTTTGTACGGGATGTCCCTTGGTATGCAGTAGCCGATGTGTTGCTCTCAGGGTTATGTCAACCCGCAGGCTATGACTTGTATGAAATGGAAGGTAAAACCAGAGATGGTTTGCTGCGTGGTTTATGTGAGCAGTTTGGGGAACAGCGACTCAAGGAACTGGCAGATTTTATGTCCCAGTATATTAATAGTCGTTTGCAGTTGGAAGATAATGACCGTGCTTTGGTTTTTGGTAAACAGCCAGACTGGACTGCTTTGGCATACCTGAGTTCAGATAAAGAGGAAGTAATTAACGAAATTAAACAAAAACTGCAAAAGTTAATAGCCTCTACAGATGCTAAAGAGCGTATCAGATGGGCAGCATTAGTTGAAAGTTATGCTGATTTGTTATCAGAAAAAGGTTTTGAGCCGTTGTTGTTAAAGTGGTCACAGCAGACATTTGCTGGTGAACCCATCCAGGATGAGGAGGAGGAAAAAATAGCCGCAGCGACGGGTGTTGAGTTGCAATCTTTTGAGTTTGATGTGGCAACTATTAGCTTAGATAATGAGCCAGCAGAAGAGTTGCGAAGTTTTGAGTTTGAAACCGTAACAGTTAATGCTCGTGGGGGAGAAATTAACAGAGAACGAAACCAAGCGTTTTATTTTGTTGAGTTTTTAGGTGAAGCAGCAGGTAAACCATCACCACTATTCATAGAGATGGTAGCTATCCCTGGAGGAACCTTTGAAATGGGTTCGCCACCATATGAGCCGAAACGCTATGACGATGAGAGTCTCCAGCATACTGTTACTGTGCAGCCTTTTTTCTTAGCTAAGTATCCAGTTACTCAAGAGCAATGGCGATTTGTCGCACAGTTACCCCAAGTGAACCAACAACTAAATCCAGATCCATCTAATTTTAAAGGTGCAAAACGCCCTGTCGAAAAAGTTTCTTGGTACGATGCAGTTGAATTTTGCTCGCGCCTTTCTCAATTTACAGGTAGGCCCTACAGTTTATCCAGCGAAGCCCAATGGGAATATGCTTGTAGAGCCGGAACTACTACCCCATTTACCTTTGGTGAAACAATTACATCGGAATTAGCTAACTACAACGCTGATAGGACTTATAGTGCTGAACCAAAAGGAAAATATCGGAGAGAAACAACAGAGGTAGGCAGTTTTGGAGTAGCTAACGCCTTTGGGTTATGTGATATTCACGGGAACATACGGGAATGGTGTCTAGATGATTGGCATGATAACTATGAAGGAGCGCCAACAGATGGTAGTGCCTGGTTCAATGATAATAATAATGATAACCTTTATCAAAAACAAGAAAAAGCCGTTCTGCGGGGCGGTTCTTGGATCGATAATCCTGGGAGCTGCCGTTCTGCGTTTCGCATCAACGGTACCCGCGACGACCACTACGCCGATGGTGGTTTTCGTATTGTGTGTGCCGCCGGGAGGATTTTTAAGTAGCTCTTTATACCTTATTTCTTTTGCTCTTTACACTTATTCTTTTTTCTCTTCTTTAGCGGAGCGGTACTTAAATGCCAAATATCGTTGTAACTAAAACACAAAAGACAGCCAAATATTACGTAGAAGACTTAGGCAATGGAATTGGGCTAGATATGGTACTAATTCCCGGTGGTAGTTTTATAATGGGCGCTCCAGAAACGGAAGAAGAAAGCCGCGATAATGAACGCCCACAATACGAAGTAACAGTTCCAACTTTTTTTATGGGTAAATATCTCGTCACCCAAGCACAATGGAGAGCAGTAGCAGCGCTACCACAGGTTAACACGAAGCTCAACCCTGAACCATCGAGATTCAAAGGAGATAAACGACCTGTAGAAAAAGTTTCTTGGTACGATGCAGTTGAGTTTTGCTCGCGCCTTGCTTCCCATACAAAAAGACAATATCGTCTACCCAGTGAAGCGGAATGGGAATATGCGTGTAGAGCCGGAACTACTACCCCGTTCCATTTTGGCGAAACAATTACATCGGAATTAGCCAACTATCATGCTAATTACATTTATGGTGCGGGTATAAAAGGAAAATATCTTGAGGAAACAACAGAGGTGGGAAGCTTTGGAGTAGCTAACGCCTTTGGGCTGTACGATATGCACGGAAATGTATGGGAATGGTGCCTTGATGATTGGCACAGGAACTATGAAGGAGCGCTAAAAGATGGCAGCCCTTGGTTTAAGAAGGATAATAATCTTTATCAAAAACAAGGAAGTTCTTTACTACGGGGCGGTTCCTGGTACAGCATTCCTGTAGACTGCCGTTCCGCATACCGCAGCAGTGGCAAACGCGATGTCCACTACGACTATATTGGTTTTCGTGTTGTCTGTCAGTTTGGGAGTATTCTTTAGTAGCCCTTTATACTCAATTTTTATAAGTCTTTAATTGTCACAAACATGAGGCGATCGCAGGGTAATCACTTCATTTCAAATTAATCATTTACCAGATAGCTGTCATTTCTGTCACCTGCGATCGCTTGGGCAATTACTTAAGCGTTGATCAATTAACCAAAAGCAAAATTGTATAGAATCACAAAATTGACCAACGGAATAATCATTAACAAAATTAGCCAGGGATTTTTGCCTAGTCTGTTGACAATGTTGACAAAAGCCATTATTAGGAAAATCAAGGCTACAAAATTAATTAAAGGAATGAACAGTCCAATAGTCCACCAAGGTGACTGATTTCCCGCCTTTAACATGATCCATGTATTGAGAATCGGCACCCAGGCAAACCAAGCATTAGCTTCTCCTAGCTTCTGATAGATTTGATAGAAGCAATAAGAACCAAAAACATAGCCAATAATCCCAAAAATTAGACCAATAGTTCCTCCCACAGCGTCACCAGCGCTTTGTCCAGACTGAGCAAGAAAATAGGTCAAGCTCCCATTGTCGGTGAGTAAAAGCATTTTTCTCCTGTGATTCTGACTAAAAATTATTACCTTCTTATCTTCAAAATACTGATGTAGGTAATAATTTACACAAAAATTTATTTTATTTGTCAACAAAATTACACCCTTCACGCAATGACACGATGCAAAAATATTGGGTTTTCGGGGATAAAACCAGGTATTCTAAGTAACAACACCCAGTAACACCTATTGCAGAGATGACTCACCATATTTTAAAAGCCACTAGAGAAACTGTGCATCTGGGTGGTTTTTCTCATTTATTAAAACCAGCACTGACTATTGATTCTGGCGATACCATTGATGTGGAAACTTACACTGGTTATTATGTGTACGACAAAGCTCCAGCGGAGTTTCTCTCGCCAGAATTTTTGGATATCTGCGAAAATCTACCGCCAGAAAGGAAGGTGGCTGGTGGGCCGCATTTACTCACGGGGCCAATTTATGTGCGAGATGCGGCACCGGGGGATGTTTTACAGGTAGAATTACAAGCGATCGCTCCTAGTTTACCTATGGGTTTCAATGCGATTCGTTCTGGTTGGGGAGCGTTACCACAACAGTTTACTGAACCTGCGTTGAGATTCATTCCCCTTGATTTAATCAATCATATCGCCGAGTTTCCTGCTGACAGTGGCATCAAAATTCCCCTCACACCTTTTTTTGGTATCCTTGGTGTCGCTACCCCTGAAGATTCCCGCATTTCTATTCCCCCTGGTTGCTATGGCGGTAACATCGATAACCGTGAACTCCAAGCAGGTTCGCGCTTGTTTTTGCCTGTTTTTGTTCCTGGGGCTTTATTTTCCATTGGTGATGGACATTCAGCCCAGGGCGATGGGGAAGTAAATGTTACTGCCATTGAAACTTCCATGAATGGTAAAATCAAGCTCGAACTTCGCAAGGATTTAAAACTAACAACACCGATAGCGGAAACACCAACGGATATTATCACTATGGGTTTTGGTCAAACTTTAGATACAGCTTTGGAAATGGCTGTGAAAAATATGATTGATTTTTTGGAACGTTTCACAAATTTGTCGGCGGAAGATGCGTATGTTTTGTGTAGTTTAGCTGTAAATTTTCGCATCACCCAAGTTGTCAATAGTCCCCAAAAAGGTGTGCATGGGATGTTACCCAAGGCTATTTTGTCACATCAAATCAGTTTATAGCTAGTAAGAAATATGTCTAATATAGTCGTTCAAATGTTGCTTATTGGCTTGGTTGCCGGTGTTGCTGGTGGGATGTTTGGTATTGGTGGGGGCGCAATTATGGTGCCTGCTATGGTGTTATTCGTAGGTCTAGATCAAAAGTTTGCTACTGGTACTTCTATTGCTGCCCAAATTTTACCCATTGGGATTTTAGGCGCGGCAGTTTATTATCGTAATGGCAATATTAATATTAAATATGCGGTGATTATTGCTCTTGGTTTGGTAGTTGGTAATTTATTTGGAGCGTTATTTGCCAATCAACCATTTATTAGCAGTGAAGTCATGAAAAAGCTGTATGGTCTTTTTTTGTTACTTCTAGGTTTGCGGTATCTGTTGGAACGTTAGGGAACTGGGGACTGGGAAGAACTTCACCCTACTCCCCACTCCCTACTCCCTACTCCCCCTTCTTCTTATTGCACTTGTTGCGTGGGGAAAGCGCCAGTTCGCACGGCTAAATTCACGCTTTGTCCGTTGCGACGTAAATCTAGGCGCAAATCTCCGCCAACTTGGGTACTTTCTACTGCTTTTTGCACACTACCTGCATCTTCCACTGCTTGGCCGTTGAGTCGTTGAATGACATCACCGGCACGTAAGCCTGCTCTAGCTGCTGGTGAGTTGGGCATGACGCGTACAATTAAAACACCTTTATCTTCGTTGACTCTAACACCACTATTGGGGTCTGAGTTGAGATTTTGCTTGATTTGAGGTGTTAACCCTACCATTTGAATGCCCAGATAGGGATGTTGTACCGTACCTGTAGCAATTAATTCATTGGATATCCGTTGGGCTGTGTTGATGGGAATGGCAAAACCTAATCCTTGGGCCCTTTGGATAATGGCTGTATTCATGCCAATTACTTCACCACGAGCATTTAACAATGGCCCACCAGAGTTACCAGGGTTAATTGCTGCGTCGGTTTGAATAAATTCCACTCGCTTATCTGGTGCGCCGATTTGATTACTGGTGCGTCCGGTGGCACTGATAATTCCGGTGGTAACTGTATTATCTAATCCTAGGGGGTTACCGATGGCGATCGCCCATTCTCCTGGTTGCAGTTCGTCTGAGTTACCTATGGCTACGGTGGGTAAATTATTAGCTTGTATCTTGATGACGGCGACATCTGTTAGTTCGTCACGCCCCATCACTTTACCTTCAAAGCTCCGCCCATCTCTGAGAATGACTCTGACGGTATTAGCTCCAGCTACTACGTGAGCGTTGGTAAGAATGCTACCATCATTACTGATAATAAAACCAGAGCCAGTACCTTGTTGTACCCGATTTTGTTGTTCTGGTAGCTGACCGAAGAAACGACGTAATATCGGGTCGTTCAATTCAGCAGGTAATCGGCTGGTTACAGTGCGGGAAGCTTCAATCCGCACTACGGCTGGCCCTACTTTTTGCACTACTTGAGTGACAAAGTTAGCTCCTGTGGCGGTGGGTAGTGGGGCTGCATTGACTCGACTCACTGCGAGGTTAGATGCTCTCTCTGATACCTGTTGGGGGTTTCCAGCTAAATAGCCCCCTGCTAGTGTCATCCCTGATCCCAGCAATACTAGTGATAAGGAGGCTGCTGCTTGTTTCCAGGGTGCTTTATTTTGGGGTTGGGAAATATTATTTAATGAATAATCTCTGTCATCTACTTGCTTGTTCATTGCTGTCTGTAAGAATATTTATGATCTATTACTAATAATGTAGATATTATTTGTGACGGTTTTGTTGCAAAGGTGTTGCTTTGTTGTGAAAGATTTGGTATTTTAGCCTTTTTTGGGCTAAATCTTCACAATGTCGCCTTGGCTGCCGTTGTTAGGTTTTTGTTATCTAAACCTCGTCCATCCTCAAAAGTGGAGTTTTTGTCATTGCGACCTCAGGAAGCAATCTCCTAATCTTGACTGCAAACTACAGTTTTTTAAGTAGACAAGGTTTTTATTAATCAATTTTATATTATACCACGCCTAACGCATATTAAACCAATTCGCAATAGAGCCTCCGGCACGTCTTCGACGAACGCAATTCGCAATATTTCCTATGGCTAACGCCACGCTGCGCTATCGGAAACGCTACGCGAACGCAATAGAGCCTACGGATGCCGCTAGGCTGTACGCAATTACGTATTTTAACGTGGATTTAGACCCCGCCACAAGACTTGCGGCTTGATAGAAGCCGGGGACTTAAACTCCTACATTTTGTTAAAGTTTGCATTGGCGTGATATCTCCTATCTGAATAGAGAAGCAATGCAATTAGGCAACATGGGGATACTAGAGAATCCAGTGAAAAAGCAGGGGGAAGGGGAGAAAAACCACCCACAAGGTGTGGGGATTGCTTTTTTTGCATCGCATCCCTAGAAAATTCCCGACAAGGTGGCGTTCTCAATGTTGTACTTAATAACCTTTAAGCAGACAACGCACGGCTTGTTCTATATCTTCTTGTTTAATTAAAGATTCTCCCAGTATCACTGCATTTGTACCAGCTTCAGCCATCAGGGATAAATCAGCGTGTGTATACAATCCAGATTCACTGACGACAACTACACCCAAGTCTTGCAACTGCGATCGCCTGGCTGCCATGAGTCTTTGTGTAGTGCCTACATCGATGGTAAAATCTTCTAAATTCTGGTTGTTAATTCCCACTAAGCGAATGTCATCAAGCTTGAGTACTCTGTCTAGTTCATGTAGGTTATGAACTTCTACTAAAGCATTCATCCCTAAATAGTGAATTATTCGTAAAAAGTCCTGAAGTTCCCGGTCTGTAAGAATGGCAGCGATGAGTAATATAGCGTCTGCTCCGGCTGCTCGTGCTAAATAAATTTGGCAAGGGTCAATAATAAACTCTTTACATAATAACGGCAACGCTACTCTTTGGCGAATTGCCCGCAGATTTTCAAAACTGCCATGAAAAAAAGCTGTTTCTGTGAAGACAGATATACAAGCTGCGCCACCTCGCTGATAAGCTTTGGCGATAGCAATGGGGTCAAAATCTGTGCAGATAGTACCATGAATCGGAGATGCTTTTTGGACTTCGGCAATCAAGCTAGGTTTGTAGGGATTTTGTTGCAAAGCCGTCAAGAAATCTCGCACAGTTGGTGCAGCTGTTAACTGGCGTTGCAAAGAAGCCAAAGACATCTGCTGATGTATATGTGTGACTTCTTGCTTTTTATGCCAGACAATCTCTCTGAGAATTGGTTGCAAACGGGTGTTAACAGTAGTAAGTGGATGAATAATCATTAGCTGCTATGTACCTGGAGATAGGGTGACTCAGAAAGGATGAAGCGGAAAATTTTATTCCTACTGTTTTCAGAGTCGAAGCCAGTTTGAGTTCATGTCAAAAACTTCTTTATTGTCTGTATCTTTTGATGTGGCATTTTCTCCTAAACAATTGTTTTTGAGTAGCCGAATGTAAGTGCGGTATGGTATGTAGTCGATGGGGTTGTAGCCAGAAAACCGGAGAATTAACACACATGCCCAGGAATACTTGCCGGCAATGATTGCTTTGATAATCTGTTCTATTTGCTCTGTGTTAATTTTTTTAGCGTTTTGGGGATTGTAACTAGTATTGGGTTGATGCATAATTTTCCCTCTTTTATATTGGAAGTCCCACTTTGTAAACGTAGGACTGATGCAATTTTGTCTTGAGGTTTGTTTTCTAAAATCTCATTTGGTTGTGAAAATAGAGTGGATTTAACCAGCACTCAGTTTGAATTTTTTCAGAAAGATAGAGATATGTGGTTAAACTAGCCCCTACACATAAGTTGTGTTGCAGAAGCAGCTTCTTTTCTAAGACTACTCAATTTTCACCAACAGATATATGATCAATTTTTGGATAAACCTATCTCTTTTTTCGTTATTGCTATTTATGGCATCTGAATTTATTATCATGCCTGATGTTCCGATGAATTCCCGGAACAAAAAATAATACCATAGACATTTTATATTTTCGCCATAGTATTTTAGAGAACTTATACCCGGCAATAGTTTATGATTATCCTTAAAAATATACTGGTATTAAATTTACTATCTATGATAAATCCATAATGCATAGTAAAAAACCTATCAATAAAGCTGAAACCCTTTTAAGACAATTACTTCAGCTATTATCCAAGAAATTTGCCTCATGACGGCTGAGTAATTTTTATCAATCTATTAACTTGATGCTGACAGCGCATATTATCTGGGTCTGAGGTAGCATGTGTTTATAAACACACTCTTGTTTAACATTATTTATGTCTTCTGGAAGATGCTTTAATAACATACTAATGAATTAATTCAAAATTTATATCTTATGGCAGATGACCCAAAGGATTATTTTATAGTTTGATATCTGGAAGAATAAAATTATTAAAAACAAGTTACTTAATTTTAGAAAAACTCTAGTCTCGTCTAATTTTTTATAATCAAAAACTTTATTAATTAAAGTGTGATAATTATTAGTTTTTTAAAACTGACATCAAAGGTATCTGGTGCTTATATATTTTTTTACGAGGCCTTAAAAAAATATGGATGTTTCTGTTACTACTTCAAAAAAGTAGTTTCTTTTTTATGATTTTTTACAAAAACAAATTGTTGCTTTATGTAAAAAAAATAAAGTAGCTACTTTTTATTGGTAAAATAAATTTAATAATGGTGAATAATTTAAAAATATTTCCTAATTTGATTTATTTTTTACCGTAATTAATAAAATTCAAGACTTTGAGGAAGCTATGATAATCTATTCCTTAATGACTCTATTCTATGATCAGCACGAATTCAGTGGTTATTTTTGATACAAATATCTGTTAGTTATGCAGGTAAATAATCAAAATAAAAAGCTGTATATCTTTTTTTCATGTGAAAAAGTGATGAATTAGTAGAGTTGAGTATGCAGAATGTGTATTAATGAATTAAAAGATGCTAAAGAGCATTTAACAAAGGAAGTTTATCACCTCAAGCGACAGGAGGCAGAGCTAAAAAAATCTATTTCCATACTCCGCTCTCGATGTGTATCTAGTAGCAACGGAATTATTGCCGTCAGTCTTGAAGGTGATATTCTCGGCTTTAATCAGCAGTTTCTAGGTATGTGGCAAATTCCAGATTCCCGGATGTTATCTAATAACTCTGATCAATGGCAAGCTTTTTGCGAGAGCCAACTAAAAAATCCAGAAGCCTTTCGCAAGCTGATGTGGAATATATCTGCTGAATCTGATGTGGATAGCTACGATATTTTGGAGTTGAAAGATGGGAGAGTTTTCGCTCAATATTCGCAACCGCAGTGGCTAGGCGATAAAATTATTGGTCGATTGTGCAGTGTTTGGGATATTACTGAGTATAAGCGGGCTGAAGAATTACTACAATTGAACCAGACTAGATGGCATACTTTGGCAGAAAAGACTGATGCTAGCATTTTCGTAATTCAAGGTGGCAATTTATCCTACATTAATCCAGCCGCAGAGATATTAAGTGGCTACACAAAACAGGAACTGTTAAGTGGCATTGATCCACGCCAATTAATCAAAAATAAAAAGCGCAGAAAGTTACATAATCAGAAACTACAATACCAAGAACTCAAGATTCTGGCAAAAAATGGCAAAGAACACTGGCTAGGTTGTGTCGTTACCATGCTTGATTATGAGGAAACACCAGTGAAAATTATTGCAGGTATTGATATCACTGACTATAAAAAGGCAGAGTCAAATCTGCATGAAGCTTTAGCACAAGCCAAACAAGTCAGCGAAGTGAGAGCGCACTTCATGTCTATGGTTTGCCATCAATTCCGCACCCCACTGAATGTGGTTTCCTTCTCTAATAGTTTACTCAAAAGGCGTATCAATGAATGGATGGAGGTAAAAACACTCCCATTAGTTGATCATATTCAATCGGCGGTGGAACAAATCACCAAGATGTTGGATGATATTTTGTTGTTCTCGAAGGCGGAAACGGCACAACTCAAGTTTGAGGCGCAACCACTTGATATAGTCCAGTTCTGCAATGATTTAATTGTACAAATACAGAAAAGTGGTAGTCAGCAGCCGATCAATTTCATGAGTCAAGGTGGCGAATTAACTGCCTACATGGATCAAAAATTACTAGAACCGATTTTTCGGAACTTACTTGACAATGCCATTAAATATTCTCCCACTGGCAGCCCGATTGATGTGAAACTGTATTGTGAATGTGGGAAGATAATTTTTCAAGTTACTGACAGGGGTGTGGGTATTCCTGTCACAGATATACAGCGAGTATTTGAGCCATTTTATCGAGGTAGGAATATAGATAATCTTCCCGGTACTGGATTAGGGCTATCGATTGTCAAGACTCTAGTAGATTTACATGGTGGTCACACTGCCATAGAAAGTCAAGTTGATGTAGGTACAACAGTTACTATCATGTTGCCATTGATGAAATCTAAATCTTGAATGCTCAATAGTGTTTGCTGATCATGACCTTGCCGTAAAATCCTAAGCAATAGAAAAATGATGCACGAATCGTCGAAAACAATTCTAGTTATTGAAGATGATGCTGTCACCCGCAATCTCTTCCTAAATGGTCTTGAAGCTGAAGGTTTTATTACGATAGGTGCTGAAAATGGTCTTGTCGGTATTCAAAAAGCACAAACGTATTTACCCGACTTGGTGGTTTGTGATATCGGTATGCCGGATATGGATGGTTATGGCGTCCTCGATACAATGCGCCAAGATCCTCTAACTGCTGTTATTCCCTTCATTTTTCTGACAGGTAGCGACACGATGGCAGATGTTCGTAGAGGTATGGAGTTGGGTGCAGACGATTATTTGACTAAACCTTCTACTGTAGAGAAGTTACTTAAGGCGATCGCAATTCGATTAGAAAAGCAATCTCTATGGCGTTCCTGGTATGCTACTTCTAAATCATTAACCACCAACACGGTTCCCTCTGTCATTCCTGAATCAATCTTTCCCTCAATTCCCCAACTCAAGGAAGTTTTTGATTATATTGAGGCTAATTATAATCGCGGAATTACTTTGTCTGATGTGGCTGAGGCTGTTGGTTATTCAGCAGCTTACTTAACTAGTAGAGTAGCAAACAAAACAGGCGAAACTGTCAATGGCTGGATTGTTAAACGCCGGATGGCAGCAGCCCGTCCTTTATTGCGAGATACAAATCAGACAATTGAGCAAATTGCAACAGTACTAGGCTACCAAAATGCTTGTCATTTCTCCCGGCAGTTTCGCCAACACCACGGGCTACCTCCCAAATCTTGGAGAAACCAAAATCAAGTTTCTCATGTTTCCACCAGCAGGAAACTGCCGATGAATACTCGCCCTCAGCATGGGAAGTATGCATCTTTAGGTTTGAGCTAACTGTTTTTGGATTTTGTGAGCTGCTGTACCAATAATTGGATTGCTAAGGCCAATAGACCAATCGTTACTATACCAAATATCCCGGTTCCCAAGGCAACTATACCCACAACCAAAGTCCGCACGGCAGAGCCAATATTCACTGCCATTGGATTATCAGAATGGATAGGTTTAGCGGCAAAAGTTGTCGCAATAGATATCATCAGCGAATACATAGCAAATCCTAGCCCCCCAGAGAAGATTGCTCCCGTGATACAGCGTAAGGGAGTTGGTGGCACTTGTTCTTGAGTTTCTGGTTGTTTAGTCATTATTGGTAATTGGGAAAATTCTCCCCTGTTCCTAGTCTCTAATTCCTACACTACCTGAATACCATGTGTAATTGTCCGAGTCACAAATAATTCTAAATCTTCATCAGGAATTGCTGTCCTCACTTGTTGCTTCAGTGCTTGTGCTTGTTGTTCAGACTCCAGGAGGGCGAAAACTGTGGGGCCAGAACCAGACATCATGGTTCCTAAAACACCCTCACCAGCGGCAAATAGTTCTCGCAGTTGTAAAACTTGGGGATAAGCTGGCAAGACTACACGCTCTAAATCATTGTGCATTTTTTGGGCAATTGTGACTGGGTTTTGTTCAAGAATGGCTTTAACAATTTCTCCTGAATGAACTGCGGCTGCACGCGCTGCTAAATTTTTAGTATCTCGTAGATAAGAACTGCCAAACTGTTGCCGATAGGTTGTGTATGCCCATGCTGTAGAAACTTCGAGGCTACGATATTTGGCTAACACTATATATATAGTATCCAAACTTGGTAGGGGAGAAAGTTGCTCACCTCTTCCTGTAGCAATGACTGTGCCACCGCTGACACAAAATGGTACATCTGAACCGAGGATAGCACCCAATTCTTCTAGTTCTGATTTGGTTAGTCCCAGGTTCCATAGTAAATCGATGCCTACTAATACTGCGGCGGCATTTGTGGAACCTCCTGCTAACCCGGCTGCTACGGGAATGTTTTTTTTAACTGTAATTTCTACGCCCCCATATTGAGCAAAAGCTTCTGGAAATTTTTTGGCCATTAATTCGGCTGCTCGGTATGCCAGATTACTTTTGTCTAGGGGTACTTGCGGATGTTTGCAGTTGATGCGAATAATGTCAGTGCTAATGGAACATATATCAATTTGGTCGGCGAGGGCGATACTTTGGAGTATCATTGCTAACTCATGATAACCGTCAGGACGGTCACCAATAATTTCTAGATACAAGTTGATTTTGGCAGGAGCAATTAAGGTGTAGGAAAGCATTGGGATAATTCGTAATTCTTTATTCGTAATTGAAAAACTTAGATGTAATCTAGGTTTACTGGCAGCTTTTAGTCTCTTCCTCTAGGATATTGACTAAATTTACCCATTGCTGGACGCTGAGTTCTTCGGCGCGGGCTTGGGGATTTATTTCTAATTGTTCCAGGATTTGGGTCAGGCGATCGCGCTCGACGACGGATTGCAAATTATTTCGTAACATTTTGCGTTTGGCTGCAAACCCTAGCTTGAGTAAAGTATCAAACCTTTGGGGGTTAATGGCTGGTGTTTCTATTTGTCGAGGACGCAACCGCACGACGGCTGAGTCTACTTTTGGGGGTGGGTAAAATGCTGCTGCTGGTACTGTACAAATCAATTCACAATCAGCTAAATACTGTACTCGCACACTCAAGGCTCCAAAAGTTTTTGAACCTGGTTTAGCATACAATCTTTCGGCTACTTCTTTTTGCACTAGCAGTACGATCAAATCAAATGGTTCGGGGTTGGGATTGGCGATAGTTCCTAATAGTTTTTCGATGATTGGCCCAGTAATGTTATAGGGAATATTCGCTACTACTTTATTCAGCTCTTGAAAGTTGGGAAATGCTGCCAAATTAGATGATAAATCTAATGTGAGAAAATCCCCTTGTAATAGTAAAAAATTTTCTTTTTTACCTAGTTGTTTGGCTAACAGTTTGCATAAATCAAAGTCAATTTCTACTGCTACTAATGATTGCACTAGGGGGAGTAAAGGACGTGTGAGGATGCCTGTACCCGGGCCGATTTCTAAGATGCGATCGCTTCCTTGACATGCTGCTGCTTTGACAATTGCGTCCAAAGCCTTTTCACTTTTGAGCCAATGCTGAGCAAATGACTTGCGCGGTATTACCATTAATTTTCCTTACTATATCTAAATTTCAGCTTTTATTGAAAAATGCGTTTCTTACTTTTTTCTTACTTTTTAATGTAAATTCTTATTAAATACAGCCAGTTAGTTATAGACATTTTTGATTGATCATGGTATAGAGATGATGAATTAGAGGAGATAAAACCATTGTCGCTGAAGAAGGCGATCGCAGAGCCAGTGGAACACCATCGTCTGCCGTGGAGCATACCTCATAGATGATATTGTTGGCCGTTGTACTCTTAAGAATGTCTAACATTTTTGGGAAATTATTGTTTCTGCTGTTGTATAGATATTTGTGGGAAAATTTTCAGAGAAACATCTAAATTAACATGTTAGACACACCTTCAGATACCATTTGGATTGTTACCGATGACACACCTCAAATTTCTATTCCAGATGGAGTGAAAGGCGGGACTACAAATACAAGAAGTTGGGAACCAGAACCAACCAGGGATAACAATAAAGTTGTAGGTGATGCGGTTCCCGTTAGCGCCGAAAAACTAGAGAAAAACATGACTAGCTTTTTGCAAGTCGTAGGACGCTTATTTAGTCGTGCAGAACAAGAAGCTAAAGTCAACTCCGGGATGCAGCTAGATGAAATTGAGTTATCGGTAGAAATTAGCGGCGAAGGAGAAATTAAATTAATTGGTAGCGGTGTGAAAACTGGGGGGAAAGGTGCTATTAAAATGAAATTTAAACGCCAAGAGTCAAAATGAAACAAGAGGCGATCGCCTCTGGCGCGGCGTAGGCGATCGCATTCATCACAGCAATAGAACCAAACCCAACAAAATCTTGATTATCGAGTGGCCCGTAGGTCGAGTTGAGGCTGTGTAATACCCCTCTCATCTTCATGTCAACAAATGATTCTGAATTTCAAGCTCAAGCTAAGAGAATTTTAGACGAAATTGCCTTCACTCCTTTTGAGGAATGCCAATCTTTGAACCGTGAGTTTGACAATCTTCCCATTCGTCCTGGAATCTATGCAATCAGGCATAGAACTCATGGATTGCTATATATTGGTAAAACCAAGAGTTTGAGAGGACGCTTTAGAGGTGGTCATAAAGCTTTTTTATGGGCATGGCTTGACAAATACAGTGATGAAGATATTCGGATTGCCATCAAGATAGTTTCTTATTGGGAGAACCCTACGTTACTATTGGAGCTAGAAGCCATTATTTTAAGAGCTACTGAACCTCCTTACAACGTCCAAATACCAACTGAAAGGTGACGTTATGCAAGCCAAACTTCAGGAACAACTTTCTCCAGCTGATGCCGAAATCATATTAGGACGCTTACCTGAACGCATTCGATCAGCTCTTATTGCTCGGGCGACAGAAATCGAATATCCAATTGAAGCAGTAATTGAGATGGCGATCGCTAGTTTTCTGGACTCAGAAGCATTAGGTTTTGCAGATTGCAAGCCAGGACGAGGACAATAAAGAGATGGCGAAAAATTGAGCGATCGCCTCCAGCATTCACCCATAGAATAACCTGACACGTAGACACGTAGGTTGCGTTAGTGTCGCGTAACCCAACAATATCCCCCATAACTACCACACATAATACTGAGGATTGCGTAAAAATTCGCAAAAAATCAACCAAATATGCAAACCTGCTTAAATATACTGAAGTAATAAGCTAAAATCTCAACAGCAACAGCTAAAGAGAGATGGCGAAAAATTGGGCGATCGCAATCGGCATTAACAAGTATGATTATTTGCAACCGCTAAACTATGCCAAGCGAGATGCACAGTTAATGCAGGAGTTTCTTCGCCATGAGGTGGGATGCGAGAACATATATTTCTTCTCCGATGACTCCCCTAATATTGGTGGAAAATCAACCCGCCCCAACCGTGCTAACTTACTGCGAGTCTTGCGACAGTTATTTGAAATTTCCTTCATGGGTGCGGGGGATAATTTTTGGTTTTTCTTCATTGGTCATGGTATTAGACACGCTGGACGTGATTATCTCATGCCTTGTGATGGTGACCCAGAAGATATC
This sequence comes from Cyanocohniella sp. LLY, assembly GCA_022241785.1. Classification (GTDB taxonomy): domain Bacteria; phylum Cyanobacteriota; class Cyanobacteriia; order Cyanobacteriales; family Nostocaceae; genus Cyanocohniella. The sequence continues at coordinate 41,817 of JAKOMP010000003.1, read as the reverse complement.
GAAAATACAGGAATTGCCATTAATTATGTCACAGAACGCCTGCGTCGCTGTGGTGCCGATAATGTGGTTTTGATTCTGGATGCGTGTCGTAGCTTGGCTACTCGTGGCGGGGAAGGTATAGGAAGACAAGCGGCGGAGAAAGCACGTCAACAAGGAGTCATCAGTATATTTTCCTGTAGTCCCCAGGAGTATTCTTATGAGATTGCTGCCTTACAACAAGGTGCTTTTACTACGGCTTTATTAGAAGGGTTGGGAATCCAAGGTAAATGCGCCACAGTTGAAAGGTTGAATCAGTATCTCAATTTTCGTGTGCCGGAAATTGTGAATCAACATCAAAAGGGCAGACAAACACCTTATATTATTGCGGAGCCTATCAATAAATCTCATCTAATACTCGTACCGCGACATGCAACTTTAGCGGATATCGCTACATTGAAAAATGATGCTTACCAAGCAGAAGTAAATAGTAATCTTGAACTAGCAGAACAATTATGGATTCGGGTGTTGGCTGCGGCTTCAGGACACGATATGGACGCGGTGAAAGCTTTACAAAGAATTGCGCTTGAGCGATCGCGTTGGGAAGGTCAACAAATATATTCACCACCTTATTTTACTGCTGAAAATTCTGCTAAGGGAGCATCTACAGTTGAGAAAAATCCGTTAAAGACCTTTCAATTTGAAACGGTGACAGTAGATGCAAAAGGAGATATAGCCAAACGCCGCAACGGGGAAGCAAGATATTTTGTAGAAGACTTAGGCAATGGTGTGACCTTGGAAATGGTACAGATACCAGGGGGAACATTTACAATGGGTTCACCTCGAGGAGAGTCCGAACGAAGAGATAATGAAAGTCCCCAGCGTCAGGTGACAGTTCCCGGTTTCTTCATGGGGAGATATGCAGTCACCCAGGAACAGTATCAAGTAATTATGGGGAACAATCCTGCTAATTTCAAAGGCGAGAAAAGACCTGTAGAAACAGTGAGTTGGGATGATGCAGTAGAGTTTTGTGAAAAATTGAGTCAGAAAACAGGAAAAACCTATAGGCTACCCAGTGAGGCGGAATGGGAATATGCTTGTCGTGCGGGGACAACTACGCCGTTTTACTTTGGGGAAACCATCACCACATATTTAGTTAACTACGACGGTAACTATCCCTACGCCTCAGCGCCAAAAGGTGAATATCGTCGGCAGACAACAGATTTAGGAAAATTTCCGCCAAATTCTTTTGGTTTATACGATATGCATGGTAATGTATTGGAATGGTGTCAAGATGTATATCACAATAATTACGAAGGTGCGCCGACAGATGGACGTGCGTGGCTAGAAGGTAGCGATAACAACATAAAGCTGCTGCGTGGCGGTTATTGCTACGCCTACGCTAGGCATTGCCGTTCTGCTTTCTCGCACCATAAAATAGTTCAGCTTTCACAACTGAACAAACAGCAATATCCCTTGGTGATAAAGACTCTAAGCGTCGTCTGACACCAGATATAGGACGATTTAGATAAACAATGCAAGCATTCGTATCTAATAAATAAATCACTCTAACGGCTCCCGTACTTCATATTCACCTTGGGGATATCTCACCAAAGGATCATCTTGTAAACAGCCAGCCGTCTGCTCAAAAAAACCAGGAGGCCAACCCAATTCATCAGGTGTTTTTACCTGTATTGGCGCTTCAGTGTAACCTTTAGTTGCAAACATTTTCAGAGCATCAACAATTACTTCCTCCGCCGAAGCATACTTACCACTTGCAATCTGCATTTGGATGAATTGTTCAAGCTCTGGAGTCAAGGATACATTCATGGCTTCTGATGTCAGCGTGTGTAAGATAATGAAGAATTAATGGCCCGTAGGTTGGGTTAAGCCCAGTGCAAGCCAATATCTTAAATTTTAAATAAGATTACACAATTATCAAACCAAGTCAGGACTTACGTAACCAACCACATATTTCCGTCATTGCGACCGTAGGGTAGACGCGGAGCGGCTTCTCGCAGAGTAGCAATCTCAAAGCCTTGATTTTCGTGGCGAGTGGGTAAGTCCTACGAGTAAATACATATAAATATTGGGTTTCCTTACATCAACCAAACCTAAAAAACTATATATTTTGCTGTCTTACCCAAGTACGAAAAGCTTTCATCGCCGCATTTCTCCCCTCACTTTTACTGCGATGCAAATATTCGGGAATCACTTGAGAAATAGGTAAATCAGGAAAAATTCGACTACTGGATTCTCTATATTTACCATCAACTAAAACATTAACTTCTAACTTAGTTCCATTCCATCGCCACAACTCAGGAACTTCCAATACTACATAATTATTAAATCGGGTGCGGGAAGTAATATCAATTTCAATCGCTAAATCAGGCGGTGGGTCAACAGTTAAATCAATTCTATTCTTACCTCTGACAACCGCTTCATTTTGAATATAAAAACAATCATCAGGTTCCACCCCAGCATCCATAATTTCGTTATCAAAAGTACTAGAACCCAAACTCCAAAATTCAATATCTAATTCTTCTAGGAGGATTTCTACCAAATTCCCAATAATCTTTTTCCCTACCTCATGCTCTGGTAATGGAGCCATGATTTCCAGCACCCCTTGACTGTAAGATACTCTAGAACTACGATTTTCACCCAACTCTGCCAAAATATGTTGGTATGTTGACCAAGATATATCTTTAATCAATAACTGATGACCGACAGGTACAATTAGTTGGTTGAGTTCCAGTAACATAATTGTCTGGCTCCTATTGCCTAATTACGCTTAATTATAATTGATAATTATTTAGGACTTACACACTCGCTACCAAAATCAAGGCTTTGAGATTGCTTCCCTACGGTCGCAATGACAAAAATACATGATTGGTTACGTAAGTCCTGTTATTGATGAATGGGAATTTCAATTATAAATTCTGCCCCTTGACCAAGGATTGAATTACAAGATAAATCACCTTTATGTTTATCTACTACAATTTGGTAACTAATAGATAAACCCAAACCTGTACCCTTACCCACATCTTTAGTTGTAAAGAATGGGTCAAATAATTTAGCAAGTATTTTTTGCGGGATTCCCCCACCATTATCGACAATGCGGATGGCTATGCGGTGAGAATTTACAACTTCAGTGCAAATACGAATTTCTGCTTGTTCTCCTACAAACGACTCCTCCAAAGCATCAATAGCATTACTCAACAAATTCATAAATACCTGATTTAGTTGACCAGGATAACATTCAACTAATGGCAGTTGACCATATTCCTTAATTACCAAAATTTCAGCATGATTGGATTTAGCTTTCAGGCGGTTTTGGAGAATCATTAAAGTACTATCAATACCTTCATGGATATCAACTTTTTTAAATTCAGATTCATCTAACCGAGAAAAATTCCGCAGCGATAACACAATTTCACGAATCCGCTGAGTACCCACACGCATAGATTGGAGCAGTTTAATTAGGTCATCCTTGAGAAAATCAAGGTCGATATTTGCTATTTCTGTTTGAATTTCTTCTGGGGGATAAGGGAAGTGTAATTGATAAAGTTCTACTAACCGCAACAAGTCTCGGGCATATTCACTAGCGGGAATAATGTTGCCATGAATGAAGTTGACCGGATTATTAATTTCATGAGCCACACCTGCAACCATATTACCTAGTGAAGACATTTTTTCACTATGTATTAGGTGAGCTTGGGTACGTTGTAGTTCGTGTAGGGTTTGTTCTAAATCCTGGGTTTGTTGTTGTAATTTGATTTCGGCTTGTTTTCGTGTCGTAATATCACGGGTAATGGTTGCTAAACACAAAGGCTCACCAGTGTCAGGACTCTTAACCATAAACAAATTGAAATCAACCGGGATGGCTTCTTGTGTCTGAAAGTTACGGAAACGATATTCACCTTGCCACACACCACACATCACGACAGTAGGTATAATGTGCTGCTGCAAATATTCTTGATCTTCCGTAGGGAAGAAATCCATAATACTGGCATCTTTCCCAGTATCTAACTTGTCAAGACCCGCTAGCTGGAGTCCCGCTTGGTTGAGGAACAAGGGTTGTCCTTCGAGAGTGGCGAAACCAATAAAATCACTGCTATTTTCAATCAGTGCGGCAAACATTTGTCGGTCTTTTTCGGCTTGCTTGCGTTCTGTAATGTCCGTGACTGTGACTATCAGCTGATAAATGCATGAGGTACTGTCAACAAGAGGCGTGACATTCAATAACCACCAAGTTTCTTGGTCATCGACACAGAAAGACTCTTCAAAAAAGATACTTTTGCTAGACTGAACACATTGCCTGTAATGATGACGATAAATATCCGCCATTTCGGTAGGTAGTGCCTCTGCTATGGCTTTTCCGACAAAGGCTTCTAGAGGTATGGGGCTAAGTCTCAAAATAGCTGGATTAAATTTAACGAAACGAAACTCTTCCCCATTGTCTAGAACATCTAAGACATAAATGCCGTAGTCTACAGCTTCCCAAATACTTTGTAAAAACTGCGCCTGCTCTTGGAGTTGTTGCTCTGCTTGTTTGAGTTCGCGTAGCGCTGCTTGTTGTTCACTAATATTAACAGTACAGCCATACCAAACGATTTCCCCGGTTAACAGGCGTTCTGGTCGAGCTATTCCCTTTACCCATTTTTCCTGACCAAAGATATCAGTTAGTCGCCACTCATATTCAAAATTTGTCAATTTTTGAGCAGATTCAGCAATTCTTGTTTGCATCCCTGGTAAATCTTCTGGGTGAATACAGGACAATGCCGAAGCAGTATCTGCTTGAATTTGTTCTGGCTCTAGTCCGTAAATTTCTCGACAACCAGAAGAAACAAAGGGGAAGGACATCGTACCATCTAAGTCCATGCGAAATTCGGAAAGCATTCCTGGTACATTGTCTGCTAGTCGCTGCCACCGCGCTTCAGTTTGATGCAAAGCGGCGGTGCGTTCCTCGACTATCGCCTCTAATTGCTCGTTTAGCTGTTGCAGTTCGGTTTCTGCTTGTTTGCGAGCAGTAGTATCTAATAGCACTCCACAGAAAATTACCTCTCCTTGCTCATTACGTATAGGAGTAGAGTCACCTTGCCACCAAATAATTTCGCCATTAGGCTTTATCAATCGTCCCTCATAATGCCAAGGGGTAGAATTTTCCAATACCTCTACTACTGATGCAATGCATCTGTCCAAATCATCTGGATGTACACGAGCAAAAAAGCAATTTAAATCCTGCATCATTTCAACAGCCTTGATACCTGCAAGCTCCCAGATAAAGTCGCTGATATGGTCTACTGTCCACACCCCATCACGGTTAGTAAACTGAAAAATTGCCCCAGGGACATTCGCCGCGATATCTCTCAAACGCTTGTCGCTATTTGCCAAAGCTATTTCTGCTTGTTTACGCGCCGTAATTACCTCCGTGAACATGATAATTCCACCCACTGCGCCAGAGTCCGTGTACCAAGGGCGGATTTCCCACTTCACCCAATCTATTTTGCCGTTGCTACGCACAAAAGCATCTTCATCACATTTTTCCACATTCCCCGCCAAACAGCGTTGATGAATGTCTCGCCAAGCCTGGGAAATCTCTGGGAAAACCTCATAATGAGAGCGCCCGATAATATCCTGATTCCCCAAACCGTAATCTTCCCGCCAACGACGACTGACTAGCAGGTAACGCATTTGCTCATCAAAGATTGCGATCGCAGCTGGGGTATATTCTATAAATACACCCATCTGTTCTGGGCTATATGGCAAATCATTCCGCCCTACTTGCTGACGCAGCGCTGTTAACTCTTGTTGAAGGGATTCATAAATATTTTTATCTATAGTAATGAGATTACCAGTCATAGTCTCGTTTATTCCCAGGTTGGGGACTGAAGTTAACTTCAGTATCTATCTTGCCCAATCTCCTATTTAAAATCTAAAATTAACTCAATAATTCGCCTAATTGATGCTGAACTAGCAAACCTCTCAGGGTGGCATTTTCCGCCTTGATAGCCACATTTTCCGCCTCTAATTCCTTAATTCTTTCTTTCAAGGCTTCCTTACTCGTACCTTGTCTGTAAATTACCACTTCTTTGTAAATTTCTAAGTTAGTATCTTCATTCATCCATCTTTGATAAGTTCGGGTATGCTCTTGCACGGTATGCCCCATATAATCAGCCATCGTCTTAATAGGGACTCGCAAGCGATGACCACGAATGGCATAAGCATGACGTAAATCATAAGGTCTAAAACCTAGCTGAGAAGTTCTAAATTTAATTTGAATCTTGGCTGTTTTATTACTAAGTGTACCTTCATTCTCAGGTAAGCGAATATTTTTTAAATTAAATAACTCCACCCAATGGGGATGCAATGGCGGAATCCCACAACTGCGCTCACCAGTTTTAGTACCCTCTGTTAATTGGGGATTTAAATTTACTAAATGAAAGGTATTAGCTGGGTCTAAAAATGCTGCTATATCTACAGCAAATAATTCATGAGGTCTTAACCCATAAGTAGCTAACATGCCATACATCCATTGCCATTGTTCAGGTTGTGTGACATTCTCCCTACTAGCATACGTTGATAAAGGCATCCCAATTTTTTCAAATCCTTGTAAAATGTCCTCATCTAAAGGGATTTTCCGAATAGTTGGATGAGGATTGGGAGTCATATAAGCATAAATTGCCTTAAAGTCATCAATACCACAAAATTCGCCAAACTTTTTCAGTTGCCACACCAAAAAAAATCTCGATGATGTATTTGGCTTAGTCTTTTCTAAGGCTGCTACCAAAGCTTGTTCAGACATCGGCACATCTTGGGGTAGTTTTTTAAGATGCCTCATATAATGAGTTTCCCAAGTCCGAATTCCTTGGCGATTTTTTTGATGATTTTTCCAAAACTCTTGTTCATATTCTTGAATCAATTCCTGAATAAGTTTTCTTTCTTGATTTTTTATCTCTATTTTTTGAGCCTGTTTTCCTAATAATTCTGGTGTCCATTGGAATTGTTTGGTGATTAATTGTAAATCTAATTCCCGTGCTTTTAAAACTGCCATTTTTACACCAGTTTCATTAGCTGCAAAAGCACAAGAAATGGTATACTGCTTATTAGGACTACCATGTCTGCCCACATCACCAGGTCTACAGGGAAATGTACCTTGTAAGCCGATAGTTTTCGGGCTAGTTAGTTTCAATTTAATCTTGATTTTATCTAAAGTTAAAGCCGAGTTAGCCTGCTGAATAGCATGTTTAATGCGGAGATATTCACGCTCAATCTTGGCATACTCATCTGATGGCGGATATTTAGGTTTCCATTGCTTCCATTTAGCGGGTTCCCACTGCTCAATGGGGATACCATCCCATTCAGATATTCGGACATTATAAGTGCTGGATTCGTTGCTAGGCATAAGTGTTTCTCTCTGGCTGAGAAGATAGCTAATAATAGTCAAGCAGCAAAGTTTTTGGAAATTTATGCGGAATTGATACTAGCAGTATTGAAGTTAATTAACAACCACAGGCGAACTATAAATTATGAAAAGCAAAAGACTTCTGTTACCGTTAATTGTAGTAGCGATCGCAGCTAGCATCAGTAGCTGTAGTTCCAGTCCTACTTCCACCAGTATTGATAGTGAAACACCAGCGCCTAACACCACACCCAGCACAGTTCCTAAAACGCCCGCAGCCACCTCTACAGATCCCACAGGCAAAACTACTAACGTCACCCTATATACAAGTGATTTGCAATGTCAAGAACTGATTCCCCAACAAGTGTCAGTAGCCGCAGAACAACCTGTAGCGGGTGCAGTGGGTAAAATTATCGCTGAACGAGATACAGCGGATTTTAACTTGTCTGGTTATCGTGTCAACGTAGAAAATGGTGTAGCTACAGTCGATTTACGTTTATCCCCACAGTCAAAGCGACAATTAGTTTCTCTTTCTAGTTGTGAACAGTTTGCTTTATTTGGTAGTCTCCGCAAAACTTTAACTAGTAATGCTGAATGGAAAATTCAAGAAGTTCGCTTCACAGAACAAGGAAAGGACGTAATTCTGTAAGATGCAGAGTTTAATTAGGGGAATTTTTTTCCTGAGTGTGAGATAACAGCCATTGCTCCACTAATTCCGCCACAATATCACTCATTTGTCGCTCTTGTGCAGCAGCTACAGTTTTTAATTGTCGATGCAATTGTTTAGGGAGATAAATAGTGGTACGGGTATATGCTGGGTCAGTACTTTTACTGTAAGAAGTGGGTTTATCTTCCGTAGGCTGTGGCTGGTCTCTCATTTGACGACTACGAGCAGCATCTATTAAGTCATCAAAACGGCTAGTTTTTTTCTTGTTATTCAAAGTAATACCAACCCTTCAATTACGAATTACGAATTAATTATCTCTTTTCCCACCTCGGCGTAACACCGCCAAGCAATTTGGGCGTAAGAGTCTTTGACAGCATTGACTGGTACTCCTTCTAAAGCAGCGCGCTGGAAGACAGCCAGGCGGCGGATTCCTGACTTGAATACAGGTAACCCGGCATTTAACAAAGCCGTTCTCGCCTCCTCTCCCGCCTTATTGGGATTGGGGGGGATAATAGTCAGCAAAATTCGATAATTCGTCTGCAATGGTTTGAGTAATTCCACCATTTGTAGAGTTGCAGCTAAAGCGATCGCATCTGGGGTAGTGGGTATGACTAATAAATCACAACCCTTAGCAATAGTTTTTAACTCATCTGCATCTGGTTTGGCTGGTGTGTCAATTACTATATGCTCATAAAGTTTTGCTAAACCGACCCCCTGCTTCTCATCAGCAACTTTGAATGGCAAACAACCCCGGTTTGACCAATCCAAAGCACTGCGGTTTAAATCGCCATCAACTAACAGTGTGTCAGCTTGATTTTGCAGATATGTAGCTAAGTGTAGGGCTGTTGTAGATTTTCCTACACCGCCCTTGAATGCCGCTACGGTGATGATCATTTTCCAGTGGCAAATAAATAATGCCAAAATTCTACTGCATATTTAAACATCTGAACATTTAATTATTTAGATGTTTGAATGTCTAGATGTTTAACATATAAATAGTTCATTAGCTAAATATATGTAAGCTAATAGTACATACACAAAACTTATCAAGTAAGCTGAGTAGCTCTAGTAAATTTAATACCCGTATTTAAATTAGTAAAATATTCACAAGAAAAATACTTGGCGAATGGAAAGTGTAGATTATGTTGAGTAAGGGACTTTCAGAGAATAAATTACTCCCTACTCCCTACTCCCTACTCCCTACTCCCTACTCCCTACTCCCTACTCCCTACTCCCTACTCCCTACTCCCCTGCCTCTTCGGTGATGTAGAAACCTGACAATAAATGGACAGGTGACCCAAAAAGTTTTAGAATTTAACTAATTGTGTAAAATTACCTATTGCCCAATCAACTTAACCATAGTAAAGATTTTCTAGCGATTGAGCCGAATTGCGGAAGCACTCTATTAATATAAGAAAGTCTTTAGTAAGGAACAGCCAACAAATGGAAGTTAAGCTGATTTTAGCCGGGTTAACAGTTATATTTACTGTTTTGTGCCTATTCTTCGGCACTAAAAATGGATTTTATGATTCAGATAACTATCACGGTAATGGCTCTGCTCATTGAGCCAATTTCCTGGGACAGGATTCACCGTTTAAAACTGCAAAAGATAAATCAGGCAAGAGACAAACTTCATTTAGCCCCATTCTTGTCAACCCACTTGATGGCGTCCTCCCAAATTAATCATCTGCATTCTTAGGGTGTAGGGGCGCACAATAAAACTTACCCCTAGATCACAAAACCAAGAATTACGCTGTTCTTGGTATTTGGGGTATGTCAATAATGATGAGGTCGGAGGAGAGGAGCGCATGAGGGATAATCTGTCAGCATCCTCTGGCATTGATGCTGGGGAGGTAGCTAGTGAATTAGATTGTTTGCCCTATAGTGTCCAGCATCAGGATGAGGGCGTATGTTTGTTAGTGCGGATGGGGCCACACCGCATACTGCTAGATTGTGGCTTGGAGGATACTTCATTATTACTACACTCGTTGGCCAAGTCAGCCCGTCGAGGTAGATCGCCCATGCCGGCAGATGTGGTGTTGATTAGTCATGCTCACCCAGATCATGCTAAAGGATTGCTAGACCTACATCAAGCTTTTCCTCTGTTACCGATTTATGCCAGCGAAGTAACCAGCAAATTACTACCACTAAATTGGCTAGACCAAGACCCCAAGAAAATACCCCAATTGTGTCATGCGTTGCCGTTGCGATCGCCTGTGGAAATTCAAGAAGGTCTGGTAGTAGAATTATTTCCCGCTGGACACTTACCAGGAGCGGTAGCAATTTTACTGACATACACCACAGCAGAACGCTCATATAAACTACTATACACAGGTGACTTTTTCTTATCCAACTCACGTTTAGTAGAAGGATTGCGTTTAGAAGAATTACGGGGAATAGAGTTAAATGTACTGATAATTGAAGGCACATATGGCACAGCCAGACATCCCCACCGCCGCAACCAAGAAAATCAACTAGCCGAGCGGATTAATCGAGCGATCGCCGACCGTTGTTCAGTGCTATTGCCCACACCAGCTTTAGGCTTGGGTCAAGAACTGCTGATGTTGTTACGCTCTCATCACCACTTCACAGGCAGAGATTTAGATATTTGGGTTGACGGTGCTGTGGCTACAGGGTGTGATGCTTACTTGGAACTCCTGCCCCACCTCCCACCATCAGTGCAGAACTTCGCCCGCCATCAACCCTTATTTTGGGATGAACGAGTGCGTCCACGGGTACGACGTTTGCCACCTCAACAGCGGGGTACTGTAGGCAAGTCTCCCTGTATTGTGCTGACTGACTCCACAGCTAATTTAAATCAATACTGTCAACCGGATACAGGGCCTTGGGTAATTCTGTTGCCAGAAAAAATTGATATAAAAATTAATCAAGAATATGCTGCACCCACTAATGACGAAAGCTATCTTCTCGCCCAACATAGCGATGGCCCTGGTACTACCCAGCTAATTCATAATTTGCGTCCCCAACACGTCGTTTTTGTCCACGGTTCCCCAGCTTACTTGGCTGATTTGACTAGCTTAGAGGAACTACAAAACCGTTATCACGTGCATTCTCCATCGGCTAACACCTTAGTACAACTACCCATTGGCGATACCTTTTTACAGCCAGCCCCCCCAGAAACCAACTATGAAGGCGAACTCACAGAATTAGGTACAGTCATTACCATTTCCTTACCCGATGCCATTACAACTGACCCACGCTGGCGACAGTTTGCCGACACTGGTTTAATTGAAGCGCGTTGGCAAGGTGAAGAAATCGTCTTGCGGGGATTATCTCCACGAGAACTACTCAACCAAAATGGCGATCGCTTTACTTGGACTGATGTAGATTGTTGTGGTACTTGTCGGCATCAAAGAGGACAACGCTGTTGGAATCCTCTTTCTCCGTTATATAACTTCAAAGTCACTCTTGAGGGTTACTGTCCGGCTTTTGAACGTTTATCTAATGTTGAACCAGAAAAATAGTGAGTCCTGAGCAAGATGTACTACTCAGGACTCAGGACTTAACATTTAGTTATTCAGGATTGGAGTCAGGATAATGGTTACGAATCCGCTCCGCTTCTGGACAATCTTCTGTCAACAGAGGTTCTACATTACCGCGTGGCACTGAGGCTAATTTTTGAGTCACAGAGCCAATGCTTTCGAGACGAACCATCTCCTCCCAAGCACAAACTTCGTCTTCCTCTTCTGTTTCATAGCGTAGAGTGACTAAATCCCCCTCTATATCGAGGATGCGGGCTTTTTCGATCCAGCGTTGCTGGTCCCGCAAAAATACACATACCTCCCGCCCGTCGCAACACAGTTGATAAATCTTGCGGTGTAGCATGTACTGCTTCTGCCTTTTTAAACAACGTAGTTAAACCTGTGAAATTTGGGTTTTACCCCATTTTGATAACACCATCAGAGGTCGGTTCCGTGGTTCAGAATCAGTGCGTCTGATGAATCCTAGATATAGACAGACTCGGTTGTCTTAGAAAGAATCTAGATAAATCATCGACTTGTACTTACTGCACCGGTTGAACTCAATCCCCTTTAGGCCATTTAACGAATGTCTACTTCGTAGAAGTCACACAATTGGGTAACTCTCCTAACCAGGTTAATATTTTCTGGTGAGTACTTCCTACAAGTATGTAATAAAAAATACTCTGAATCAAGCTTTAATTGCGGTTGTTTGATTTGCCTACTTGTACTCATTGGCATTGCTGGGAAGTCTGGGAACTCAGCTTTACATTTATCCCTAATGTATTTGATCTTAACTCATTCTCTTGCCGACCTTAATGGTTTTCAACAACATTCAGCAAAGAGTTTTGAGTTGAAGGCGGTTATCTGATGCCACGCGATGGCAAATTTACCGAATTGTGTCCTGTGCGAGAAATTTTATGGGCAGTGGCGATGACGCTTCTCGTTTAATTTTACCTGCACTCACTGCATCGTATAGTGCCGTTAGGGCTGCCAAGTCTTCCGATTGATAGCACTTAGTCGCCAACACCTGATGAAGTAGACCCTCAGATTCAACACTAAGATATCCAGTTTGGAAAGCAGATTCAACGAGTGTGCGAATCATCTTGATTAGGGTATGGTGAGAGTTTTCTTATATCTAGTGTGAAACATTTTTGTTCCCGCCTAATTGATATAGAACAGTAAATACTGGTGATTTTAATTACTTAATTTTGTGATCCGCATCACAACAGATATGGTTTAGAGAGTTTAAGTAACCGTATACTGGAAGCAGATAATACAAAGATAAGTAAAACAATAATTTAGTTGCTAAAAAACTAATATTACTAGAAAAATTGCCGAAAATCTTCATCTTCGTGACTTAATTTCACCCAGTCAAGATTTAAAGACCGAAATTTTTGCACCAAGCGATCGCAAGCCGGGCGTTCAGTTGCATAATGTCCAGCATCAATTAAAATCAAACCGCGATCGCGGCTTTCCTGAAACTGATGAAACTTACAATCAGAAGTAAGATAAGCTTGAGCGCCAGTTTTGGCTACCGCCGAAATATAACTAGCACCAGAACCACCCAACACAGCCACACGGGAAATCTTTTGTTGTAAGTCAGCAGTTGGGGAAAAAATTAAATTAGGCGGAGCAAGTCGGGCTTGAATCGTCGCCAGCAACTCCTGTAAAGTCAGAAATGGTTCCAGTAAGCCCACACGACCATAACCCAAACCTGCTTGAGTAGGAACTATAGGCGCGACTTCTTGCAACTTTAAAATTTGCGCCAAAATATCAGCAGTACCATCGTCTACTTGGTCGAAATTTGTGTGGGCAGTGTAAACGCCGATATTGTGAGTAAACGCTAACTTTGCCATATCCGCGATGGCCTCACCACCACATAAAGACTTAAGTGGATTAAAAATCAGAGGATGATGAGCAAAAATCAGATTAGCATTAACTGCGATCGCCTCCTGCATTACTGCCAAAGTCGGTGTTAAACAAACCAACACCCGCGCCCCTTCTTGCAAAACCCCCGGCTCAATTTGCCAGCCACAATTATCCCAACTTTCACACCAAGTAGGATTAGCCCATGCTTCAAACCAACTAATTAGATCAACAATTTTCATATTTTTATTTTTAATGTCCTAGTAGCCAGTCCCTAACTAGAAATGTGTACCACCAACTCTCTGGTATGACTACGTTGACGGTGTTCCCACACATAAATCCCCTGCCAAGTTCCCAAAACCAAATGACCACGATTAATGGGGATATGTTCAGAACTATGAGTCAGTGCTGTCCGGATATGTGCCGGCATATCGTCTGCACCTTCAGCATCGTGGATGTATTTACCTGATTCTGGGACAAGATTGGCCATAAAATTAGCTAAATCAACCAAAACATCAGGGTCAGCATTTTCTTGGATCACTAAACTAGCTGAAGTGTGGCGCAAAAATAAAGTGCAAAGACCAGTTTCCACCCCCGCCTCTGCAACTATAGCTGCAATTTTTGCAGTGATATTTTGAAAAGATTTGCCGGTAGTAGAAATTTTCAGTAGCTTTTGGTAGTGAGGCATCTTTAACAGTATCTGGGCTAAAAGAAGTGTGCAAGCAAACAGTAATACTGCTTATTAGTATTATAGGTTTATTGCCACCAGACAATTACCAAATATAAACTGCAAAAAAAAGGCAGAACAACGTTTTAACAGCTTACCATTAGTAATTAGTCCACTTCCTGAGATTCTATTTTTAGGGAATACGAGAAAATAAATTATCCCCTCTTGTGAGTGTCTTGGGTAATTAGCAGGCAAAATGCCCGCACCACAAGAAACTTTGGGATATTTTTTCATTTGCCAGATTCTCCATCCAGCTTGTAAATCCATCTCAGATTTATTTGACTTTGCAAGAGAAGGAATTAATCCCAATGGCACACTTGTTTGAAGCATTCACGATTCGTGAAGTCACCTTTCGCAACCGCATCGCTGTTTCACCCATGTGTCAATATTCCAGTACAGATGGATATGCTAACGACTGGCATTTGGTTCATCTGGCTTCGCGGGCTGTTGGTGGTGCTAGTTTAGTAATCACAGAAGCTGCGGCTGTAGAACCGCGCGGACGCATTACTCCCCAAGATTTGGGTATTTGGTCAGACGCACACATAGAAACTTTAGCCAAAATCGTGTCGCTAATTCATCAATTTGGTAGCGTTGCGGGAATTCAACTGGCCCATGCAGGGAGAAAGGCTAGTACAGCCAAACCGAGTAAGGGCGGAAAAGTATTGAATGAATCTCAAGAAGGTTGGCGGCCTGTGGTTTCTAGTAGTGCGATCGCCTTCAGTAAAGAAAGTCCAGTACCCCAAGCCTTAAGTATTGCCGAAATTCAACAAATTATTCAAGCCTTTGTCCAAGCTGCCAAACGTTCCTTACAAGCAGGTTTTAAAGTCATTGAGATTCATGCAGCTCATGGCTATCTCATACATCAGTTTCTTTCACCCCTGGCTAACCATCGTCAAGATGATTACGGCGGTAGCTTTGCCAACCGGATTCGTCTATTAACAGAAATTGTCGAGCAAGTACGAGAAGTATGGCCACAAAAATACCCTTTATTTGTCCGCATCTCTGCTACTGATTGGGTAGATAAAGGATGGAACATTGAGGAAAGTATAGCTTTAAGCAAGCAACTTAAGTTACTGGGTGTAGATTTAATTGATAGCTCCTCCGGAGGGATTATACCAGGCATCAATATCCCGGTGAAACTCGGTTATCAAACTCAGTTTGCCGAACGTATTCGCCAGGAAGCAAATATTCCTACAGGCGCAGTGGGTTTAATTAAATCACCAGAACAAGCTGACCAAATTATTAGCTCAGGAGTCGCTGATTTAGTTTTATTAGGGCGTGAATTACTCCGCAATCCTTACTGGCCACACCAAGCAGCCAAACAACTAGGACAAGATAAAATTTGGCCAATTCAATATGACCGAGCTTGGCTTTAACAGTAACAACCAAGTTTCTCTACTGTTTAAATTAGGTGTTCTTACTCCTGATATCCTCTAAATATCAACAACTAGTTCAAACTTGGGGTGGATGTAAGTGATACGCTCTTTTTATAGTGTCTTAAGTAGTGTTGGTTAAATTAGGAGAATATACTCATGAATTTATTAATGCAAACAGCAACAGGAGAAGCTTCCCATTTTCCTTTAGCTTTTACTTTGGTGTATGTAGTTGGTTTTATTGCTGCTGTCACCATCGGTTCCATCGCTTGGTACAACTCTAAACGTCCCGCTGGCTGGGAAAGCAAAGAGCGTCCTGACTTTGTACCTAAAGTAGAAAAAGAAGAAACCCCGGGTGTGGGTGAACCAAAGTCCTAAGTGGTTTTGAGTCGAATTACCAGACGCTATTTATCGCGTCTGGTCAACTGATTAACAAAATGTAGGGGTTTAAGTCCCCGGTTTCTATCAAGCCGCAAGTGTTGTGGCGGGGTCTAAATCCACTTTACAACACGTAATTGCGTACAGCCTAGCGGCATCCGTAGGCTCTATTGCGAATTGCGAATTGCGAATTGCGAATTGTTTTAATTTTGCACCTCAACCCAGCGACGATAAAGCTTTTGAATTTGTTTGAGCAAAGCCTGATAAGCAGGTTGGGGAGAATCATTAAGTTTTGTTATTTCCTGTAATTTGGTCAGAAGTCGTGCTTCTTCTACAGCCACTTCCCCATCGCTATAAATCAAGCCACTAATGGCTTCAATGAGATTTTCACAATCTTCTAGACTGGGGCGATCGCCTAAATAATCTTGCACCCAGTTATAACATTCTTGCGGTTGTACAGGAACCAGTTCGTACAGCCAAGGCTTAATCTCTGGATCAGTAGCCAAACCTTTAGCTTGAGCTATTTCCCGCAGATATTGCCGTTCTTCTGGCTGGATTTTGCCATCGATCCAGGCGGCTCCAATCAGAATTTTAACTAAATTTTTCACATGAGAATCAGTAACCATCGCTGCCTCCTCCGGTAGATTCGGGGCCTCCACCAAATAGTACAATCCCAAACAGTATTCATTCGGAATCGTTGGTTTTTCTTAAGCGCACCATGAAAAAGCCATCCATGTGTTGTCGATGAGGCCAGACTTGAAGCCAGCCTTGGGGTGTGGAATAGGCGAAATAAGGGGAATCAACACTGGGAGGTTCAATTTGCCAATGGGGATGATTAGCTAAGAAGGCAGAAATCACACCTTCATTCTCCGATGGATGCAGGGTACAGGTAGCATAAACAAGTACACCACCGAATTTGACAAACTTTGATGTTTGTGCTAATAGTTCCGCCTGCAATATTGAAAGTTGCTGGACAGATTCTGGTGTTTGTCGCCAACGTGCATCAGCGTGACGGTGCAAAGTTCCCAAACCAGAGCATGGTGCATCTAGTAAGACGCGATCGCCTGTATGATGAAATTGCGGTAAATTGCGGCTATCACCCGTGTAAATTTGGATAGATTGTAAATGTAGCCGTTGAGCATTTTCTTTGAGTTTACGCAATCGGGAAGCAGTGCGATCGCCCGCCCAGATTTTTCCTGTATCGCCCATCAACTCAGCAATATGAGTTGTTTTCCCCCCTGGTGCAGCACAAGCATCAATTATCTCCTCACCGGGTTGGGGGTCGAGTAAATGACTCACAAGTTGGGCGCTACTATCTTGTACAGACCACCAACCCTCACTAAAACCAGGCAGATTTTGGATTGCACCGACACTACCAATTAATCGTAAAGCTTGGGGTAAATTAGGAATCCGCTTCACCAACACACCAGCCGCCTCAAAAGCCGTCTCCACCTCCTCAATTGTCGTCAGCAGCGGATTAATTCGCAGGTCAATTGTCGGTGTTTGGTTCATCCAATCACACAGTTGTTCTGTTTGAGCCAAACCCAGTTCATCGAACCACACCTGAATAATCCAATCAGGGAAACTGTATAAAATTCCCAAACGTTCCACCGGATTTTCTGGTAGTACTAAAGGTTCTGGTGATTTGTCCGCCAGACGGATATATTGCCGTAATAGACCATTTACAAAACCCGTCAAACCAGAAAAGCCATTTTCCTTAGCCAGTTGGACAGTAGTATTCACAGCAGCCGAAGCCGGAATCCGTTCTTGATAATGCAGTTGGTATAAACCCAGATGTAGAATGCTGCGGAGGTCTTTAGGTTGTTGGTGAGATTTTTTGGTGGCCAGTTGATCTATTAAAGCGTCAAGGGTACGTTGCCTTCGGACACTGCCATATACTAATTCTGTCAACAAACGGCGGTCATTACCAGGTAAATTAACCTTTTGTAGCACTCGGTCTAAAGCGACATCAGCATAAGCCCCTTTGTGAACATCTCGCAAAGCGACAAAAGCTATTTGACGGGGGTTTGTCATCGAAAAATTTAAATCAGGGATGGGCAATATTTACCATTATCGCCCCAGGCGATCGCGGAGCGGGCGGAAAGGCGATCGCCCACTTCATCACCCTCTTATCTAGCATCTCAATTTTGCCAAAATATATGGAACTGATGCAAAAACCCTAATTTTACCTAAGCACTGAGATTTGATGATAGTTGCTTTCTTACAACTGAGATAGTAGCCTTTAATACTCTGTATGCGACCCTACCCAAAACCAAATCACTGTATCTCCCTCTAACTGCCCAACGACTCGATAGCTTCTGCTGACTCTTAATGCCTTAAATTACAACTCACAAGACTGGGAAGGATTCTCGGAATCAAATTGCCCAAAACTGATTAATGCTAAATGCTCAGGATTTCGCATCAACTCCTTAGCCAACAAAAAGCCAGTAACCGTCCAGGTTTGATATCTCCTAGCTTTTTTACCAATTAATAACCCCCGCGTACCATCGTAATATTCCGGCCAATGGTCTTCACTCAACCGTGCTTGGGCAATTTGCAAAGCTTGTTTGCCAATATAGCTTCTACCAGTTTTTTGAGCCGCCGCAATCAAAGACCACAATAATACTGGCCAACTACCACCATTATGGTATGACCAAGGAATATTTCTAGGGTCACAACCAGTAAAAATTCTGTACTCCTCTTTTTCTACAGCCGGAAAACAGATTTTCATCGGCATTTCTCCCACCAAGTCATCCCACTGTTCCTCAATGAGATTCATAATTGCTTGGGACTGTTTTTCACTTGCTAAAGAGGAAATAATAGCCATCATATTTCCCAGTGCAAAGAAACGAGTATCTAACTGCGATGGGCCAACATTACCTGCTAGGTAACCACCATGTTTAGGCAACCAAATCGCCAAATTAGCATAGGGAATTGAATCAGGATAGATATTAAATTGATTAACTGCTGATTCTCCGTATTCTTCACCCTTAAAGCGATAAATCTGATTTAATCGCTTCATATCAATCCAATAATGATGGCGAATATGATCTCTTAATAAAGGTAAGCGGTTATCAATCCCAATGACAATTTCTTCATCACCTGCACAAATCAGTAACTTTCGCGCCGCCCGCAACGCGGCATAAAATAAAGATTGAATTTCCAACGGATAACCATAGATACCCATGCGCCGATAAATCATACAAGCGCCATCGGGAACTAACAGCGTCGGGTACATCTCAAATCGCGTCGCCAAGCAAAGTTCCATAATTAACATGATTCCTTGCTGGAATTCTGGTTGCAAGGCGAAACTAATATCTTTTGTAGATTTTACATAAGCGTATAGTATAATAACCCACCACAGACAAGAATCAACAGGTGTAACTCGTGCGATCGCGTGTTCGCCAAAATCCGCTTCTAAGTATTCTTGCCCATTATCTGAGACAACTTTGAAGCTGGCTGGTATCAAACCTTGACCGGGAGTATAAGCATCTAATTGGCTTTTTTTAGGCTGTAACTTTAAAGTTTCTTCTAGAAAATTCCGAACAATATCATATTTACCTTTAATTAAAAACAGTAAAGCTGAAGAAGCAAAATCTCTGATAAAACAATGGTCATGATGCAAATCGCCTAGTGAAGCGTCACAGGTAGCAACCGTACCTACAGGACGGCCTTGATAATAAATAATCGACTTTTCTAAAATTTCCCACGCCTGTTTCTCTAAGTCATCGACTATTACTAATTCCTCTCTTTCCATTGCGAGAAACGCTCCATTTTGATGGGATTTTGGCAAGAGAAAAACTAGATTTAACTCTGCCGTTTCAGTGTATTTTCTTGGCGATGGATATAGACCCACTTAACTTTTTGCCACGTTCAATTGGGGGCGATATTCCATCGTCCATATTCTCAGGATAACCCAAGTTTCTCATTTACCTTATTGTCCCATAGGCTCCATATTGAAAGTGATCACAAAGAGCAATTTAGAAAATAAAAAAGCCCCTAATAACTACAAAGGGGCGGTAACTTTAACGTTTATTTTGGACAATTTACACACTGCAATTGAAGTATTGCCAGACTTATTGCTACTTTAATGAGACAGAAACGGATCTACGCTGCCAATTTCAAATTCACACGCTCTAGAAATTACTTCTGGAGATAATTCATCAAAACTAACTAATGATAAATAAATAGGATTATCCATCAGTTCTTTAGCTAACAAGAAACCAGCTATTGTCCAGGTTTGATATTTCCTAGCTTGTTTGCCAATTAAACGCCCCTTTTTGCCATCATAATACTCTGGCCATTCATCTTCACTCAGGCGTACTTTGGCAATTTCAATCGCCTTTCTTGCCAAACCTATTTTATTAGTTTTGACAGATGCTGCTGCAAACATCCACATTAAAACAGGCCAACTGCCAGCATTATGATATGACCACGGGATATTTTTAGGGTCACATCCTGTAACAATTCTGTACTCTTCATTTTCTAAGGCTGGGAAACAGATTTTCATGGGCATATCTCCCATCAAGTCGTCCCATTGTTCCTCAATTAGAGTCATAATAGCTTGTGACTGTTCTTCGGTGGCTAAATCGGAAATGATCGCCATCAAATTACCCAGCGCAAAGAAACGCGTATCTAACTGCGATGGCCCGACATTCCCAGCTAAATAACCGCCTTTTATGGGTAGCCATTTATCTAATTCATAGTAGGGTAGGGAATCTACATAGATATTAAATAAATTGACTGCGGCTTTGCCATACTCTTCACTTTTGAAGCGATAAATTGTATTCAGACGATTAATATCTATCCAATAATGCTGGCGAATATGCGCGCACAAAAGCGGTAAGCGGTTATCAATGGCGGCTACGATATCTTGATTACCTTTGCAAATTAGCATCTCTCGCGCCGCCCGCAAAGCTGCATAAAATAACACTTGCAGTTCCAAAGGATGCCCATAAATGCCCATACGACGGTCAATCATACAAGCACCGTCAGGAACCAACAGCGTGGGATACATATCAAAGCGATTCGCCAAGCAGATTTCCATAATTAACCGGATACCATTTTGGAATTCAGGTTCATAGGCTATGGAATAATCTTTGGTGGCGACTATATAAGCACGCAATAAAATAATCCACCATAGACAAGAATCTACTGGAGTAACTCGGGCGATCGCGTGTTCGCCAAAATCCGCTTCTAAATGTTCTTGGCCATTAACAGATACAACTTTAAAACTAGCCGGAATTAACCCTCGTCCGGGCTTATACGCGTCTAATTCTCTTTCTTTGGGCTGCAACTTTAAAGTTTCTTCGAGAAAATTGCGAACAATATCTGTTCTACCTTTAATCAGAAAAATTAAAGCTGACGAGACAAAATCTCGAACAAAACACTGGTCATAATTCAGTGCTTCCACAGACACATCATAAGCAGCTACAGTCCCAATGGGGCGACCTTGATAATAGAGAATTGACTGTTCTAGCGCTCGCCATGCTTGTTCTTCTATATTCTCATCTGTTAGTAATTCATTTATTGGCATCGCCATAGTAACTCCATTGAGGGGGGTGAATGTGTAGTGGATGCACCTGCATTAATTACTGCTATTTTTAGCATAACAAAAGCTATGTTTTTAATAGCAGAGTTATTTTAAAAAGTAACTTATAAACAATCGATTAAGTTGATAATTTATCAGCAAATAATTTGTTGGAAACAATGATATTTTGGGTGATTTGCAGTTAGCTGTTTTTCACCTCAAGCAATACCGTGATATCTCAGAACAATCACATAAGATATATTTCTAGATTATTCGTCCCAGAGTCTGTACATCAGGAACTTTACCTACCCAAACAGAAATACATCTCCGGTATTGTTCAAGGTCTGCTATTTAAACTATTCGCAGTATATTTACTGAATCTTGACTTAGACCTGAAAATTGCCAATTAAATTATTCCCCTATAACTTAATAATTTATAATGTTTTTTCAGAATATGCAATACAAACGCTGAAAAATTTTAGATATCAATCCCCCTAAGGAGGTATATATATTAACTTAAGTTTCTATTAAATGGTGGATTTTAGGGAATAAGCTCGAAAAATATACATTGCATATAACTTAAGATAGATGCAGGTTTATCGCTACACTTTGCAAGTTTACAGGTAACTCTCGATATTAACGTAAAGTAATTATTGAAACAATCCTCAGGCTTTCATAATGAGAGTTTAATCATCGTGACTATATGCAAGTAATATTGAGTAATTTTGCTCAATTTAGAAATAAATTGTTTAAACTAAATAATTAGCGAATTGGTCATTTTTTGCCCTGAAATTGTTGATAAGCGCCATTAATTGCTTGCATTGAAGTTTGGTTACTGGCAGAACCGTTAACATCAGGGTGATACAATCTGGCTAAACGAATGTAAGCAGACTTAATATCTTTGGGATGAGCGTTTTGATCTACACCTAAGACTTCCCACCATTTCCCAGACATGACAGTTTTGAGAGTCAACTCATCACAGTTTTGTATTTGTCGCCAAATCTTAATTGCACCACCTTTAGCGCCACTTACAAGGGTTTTGCCATCATGACTCCAAGCCACGGGACTAACCCCAGCCAGAGTTTGGAGTAATTCATCAGTTTGTAAATTCCAAAGAATTATACAGTCTGTGCTGCCACTGGCGAGGGTTTTTCCGTCCGGGTGAATAGCAAGGGAGAGAACCGCCGTTGTATGTCCAGTCAGAGTACGACATAATTCGCCAGTGTGAAGATTCCACAGCTTAATTGTCTTGTCTGTGCTTCCACTAATAAGAGTTTGACCGTCAGAACTAATAATTACTGTATTCACTGCTGCTGAATGTTGATTTAAAATACAGCGTTGTTGACCAGTTTGTAAATCCCAAAATCGAATACTTTTATCAGCACTACCACTCACAAGAATCTGGCAATCGGGACTAATAGCAACAGATAAAACTGTATTAGTATGTCCATTCAAGGTACGTTTGAGAGTACCTGTATAACCTCCCCAAATTCTAAGAGTTTTATCTGTACTAGCACTGGCGACTATTTTGCCATCAGCACTATAAGCAAGTGAGTTAACAAAGCCATTATGGCTATAAGGAGAATTTAAATAAGAGAATGTCCGATGATATTGTTTTGTATCTAATTGCCAACGACTAATTTTCCGTTCTACACTACCGCTAATGATTTGCTTACCATTAGGACTAATAGCAACAGATAAAACAGCCTCGGCTTGTCCAGAAAAAGTATAAAGCCATTTGCCAGTATTTAAGTTCCACAAACCAACTGTTCTGTCATTACTCCCACTAACAAAAGTTTGATCATCAGGATTAATAGCTAAGGCATTAACTGCTGCTGAATGACCTTTAAGAGTTTCTACACATTTCCAAGTTTCCGGCGGCTGGGTTGTTTGAGGTACTATTTTAAGTTCAATTTTGGGAGGAACAACTTGCTTTTTCACCTGCGCTTTGAGTACTTGTAACTCATCCTCAATTTCCCAAGCGGCAAATTTTTGATTAAGATCATCACCAGATAAAAATAAATCTAACTCCATGACTGCGGCAGAATAATAGTCCATCTGTAAGACTTTTTCTTCCATCCGTTCAAAAAGCTGAAAGGAAGTTTCCTTAACTTCAGATTCATCTAACAGTTTGGCAATACCATAAGCGGCGAGTCCAACCACAGCCCCAAATCCCGCCATCGGAACTGTACCAATACCAACTGCTAACCCGATTTTTGGGGCGACTAATCCCATCCCACCAACGACGCTAGCAACACCAGCACCACCAACTGCATTAATTCCCATTGCACCGAAAACGGCTGCATCTCCATTTGTTATGGCATCGAAAGCACCGTAAATAGCTGCACCAGCAACAGCGCCAGCACCAACTACAGAAGTTGCACCAATTCCTACGCCACCAAAGCCGCCGACAATTCCTATACCACCGACTGTTGAGGAGATACCCGCACCTCCGATACTTCCTCCGGCGATAAATGCTGCACCTTTTTGGGATGTGGGTTTCATTTTGATTTATGGAGTTGTCGAGACGGAAGTGATTTGAGTAACTTGGTTTTGAGCATTTAAGCTTAACTCAGTTACTGCTAGATAATAAGTTTCATCCCCATCGTCAAAGGGGCCGCCATACAACATTATTTTATCTTTGGTTTCTTCAGTTTTTTCAAAAGGCTCTTGACTGTTGACAGCAGCTTGGACAATGCTCATAGCTCTATTTCTATCGATACCGGATGTGAAATGAATATCAATAGCAAAAGATTCTGTGCTAGTAACTTTTAGGTAAACTATGCCATCAGCAAATTGATAAGGTTTCAAAATATTACAATAAGGCTGTTGCTGAGTTTTTTCACAGAAATTTTCCCATGTCGGCAAATAAGTAATGAGTTCTGGTTTAATTGTTGATTCACTAAAGCTAGTATCTGTGGCCAGCTTTTGACAGCTATCTTCACAATGTGGAGGATTTGAGACAATTTTTGGTTGTTCAGGAGGAACCTCTGAAATTGGTTTTGCTTGCTTAGGGGAAGAATTGGAAATTGGTGGTGTATCAGCTTGTGAGTTTTGGAAACAGGCAGTCAGAGTTGAGGCGAAAGCGATGATAATGAAAATTCCTAGTTTTTTCATGATGTAAAAGAATTAGATTAATGAACCACAGAGGAGCCACTGCGTTGGTGAGGCAGTCCGGTCTACAGCCCTTCGGGCATCCTTCTCCCAAGGGGAGACGCCAAAGGCGAACGGCGGGGGGTTTTCCCCCAGGAGGAACTGCCGAAAGGGTTTCCCGACTTGTAGCAAGTGGTGTCGCACGGAGAATACAGAGGAAGATATAAACTTTTTTTGTTTTAGCTTCCTTCGGTTTTTATTTGAATAATTGTTTGATTTATAAATTGCAAATCAAGGAATAGATTATTAATAGTTGTCGTTAGTTCTTCTATTTGTTTGTGAAGATTGTTGGCATTTTGTTGGTGGGTATACTTACGCATCAAAGCTTCACGTGCCAAGTCTTCACTGCCTTTTTTCATAGCTAATAAGGCTATTTGATGGCAAGATGCGATTTTGTTTTGAGTTCGTTGATAATCTGCTTGTAATCTGTTTTGATTGGCTTTGGCAGTATGAATATTTTCTATGATGCTTTGTTTGACTTGGTTGAGAGATTCAATAATTGGTTTTGAATCATGATCGTGATTTCCATCCAGGAGCTTGAATACACCATAAGCACCTAATCCTACCACTGCACCAGCCGCCGTCACAGGAGCCATACCTATGCTAAATCCCGTTCCGGCTGCGAGTAAGCCCATATTGCCAATGGTGCTGGAAACTCCTACACCACCTGCTGCTCCTAATGCAGCTGCACCTAATGCTAGAGAGTCTCGGTTTTCTATTCCCTTTTTCGCTCCGTAAGCGGCTGTACCAGTAACGGCTCCTACAGCTAATAAATGAGGCGCACCAATACCAATAGCTGTTCCGGCGGCGGCTAGTCCCATTCCACCCACGGTTTCCGATACGACAGCACCAGCTGCTAATCCGCCACCAACAAAGGCTGCTTTTTCAGCTGTCTGGAAATCTACTTTTTTGAAGTTGCCTAGTGTACTGTTCACATTTGCATGGATAATACCATTGATGCGTTTACTTAATCCCATAATTTTGTTTTTGTTTACGTGTTAATACGTAAAAATATGGTATATAATACTTTGATTTAGTATAATTCATGTATAACTGAAATCTTGATTTTTGCGTTGAAATTTTGTGTAAGATACAGCATTCCGCTATCTTAAGTTTTGAGATAACAAATTGCGCTTAACATGACTTCAGTTTCTCCTCACAAAAAAGCCAAAGCCCTCAAACCTACCAGCCGTCGTCCTGCTAAAGAACTTTGTAGCGAGTGCGGACTGTGTGACACATATTATATTCACTATGTCAAGGAAGCCTGCGCCTTTATTAATCAGCAGATAGGCGACTTAGAAGAAAAAAGCCACAGGCGATCGCGTGACCTAGACAACGACAATGAACTATACTTCGGTGTGCATCAAGACATGATGGCCGCCCGGAAGCAGCAGCCCATCGAAGGCGCACAATGGACGGGTATTGTTAGTAGCATTGCCATTGAAATGCTCAATCGCGGCTTAGTTGAAGGTGTCGTCTGTGTGCAGAACACCAAAGAAGACCGCTTTCAACCCATGCCTGTAATTGCTCGTACCCCAGAAGAAATACTGGCAGCCAAAGTAAATAAACCGACATTATCACCCAACCTTTCTATTTTGGAACAAATAGAGCGATCGGGGATGAAGCGATTATTAGTAATTGGTGTGGGTTGCCAAATTCAAGCACTCAGGGCTGTGGAAAAACAACTAGGGTTAGAAAAGTTGTATGTCTTAGGTACACCTTGTGTAGATAATGTTACGCGTGCTGGACTGCAAAAATTCTTAGAAACCACCAGCCGATCGCCTGAGACAGTTGTGCATTATGAATTCATGCAAGACTTCCGGGTGCATTTCAAACATGAGGATGGAACTACGGAAACTGTGCCTTTCTTTGGTTTGAAGACTAACAAACTTAAAGATGTCTTTGCCCCTTCCTGTATGAGTTGCTTTGATTACGTCAACTCCCTGGCAGATTTAGTTGTGGGTTACATGGGCGCACCTTTCGGCTGGCAGTGGATTGTGGTCAGGAATGATACAGGGAACGAAATGTTGGACTTGGTGCAAGACCAGTTAGATACTCAGCCTGTGATGTCCCAAGGGAATCGTAAAGAAGCAGTGCAACAAAGTATTCCTGCTTACGATAAGGGTGTGACTTTGCCCATGTGGGCGGCGAAACTCATGGGTGTGGTGATTGAGAGGATTGGGCCTAAGGGTTTGGAGTATGCGCGATTTTCCATTGATTCGCACTTTACGCGGAATTATTTGTATGTGAAGCGCAATCATCCGGAAAAGCTAGAGGAGCATGTGCCGGAGTTTGCGAAGCGGATTGTTGGGCAATATAAATTACCGGAGTGAGTTTCACGCAAAGGCGCAAAGGCGCAAAAGGAATTGCAAGGTCTTTGCGTCTTTTTGGATGATTTTATAAGTTGTTGACGACACGGGAAATACCGTCTTTGATGAGTAAGGCGCCAAAGTTGATGAGTAAGCCAAGGCGTTTATTGGCAAGGATTAGATAGGTGAGTAGTTGCTTTTTATGGACTGGGTGAACTGCTTCTACGGATTTAAGTTCGATAATCACCTTACTTTCAACAATAATGTCGGCTCGAAAACCTTCTGCCAAATTTACTCGTTCATAAACCACTGGAATAGCTTGCTGTCTTGTTACCTTCAACCCCCGCTTTTCTAACTCATAAGCCAGAACAGACTCATAAACAGATTCCAACAAACCAGGCCCCAACTTCACATGAACCTTAAAGGCAGCATCCACAATCACCTTCGCGATCTCATTCTCCGTCATCTTTCTCTGCGCGCCAGTTGCTTCAAGTCGGCGGAGCCGCCCAACGCACTGGCTTGCCTTTGCGACTTTGCGTGACACAATCTTAACTCATGTAACTTGTGACACCGCTACCATCGCCGCCTCTAGTGCGATCGCCACATGAGTCCAATGAGTCCCCCCTTGGCAATAAACCACATAAGGCTCTCTTAAAGGCCCATCCGCCGAAAACTCCAAAGTACTCCCCTCAATAAAAGTCCCCCCAGCCATGACTACCTGGCTCTCATACCCCGGTATGTTATCGGGAATGGGGTCTAAGTAGGAACCAACAGGCGAATGCTGTTGTATCGCCTTACAGAAAGCTATCAACTTGGCAGCAGAACCCAACTTAATCGCCTGAATCACATCCCCACGCGGCGCTAAAGGTGCAGGATTCACCGGATAACCCAACTTATCAAACACATACCCAGTCAAATGAGTCCCCTTCATCGCCTCCCCTACCATCTGGGGAGCCAAAAATAAGCCTTGGAATAGCAGACGGTTTTGGTCAAAGGTCGCACCACCATAACTACCAATACCGGGAGCAGTCAAACGACAAGCAGCCGCTTCCACTAAATCAGCCCGACCGGCAATATAACCACCGGCGTTGACAATCGTCCCCCCAGGATTTTTAATCAGCGACCCCGCCATCAAATCCGCACCCACATTTGTAGGTTCTTTAGTTTCAATAAATTCGCCGTAACAGTTATCTACAAAACAGACAGTATTGGGGTTTTGTTGTTTAACTAAATGAACGATTTTTTCGATATCCGCAATAGATAAACTCGGTCGCCAGGAATAGCCGCAAGAACGTTGGATTAATACTAAACGCGTATTCTCAGCCACACTATGAGATAAGGTTTGCCAATCTATAGTTCCTTCTGAAGTTAGCTCCAATTCACGGTAATTTATGCCAAACTCAATAAGAGAACCTTGGTTTTTACCCCGTAAACCAATGACTTCTTCCAGCGTATCGTAAGGAGAACCGACCACTGCTAACATTTCATCTCCAGGACGGAGAACACCAAATAAAGCACAGGCGATCGCATGAGTTCCAGAAACAAACTGCACTCGCACAGCCGCAGCTTCAGCACCCATGACTTCGGCAAAAACTTTATCTAAAGTTTCTCGTCCTAAATCATCGTGACCATAACCACTAACACCAGCAAAATGGTGTGCGCCTACACGGTGATTACGAAATGCATCCAAGACTCTTTTCAGATTATGCTTGACCTGAGCGTCAATTCCAGAAAAAATTTCTATCAATGCCTGTTCTGCTTGTTGCAGCTGTTCCAAGCTGTTCATTAGTTCCTCTTTCAAAAAAAATTATAGATATGCGGATTTTCCAATCGCGCAGATTAGGCTGGACAATTTCAATTCGGGTTATTGCATGACAATTGCTACTTCAACTAAACCTCAAGTTAACTGGGTAAATACCCTGTTTTTCGTTTTTCTGCACATCGGCGCTCTTTTTGCCTTTGTTCCTGGTAACTTTAGCTGGGCGGCCTTTGGTGTGGGTTTCTTTCTTTATTGGGTGACAGGTGGACTAGGTATTACCCTGGGATTTCACCGCCTGGTTACCCACCGCAGCTTTCAAACTCCCAAATGGCTAGAATATTTCTTGGTTTTTTGTGGGACATTAGCCTGTCAAGGAGGTCCCATTGAGTGGATAGGGACACATCGCATTCATCATGTACATTCTGATACCGAACCAGATCCCCATGATTCCAATAAAGGCTTCTGGTGGAGTCATATGGGTTGGCTAATTTATCACTCTCCCTCTCACGCTGACGTTCCTCGCTTCACCAAAGACATTGCAGAAGACCCAGTTTATCAGTTTTTACAGAAATATTTCATTTTGATTCAGGTGGCACTGGGTTTATTACTCATGTATCTGGGTGGCTGGCCTTTCGTGGTTTGGGGTATCTTTGTTCGCATTGTCTGGGTTTACCATTGCACCTGGCTTGTAAACAGCGCCACCCACAAATTTGGTTATCGCAGCCATGATTCAGGCGATCGCTCCACTAACTGCTGGTGGGTCGCCGTGCTAGTATTCGGTGAAGGCTGGCATAATAACCACCATGCTTTTCAATACTCAGCTCGTCACGGGCTGGAATGGTGGGAAATTGATTTAACTTGGATGACCATTCAATTGCTGCAAGTACTTGGTCTAGCGACTAATGTGAAGCTGGCCGACAGAAAGCAGTAATTTCCTTTCTTCAGAGTCAATAGTGGATAAATTACAGAATTTATTCACTATTGGCGAAAAAGTAATTTCTCCCAACAACTAATAACCATTCACACCCTCGGAAAATATTGACCACAGCTACTAAAAATAGTGCGCTTGTGTAGCTTAGGTTGCTATAATCCGAGACGCTAATGTTAAGAAATTTTGCGACAAGTCGCTTTTTTCGGTGACTTGACAGTAACGCGTGTTGTTTTCCAGGTGTCCATGACTACATCAATAATCAACAGCCAAAAAGTAGGCGATGACCTCGGCGATCCCAACCTGAAGTTAAAAGATATTATCAAAAGCTTGCCACGGGAATGTTTTCAAAAGAACCGTCGTAAAGCTTGGACACAAGCATTGCTCAGTGTCTCTATGGTTGCCTTAGGCTACTATATGCTGACAGTCAGTCCTTGGTTTCTCTGGCCCCTAGCTTGGATTTTTACAGGTACTGCTTTAACAGGTTTTTTTGTCATTGGCCATGATTGTGGTCACAGATCTTTTGCCAACCGTCGTTGGGTAAATGATTTAGTGGGGCACATATTCATGATGCCCTTAATTTATCCCTTTCACAGTTGGCGGATTAAGCATAACTATCACCATGCTCATACCAATAAGTTGGATGAAGATAATGCTTGGCATCCCATTAGAACCCAAGTATTTGAAGATTGGACGCCCTTGAAGCAGTCAGCCTTTGAAGGATTCCTGCGTAAGCGTCTCTGGTGGGTAGGTTCCATAGGACATTGGGCAGTAGTGCATTTTGACTGGCGGAACTTCAAAACCAAAGACCAATCAAGTGTAAAGCTTTCGGTGGCTGTAGTAGTTGTGTTTGCTGCGATCGCATTTCCTCTGTTGATTGCTACAACTGGTATTTGGGGATTTGTCAAATTTTGGCTACTGCCCTGGATGGTTTACCATTTTTGGATGAGTACCTTCACCATCGTTCACCACACTAACTCAGATGTGCCATTCGTGGCAGCAAACAAGTGGAATGAGGCTTTAGCACAGCTATTTGGTACCATTCACTGCGATTATCCCCGGTGGGTAGAAATCCTGTGCCATGATATTAATGTCCATGTTCCGCATCACATTTCTACTGCTATTCCTTCTTATAATTTGCGGATGGCTTACAGTAGCATCAAAGAAAATTGGCAGCCTTATCTGCATGATGAATTTCAGTTTTCTTGGTCTTTAATGAAGCAAATTACAGACGAATGTCAGTTGTACCAAACTGATATTGGTTATCAAACTTTCAACGAATATTATGCAGGAAAATAAATAGCATTGCCAGTAGTTTACCTATGAGTGTACTTGCTGTTTGCAATATCGTTTATTATCCTGTAAATTGAATAAACTCTGGTAGTTCTTTATCTACTTAAATTGTTAGGTGAATTACCAGAGATTATTTTCTTGCGTATTAGTCAAAGCTGATACTAGAGATATGTCAAAAAAATCCGATTTATATCCCACAAAAGAATCCAGTGCAATCAAATACCATCGCTTTTAATAATCCTGACGACTGTAAACTGTCTGAAGAAAAAACCCAACTTCCCTTTACTCTTCAGGATTTGAAAGCTGCAATACCTGCTGAATGTTTTCAGCCTAGTGTGACCAAATCCCTATTTTACTTTTTTCGTGACATCCTGATTATCAGTGTGCTTTATGCAGTAGCACATTATCTGGATTCTTGGTATTTTTGGCCTGTTTTCTGGGTCATGCAAGGAACAATGTTTTGGGCTTTGTTCGTAGTTGGGCATGACTGCGGACATCAATCTTTTTCTAAACAGAAATGGCTCAATGATTTAATTGGACATTTATCTCACACACCGATATTAGTTCCTTATCACGGTTGGAGAATTAGCCACAGAACTCACCACAAAAATACTGGCAATCTAGATAATGATGAAAGCTGGTATCCTGTGACGGAATCACAATATAAGGAAATGCCTTTGATGCAAAAGATAGGCAGATATTATGTCTTTCTTTTGGCTTATCCGGTATATTTATTTAAACGTTCTCCGGGTAAGGAAGGCTCTCACTTTTCACCGAGTAGCCCACTTTTTAAGCAATCTGAAAAATGGGATATTATCACCAGTACAGTACTCTGGATTGGCATGGTAGGTTTGCTGGGTTTCCTTACCTATCAATGGGGTTGGATGTGGTTACTAAAATACTACGCCATGCCCTACATTGTGTTTGTAATTTGGCTAGATTTGGTGACCTTTTTGCATCATACAGAGCAAGATATTCCTTGGTATCGTGGAGAAGATTGGACTTTTCTAAAAGGTGCAATTTCTAGTATTGATAGAGATTACGGTTTTATCAATCACATCCATCACGATATTGGTACCCATGTTGCTCACCACATCTTCCTCAATATGCCTCACTACAATTTGCTAAAGGCGACTGAGGCCATTAAACCAATTATGGGTGAATATTTCCGTAAGTCCTCAGAACCTATTTGGAAATCGCTATGGCGTTCTGCTGTTAGCTGTCGTTTTGTTCCGGATACAGGTAGTAAGGTTTACTACACTTCGGATAAGAAGTAGATGACCAGCAAATGAAAATCTGGTGTTATGTAGTCCGCTTGTGCGGACTTTTTTTTGTCTCACACAAAGAGGAGAAGAAAGATATTGAGTGTTGGTTCTTAAATTGGATGGTAAATTTAAGGTGAAGGATATCTGAAAAGTTGTATGACTCTCACTATTAAAGATGTAGAAAGACTGCAACAAAAATTACAAGAGGATGAGCAGGACTACCAAATAGAACTGCAAGAGGGAAATATTTTAGTTATGGGCCCATCGGATATCGAGTCTAGTGAAATCGGCGCTGAGTTGATCAGATTATTGGGTAACTGGGTAAAACCTCGTAAACTAGGGCGGATATTTGACTCAAGTGGTGGGTTTGTGATGCCAAATACTGATTTACGCGCTCCTGATGTTTCTTTTGTGGCGGCGGCGAGACTAAAACGCACTGTGAGAGATTTTGGTCAGTTAGTACCTGATTTGGTTGTGGAAATAAAATCGAAAACAGACAGAATTTCTAAGTTAGAAGATAAAGTTAAGTTATTTTTAGAATTAGGTGCAAAAGTAGGAATATTAATTAATCCTGATGAGTTAACTGTGAGTGTATATCGTCCCAATGGTGATGTTGAAATTTTGACGGGTGACGATAAGTTAACTATTAATGAATTATTTCCTAGTTGGGAAGTTGCTATTTCTGAATTATGGCCACCTGTGTTTGAGTGATTAAACTCCCTAAGAATTACGAGTATATTCAAAAATTATCAAATTATATAAAAATGAAGAACCTATTTTGATAAAAAAAGCAACACCATATCATTACTATGACAACAAAACAAGCTATTTTTGAAGCGATTGAACAACTGCCAGAACAGCACCTTGTAGACGTATTGCGGTATGTTCAACAGCTTGCTTCCAAAAATCCCCAGAACCAGAATCTACCTAGTTCCAGTAGTGATCCCCTGGTAAACTTTATTGGCGCAGTATCTTACGGCTCCCTGGCAGCCAACTTAGATGATGAACTGTATGGCGACTAAGCTTTTTATTGATACTTGGGGTTGGCTTAGGCTCCACGACAAAGGTGAACGCTATCATAATGAAGCTACACAAGCTTACCAACGTGCCATTGCTCAAAATGGACAAATTTATACAACTGACTACATTCTCGACGAAACATTCACTTTCTTTTTTCGCCGACTCCCTGCACCGAGGGCTGACCAATCTATGAAAGCACTGCTGTCAGCGTTTTTGTCCGATAACTTTTATTTAATTCGCATTACTGAAGAACGCTTTGCTCAAACCCAAGTACTCCGTTCTAAGTTTCTCGATAAGCCCCTGATTTCTTTTACTGACTTGACCTCAATGCTTGTTATGCAAGAATGTAAAATTACAACAATCCTTACTCAAGATGCTCACTTCACTCATGTAAACATAGGCTTTGAGCTAGTTCCTTAATTGCAGTTCCAAGTTCCCAGAAATATTAGAGTTATTCTAGAATTAAACCATGATGGAATTGGACGTAACGATCGCAGCAAAGTTTGTTCAATTGGTGTTAAATTGCATCAGTCAAGAGTATCCACATAACAATATCTTCTGGTTGAACAGTGATGAAGATATTAAGCCACCGCGCAAACTAACACCAGCTTTTTATGGTTGTTTAGATTGGCATTCAGCCGTACATGGACATTGGTTACTTGCACGTTTAGCTCGTTATTTTCCTCAAGGTGATTTTCAGACAACAGTGAGGGAAGCATTAGCACTCAGCTTCACCCCACAGAAAATTCAAGGTGAAATTGCCTATTTTAAGCGACACCCCTTTTTTGAATGTCCTTACGGTTTTGCATGGCTATTACAACTCACTGGGGAATTACGTGAATGGGTTGATCCCGAAGCCAAAAAATGGCTAGCTGTGTTGGAACCTCTAGAAACTTTGGTTGCAAGTAATTTCCAATGCTGGTTGCAAAGCCTGGAACTTCCAGATCGTACAGGAGCGCACTTTAACACAGCATTACCACTAGGTATGGCGCTAGATTGGTCAGACATCACGAATAATGAAAACTTTACCAACCAGATTGCAAGTAAGGCAATTAAATTCTATTTGAATGATCAGAACTATCCATTGCATTTCGAGCCACTAGGCTATGATTTTGTCTCCCCTGGACTGGCTGAAGCTGATCTGATGCGACGAGTTCTTTCACCAATAGATTTTGCTAATTGGCTGACTAATTTTCTCCCTCAGTTACTTACTGAACAAAAGGGAAACTGGTTACCACCTGTAAAAGTCACTAATCCTAACGACTTTTTACAATCTCATTTTCGGGGACTTAATATTAGTCGTGCTTGGATGCTTGAAGGTATAATTTCAGGGCTGCCGATTGATGATTTTCGAGTTAATGTACTTCGTTGTGCTGCTGATTTACATCGTCAGTTTGGGCTAATCGATGTCGCGGATGAACATTATTCCAGTAGTCATTGGTTAGGGACTTTTGCGGTTTATCTCGTAACTGTGCGTGGATTATTTCAGTAACAACTGAGTTGTAATTATCGCCACATAGGACTACAAAAATATGTTGCTTGCAGGAATTATAGCAATTGCATCTCGGAAACTAGACAAGGCGTTTTTCTAAGAAAAGACTTAATGGATCTGGTTGATAATATCCAAATGGAGGTATTCTATAAAAACCAAGTTTTTCATATAGTCCAATGGCTTCTGGTTGATAGATACCTGTTTCTATACGCAGCGTATAAATATTCGCTTGCTTTGCGGTTAGTTCTATTTGATTCAGGATTTTTTTGCCAATTCCTTTCCCTCTAAAACTGGGTTTTGTATACATACGCTTCACTTCTGCGTAACCCTCTGGAAAATATTTTAAAGCTCCACAGCCAACTGGTTCATTGTCTAATCTGGCAAGGAAAATAGTGACCGATTGATGAAGTAGAGCAGAAATATCAAGAACGTGATTACTCTCAGGAGGATAAAGAGCCGCTAAATAATTATCCAGTTCCCCAATTAATTCCTGAATAGCAGAACAAGTGGGATTTTCAGGGGTGATTACTATTTGTGGCACAATCATTTAAAATTCTCCACGGCTAAAACCGTCCATTCCCCTGAACAATGTGTTTAACCGTGGTTAGGGTTTCCAAACTAATAAATCCCCGGCGGTGTCCTTTTTGATTAGACATACCGAGAAATACTGAGTCTCCCCGTGAAGGGTTACGCGAAAAACGTGGAGAAGTGTTTATATATGTCGAAGCGCTATTAACACCCAAGGCAAACTGGCGACTTTCTTGATAAGATTCCGTGACAATACAGTCAGCATGACCGCTACTATGTTGATTAATCCAAGCGATCGCATCTTCTAAACTATCTACCAGTTTAAAGGCTACGGTTTTTGTTAAGTAAGCGCTACCCCATTCGCCTTCTTTCACTAGGTGCAAGTGGGGGAAAGCTTCTACTAGTTCTTCATCACCTTTGATTTCAAAGCCTTTTTCCTTCAACGTGTTCCACAACACCGCTAAAGATGACGGTAAGGCTTGGCGATGAATTAGTACCTTTTCAATAGCGTTTACTTGGTCTGGCTCGCTTTCATGGCTATCCATAATCATCCAGCGAATCATGTCTAAGCTGCTGTTGAGTGACCAGTAGAGGTAGCAGTTACCCATTGCTGATTTTAAGACTGGACAAGTAGATTGTCGCATCACCTGTTGGACTAAGCTCGAACGTCCGTAGGGTATGACTAAATTTACATACTTGTCTTGGGTGACTAAATCACGAATGGAAGCACCATGTTCGGCTGTAATTAGTTCCACACAGCCTGACGGTAAACCAACTTCCTCAATGGCGTTTTGTAGGACATTGGCGATCGCCTCGTTGGAATGACTCGCTTCTGTACTACCCTTGAGAATAATACTATTGCCAGTTTTAATAGATAAACCAGCTGCGATCGCCCCTAAATCGGGAAATGCTTCATAAATAAAGCCAATTACACCCAAAGGCATTAACTGAGTGTAACTTTGGGAATCTTCTAGTTGATAGTCCGCATTCCTCACCCGCCGTAGGGGGTCTGATAGTTCCCCCAACCTTTGGAGAATTTCTACTGTGGTTTCTAGCCTTGTAGGTGTCAGCTTGAGCCAATCTAAAATTAACTCTGGTACAGCCATTTCTTTGCTGGCTTCCAAATCCAACGTATTGGCTTCCAAAATGTCGTCAAATGAGCCTTCCAGAGCCTCAGCCATTGCCAACACAGCACGACTGCGGTCTGCTCCCTTGGTGAATCCCAATTTTAGGGAAGCTTGATAAGCGCGTTGAGCGCTAGTAATTGGTTCGGGGTAATCATCTAAAACTTCAACGATCATGGAATTAACGTCTGTAGGTAAGCCAGACCATTAGTGCTGGCAAAATAGCCAACAGCACCGCCACCATCGCCCAAGCCATAATGCTGGAACTATTTGCCAATCGCAGTGCTAATGGTAACCATATAATCACTAGCACGAAAATAATGCCCAGCGCTATAGGTAGATAGCTTTCTCCCAACCGAGTCGGCACAATATGCCAACTATTTCCTGTCCAGCGCCAAGCTCGCTTGTAGGGATAGGTGGTTGAAAGCTGTTCTAGGACATGACCATTATCTTCTACTACAAAGATTTGTTGACAGCGATCGCAACCAAATGCTTCTGTCAGGGTAATGGGAACTAGCTGTCCTTTGCGACGGCAAGGACAGGGATATTCCTTATTAAAGTCAATTTTTTCTGGTTTTGCAGGTTGCACAAGCGTTCTACTGACTTGAGCGTGTTTTTTATGTTGCGTGAGCAAACCGTTTGCCCATGCCTGGGTTTTGGTTTATCTCTAATCAGCTTTTTTATCAATACCAAAGCGATGCTAACATTGTGGTGATTACCAATGCTAGATACAGCTAACCATTACCATTGTTTTTGTCTTTTTTGAGTGCTGGTAATTTTGTTGAATAATCTACTTCTGTTCATGTGATTTAGATTTTTGGGCATTTACTGTGCTGGCATAACTGGTACACTTCTAAGCTTACGTGGCGAACATTCCTAACACAAGTTTTTTGGAAAGGCTGCACCTACGGGCAACAGATACCAGCAAACCCTAATTTTTTGGGGTCACTACTATTAGTATCAACTTTTTACGATTAAATCAGGATTGCGGTGATATTTCACCAATCACGACATCAATCAGTGACTCTTTCTTCAGGTAGATGGCGGCTAACTTCAGTACTGAACTATGTTTTGCACCTGACAACAGCCACCTTGAATCAAGTGTAGTACACCCTACAAAACAAAAACCAACTACAAACACAAAACTTGCAGTCAGGACTGTTGACTTGCATATTAGGTTTTTCACAAGCGGGTAACGCGATTCGAACGCGCGACATTCACCTTGGCAAGGTGACGCTCTACCACTGAGCTATACCCGCATTTCTCATGTAAACCCTATATTCTCAGATTTATTTTTGTTTGTCAACCCCTAATTTTTCAGTGCTGAGTCAATTTACCCAGCACTTAGGATAAGCCTCAGCCTAGTTCTTCTGACTCCGTAGCTAAATTGCCTAAACTGTTACCCTGAAACGATGCTGGCAAAGATTGTGTATTCCGAGTATATGACTCATTGAGGTTAGAGCGCAATTGCCGCATTAAACTAGCCATTTCTAGGGCATTCATGGCGTAATCCCAACCATGATTACCTTTAATACCTGCTCTTTCTAATGCTTGCTGCATGGTATCCACTGTCAAAATGCCGAAAATCACCGGTACTCCTGTTTGAAAACTAGCGGCGGCAATGCCTTTAGATACTTCAGCAGATACATAATCAAAATGGGGGGTTTGTCCACGAATTACTGCACCCAAACAAATTACAGCATCATAATTATGGGAAAGTGCTAGTTGACGAGCGACGAGAGGCACTTCAAAACTTCCCGGTACCCAAACATAGTCCACCTGATTACCGTGGGGGTCTGGGTCTACA
The DNA here is from genome assembly GCA_022241785.1 of Cyanocohniella sp. LLY. Classification (GTDB taxonomy): domain Bacteria; phylum Cyanobacteriota; class Cyanobacteriia; order Cyanobacteriales; family Nostocaceae; genus Cyanocohniella. The sequence continues at coordinate 3,738 of JAKOMP010000003.1, read as the reverse complement.
CCGTGACGTTTCAAGCAATCTTGACATCCCTCTAGCAGTTTGCCTGTTACCAGGTCATTGAATCGACCGATAACCACTGCTAAACGCAAAGGTTCCGTTTGTGTAAAAGTTCCCTCGAAAACTGCCATGACTGCCTCTTATCAAATATAACTCTGGCCAATATACATTTCTTCTTTAAATGCGGAAGAGCAGGAGAGCACAATTAAGTAAATAGAACAAGCAAATCTTGTTCTTGGCTCTTCTGCTCCTGTAGTCACTATGCTATTTGTCTGTATAAGAAAGTGAAATTGCCTAAACTACAAAAAAGTTTAATACACCAACTAACAGTACCAAAGCAATCCAAACTCCGGAACCCAGCCACAGAAGCTTTTTAGATTCCACCCAATTTTGGGGGGTAGCATAGGCAACAGGTACGCCAACTACCAAAACAAAAGACATGGCAACAAGAGCTATTAAAGCGAATTGGAATATTATGGTCATTTTTGCTTCTCCCAAGACAGCGCAATACTAAAAATAGAATATCCTAAAGGATGACACTAACAGTTTTTCCTTATTTGTTAAGCTAGCAGAAATCGCGTCACTATAGTCAAATGAATCGCTCACAACGAACTAGGATTGTGAACAAAGGACTATTGACTAACAATTATGGACTTAATTCTTTGCCATACAACTGCTGATTTTGATGCTTTAGGGGCGGCAGTCGGGCTAACATGCCTACTACCAGGAAGTAAGATTGTCCTGAGCGGTGGCGCACATCCACCCGTCAGAGATTTTTTGGCGTTGCACCGAGATGAGTATCCTCTCATTGAAAGACGTTCGGTGAATCCCGAAAAAATTCGCTCTATCACAGTTGTGGATACACAACAGCGCGATCGCCTGGGTAAAGCTGCTGAGTGGTTAGATTTACCCCATCTAAAAGAGATCATAGTTTATGACCATCACTTAGGGCAAGAATTAGATATCCCCGCCACACAATCCTACATTGAAGCGGTAGGAGCCACGACAACGTTAATGGTGGAACAATTGCAAAAACAGCAAATTTCCCTGAATTCATCCCAAGCTACAGTTATGGCTTTAGGGATTCACGTTGATACTGGCTCACTAACCTTTGATAGTGCCACCCCACGGGATGCTTTAGCTTTGGCTTGGTTGATGCAACAAGGAGTTAGTTCGTCGGTAATTTCGACTTACCTTGACCCTGGGTTATCCCCACAATTACAGCAGTTATTAACCGAGGCGCTGGAAAATTTAGAGTATTTTTGTTTGCGTGGATATACTATTGGTTGGGTAACACTGAAAACAGAAGATTTCGTTCCAGGGTTATCAAGTTTAGCGTCGCAACTGATGGAATTAACCGAAATTGATGCCTTACTTTTAGCCAACGCACACGGACAAGACGATTCACGTTTATCAGTCATTGGGCGATCGCAAATTCCCGGCGTACATCTTAATGTATTATTTGAACAGTTTGGTGGTGGTGGGCATTCTCAAGCCACATCGCTGAGTTTACGGGGAGTCGATACCCAAGAAATAGTCCAACAACTTCTAGAAGGAATTAAAACCTCAATTCCCCATCCCCCCACAGCCAGGGATTTAATGTCATCTCCAGTGCGAACCATTCGCCCAGATACTACCATTTCCGAAGCGCAGCGCATCTTATTACGGTATGGACACTCCGGTTTATCTGTAGTGGATACCCAAGGGCAATTAGTCGGAATTATTTCCCGACGGGATATTGATATTGCTTTACACCACGGATTTAGTCATGCGCCAGTTAAAGGCTATATGACGACAAATTTGAAAACTATTACACTAGATACCATCCTGCCGCAAATTGAAGCGCTGATGGTGACTTATGATATTGGGCGCTTACCCGTTTTAGAACAAGGGCAATTAGTCGGAATTGTCACTCGTACCGATGTGTTGCGAGAATTACATCAAGCTGATGAAGAAGGAAGATGGCGAGATGAAGAGATGGGGGAAATAGATGTTAAACTTCCCTCTCTGACTGAATTACAAAATCGTCTCACACCTCAATTGTGGCAATTACTCACTACAGCATCACAAGCAGCTGAAAAACGGGGTTGGCATTTGTATTTAGTAGGCGGTGCAGTGCGGGACTTGCTGTTAGCAGAATCAGCCGCCGGGACATTAATGATTTCCGATATTGACTTGGTAGTTGATGGCTTTCATAAAACAGCAGATGTTGGGGCTGGTGTAGAATTAGCCAAAGCACTCCAGGAAATTTACCCAGGTGCGCGTTTAGAAATTCATGGGGCTTTTCAAACTGCGGCTTTATTGTGGCATAAAGACCCAGAATTAGATTCATTGTGGGTAGATATTGCCACCGCTAGAACAGAATTTTATCCTTACCCAGCCGCCAATCCGGAAGTTGAAGCTAGTTCTATTCGTCAAGATTTGTATCGTCGTGACTTTACAATTAACGCCCTAGCCTTACGCCTCACCTCACCTCGTGCGGGGGAATTACTCGATTTCTTCGGTGGGTTACTAGATTTACAAGCCAAGCACATTCGAGTATTACACGCCAACAGCTTTATTGAAGACCCCACCCGCATTTATCGTGGTGTTAGGTTTGCTGTGCGTTTTGGATTTGCAATTGAACCACAAACAACAGAATTTATTCACTATGCCATTAACAGTGGCGTTTACGATCGCACTGCCCAAACCAATACCAAAACTCCAGCCCTGCAAACTCGACTGAAGACAGAATTAAAACACATCCTAGAAGCCCCATATTGGCAAGTGGCTTTACAGTTACTCGATAAATTAGGGGCGTTAAAGTGTATTCATCCTAGCCTAGAGTTAAACCCAGAACTTTTACGACAATTGCGATTATTAGAACGTTGTTTACAGCGATTTGACCCCCAATTAACTCTAATTCATTGGCAAATGCGCCTAGAAGTGTTAATTGCCCACTTAGCACCCCAATATCGCGGCAAAGTCGCTCAGAATTTACAATTACATGAAGATGGCATCAAACGTTTACAAAACTTAGCTAAATCCCAAACTGAGGTCATGGAATTATTACCCCAGTGTCAGCGTCCCAGTCAAGTAGTGAAGTTGCTCAGAAATTATGATTTACCCATGCTGATTTTAATCGCCTTACAAAGTCAGCGAAATATCAGGCGGCAGATATGGCATTATTTGACAAGTTTGACGAATGTACAGCCAATATTAAATGGCAATGATTTAAAACAATTAGGGTATAAACCGGGCCCACAATATCGAGAAATATTAGATGATTTACTTGCAGCGACCCTAGATAAAGTAATTAAAAAGAAAAAAGAAGCTGAAGAATTTTTAGCCCAGAATTACCCTCAATAAATTGTTTTATATAGAGATAAATTTTATGCAGATACTAACACCAAACCGCTATTACACCCCAGAAGAATAAGTAGGACGGCGTAGTAAATAATTAAAGGTTTGTAGTGAGGACTTTAGTCCTCAAATAAGGGCTAGAGTCGCTTACTACGAAATAAATTTTGGCTCTTCAGTACTTATTATGCTAAACTAACAATTGAAATGCCAGTTTAACAAGCATCTAATTCGGAAGTTTTCAAAGTTTCTAAATCCATAAGCCGAGCGTTTAATCAGCTTGAGTTTGTTATTGATACCTTCCACAGCACCACTAGTTGTCCCATAATCAAAGTAAGCAATAATTTCATCAAACCAACGAATAATAGTATTGTTGCTATTTGGGAAATATTTTTTAGCTTT
>JAKOMP010000156.1 GCA_022241785.1 Cyanocohniella sp. LLY | reverse complement strand
GCCGAGTGGATTGCCATTGGCAGCGTGGCAATAGCTATTTGAGGATTGGTTGGCAGTGGGTTAAGGGTTGCTTGCATCAGGGATGGGAATCATTCCATTCTTTGCAGCTTTTTGGTACTCCTGATCCAGAACCTGCTATTGCTTCTAAAAAACAGGCTCAAAGGCAGTACGAAAGAGAGTTTCGGGTCAAGTCATATTGCTATTCTACTTGAGTTTTGTCAGTCAACCAGGTAAATTATTTAACTTAAATTTTCCAAAATAGCAGTTTTTGGATTAGCTTATTTTGACTATTAATTGTCAATAAGAATCACTAATTGATAGAACATCGACTACGACTCATTTTTAAGCGTTTCTGTTATGTCGAACTCAGGTTCGGCAATTCGTTGCAACCATTGGTGCGCCTGCTAACTCCTTATATGGTTGCAGCCACTCAATTACAGCGCTTCCCTCTATTATGCAATACAGTTTTTCTCCTTTCTCCTCTTCTAGCATAGCTTTCAGCTTTGAGAATGTACCTCATAGCTGCCGGAAGTGCTGTAACCCGGATGCCTGTGCCTGTGGCAACTGAATTGCACGCTCCGGGTGTACCACTTAATACTTCATATAATACGTATAACAAAGTCCCGTGACCCTCTGGCTGTAAAGCATCAATTGCCCAAATCAAACCGCCATGTTCAATCGCTGTGGCAGCTAATTTATCCTGGGTATGTGCAATCGTTCCACCTAACAGTGCCAGAAATTGCCGATATAATTTACCTACATTCCTCTCGTTAATTTCCACACCACGTTGATTTAATGAGCGTGCGATTCGTTGAGTGCTGAATCACAGTAAAAAGACCGTACATAACCCTGTTTTGTCACTCTAGGCAGAGGAAAAGTAAAAATCAGGGTGAGTCAGGAAAATAAAGATTGAACTGGTGAGGTTATAAGCATTCTAGAATATTTTGTCTCCCCTCAAGCACCTTCACCCAGGCTAACTGCTTTGGTATCAAGCATTAGCGGTATAATTATTGATAGTAAATATCATTAATTTTAAGCATCTATCCAGTCATGACCATCACCCTGACGATGAAAGAGGATTGTGAACTGTGGGCAGAAGCTAACCACAATTACTCACAACCATCGGGAACAGAGCCATTTGAAATCATCCGTCAAATGCCCAAGCAACTGGGTAAAGGCTATCTACGGGATATTGAGGTGCATCCTCATCTCTGGGTGACGATTTGGGATTGTGAATATCACGATGATGTGTTATTTAAAATCCCTGAATCGGATCACCCACTGCAATTTTGCGTCTACCTTTCAGGCAAAGTCATAGACGAATACGGGGGGCAGTTAGGGGAAGGATATACGTGTATTTCTGGTAGTGGTGTTCAACGCCAAATGCTTTCAGAATCCCCCAAATCTCCACGTGTGTGCGTTGACATCCATCTGCCTCCTGACTTGCTGGCAACTTTTTTCCCCAATGAAACAGGAGAAATTCCCCAGCAGTTGCGTCTGTTAGCAAAGGGTAATGACTGGCAAATTTTGCTCTACCCGGAAACTACAACTGCTATTCAAGGAGTAGCACAGCAAATTGTCAACTGTCCTTTCCAGGGAATAACAAAGCGGATGTATTTACAGGGGAAGGTATTGGAACTTATGGCGTTGCAATTAGCTCCTATATTATCTGCTCAGGATGGATTACAATCATCGCCACGACTGAAGTCAGAAACTATTGCTCGGATTCATTACGCTAGGGAAATTTTACTTTCCCGTTTGGAGAATCCGCCGACTTTATTAGAATTAGCACAAATTGTCGGAGTGAGCGATCGCACTCTCCGGCGTGGATTTCAAGAATTGTTTGGGACAACAGTATTTCGCTACCTGACAGATAAACGTATGGAATGGGCAGAACAGTTATTGCGTCAGGGAAATATAACTATTGCTGAGGTTGCTCACTTCGTTGGTTATTCCGAGCTAGGACGCTTTTCTACTGCCTTTAAGCGTAGGTTCGGCATCATGCCGAGTGGATGTTTATTTGGTAAAAAGTCCGTTTCAGGCTGATGATGCCGTTTTTGCCATAGACTCAGTTGCTACTAATTCTCTATACTCAGCTTCATTGAGTTAGAAACTATTTGCAGTAACCCAGTTATGGTCTAACACAATAACTTCTGAAGCACTCCACTTGCCTTATCAAGGACATAGTTGGGGAAGGGGTATTACTGCAAAGCAGATTAATTCAGTCAAGTTCTGCAAGAAGCTGGGATATCAAAATTTGTGATGAAACGTTGGTATTTATCTAGTAGTGTGCAAATGCGGTTTTTACTAAGTATATCAGGATGCTTGAGTGCTATTGTCATTCAGCCGGTATGGGCAGAAATTAAGCCAACGAGTGAGAAGCAGGAAATCCAAAGCCAGGGAAATTTCAAAACTCTTTTAACTCGAAAAATTCGACCATTAAGTGAAGTTGAGCGTCCCAGCACTAGCGCAATCATGCTAGTACAATCGCTAGCACCCCAAACAGTGCCTTTATCAGAAATTGTACAGGTGACGGGAGTGCAAGCAAATCCCACGGAGAAAGGTGTGGAGGTGATTTTACAGACGACTCAAGGCGAACAACTGCAAATTACTAATAATAGTGCTGAGAATAACTTTATCGCTGATATTCCTAATGCTCAATTGCGTTTACCCAATGGTGACGGTTTCACATTCCGTTCCCAAAACCCAATTGAGGGCATTACTGAGATAACTGTCATAAATCTGGATGCTAATACGATTCGGGTGTCAGTAGCAGGTGAAACAGGATTGCCCACAATTGAGTTATTTGATGATAATGCAGGGCTGGTTTTTGCTTTCACATCTGCGACAACGGCAATGCAGCCTGAGCCAGAACAGCCAACAAGTGAAACACCGCAAGAGGAATCTTCAGCCCAGCAAGATGAGCCAATTGAATTGGTAGTGACCGCAGAACAGCAGGATGGTTATCGGGTGCCAAATGCTTCGACGGCAACGCGGACAGATACGCCATTGCGAGATATTCCCCAATCTATTCAGATTGTGCCGCAAGAGATATTACGCGATCAGAATATTACACGTTTAGAAGATGCTCTCAGAAATGTCAGTGGTGTGACTCAGGCGTTTTCAGCACCAGGTACTCTTAGCAGTTTTACTATTAGAGGATTTGCAGTTAACGAAGGTTCAGGCAGCAATTTTCTCAGGGATGGTTTACCTGATCCAGTCGCAGGAGGTGTTGTTGAACTTCCCAATATTGAGCGCATTGAAGTGCTGAGAGGACCAGCTTCCGTGCTATATGGCTTTGGCAACCCTGGTGGAACTATTAACTTGGTGACAAAACAACCACTTGCCGACCCTTTTTATGAAGCTCAGGCAACAATTGGCAATTATAGTTTTTATCAAGGTGCAATCGACTTTTCAGGAGCTTTGAATGACTCTAAAACAGTTCTGTATCGGTTGAATGCTGCCTATAGAAATTCTGGAAGTTTTATCGACTTTTTTGATAGTGAATATTTGAGTTTTTCACCTGTATTGAGATTAAACATTGGTGAACAAACTAACTTATCATTGGAAGGAGAATACATCAGAACCGATGCTAGTTTTTATTCTGGTATACCTGTTACTGGTAGCGTGCTGTCTAATCCAAATGGTCAAGTCAGACGTAATCGCAACTTTGGAGAACCTACTGATAGAATCGAACAAACAATCAGCAGAATTGGATACAGACTAGAACATAATTTCAGCGAAAATTGGTCGTTACGAAATGCCTTTCGAGCAACGTTTAGAGATTACAGTGATAATATAACACTTCCTACTAGCTTAGGAGCGGATAATCAAACACTTAATCGGATATATCGAGAGATTGAGCTGAAGAACGAAAATTATTCATTGATAACTGACGTAACTGGACGATTTTCAACAGGTTTAATTAATCATCAAGTTGTATTTGGGGTTGATCTCAACAGATTTGATTTTAGAACACAAAGATTTAGAAATTTTAATGCCGCGCCAATTGATATTTTTAACCCCATATACGGACAGCTTTTAGGAGATGTTAGAATTACTGATAATAGGGATATACAAGTCACAGACTCACTAGGAATTTTCATCCAAGATCAAATTACATTGGCAGATAATTTCAAGTTACTATTGGGTGGCAGGTTTGATACATTTTCACAAAGATATGAGTCATTGATAGATGAAAGTGAAAGCAGTCAGTCAGAAAGTGCTTTTAGTCCACGCTTAGGGATTGTATATCAACCGATACCTACAATTTCACTTTATGCCAGTTATGCGCGATCATTTACCCCCGCAAATGGAATAAACTTTTTAGATACAAATCAGCAATTTCAACCCCAACGTGGAACACAGTATGAAATTGGAGCCAAAGCTGATTTAGGCGATCGCTTGTCTGCAACCGTCGCTCTTTATGACTTAACGCAAACCAATGTTTTAACCGCAGACCCTAACAATCCGGAATTTTCTATCCAAACTGGAGAGCAAAAAAGCCAAGGCGTTGAACTCAATTTAGCGGGTGAAATTATCCCTGGATGGAATGTTTTTGCGGGCTATACTTACACAAATGCTAGAATCACTAATGACAATACATTCGCGGTAGGAAATCGATTAAATAATACGCCAGAAAATTCATTTAATTTGTGGACAACCTACGAAATTCAAGCAGGTTCATTGAAAGGTTTAGGATTTGGTCTAGGTTTATTTTTTGTAGGAGAACGGCAGGGTAATTTAGCAAACACTTTCCAATTACCAAGCTATTTGCGTACAGATGCTGCAATTTTTTATAACCAAGATAGGTTTCGGGCTGCCCTCAATTTTAAAAATTTGTTTGACGTAGACTATTTTCCGTATGGGCTAAATTTGACTCGTGTTTATTATGGACAACCTTTCACAGTTCAAGGTACGATTTCTTGGCAATTCTAACAGTCAAGGAAAGAGACCAAGATACATAAGCCGCTTCGTCTCTTGGCTATCTTTGGGCGTGATGGGACTTTTGCTTATCACAGCCTGTACTCCTAAAGATCGCCAAAACATTCAAATACCTATTGAATCTGGCATTGCAGAGTGCCATTCGTTTCAGCACGTTATGGGTGAAACTTGTATTCCTACTGCCCCGAAACGTATCATTACATTATCTGCCCCAACTCTCAATAATGCCCTTCTTCTGGGAGTAAAACCCCTTGGCAGCACTTATTTTGCAGACGATCATAAGTTACTTATCAGCAATGGCATAGAATATTTGGGGCTTTCTCAACCTAATCTAGAGAAAATATCCTTGCTTAAGCCAGATTTGATTTTAGGCTGGGAAAACATTGACAAGAGTGTTTACCCCTTACTTTCAAAAATTGCTCCTACCGTGTTGGGAAAATGGGAAGGACCTCTCGATTGGTCAAAGCACTTTGATTTTGTTGCTCAGGTTTTAGGCAAGGAAAAAGAAGCTAAAGAAGCGTGGAAGAACTACTACAAAAAAATTGAGACTTTGAAAATAGCTTTGGGCATTGACACGGACTCTCTAAAGAAGAATGGCTACCAGGGACAGAAAATTTCATTTATCCACACATATTTTGGTAATCGTGGTGTTGAGAGTCATGTAAAAAACTCGTTTGTTGGTTCTATTCTAGATACTGTTGGTTTACAGCGTCCAACAGCACAGAATATTAATGCTCCCTATGGAATCATCAGTATTTCTGAAGAGGAATTAGAGAAGGCTGATGGAGACGTGCTATTTGTTTCTATACTTAGAAATAATGCTAAAGAAGCTTTTGCAAGAATTCAGAAAAGACCCCTTTGGAAACGCCTTAATGCAGTTCAGAAAAATCATGTTTATTTAGTTGATCCCACTGCCTGGTATGGTGCAAGTTTAACTGCTGCGAATGCTGTCCTTGATGATCTCTACAAATACCTCCTCAACACACCTTAACCCCCTATGCCTAAATATACATTATTTGTCTGCAAATCCTGCCATCGTTCCTCTAAAAAACGACCAGAAAATCCACCTTTTGATGGCACTATTTTACTTGACCAAATCAACACTTTATGCGCCGAACAATTCCCAAATGATGATATTGAAATTCAACCAGTAGGCTGCTTATGGGCTTGCAATCATGGCTGTGTTATATCCGTCACCAGTCCAGATAAACCCACTTATCTCTTCATCAATCTTCCCCCTAGAGAAAGTGCCTCAGCATTACTAGATTTTATGCAGCTTTATATCAAAATTGAAAAAGGAAATGTAGTTTGGAAACAAATGCCTGAAATATTACAGTCTGCTATTTTCGCCCAGATACCACCTGTATTAATTAATGAAACTCCAGAGAATCATGATTAATTATTTCCTGTAAATTAGGCATTCACCATGACATATTTGCCATTAACTAAACAACATCCTATCCTACGATTATTAAACTACGCTAAAAACTACCGCCCTCAAGTGTGGACTGCGGCAACATTTACCATTCTCAATACCATCTTTGACCTCGCCCCATCATATTTAATTGGGGTAGCTGTAGATGTTGTGGTGTCACAAGAAAGTTCGATTATTGCCAGATTTGGCATCACCAATACTATTGGACAACTGGCAATATTATCATTATTAACATTACTTATTTGGACTTTAGAATCACTATCTGAATTTATCTATAACCTCCTGTGGCGCAACCTCGCCCAAACTATGCAACATGAGTTACGTCTTGATGCCTATAGCCACTTACAAGAACTAGAACTCAGCTACTTTGAAGAACGCTCTACAGGCACACTTTTATCAATATTAAATGATGACATCAACCAATTAGAAAGATTTCTTGATTCTGGTGCGGCTAGTATTTTGCAATTTATCACTACAGTATTAGCTGTAGGCGGTTCATTTGTGATCATCGCCCCCAATGTTGCTTGGTTGGCAATATTACCTACACCTTTTATCTTCTGGGGTTCATTAGCATTCCAAAAACGACTTGCACCCCGTTATGCAGATGTGCGAGATAAAGCCGGATTTATCAATAGTCGTTTAGCTAATAATCTCTCAGGGATTGCCACAATTAAAAGCTTCACCGCCGAAACCTACGAACGAGAACGTGTCCTGACTGAAAGTGAAGCCTATCGCCGCAGTAACCGTCAAGCGATCGCTCTTTCTGCTGCTCTTTATCCAGCGATTCGATTAGTGATTGTAATCGGTTTCATCGCCACATTGTTTTTGGGTGGGCTGGCGGTGGCGAATAATCAGTTAACTGTGGGAACTTATGGTTTTATGGTATTCATTGTCCAGCAATTACTGTGGCCGTTTGCAACATTGAGTTCCATCATGGATCAATATCAACGGGCGATGGCTTCTACCCGACGAGTCATGGGATTATTAGATACGCCTATAACTATCCCCACAGGAAACCGTTCTTTACCATCAGTACGAGGTGAAGTGCATCTGGACAATATCACTTTTGCCTACAACGGACGCACCAATGTACTGCAAAACCTATCATTGCAGATTCCCCCTGGTGCAAATATTGGCATTGTTGGTGCAACGGGTTCTGGTAAAAGTACCTTAGTCAAACTACTACTACGCTTTTACGAAGTCCAAGGCGGACAAATCCTAGTTGATGGTATCGATATTCGGGAGTTACAACTTGGAGAACTGCGACGCTGTATCGGTTGGGTGAGTCAAGACGTGTTTTTATTTCACGGTACGGTAGCTGATAATATTGCTTATGGCAGTTTTGACGCGAGTCACGATGAAATTATTCATGCTGCTAAGTTAGCCCAGGCACATGAGTTCATCCTGCAACTACCCCAAGGATACGATACTATCGTGGGTGAACGAGGTCAAAAGCTCTCTGGCGGACAAAGACAACGAATTGCCATAGCTCGTGCTATTCTCAAAGACCCACCAATTTTGATTTTAGATGAAGCTACCTCTGCGGTGGATAATGAAACGGAAGCAGCGATTCAGAAGTCACTGGCAATGATTACCCAAAATCGAACTACCATTGCGATCGCACATCGTCTATCTACAATTCGCCACAGTCATTGCATATATGTCATGGATCATGGTCAAATTGTCGAGCAGGGTAAGCACGAGGATTTACTAACACTTGATGGTATTTATGCCAGTCTGTGGCGCGTACAGTCTGGAATTCATTAATACTTGCTTTTCACTATTTTTGATAATTACAAGTTTGTCTACAAAGCAGGTCGCTACATCTAGCAATTTACTACATCCTTGAAAACAAGTTTTACCAGCACTGAAAGATTTTCTTATCACTTGTGCTTATGGATAATTTAGATTCATTAAAAACCAAATTCAATGCTCAAGGTTATCGATTCACCCCACAACGCCAATTAATTTTTGACATTTTTAAAGCTCTACCAACAGGTAATCATTTRAACGCCGASTCAGTACACTCGTTGCTGCTAGAACGTGGGTCAGCAATGAGTTTATCTACAGTTTATCGTATCCTCAAAATCATGACTAATATSGGGATTATCCGAGAAGTAGAATTGGCACAGGCACAAAAATATTACGAACKCAACAYCATCTCTACCCATCATCACCATATTGTGTGTGTTCAATGTCATCAGATTATCGAGTTTGAAAATAACTCTATTCTCCAACAAGGCTTAAAACAAGTAGAAACAATGGGATTGCAAYTAATTGATTGTAAATTCACMCTACATACTATTTGTCCAAAAGCTTTAGAYATGGGATGGCCAACAATATCTAGTAATTGGGTATGTCCTCGATTTACAACAATAGATAAAACTAAACGTACAGACCGTAATTCCTCAGATTCAAGTATCGATATCAAAGAAACACCTGAGCGTCGCATTGAGTTAAAAGGGAGATATATTGTAGTTCACATACCCAAAGATGAGTTTGACAGTTGTAAAGACAAAGCCAAGTTGATTCCAGGATGGCGTTTGTCAAGAGCAGATAAAAGCTGGCATTTTCCTCTAGAACAAGCCTCAGAGGTACTAGATATTTTTCCGGGATACGATATAGATCCCAAAATATTTGATAATTAAATTGGTATTAGTTGAACACTAAATTTATTCTAGTTTTGCCCATTCTTCGGGAAGCATATTGGCAATTAGTTCAAAACTACCTTTGCCATCAGGCTTAACAACATAAGCCATACCCTGTGGGTCTGGATAAATCCCTGTTGCTGTAACCGAGAACCCCTATCAACTCGCCACCGATATCTACGGCATCGGTTTTCTTACTGCTGACAAAATTGCCCGTAACCTGGGAGTACCTTCTGACTCAGAATTTCGCTACAGCGCTGGAATCATCCATGCTTTGAGTGAAGCTGCCGAAGACGGTCACTGCTACCTACCACAGCCAGAATTAATCGAGAAAGTCACCAAACTGCTGACAACAGATGATCATCAACCAACAGAGGAAGCGATCGCCAGCATTATCAAAGACATGGGTGCAAGAGAGGATTTGGTCAGAGAAATTGTTCGGGGGGACTTTGGGGATAAA
>JAKOMP010000155.1 GCA_022241785.1 Cyanocohniella sp. LLY | reverse complement strand
TACCCGGATCTTTCTCAACATTTACGAGAGTATTCACTCACGCTTTTTCTAACCCTGATTACTTCGTCCTTAATTCTCAATAAAAAGCCAATTTTAGCGAGAATACAAAGAGCGAATYTGTCAAGTATGCTTGACCCCTCAGTGTTTAAGAAGATTACAAAACAAGCGTTTTAGGATTGTTAAGAAAGATGTGACTAATGGATAGACCTTTTAAGGAGGGGATAAAACCCAACCCAAGGGGATTTATCCCCGTGTTTCCATTAATCATACTATTTTTTACAAAACTATATAATGTTTTGTAGGAGGTGATAAACAGTGTTAACTTTGACCTACGAATACAAAGCTAATCCAACAGCAGAGCAAATTAAATTAATTGAACACACACTAAATGTATGTCGCCAAGTGTGGAACTTTGCTTTACGTGAACGCAAGGATTGGCTCAATTCCCGTAAGTCACCGATTAATGCTTGCTCAATAACCTCTGAATACATCATTCCAGCAGATGCTCTTTACCCAAACTACAATACACAAGCTAAGTCTCTAACAATCGCTAAAAAGCAATATCCAGAGCTAAAAACTGTTAACGCCCAAGTGCTACAACAGGTGTTAAGAAAACTGGAAACCGCATTTATCGATATGAAACGCAAAGGAATGGGTTTTCCTCGGTTTAAGAATCGATACAGAATGCGCTCGTATGTTTATCCACAACTTGGGGAAGGTCAAATATTAAGAGGTAATCAAATTAAGTTACCTCAAATTGGGTGGATGGAGTATGTGAAGTCACGAGAAATACCTGATGGTTTTGCGATGAAACAAGTTCGTGTTGTTCGCAAAGCTTCTGGGTATTTCTTGATGTTTATACTGGAATGCAATGTTAATGTTCCTAGTCCTGTGGCTTCTGGGTATCCCAGAGGAATTGACTTAGGTTTAGATAAATTTGCTGCAACTTCCGATGGTGAATTGATTGAACGCCCTAGATTTCTTCAGTTACTACACCGTAAGCTGAAATTGCTACAACGTAGATTAAAGAAAAAACAGAAAGGGTCTAGCAATCGTCACAAGTTAAATCGGAAAATTGCCAGATTACATCAACGCATTGCTGATACTCGCAAAGATTGGCACTTTAAGTTAGCGCATAAACTTTGTGATGATGCAGGAATGATTTTTGTCGAGGATATTGATTTCCGTGTGTGGGCAAAAGGAATGTTTTGTAAACATACGCTTGATGCTGGATTTGGGCAGTTTGTCTCAATCTTGCAATGGGTATGCTGGAAACGAGGAATGTATTTTGCCAAAGTTGATAAGGATTACACATCTCAAGTTTGCCCCCAATGTAATACCCACACCGGAAAGAAAGAATTAAAGAACAGGATACATTCTTGCCCTGAATGCGGTTACACCACACATCGAGATGTAGCCGCCGCGCAAGTAATCCGCAATAGAGGGCTTGCCCTGAGCGCAGCCGAAGGGGTCAACGCGCTGGGACGCAGCGTGGATCAAAATGCCTGTGGAGACGGTCTGACGGGGACTGGTAACAGTCTAGTTAAGAGTCAAAAAAGCAGGAACAAAGGTAGAGAGGCACGGATTCATCCTGCCTCGTAACATATGCCTGAGAATCCCCTCGATTTTTAATCAGGGGAGTACGTCAAATTCTTCTAAAATAAGGAGCGAGTACGCGTCAATAAATATTATGCGAGTAGTAGCCCTTGTCCCTGGAGGAATTGGCGACCAAATCCTCTTCTTCCCGACTCTAGATGATCTAAAGCGCTATTACCCTAACGCCCAGTTAGATGTGGTTGTTGAACCCCGGTCAAAGGCTGCCTACCGGGTGAGCAAGTCAGTTAATGAGGTACTGACCTTTGATTATAAAGATCGTAACAGTCTGGCCGATTGGAGCAATCTGGTAGGCACGATGCGCGATCGCGAGTATGATGCCGCTATTACTATTAACCAAAGTTGGTTGATGGGTCTTTTACTCTGGTTGACAGGAATACCCACCCGTGTTGGCTATCAGGGTAAAGGAGCAGGTTTTCTCACCAATTCTGTGCCATTCCCAGCAAATCAGTATGTAGCGGCAACAAACCACAACTTGCTGCAACCGTTTGGGATTAAAACGCCTTGCCCAGAATTAGCAGTAAATATACCCAAACCAGATATTGAGTGGTCACAAAATGAACAAAAACGCTTGGGGGTAAACGAAACAGGCTACATTTTGATTCATGGCGGTGCTAGTGAATTATCTCCTCAAGCTGTGGATAAACTCTACCCCGTGGAGAATTGGCAGGAAATTATCCAAGAATGCCAACAAAAGCAGCCTGATTTACCCGTGGTTGTCACCCAAACTGGTAATGAGAAGTTTATGCGATCGCTTTTGAGATTGACTCCAAATCTCAAGGTGACTTCACCTGATAACATTGGCAAGTTAGCTGCCATGATTGGCGGAGCCAGTTTAATGTTATCTACCGACGATGCGCCAATGCACTTAAGTGTAGCTGTGCAAACTTATACCATTGCCCTCTTTGGCCCGACAGATCCAGCGAAGTTGTTACCAAAAAGTGATAAATTTCTGCCTATCAAATCACCTACAGGTAAAATGGCAGACATTTTGCCCAAAACAGTTTTGGATAAAATTTGGGGTGGCTAAATTAGCACTGAATGCTGAGTACTGAGTAAAGATAGCACTTACGTGTTGAGTAAAAATACTTTCATCCTCTTTACTTTCTCCTTAGTACTCAGTACTACTCAAATTACTAACACCATCTCTGATAAGATGACCATCTTCCATGTAGATAATCCGGTCAGCGATATCTAAAATGCGGTTGTCGTGGGTGACGAGCAAAATTGTACAGCCTTGCTCTTTCGCTAATTTCTGCATAATTTCCACAACATCGCGCCCGGATTGTCTATCAAGTGCCGCAGTAGGTTCATTTTTGATATTTTCTGTATATACATGGCTGTTATTTCCTATCGCCTAATTTATGAAAATATTGCAAAAAAGGCATCATCCAACTCATAACCCAGCATTTGCGCCATAGACTTTAACCGCGATTGACTGGGGATACCTTGTTGTTGCAACCAATCACCTAAAATAAAAATTTTGTGCATCAGAAATATTTCTAAAGCTTCTGGATTATATTGAATACCTTCCTTGGCACTGAACTGATGTGGTACAAGCATGGCAGTGTAACGGGCAAATTCACCAGTTTTCCAATCTAGTAAAAATGTTACCCAGGGATATTTGGCATCCAAACGCACAAACCATAGCCGCAACTCAGGAATTTCTGAAAATTCGCGGGGATCGCCTGGTTCTAAGGGATAGTTAATATCAAAGCATAGCTGCTGTTCATGGGATGCGATCGCTCCCTCTTGCAACAGTTGGTCAATCACCGTGACAGCTGGCGAAAGATCGAGATTATTAATTGAGTCAGTATCGAGTGCGATTGTGATTGTCATTGGCGGTTTTAAAAGCGAACAGTGAACAAAAAATTAAACCTTAAGCATTTTTGATTTTTGACTTCCCCGCAGGGGCGGGTGGACATTAACCTTAATTTTAAGTTAAAGTTGTAATGAGTTTGTTTTAGATTAGGGTGTAATCGAGTAACAGTCAAAGAGCAAAAAAAACATCACCTCAGACTGTAAATTTCTCCACAAAACAAGTAAGGATAAATCAACAGCACAACGGCGACATGTAATATCCTTGCATATCAAAAGAACCGATAAACATAAAACCGGGAAAATTTCCCGAATAGTTAACAAATTTAACTATGCAAAATCAATCAATATCGACAAAGCCAATTCGTTCTCTTGAAGATGCCCTGGAGCGGTGTCAACTGTTGGGTATGCGCGTTAGTCGCCAGCGGCGCTTTATTTTGGAGCTTTTATGGCAAGCCAATGAACACCTTTCTGCTAGAGATATTTACGATCGCCTAAACCAGCAAGGCAAAGATATTGGTCATACTTCTGTTTATCAAAACTTAGAAGCCTTATCTAGTCAGGGCATCATTGAGTGTATTGAACGCTGTGACGGGCGTTTGTACGGTAATATCAGTGATTCTCATAGTCACATCAACTGTATTGATACCAATCAAATTCTTGACGTTCATGTAGATTTGCCAGAAGAATTGATCCGACAAATTGAACAACAAACGGGAGTGCAGATTACTGAATACAGTATTAACTTTTATGGCTATCGCAATTCACCATCAACCCCTTGAGCTTTATTCATAAGAATGAGCGCCAAAAATTGTTTCATCCTCGTCATCATCAGATAAATCCGTGGACAACATTGGCTCATTTTGTAAGTTTTCCCTGACATTGTTTTCAGGAGTGTTGTGATCCCAAACTTGTGTATTAACTGTATGGTCAGCAACACTGTCAAATGATTGCTGTGATAATAAATTTTTCAGGGTATGATATTGCTCTAGAGAAAACAATGCACCATTGAGTTTGGCAATTTCTCGGTTAGCATCAGCGAGGACGGCATTAAATAAGCAGGTATTAGTAAGATTGACACCTGTAAGATTGACACCTGTGAGATTAGCATCTGTGAGGTTAGCATCTGTAAGATTAGCGTCTGTGAGGTTAGCACCTGTTAAATTCGCCCCCCTTAACATTGCATTTGTTAAATTAGTTCCCTGAAGATTTGCTGCAACTAACACGACTTGTGGTAAAGATATTCCTGAAAGGTTGAGTCCAGCCAGAGAATGGGAGATGATTCGCTGACTCAATGTACCATCAGGCAAAACTGCTATTCTACCCATTAATACCAGTAGCGCTTCTGGATAAAACTCAGCTTGATTGTGGGGATTACCACCAGGAGAAAAGGCGACTTTCATGGCTTTGTAGCCAGCACACAGCAATAAAAAGACATTTATACCCACCGCAGCATTTACCTGCTCAAGATTTACGGGGTTATGCAGCGTGTGAAAATAAGTTAAAGCTTTGTGTCCTATTCCTTGATCTAACCAACGACCTTGACAATAAACACGCCAGAAGGATTCCAGACGTTGCAATATCATCGTCAGCGAAGAATCTCGGCTGTGCTGGTGTTTTAATGCTTCAATGGTGAGTTCTACAACTTCCTGAGTGAGAACACCGTAACCGAGTAAATTGTAGAGATGTTGGGCAACACTGCTCGGAGATTCTAATAAGAAGGTGCGTGTCCCGTAAATATCATCTTGATATTGGATGAGAGTTTGTAGTTGATTGGCAATAGCTTCAGCACAGAGGTATTCGCCTAATTTGGCATGAGAGAACTGAATGCTGGCGGTGGGGAGATGGGGATTGGAGTTGGTTTGAAAATAGAAGGCTGGCAGAATGTGAGGATCTGATTCTGCGGGTAAAGTAACTGCATGACCATTGCTATGTAAAATTTGTAGAGCGATCGCCTGTATTTGCTTAAATAAATCTTGGGGATGACGACCACAAAGTAAATTAGTGATCGCTTCTTGGGTTCTGTGAATATGAGCTGAACCTGAACGCAGTAACATGGTTTTGGTGCCTCCAGTTACCGGATACCCCCACAACCACCGACTCAGGCGATGATGAATTTCCCATAATATTGGTGCTGCTGTTGATTGGCTATTAGCTGCCAATTGTAATAACTGCTCATCTAATAATCCCTCACGGTGTAAAACACCCAATAAATACAACATCAACGGTTGACGCACCAAAACAGCAAGTTGTGGTGACTGAGATTGATGATTAAATAACCCAGCCTGCTTTAAAAACGTAAAAAAGTTTTGGGCAATAGATAAAGATTGCACCTTTGTCCACTGCTGAAACCATTGTTTTAATTCGTGTAACTCCAACGGCTGAATAGTAATTCGTTGTAATTGCAGCAGTAATTCGGGGGCGATTTCTTGTAAAGTTGTAGTTCTCGTCGTCAAAATAATCTTATGGGGGCATTCAGACTGAAATTTCAATAACTGCTGAATAAACAGTGACTTTGCCCTATTACCCTGACTAGAACCAGGTAGTTCATCTAAACCATCTAGCAGTAACAGACATCGGGGATATTCTTGCTGTAACCAAATACTGAAGTTGATATGAACATTCAACGGAAAAGCAGAATTAAGAGTTTCCGCTAAAGTGTGACCATATTTGATATCCCGCAGCCGAATGATAATTGGCATCCAATTCTGGTAAAGTTCTTGGGCTACCTGTGCTGCCCACATTTGACAAAAACTGGTTTTGCCATAACCAGACTCAGATTCAATCAGTGCAATGGTTGCTGCATCAGCTAGTTGTTGCTGCGCCCATATTTTTAAATCAACTGGGTAGGTGTTTTTTTGATCCAGTTGTTTTGGTAAACCTGTAAGCGGAATATAAATATCCTTGAGGGCAAAGGATTCCATTAGCAATGGTTCACTGAGGCTGTGGAGCAAACTGGCGCGGTAATCTTCCCGGTACAGGTCAATTTTGTCATCCACCGTAGACCCACTACTGGGGTTAATATTAGCCGTTCCCAAGCGCAAAAATTTTTGTAGTTGAGCTAAAGGGAAGGCATTGTGAGCCACAACTTTTAACAGATGTCCCGGAAGTGCATGAGACAAACGCTGGGTTAACAGTTTAGCTTCTACTTCCTCCGCACCGTTAGCCATCAACCAAGCTCCGGCGGCATTATTCATTTGTTGCACCAATAAAGAATCTGCCACCAAAGACAGTGCTTGTTCCGCTTGCGTGTCGCTCAGTTTCCCCGGATTCAGCGTTTTTAACAGTGCTTGTAATGGGGCATCTGCAAGGGTGAGTTTACCCATTTCCTCTTTCAACAACTGTCCTGGGGATGGTATGATTGCCCGGTTAAGCCAAGGTCTTTGTAGACTTTCTTCTTGCTTTAAAATTTGTTGCAGAGATTGGAGATAAGCAATTTGAAACGCCAACCATGTACCCTCGTTACGTTTTAGGGCTTTTTTTTGACTGAGATGACGTAATACACCTCCAGTTAATGAAGCAATTACAGCGATATCATCCCTAACACCGCCTAAGGGTTGTTCTAAAACCTCTGTTAAAGTACAAATGTCAAAGGGTATGAGGCTTTTAACTTCCATATCATCGACAATCCGGTAGGCAATACCTGCCAATTGCCCACCAGAGAATCCCCTAATTTGATTCATTTCAATATGGCGTTCTGCCAACCAATGCCGAATACTGAAGTTCATTTAATTACATTTTGAATAGCCGCCTATGGCAATTATCATCTATTTATCTAGGTGGCGAAAACAAGTAACAATGAGTAAGACCAAGCTGAAATCAAAAGTTTGTGGTGACTGTGCAACAACAGGCCTTGTGTATTTGTTCAAACTATGAGCGAACAACCTCTGAAATTATTGTTAATTGACCAAGACCCTATATTTCGTCTAGGACTCAGGGTTGCATTGGACGCCCTACCTGACACTCAAGTAGTATCGGAAGCAGAAACAGATACAACGGCCTTGCAGATATTAGCAGAACTTGCCCAACAAGACCCTAACCAAGTAAATTTAGTGGTTTTAGAACTAGGTAATGGTCGCTCTATTGCCAGTCAGCAACAAGGATTGCAACTTTGTCAACAACTGAAAATTCAGTACCCCAAATTACCCGTTTTGCTTCTAAGTTCGGTGCAAGAACTAGGATTAATATTGGCAGTGAGGGCGGCTGGTGTTGATGGTTACTGTCCTAAAGGGACTCCTATTGCTGAATTAGTAGCTGCTATGGCAGAAGTGGTCAATGGTGGTTCTTATTGGTTTTCCCCAAACAATAGAACAGATGCCAATCCTCCCCATGATGCCATCACCCCATCACCGCCCCTTCCTCTAGCCAAGTTAAGAAAAAATTGGTATTTGTCGGGAATTGGCTATATTGAGGCCACCTTAACCGAAGTTACAGGACAATTACAAATCCCCGGATTGCCATTAATAGATCGAGCCGTTTTAGCTGGACAGCGACGAGAACTGTTAGCAGCGCGTTGGTTACTGAATCGGCTATTAATTTTGCCCCAAGAAAAACGACAGGAACAACAACAAGAATATATTTCTTCGGCTCAGGAACCACCAGTAATTTCCTCAATTAGTAGTGCTATTGTTCCCTTAGAGCCGCCACAGGGGCTAACTTCGCCACCTTTACTGAGTCCGCGATCGCTCCAATCAGATTTGTTTTCATTATGTGTGACCAAGTTACAATTTTCTTTACAAAATGTCACAGATGTAGCTTTAGAAATCGATATTTTTCGGGAAGCCAAAAAACGCGAATTACTTTATCTGATTTTACAAAAACTAGCTCAACAACTTGATGATTTACGTGCCAATCCCATCACAATTACTCAATTAGAAAGTTTAAAAGACAGCATATTGTATGATTTATGGCAAGTTACAATTACAGATTTTTTTGGTAAATTTTATCGGGTACAAGTGGGAAACCAAAATATAGTAATTGTTAATTTATTGCTACAAAACTATCGAGTTGTCCAAACGGATATTATCAGTAAAATTCCCTCAGTGGTTGAATTATTATCTTATTTGCTATTGCAAACAGATTTGCACATTGATAACACCTTCTATGCAGTAGGTAGCACTGAAGCGAAGAACCAGGCATTAATGATATTAGAAAATTTATTAATTCAATTAGCTAACGGTGTAGTACAACCATTATTAAACTATTTAGCAGATGTAGAAGAAATTAAGCAAAATTTTTATGATCGCCGCTTAATATCCACCAGAGAAATTGAGCGCTTCCGGAATGAATTGTCATGGAAATATCGTTTAAATAGATATGTCAACGAACCAAAAGCCATCTTTGAAAGTAGCTATGAGCTATTTGTTTTAGCGCCTCGCGGTATTGCCAAAGTTACCATTTATGCCCCCCGTGGTCAAGAATTAGCCCAGCTTTCAGGAGTTCCCCTATTAGTGACCTTACTACTAGAATTTCGGGATGCGATCGCTCCGCGTTTACAATCTCTATTAGCTTTCGTTGGTAGTGGTATTGTCTTTGTGCTAACTAAAATCATTGGTCGCGGTTTAGGCTTAATCGGCCGAGGCATCCTCCAAGGTATTGGCAGTGTGTCATTTACAGAAAAAAACTTTAAGCGCAAAAGTGAGAAGCCCAAGTGAGGAGCTAGTACCGCAAGGCGGAAGTCAAAAGTCAAAAGTCAAAAAGCTTATTTTATAGGCTTTTCATTGATTTCAACTAGTCTGTTTATTTACGCCGACTTGTGCTAGGGAAAGTTTTCTTCCCAATAACTAATAACTCCCGGTTCGCCCATTTTTTCGGGAGATAGAAAAAAGCCTACTCAGGAGTAAAAGATGGGAGCATCCCAGTTTTTTGCAAAGAAGGCGAAAATCAGTCAGGATAAGTAAGACGAGTGTATTTACTTACCGATGACCCCAGAACAAAAGCAAGCTCTTCAAGAACATATTCAGGCGATCTCTAAAATATTGTACGAAGATACGTTAAAAGAAAAGCTCACAAATCTTGCAGGAATTGAAGAAGCAGTGCGGAGTCAAATGCAGAAGCATGTCATGCCAGAAGTAGGGGTTTT
>JAKOMP010000154.1 GCA_022241785.1 Cyanocohniella sp. LLY | reverse complement strand
GATTGGATGTATGATGCTCTTTCATATTTTCCGAAGAGTATCGGTACCATCGTTAGATGGTTCGGCGAAATAGTCGGCTATTTTGACGGCAGAACTACGAGTGGTACTGTAGAAGGAATTAATAATAAACTTAAGTTAATTAAAAGGCTTGGATATGGCTTTCGTAACTTTAGTAATTTTCGATTACGCAGTTTATTAAACTGGCATTTTACTATTAATTCTCCATAAAAGTAACCGAAGAACCAAATTATTTTAGTTAAGAATTTTTGCGGGTGTAATTCAGTGGTAGAATGTCACCTTCCCATGGTGAACGTCGTGGGTTCGAGTCCCATCACCCGCTTTTGTACAAAATCATGAAGAAATGAACCACAGAGGCGCAGAGGACGCGGAGAAATAAGAGTTTCAGAGAGTTATTGCGTAAGTCCTACCGTCTTAAAATTATGGATTAATTGACGTAGCAACTACTAAGATTTCCATGTTAACTACTGCTTTGTTTGATTAAATTCATTTTATATTTTTATTTAACTCGCGTGTTAACCGAGCTAAATACTGTGAATTCTAGTAATCTAAGTTAATCAGCGTGTATCTTACTCTCAAGCGAGTGGTATGTTAAATACACCATTCAGTCTCAGCGAGGGATACAGTTTATTGGAGGTTTTCGATGAATATTTTGCTCCTGTATCCCCTTTTCCCCAAAAGCTTTTGGTCCTTTGAGAAGACCCTGGCATTGCTCAATCGCAAAGCGATGTTACCGCCGCTTGGGTTAGTAACGGTTGCCGCTATTTTGCCGCAGTCATGGGAATTTAAGCTAGTTGATCGCAATGTCCGCGAAGTTAACCAAGCAGAATGGGATTGGGCAGATTTGGTGATTCTGTCCGCCATGATCGTGCAGAAGGAAGACTTATTAAAGCAAATTCAGGAGGCAAAACGCAGAGGAAAACGGGTAGCAGTAGGTGGGCCCTACGCAACTGCATTACCTCAGGAAGTGATGGAGGTAGGGGCAGACTATTTAATTTTGGATGAAGGAGAGATCACTTTGCCCCTGTTTACCCGTGCGATCGCACAGGGCGAACAATCGGGAATCTTCCGTGCCAATGGCGAAAGACCAGATGTTACCCATACGCCCATTCCCAGGTTTGATCTGTTGGAATTCGATGCCTACGCAGAAATGTCAGTACAGTTTTCACGAGGATGCCCATTCCAGTGCGAGTTTTGCGATATCATTGTGCTTTACGGTCGCAAGCCGCGGACAAAAACACCAGAGCAATTACTGAAGGAACTAGATTGTCTCTACGAGTTGGGTTGGCGACGCAGCATTTTCATGGTGGATGACAATTTCATTGGCAATAAACGCAATGTCAAACTGTTCCTGAAAGAACTAAAACCTTGGATGGTGAAACATCAGTATCCTTTTTCCTTTGCCACAGAAGCCTCAGTTGATTTGGCCAACGACCAAGAATTAATGGATTTGATGGTGCAATGCAATTTTGGTGCTGTGTTTTTGGGGATTGAAACACCAGATGAAGCTAGCTTGACTCTCACCCAAAAACATCAAAACACAAGGGATTCCCTGAGTGAGGCAGTGAATGCGATCACCAGATCAGGCTTGCGGGTAATGGCAGGATTCATTATTGGTTTCGATGGTGAAAAGGCTGGTGCCGGGTCGAGAATTGTACAATTTGTAGAACAAACATCAATTCCGACAGCGTTGTTTAGTATGTTGCAAGCATTGCCTGATACCGCTCTCTGGCATCGCCTAGAAAAAGAAGGACGACTTCGCACTAAATCAGCTAACATCAACCAAACCACGTTGATGAATTATGTACCGACTCGCCCTTTAGAGGAGATCGCCAACGAGTATGTGGAGGCTTTTTGGCAATTATATGAGCCAACAAAGTTTTTAGATCGTGCTTATCGCCACTACCGAATTCTGGGTGAGGCGACTTATCCTAAAAAGGGTAAAAATGCCAAAAAACCGATAAATTGGGTCACAATTCGGGCTTTATTAACTATATGTTGGCGGCAAGGCGTTCTTCGTAACACTCGGTGGCAGTTCTGGCGTAATTTTTGGAATATGTATCGCTACAATCCAGGCGGTTTAAGTAGTTATCTGTCAGTTTGCGCTCAAATCGAGCATTTCGTTGAGTATCGCCAAATTGTCAAAAGGGAGATTAATGAACAAGTAGCGCAGTTTTTAGCAGAGGAAGCCAGAAGCAAGTTGGTTCGCGTGTAAGATGAAATTTGAACAACGCAGTGCAGCAGGTACCCTAACCAGTGATCAGCTTTGGGGGGTAATGCTGGAATTTAAGGAAGTTTGCCCAGAGGGGTTTGCTCAATTGATTGCAGCTGCTCCCGATTCGGTGGAGTGGATGGGTTAATTTCCAGCTTTTAATTGCTCCCCAAGCATAAATACTCAGCTTCGCCCTTAGTGTAGGGCTATACAACTTTCTGTTGGAACCCAACTCTAGTGGTAACATTAATGTACAAATTTCCTTCTCAAGCTATACAAGAAACTTCTATGGGTGATGCCAGTATTGTTATATTGGGCTGGCACTATCACCAAAAAGGTTACCATGTAGAGTTTCTGACAGATAATGAGCAATTAAAATCACAGGAACCGCCTCCACCACAGCCACCCACACGCCACAGCCGCTGGAGAAAAGCATAACAAAATCTTGAGCAATCGCCTCTAATTTTCCACATCACGTTATCATCGGATATTGTGGCTTTTCCGTGCGTAACCCCTAGCATCTATGACCGCTTCTAATTCTGAATCTCAACCAACGGAACCCAATAACCCTGGTGCGCCTCATACTGATACTCAATTGGTAGACCGCAGTAAGCTGAGTAAGATGTACCAGCATTATGTAGAAGTCAAGGATAAACATCCTCGTGCTTTGCTGCTGTATCGCGTAGGAGATTTTTTTGAAACTTTTTTCCAAGACGCAGTAACTGTCTCTAGGGAACTAGAACTGGTACTGACTAGTAAACACGGCGGCGAAGTTGGTCGAGTGGCTATGACTGGTGTACCTCACCATGCTTGGGAACGCTACACTACCCAGTTGGTAGAAAAGGGCTACCCAGTGGTAATTTGCGACCAAGTAGAAGACTCCTCGGAAGCGGTAGGATTGGTCAGGCGTGAAGTGACGCGTATCTTGACCCCAGGTACGTTGATGGAAGAAGGAATGCTGAAATCTAGTCGCAATAATTACCTAGCGGCCGTGGTAATTGCTGCTAATTACTGGGGGTTAGCTTATGCAGATATCTCTACGGGGGAATTTCTCACCACCCAAGGTAGCGATTTAGAACACTTAACTCAGGAACTAATGCGGTTGCAACCTGCCGAGGTGCTGGTTCCTACAAATGCACCTGATTTGGGTAGCTTGCTGCGTCCTGGAGAAACTTCGCCTCATCTTCCCCAGTGTTTGCCACCATCATTTTGTTATAGCTTGCGATCGCAACTGCCATTTTCTCAAGCTGAGGCTAGATCTACATTATTGCAGAAATTTAAAGTGCGATCGCTCGAAGGACTCGGTTGTGATCATTTACCTCTGGCTGTGCGGGCGGCTGGTGGTCTGCTGGAATATGTGGAAGATACCCAAAAAGAAAACACCATTTCTTTGCAAAGGCTACGCACCTACACCATTACTGATTATTTAATTGTTGATAGTCAAACCCGACGTAACCTAGAAATTACCCAAACAGTCAGGGATGGAACATTTCATGGTTCCCTTCTGTGGGCATTAAATAGAACTAGCACCGCAATGGGTGGACGGGCTTTGCGGCGATGGTTGTTACAACCGCTACTTGATATTAAAGGTATTGGGGCCAGGCAAGACACCATCCAAGAATTGATGGAAAATACCCCCATGCGTCAAGATTTGCGGCAGTTGTTACGGCAAATTTACGATTTGGAACGCCTAACGGGAAGGGCTGGTTCAGGGACAGCTAACGCTAAAGATTTAGTAGCTTTGGCAGATTCCTTGTCACGCTTACCAGAATTATCGCTCTTAGTTGCCGATGCGCGATCGCCTTTTCTCAAAGCTTTGCAAAAAGTTCCGGTTGTGTTATCAGAGTTGGCACAAAAATTACACCTACACTTGGTAGAATCACCACCAATACATATTAAAGAAGGGGGCTTAATTCGCCCGGGAATCAATCCCATGTTGGATGAGAGAAAAGCCACTGTAGAAGCAGACCAACAATGGATTGCCAATTTAGAAGTTGATGAACGCGCCAGAACGGGAGTTCCCACATTGAAGGTGGGATTTAATAAAACTTTTGGTTACTACATTAGTCTTTCTCGTGCTAAATCTGACCAAGTACCTGCTAATTACATCCGCAAGCAAACCCTGACTAATGAGGAACGTTACATTACCCCAGAGTTGAAAGAACGAGAAGCACGGATTCTCACAGCGCGGGATGATTTAAATCAGTTGGAATATGAGATTTTTGTGGAGTTGCGCCAAGAGGTAGGCGAACAGGCGGAGGTCATTCGTAATTTATCGCGGGCGGTAGCAGCCGCAGATGTGTTGTGTGGTTTGGCTGAGTTGGCTGTACAGCAAGGTTACTGTCGTCCAGAGATGGTTACAGGGCGGGAAATTATGATTGCGGATGGTCGTCATCCGGTGGTGGAACAGTCTTTACCTGCTGGGTTTTTTGTCCCCAACTCAACACAATTAGGGAGTGGGGAATCGGGAATAGGGAGTAGTGAAGCAGAAAATACCCCACTCACCACTCCCCACTCACTACTCCCCGATTTAGTGATTCTGACTGGGCCGAATGCAAGTGGTAAGAGTTGCTATTTGCGTCAGGTGGGGTTGATTCAGTTAATGGCGCAAATTGGTAGTTTTGTACCGGCAAAGTTTGCTAAATTGGGAGTGTGCGATCGCATTTTCACCCGTGTAGGTGCAGTAGATGATTTGGCCACTGGTCAATCTACCTTCATGGTGGAGATGAATGAGACAGCAAATATTCTCAATCATGCTACTTCTAAATCATTGGTGTTGTTAGATGAAATTGGCCGCGGAACTGCCACATTTGATGGACTTTCAATTGCTTGGGCGGTAGCAGAATACATAGCTGTAGAGATTCAGGCGCGGACAATTTTTGCCACTCATTACCATGAACTCAACGAACTAGCTAGCATTTTACCAAATGTTGCTAATTATCAAGTAACAGTGAAAGAATTACCCGACCAAATTATCTTTTTGCATCAAGTCCAACCAGGAGGTGCAGATAAATCCTATGGAATCGAAGCTGGACGGTTAGCGGGTTTACCGGCGGTTGTGATTCAAAGGGCAAAACAAGTCATGGAACAAATTGAGAAACACAGTACAATTGCAATGGGTCTGCGGGAGGGACTGCAAGCAGATGATTAATTCCTAACTAAAACATTTATATTTTATAACCCTTGTATAGCCTCACCCTTCTAGGGTGTAGGTGCAAGATATAAATTAGCAAACCACATCCGCCGACCTGCTGCGGTTAAGTTTGCTTCACAAACTTCAGTCAAACACACCAATTCATCGCCATTAATATGCCCAGGATTTCTTTGCTGAAAAAAATGAATATGTGGGTCCGTTAATCGTTCTAGAGGAATTTGATTTAATTGTTCCGATAAAACTTGCGGATGGGGAAAACGCACAACACTATTTTTTGAATCATAGCTATCACCAAAGCGTTCTTTGGCTAAAAAATCCATTAAATCAGAGATATTATCAGGAGTTTTAACATCGTAATGCGGATAAAATGTTTGCCAAAATATTGGTAAAAAGCGATAAGTCCGATAACCACCAGAAATTAATAACCAGTAGACTTTACCTTGTGAATATATCGAACTTAGTTGATTTACCGCAGCAATCCAACTTCGCGGTAAAGTAGAACTCGACCAGGCGCTAGGGTCAACAATGGTATCGCCTGAATATATGACACTAATTTTCTCACCTTCAAAGTCAGTATTGTAAATCAATATAGTGGAAAACCCTTTGATTATATGAGTGTCTTCCTCGTAGAGATAAAGTATCCAGTTTTTATTATTTAAATCTTGTTCAAAGATATTATATGTAACGTTGGGGAAATGGTGATTAAGCAATTTAAACATAGCATAAGTTTCGCCAATAGATAATTCCTTGACAGGTAATAATCGACTTTTCATAGTGTGAAAATTATAGTTATCAGGACTTACGTAACCAACCACGTATTTTCGTCATTGCGACCGTAGAAAAGCAATCTCAAAGCCTTGCTTTTCGTAGCGAGTGCGTAAGTCCTAGTTATATCAAAATAAAAAAAATAATGTTTGGACTTTTTTATATAAATTTACAATCTAAAAAACTTAGTGCTGGGTATAAAATCTTAACTTCCCATCGCTATTTAAATTTAAAGACGGTGGTTTAATATCTCCTAAACGTTGCCCTCGTGATAAAGCATAGTTAATGTAGGTATCTAGTGGATTTTTAACTCGCACAGTTTTTAATTGTTCTAATTGCCCTAATTTCCGCGCATATTGGTATTGAGGATTTGCTGTTAATGCCACGTCTAATTGGCGTCCTTGATTTATAGCACTAGTAGCATCATATTTATCTGCATCTAGAAATAATACGTAATGTGGGTGAGGTTGTATTTGCGGTACAAGCATGGCAAAACCATGTTGTTTTCCTAAACATGATAATACAAATTCTTCTGT
Organism: Cyanocohniella sp. LLY; assembly: GCA_022241785.1. GTDB lineage: Bacteria > Cyanobacteriota > Cyanobacteriia > Cyanobacteriales > Nostocaceae > Cyanocohniella. Next base: position 3,052 of record JAKOMP010000154.1, on the reverse strand, counting down.
TAACTTCTCACCGCACAAATCGCTGATTATTCCCCCACGTCCAACAAATTCTAACAAAGGTGTGGCATGAAACCAATCCTTAACTAACACCTTATCGCCTAAGTCATAGCGATATAATCCCGAATGAGTTGTGATGACGACTCGATATATTTCTCCGGTAATTAATTGATGACATAATCTCGGTTGTTCATTGACATCTAAAAATTCATAAAAGCTACTATTAATAGCTAGAACTGGTGTACTGCAACCCATCAAGGGAATACTGACAACTCCTTCTGTGGCTAAAAGCCCCTTACCTTGAATCAAAACATGGGGAAATAAATCTTGCAATTGATTAATAAAGGCTTTGGCTGCTGCGTCAGTCCAACAGCTAATTAACGCTAATTTTGTCCAGATTTTTTGGGTGTTAATCACACCATTAACCGTTGCTTGTTTTAAAACTTCGGCTCGTTGTGGTAAAGGTGGTAAAAATGATGTCCTTTTACCTGTGGCAATGTCATCAATTAAATTCTCATAGTTTACTTGAATTTCATGGATGATTTGCAATAAAAAGGTGGGACTCCACACCGAAATAAAACTTAAATCTTCTGTGGCTAGTAAATATAAGGCTGTGAGATATCGCCATTCTTGGATATCAGAAGTCATAGCCACTTCTGGTGGTACAGCTAACAAGTTGAGAATACTATCTTCTAACTCTTGACCGAAATAAGCAGCATCACTAACTAAGCCAATGGGCATCCCACTTGGGGTATGATTTGATTGACGAGTCACTGGACTAATTGCCCAATAGGTACGGCCTAATTTAATCTCTGGTTTTTGCTGCAATAAGTCGCCTATCCAAGGTAATATGGCTTGTTGAAATGCGGCTAAACCTGTGGCGGTATATGGTATTAATTTTGCCCCTTGAGTACTTCCACCAGTTGTTTCAAAGGCTACTGTTGTCTCATGGTAGAGGACTTGGGTTTTTCCTGTTGCTATTTGTTGAATATAAGGTGCTAACTCTGCATATTGATGAATGGGAACACGGGAAGCGTATTCTGCATAGTTAGTAATGGTATTAAATTGATATTTTTTACCAAATTTAGTGTGGCGATTTTGATAAATTATTTCTTTTAATTTTTCTGTCTGGGTATGTAGTGGGTTTTGGAGTTTTTGGATAAATTCTTCTCGTGATGCTGTGGTTTTGGTTTGGATTTTTTTCCAATTGTTAGAGATATTGGAAGTTTCCATAGCTAGCAGTTTTCCGTTAATTATAGGAGATGGAGAGGACTAAAGTCCTCACTACGAACTTATTTATTTTTTAAACCAATGGGAGTTTCATCTTGACGCAGACTAGCACGTATAAACTGCCCCAAAAAATTTAAATAGGATTTGCAAGTAACGCGTCTATTAATTCGATTAAGTATGAGTTTATGGAGTTTGGGTAAGTTGTAACTGGGAATACTAGGAAATAAATGATGTTCGAGATGAAAGTTTTCATGCACTAGCAAAAATTGCACGATGGGACTTGCTTCGATGCTGCGACTAGCTAAAAAAGGGTCTGTTGCATCGGTAATGCCATGCTGGGTTAAACCACGAATATTAATAGTGAAGTTAGTCAGGATGAATGGGACTATCCAAGTCATGAAAAAAAGTTTTAATGGTACAAATTGCCAGATAATTATATAAGTGACTATTAATAATAAGTATTCACTGACAACTTTGATGCGTTCTTGGATGTTACCGTAACGCCAGGCTAAGGATGGTACAAAAATCAAATATAGTATGGTTGCCCAGAGTAATCGGTTGTAATGCAATAACCAAATTAATTTGGCATTATTGGTATAATTGTGATAATCGTCAGGGTCGTTTTCATCCCCTAAATGTTCGTGATGACGCAAGTGCATTGAACGATAGGCACTAAATGATACAAAGCCGGCAATTGCCATCACAATAGCAGCTAAATCATTCAACCATTTTTGGGGAAATAATAAATCGTGTACGCCTTCATGAATGAGTAAAAACATGGCGTTCATCCCTAAGACGACAAGTATTACCCCAACGCAGTATTCTACGGTTGCGAAATTCCAGCCTAAGCCTTGAGTATAAGCGTTGATTTCTACAGTAACGCCAACTACCGCCATGAGAGGAAATATTAAATATACAAAATGATGCCAAGGATTACTTATTTGTAAAGCCCAAATTTCTGACTCAATACCGACAGATACAATTTTTCGCGCTTCAATTGTTGTCAATTTCTGTTGGGAGTTGATATTCATAAAGCCATTTTCTTGCAAATATGAGTTGTTGGGTAGTTAATGCCATAATTACTAACCAGGTTATCAGCATGATTCCTTGATACTCTGGTTTTCCTGGGACAAAGTATACTGCTCCAGTTTCAGAATGCACATTAGTTAACATATAATATGCAAAGTAAGCTTCTATTAAAAACATCACTCCCATAATACGGAAGTTCCAGGAAACTGCTTTATCAATTTCTGTTTCTGGTGTGGTTGTGAATATCAATACCAAAATCAAGAAGGCACTAAAGAAATCATGGGCAATGCCGTAATATGGATGCCAGTTGTGACTAAAGTACATCATCCCTAATTCTATGATGGCTCTTAGTGCCATGTTGCACCAAGTAATCCAGTATAATGTTCGCCATTGGCTGGATATACGGTTATCTATACCAATCAAAAGTGGTAAAAAATACCAGAACCATAGCGCATAACCTAACCAAAAAACTTTAGGTAAGGCGATGGAACCTCCTAAACCGTGGTGTGAGTTTTGTAAGTTATAAAAAATGGTTCTTCAGTAGCTGTTATGCCAAACTATTAGTTATAGCCTCCAGAGAAATATTAAAAGCGTATCTTTTTTTATCTAAAGCTCTTATAAATATTGACATTTAAAGAGTATTTATTGTTAGCTGTAAATACAAACTGATTATTTTTATATAAATTTACAATTATGGCTAGCAGAAAAGATATTAAAATTTTAACAGAGCTTCTTGATTTAGACAATATAAAAGTTATCTCACATCGCATTCATCCTGGGATTGGAATGATTTTAC
>JAKOMP010000153.1 GCA_022241785.1 Cyanocohniella sp. LLY | reverse complement strand
TATTGTGGTTTGTTTGCAAATAATGTGGTTTCATTTGCAATTATTGTGGTTTGGAGACCCCTCTTATTTGCAGTTAATGTGGTTTCAAAATTGCCTTGTTTGCAGTTTGAAACGTTTATGTTTGCAGTTCGCTACAGGTAATAGTGCCACTTCACAAACACAGCCTTGTTGGATAATGACTTGACAAGTACGGCGAGTAGCTTGAAAAACGTGGTGCTTGGTTTTCGGTTTGGTTTCGTAGTCGAATAGGATCGTAAATTTCCGCCCTGATTGCGCCATTGGTACTAAATCGGGGTGCAGCCTTTCAAAATCTTCTTGACCAACCCGACCGTTCCAAATTCCTGGTAGTGCGATCGCAGCAAATCCCAGTGTCAGGAGACAACCCGCTTTTTTCTCACCTTCTGTAAGAATGATGGGAATTTCTGGGTGTGCCATTACCCAAGCCCAAAATCCTAACGCTTCCCCTGATTCTGTCACTGTAACCTGTTCTGGCATCGGCACATCATACCGCAGGGCTACCAACTTCCAGATATGCAACGGGACTCTCAAGTAGGTGACACGGTTGGGAGTTTTGGGCGGTGACTCGTATTTGACTGATTTTTCGGTGTGCTGTTGGGCTTCGTTATCCCATTCAAAACGAGGGTTGTCGGGTTTCATTCTCCCCCAATCCATTGGTAGCCAATCGTTATGAGGGTCAAGTCCACTTACCCACCATGCACTGTTAATGTGAGCGTATCTTCTCAAGTTTCCTTCTCGTAACCGTCCATCGTTTCGTCTAGCAGTTTGGGGTAGGGCGTATAACAAATACTCGTATACTTCATTTCCACTTAGAGAAACGACATTTAGTGCAGTGAGAATAGGGTCAACGGCTGAACCATTCACCCATTCTGAATAATGGTTTTGTGCTAAATCGTTGTTGTTATTATCTGCGATTGCAGGCATATCCCCTCCTATATTTTTACGCATGGAAAAGTAAGCGGTATATTGTCATACCGCTTTTCAAATTAATTACGCAGGCACTGATTAAAGAAACGTCGTTTTCAGTTCAGCCGTCAGAGTGAGAAATATCTCGTTAGCAGTGGTAATTAGTTTTAAGACCGAGATAATAGTACATCTGAACTAAGAAGAGAATATGATACACCATTTTGGGGAATTGGATTGAAACCCCAAACAAGCTGACTTTTGAATTCTGGCTCCTGACTTTTTCAACTCCTTCCCCCTGTATGCGGTCGAAAAGTCAAATTAATACGTGTTCTAACTACTTTTTTGGTTTTGGGAACTTGGTGCAAATGTGTTGACTGACAGCCAGGGTGCATCACAAGCAGACTCCCGTTTTCCAGCCAGAAATCCGTTGGTTTGCCATTTCTCGGTTTGATTTGAAACTTGCGAACACTACCCAGGCTGACTGACGCAATTGCTGGGTTAAGTCCCATTGATTTTTCATTGTCTGCGTGCCAGCCACCCTTCGGGAATTCAAAATGCAAAATGCAAAATGCAAAATTAAGATTTGTTCCTTTCATTTTGAATTTTGAATTTTGAATTGAATGCGGTACTGGTTGCCAATGACGATACGGAAGTTATAACCAGTCAATGCAGTGATGYGATCGCGTATGGTAGACAGAGCTTCTGTCCAGGATAAGGGTTTCAAGAATACGCTATTGGAGTAAAGATARTTRCAKCCTGCATCRCCGTAYAGACACTCCAAGCGAGGYACAGGRATAATTTTCYCCAGCATTTTGATTTGATTTTGTCGCCATTGCAGGTTTAGGCAGTGCTGATAGAGTTCGTTTGCTTCTTGAATAGTCAAGAAATTGGGGTAATAACTGACTGGTATATCTGGTRAAGTTTCGGGAAATAAATTCAGTTGTTGCATGATATTGTTCCTTGTGATCACTCAGAAAGTTTGAGGGCATTGCAACCATGTATTTGGTGAGTTTTCTTGAATTTTGAAAAGAATGCGGAAYTTTATCAGTAATTGTGTATAACTAAACAACTTATTTTCCTCCTGCAATCGTGGCGCTTTTGTGTACGGTTGCTTTTTACTTTTTGGCTGGGAAATTGGACTTTTTGCTGGAGAAAGCCCCAGCCTGCCGAAGTGCTGCATTCGGGCTTGGGTGCGCGAAAAACTTCTCTAACCATCACTGGAGAAAACCTCAATCAGCACACTTTCGGGGTACAGCCCAACTCGCCCAAATCGTGGATCATGTATGCGCTCGATTTCGATATTTTGTTTTCGACACAATGCACTTGCCTTTCGACCCTTCGCACTCGCTTCTTTGACCGATATTTCTAGTCCCTGGAGTGTAGCAAAACCAACCACGCTATATTTGTGTCCACATGGAGTATTGAAACGATCCTGTTCAATTTCAACTGCTTTGAGCCTTGCTAAGATTTCAGTTTGTTGCTGTTGTTGTTTCAGCAATCGTTGCTCTTGCTCGGCCATCTGTTGTGCAATCGCAGCGAGTAATTGCACTTGAGTCATTGCAGTTTCATTGGAAGTCGCGGGTTTTGTCCAGCCGGTGATATCCTGCATCCAGGCGCGAACACCGATACTTTCAAATGCTTCACAGGCTAATCGGGCTTGTTCGGTACATCTTTTCCCTGCTTCATAACCGTAATAGTGGAGAATTGCGGCAACCGCTATATCAGGAATACCGGACTGTGACCAGGATAAAATCTCTACACCTTCAAAGCCTTTACGGATAAGCTTTTCAACCATTTTAGAACGAGAATTGTCTACAGCAGTTTTGAGACTTCTGACTAATCCAGTCGCATCAACACTAGCTAGTCTCGCCGTTGCTCGAACACTGGCCTTACCTTGACCATTCGGGCTGATTTGAATTTCTTGTTTAATTTGCTCAAGAATTTGGGCTATTTCAATTTGTGACATTTTCGTTAAGTGATGGAGTACAAAGTGTTTAACTGGCAGAAATCTTCAGACATTCACCCGCACTAAATCCTGCTCGTTGACAAATGAAAATCGGTTCACCTTGTCTGGGGTTTGGGTTAAAGTTGGCGATCCCATTTCGATCACATAAAACCAAGTTCCATTGAGTAGCCGAATACCCCAAACGAGTCGTTGGTTTGTTGCATGATCATGAAAACGCAACATCACTCGTTCACCCAACACAAAAATCGGTTTTTTTACAGAGGTAGCCTGTAATCGACCAGTGCCAATGATTTGATGTTGGGTGGCTTGAAAGATTTCGTTATCACAGGCAATCGCATAAATCCATCGGTCATATTGCCAGTGGACACCGCAGCAGTAGCTAAAGGCTCTCGTGTTTTTGAGGTAAACTCGTTCTAGTAAATTGACTTCAACAGTTGGAATTTCTTTGCCCCAAGGAGGTGAAAGAAACCAGCATCGTTCTAGAGTTGTAATAATACAAGTCATAACGATGCCTCTACTTTTGCTTTTTGTACTTGCTGCATCCATGTTTTGATTGCTGTTAATTCATCAATCCCGTTTGCAACAGCATCAACTACTTGTTGTTGATATGAGTTTTCAGCATCAGGGAAATGATCAAACTTGTCAGCAGCCCAAGCAAGGCACATATTTTTTACTAAAGTGTCTATCTTGCTGATAGGCAATTGGCTAGGACTACGGGCATCCTGAAACTGTAACCATTCCTTAACTAAATCCAGAGGATAATCAAGCAATGTCCGAATTTGTTTGATTCGCAAGTCTTGGGAACGAGATGCTTGGGACTTCTGGAACTTCTTCTGAAGTTGATGGGTTAAGTGTGCCGTCCTTGTGATGCCATTGGATGAAGCGGTAGCATATTGCCCAAGTGTTAGCTCGAAACTTCTCTTTACCATCCACCATGACTACCCACGGTTGCGTGAGGTCATTGTCGTAGGTGATGCTGGCAATCAGTTCTTTGCCACAGTAAATCTCGTGGTCGTAGAAGCTGATTTCGGTTATTGTCAGTTGCTCTGGGGCAATGGCTTGGGCGGTAATATATTGGTCAAGTTCAGCTTGGGCTTTGGTTTGTTCGTCAATCTTTTGCAGTTGCGTGGTTTGGTGGGTGATAATTGCGTTGATCCAGGTGTCAGCTGCTCTTTTGTCCCCGACTGGGGTTACGCCGAGTTCTGCGGCAATTCTTTTGAGGCGTGGGAGGTTATAGCGGGAAAGGGATTGCTGTGTGTAGGTTGGATGCGTCATAATTAAATTTCCTGATTTTTTAGGGACAAAAGGCGATCGCTTCCAATTTGCGAGAGAGGGGTGATCGCCTTTTGCTAATCCTAAATATAGCGACCTCGCTATATAAATGTCAAGCTTGCATATTAATTATTATCCTTGCTATATTAAAATGAATTACTTCTAAGTAAAAAGCGATCTAGCTATAAACGCATTAGTGGAGGAAACTATGAGAGTAAGAAAAAAAGACTCTCAAAAGATGATTCGTTGGCGGCTCAGAATATTAATGGCAGAGAAGAAAATCAGCAATAAAGAACTTGCTGAACTTTCAGGTATTCACCCAACATCCATTTCAAAGCTGAAAAACGCTGATGAGATTGAGCAAATTAGCGGCAGGGTTTTGAATAATTTGTGCAATGGCTTAACCAAGGCTTATTACGCAAAGGGCTATGAGCGGATTATTACGCCCGGAGATTTGTTTGAATACACTTATGATGGCGATGGTGATCCAGAAACTGCCAATTTTCAATCAGTAACGCCAGAAAAACCCAAAAATGGTCGTCCTTATAATCCTGATAAATCAAATAACACGAACGCTCAGGTAGTATGGTTAACTCCTAACAAGGAAGCATCTTAAGTATGTTTACTCAAAAAGTGATTGCAATTACCTATAACGCCCAGAACTATCTAAAATCGATTTCAAGTAAATGTTACTGAACTAAAAGAGGTGGGATCATGAACAAACCACCTCCAAAGCATAAAAAATTTACCTCTCCATCTCCAGATAATCCAGATATATCATCCCAAGACAATCAGGATTTGGTCACTATTAATGTGTCTGCTGTTGAAGTTCCTGAGTTAACAGAGGAAGAACAGCGCGATCTCTTACACTTGGAACGAAAGGTAGAGAAGGCGTTCTATGAAGCCGGGAAAGCGCTATCTGAGTTACGCGATCGCAGACTGTACCGTTCCACACATCGTACATTTGATGAGTATTGCCGGGAGAGGTTTGGATATACTCACCGCCATGTGAATTATTTAATAGCGGGTTCTTTGGTGGTTGACAATATAATAATGGGAACAAATTGTTCCCAAAATGAGAAAGCAGATGAAATGGGAACAAATTGTTCCCAAAACCAGAAAGTGGACGGGACAGGAACTAACCGATCACAAATACTACCAACAGCAGAAGGACAAGTTAGACCACTCACAAAGCTTGAACCCCAGCAACAGCAAGAGGTATGGCAACAGGCTGTAGAGGAAGCTGGTGGCAAAGTGCCAAGTGGTAGGGTCGTAAAGGATGTGGTGCAGCGAATAATGGAAAGAACCAAAGTCCCCAACACCTACCAGCTTGGTGAAGTCTGCCAAATTCTAGCCAAAGACAACCCTGATCTACGGGCTAAGGGTGGTTGCTGGTGCATAGTGACCGCAGTCCATGATTACAGTTGCACCGTAAGAATTTGGAATGGAGAACTAACAGTTGGGCTGAAGCATCTCAAATCTTGCGACTATCTACCTGGGGATTGTGAGCAGATGCAGAGAATCTGCGATCGCATCAATCGCGTGTATTCCCCTGCGCTGGAAGAATCGGTGCAGAGGTTTTTGGAGTCGCTGGGGAAGCTCAATCGGGTTTATTTGACGGCGTTGGAGGAGAAAGTGTTGGGTTTGTTGGAAGCTGAAATAAAAAACTAATGTAACAATGCTTTGGGTAATTGATTATGSCAGGAGTGTATTTTGATACTAATTATCAAACAAAGAGCAACGTTAGAAGAATTTYATCAAATGCTGCAAACTTTGRAACTATATATCAAAATAGCAGTAGACATAGAAAGAGGAATTTTAGCRGGGGGAGGAGAGAAACACGCYTATTGTGAAGCGGCATTGCTTGAAGATGGTAGTAGACAACGGGATATTTGGGGAGCAGACTGGATTCCTTATGATCAATCAATYGCTTATGAATCYATTATCAATATACGCCCTAGTCAAAAYAATCGCTCAATGCTAATTCAAGACTCAGAAATTCGAGAACGTGTTAARAAAATTGCTCAGGAGTTAATTGGTGGATATGAACCAGAACTGGGATGARAAACAAGCAAGGTTTCAAAGCGAAAATACMTCAMRTCGYTTAGGRCATATAGCTTCYAATTTGGCAAGGCTGAGAACATTTTGTAATACTGCTTACCCTGAAGCTGTTAAGAGTGTAGCAGATGAAACTATATGTTTTATTGAATGGACAGCAGCAGACATTGAACCAGAATATGCTGAAGAATTAGTGAACATTCAAGTTCAACTAGCACGGTGGAAATTAAATTTTGATAGTCTTTGGTCTGATGAGAGCGAACGCATGAATATGTCCGAGCAAGCTAGTGTTTGGTCAGGACGAGTATTAGATATGTCAGGTTTGTTGTCCGAATCCATCTAAATTTTTCACAAAATTTTGTGTAATTCCTTCCTTAAGCTTCTAGTAAGGAGGGATGTAATCTGTTATGTGATAACACTTTTGAAAAACCCTGTATATATTGTCCTTCTCTGAATGAAAATCGTTGTAGTTAAATATTTATAACTGCATTTTTTATTGCTGTCTTCATGAAGCGGATAAGTTCTACAATTCAAAGAAGGTAAGCGAAGCAATTAACGAAATAACAGCAATGCTTGACTTAACTAAAATACAATTAATTGCTCGATCTTATTCTCCTCAAGAACTTTTTGCTGCATTGGTTTGGCAACGGCAATTTAATCGGTTTAACGGTGAACAGGTGATTACTGACCTGGCTTCACGCACAGATTTATGGGCAAGCTTTATGTTCACAAAACCAATCTTTGCACCGGATGAAACCGGTTTAAGTTTTGGTGGTGTAATTGATACCCTCTTGGCAATGGCAAACTATCGGCCAATGCCCGAAACCAGTATCATCCATTTTGTGGCTTATCCTGCTGATACTTTGTACATCCTGACCCAAAACCAAGACACAAAAGTATCTCAACTTTTGGATTTAGGGAAAAAATGGCAAGCTGATTCGGTAGAGATAACGGATGGCACAAATGAAGAATATGCTTTTCGACTTCAGCGCCAATTGAAAGCTCGACTAGCAGGGGCGCTGTGGGGTGAAGATGTTGAACATGATAGTGATGCAGTAATTGTTACCTATTGGTGGGATTGAAGTAGTTCATCGTGGGCAACAGGTGTAGAAGTGCGATCGCTTTGCTGGAATATATTCCATGCTCACTCTTTGGAAGTGATTGGTAAAACAACGAACAAGCCTGTTATACTTGCCAGAAATCAGCTGCACCTTCTGGCAATTTGGCTAGAACTCGCTCAAAGGCTTTCTCATCTACGTGTCGTCTCAGGGCAGCAGCTACATCTCTAATTGCTATTTCCGTAGAAAAATTGTGTTCCCCACGCAATGATTTTACTTCCCTCATCATCTCTTCACGATCTTCAAAAGACTTTTGTGGCTCATTCGTATCCCAGTCAGTTACAAAAAGTGCTTTCAAGCAAATCGGCAGTACATTCGCAAAAGCTATTGCATCTTCAGTGGAAAGCCTGCGGCGAAACGTCTGAAAGACCCCTTGAGTCATTGTGTAAGTTACGTGTGTACTCCATAACCCTGCTATGTCGCGTGCATCTACCAAATACCTATAGAAGTCATCTGAAGCACGCTGGTATTCTGCGGGTACTGGCATAATATCCTCTTTTACGTTTGATTTATTTTTGCATAACTTTCCTAATCATCGGCTGTAGATAACTTTGAATACTCACAAGCAACCTCGTGGTGGTCGGGTGCATTGGAGTTGTTAGGCTCTTTCTTCATAAGCTTATCGTTCTTTACATTCTTGAGTAGAGAACTAACCTTTGGGTTAAAGCATCTGCGATTATTTACCTACTTGCCGCACGAGTAGTCAGCAGGTGCAGGAAATCCGCAATCGCATTAACCGAGTTTATTCCCCTGCGCTAGAAGAATCGGTGCAGAGGTTTTTGGAGTCGCTGGGGAAGCTCAATCGGGCTTATTTGACGGCGTTGGAGGAGAAAGTGTTGAGGGTTTTGGAGTCGGAAAATAGCGACTGAGGCAAGGATTACCAGCAGGCGTACTATCACGCTTGAGTTTTGGAGTGAGGGCGATCACCTGCTTAAAGAATGCAAAGAAATTATAAAGATTTTGCCAATTGAATTGCAGATAAGCGTGCTTTTAAAACTGACATATTAGTTTCAGTGAGGTTGAAATTAAAAACCATTATTCTAGAAAGTTGAGAACTATACTGACGTACATAATTTTCAGCTTCTTTGGAAACACAAACTGCCTCAGCCTGTTCTAAAAGCTGAGCGTTTTGCTGAAGCTGCCCCAATCCTAAAGGCTCAAATTTTATGTGGGAAACTCCAGCTTGTTGTAGCATCTTTTTAATTTCTTCGCTTCTACTCTTTTCTTGACAGACAAGCAACACCAAAGCGTTACGATGTAAAGATGAAATCTGTGTTAAAAGTTGCAAGTCTGGCTTAATATCAACACCAATTACTTCCTGTTCACTCTCAGTTATTTGAGTTACTTCCCATAAATGTTGCGCCGTCGTAATCACAAGATCAGCAGCTAATAACTCTTGTAACGCTTTTGGCTGTTTAGTCTTTAAATCTTCTAGCTCAAGGAATAATAAATGTTCTTCAATTTCTGCTTGAATAGCTTTATATACATCCGTACTATGTTGTAAGCATTCTACAAATACTAATTTTAAAGCAGCAGGCTGATGTCGATTCAACATTACTGCTTGTGCGTAAGCCGCCGCACCAAATTCAGATGGAGATAATCCAATTATGCTTGCCGCATTAAATGCTTGACCTAACAGATTGTACAATTGCTTGTAGGTAACAAGATTCTTTACAGCTTGAGTGTCAGCGACAAAAGTGCCTTTACCTCTTTGAGCTATCAGATAACCAGATTCAATGAGATAGTTATAAACTGCCGCAATAGTGTTGTGATTTACTCCTAAATGTTTGGCTAATTGAGTAACAGTAGGTAATGTATTACTTGGCTGTAATTCTCCAATCGCAATTAGTAGTTTAATCTGTTCAGCAATCTGAGCACTAATTGTTATCGGTGCAGAGGTATCAACAATAATAGAAAGCAAAACGGGGTCGGGTATTACCATAATCGATAGACAATAATTCTTCTGAAGTAAGAGTTTTAATAATTACATTCTCCTGACTTGGAATAACAAATATGTCAAAGGATGATTAATGTTGAGAGACAAATAAGAATTTTTCTCAAGAAATTAATTGAATTAACCAAGAGGTGGAAAAAGAAATATTTTATTTTTAATTATATCTAACTCCTGCTCAATATCCCACTATATAGCAATCCTAAATGAGTTATGAACAAGGCATATATTGTTTGACTTTGGGAAAATCAAAATAAATTCTTTAGTCTGATAGTTTAATGCACCATAGTAAGTTTGCTTATCTTTTTGATTAAGAAGAGGAATTTCTATTCTGATGTCTGTTCTACCCCAAACATATCCGCAAACATCACCCCAGAGTAAATCAGAAGTGTTGAATGTTAAGAAAGAGGTGATAAAAATAGCCCAAAATATGGTAAATTTTGGGCGAAGGATTAAAATAAATTGATTAATGATGATTATAAATTCATTTCCCAAGATTGTCAAAGACATTCTCAGACCATTGCCAAAAAATGATTATCCGGTTTTGAACAGCCGTCTTTACGTTGAGTGTTGGTTGGCTTATGCCTTGGATAATAGTTTAACAAGTATGCGGGACTTATTTAAAAGATTAAACAATACAGGAATTGATGTAAGGATTTCGACATTTTCTAAGGCTAACACACACAGAAGTCAAGAA
>JAKOMP010000152.1 GCA_022241785.1 Cyanocohniella sp. LLY | reverse complement strand
TTTGACTCCGCACTGCTTCTTCAATTCCTGCAAGATTTGTGAGCTTTTCTTTTGACGTATCTTCGTACAATATTTTAGAGATCGCCTGAATATGTTCTTGAAGAGCTTGCTTTTGTTCTGGGGTCATCGGTAAGTAAATACACTCGTCTTACTTATCCTGACTGATTTTCGCCTTCTTTGCAAAAAACTGGGATGCTCCCGTTTTAAGATGAGTGAATTAAATGCAACTGAAAAATCTGGACGTGAAATTAGAATTTGTTTTCTTGGTGAATCATTTGTTAATGGTGCAGGTGATCCTGATTGTCTTGGCTGGACAGGGAGAATATGTGTAAATGCCAATAAAAAAGGTCATGATATTACCTACTATAATTTAGGCGTGCGGAGAGAAACGAGTACTGAACTCAGAAGTCGTTGGCGAAAAGAAGTTTCTTATCGGTTACCAAAGGAATATGAAGGTAGGGTTGTCTTTTCCTTTGGGGTTAATGATACAACCATAGAAAATGGTAAAACCCGGGTTTCACTGGCAGAATCAATTGAAAATATTCATAGTATTTTAAGTGAAGCCAAACAGTTATATCCGGTGTTGATGGTTAGTCCACCACCATGTTTTGATAATGAACAAGATGGCAGAAATCAAAGGATTATCAATTTATCTCAAGAGTTTGCTTTAGTATGTCATGAAGTAAGTGTGCCTTATTTAGATGTATTTTCGATATTAGAAAAATCAAGTATTTGGATAAATGAGGCAAAAAATTATGATGGCGCTCATCCTAGAGCCGCAGGTTATGCGGAATTTGCCCACATTGTAGATAATTGGGATGCTTGGTTAAATTGGTTTATATAAGAATTGCCTATACTAAATGTAGATATACAATTTTGAGGAATTTGTTATGAAAGCATCGGTAGAACCAAGCTTGCGTAAAAATATACAAATTCCACCCTTAGAAAGTGGCGATCGCCTCACTCGTCACGAATTTGAGCGTCGATATACAGCAATGCCAAATATTAAGAAAGCTGAACTCATAGAAGGAATTGTATACGTGGCATCACCTTTACGTTTTAGAAGTCATGGAAAGCCTCATGGAGACTTGATTATTTGGCTAGGAACTTATAAAGTTGCTACTCCTGGTGTAGAATTAGGTGATAATGCCACCGTCCGGCTAGATTTGGATAATGAACCACAACCTGATGTTTTCCTCATAATTGGTAAGAGCGCAGCTGGTCTCTGCCATCCTTGAGTTTTGGCTTTTTTAGCTCCACAAGTATGTAGACTGTGTTAGGACGGTCTTTGTCCATCACCACTATGTCTGCTCGTTTCACTTCTCGCCCAAAGTTCACCCCATACTCAACCTGAATGCGACTGAGGGGATAGTGCAAGCGATCGCGCAAAACTCGTAAATATAATTGCCGAATTGCCTCCTCTGGCGTGAGCTTAATCGCTTTTTGGCGCACCAAACAAAGCGTATAAGGAACCTCACCATTTTTGGTTGCCTTGAGGGTAATTGTCTGTTCTAACTGCTCAATTTCAGCGATCGTAAATTGCGACAGCTTATAATTTGAGTCTTTGAGGATATCGGCTAATTTCATCAGGAGCTATCAAGTTGACTCTAAGGGCTGCTTCGTCATAAGAGTTTAGCGTTATTGTAGTCACCGCCTGATAAATTTTTTTAATTCTTTAATGGCGATCGCTGGCTAATGCACCTTCATGAAATGAACTCCTGACCTGCCTGCTAAAATTTCTCACGCCCACGGCGCTTTCTCCCCAACGCATTGGCTGCTTTTCACTTCCAAGGCAGCAGTACTAGCCTCTTAAAACCAATTTCCAATTAATACATAGGTAGACCAAAAACTTGGTGCTTTGTAATTGGGATGTTGCAATAATTCTAATTGAGCGTGGCGGAGGGCTGCGGCTTTGGTGATGTTGCCTTTGTGGAGTTCTTGATAAAATTTACCGACGAAGAAGGCTGTGGATTCATCATCAATTTGCCATAAGGAAGCTAAGGTACTTTGTGCCCCTGCACGTACTGCGGCTCCTGCTAGTCCTAAGGCTGCATGGTTGTCTCCGCTTGCTGTTTGGCAGGCACTCAATACTAATAGTTCTACGGCTTGTGCTTGGGTTTCATTGCGGTTCCGCAGGATACTATCAAATTGTCTGACGTTGATGGGGCCGTCGGCTGCCAAAATAAAGGTGTCTTTGGCAATAGAGCTAAATTGCCCATGAGTTGCCAGATGTACCACATTGTAGGGAGTGGTATTTACTTGCTTTTCTAATGCCTTGCTGGTGAACTGCTGATCTAATAGACTGGTTGTTGATACTCCAGCGCTGGCAATGAGATTGACTTCAGATTTGATGGCGGGCAATGGTGACCAGTGGGAGTAATCTGGGGGAGGCTGAGTTAGCCCAGCTGTTAATGCTCTGAGAGTTTGTTTTGATAAGGGTTTGGGATTTTGCAGTTGCAGACCAATGCTGAGAGCGATCGCATATTTTTCTACTAAGAATTGCTGACCGTCGTAAAGTGCTGCCATTGGTAAATTACGTAACGCACCATCTAGTACAAATACTAAGGTATTCACTCCACTAGCTGATAATTTTGACTCAACAGGTTGAATCAGCCATTCATAGACTTGTTGCGACTGTTTTTTGATGGCATTGGTAGCAGAGGGATTAACCAGCTGATATCGTAATTTGGTTAAAGCTTGCTCTACTTCTGTTTGGCTAATATTGGTACTGTAATGCCTTAAGGGTTGGTGGGGAATTTTGACAATTACGTGAATTTGTTCGGGGAGAATAATCGGATAAAAAATGGCAGCATTTGCATTATCTTGGTCTACCACTTGATCCAGAGATACTACATTACCTTGTAAACAAGCTTCCCGAAAGAAGTTGTCTAATTCTGCTAACTGCAATGTCTCAATTCGTTGTCGGACTTTATTTAAAGTGATGTCATTGAGGGTTCCGTCTGGGGATTGCAGTAATAAATCTACTGATTGGCGATAAATCGGTTCTACACTATCCCGAAAGTTAAATTGCACATCTTGATTGATGGCTACTAAGTCATTACGAAGAGAATTGAGGATATCTACAGCTGTATCATAAGCTGCGATCGCTCTGGGAATATCTTTTTGTGTCCTGAGCAATCTACCTAATTGCCACTGCAAGCGATAAGCAATTTCTGGGGCATGACTCGTCTGAGCTAAAATTAATCCTTGCTGGGTGAGGTCTTGGGCCTCTGACAACTGGTTCATCTGCTCGTACAAACTACCCAAACTCAAAAGCGCGTAAGCTTCGGCTCGTTGATCACCCAAATTACGCGATTGTTGCACAGTGGTGGCGAGTAATTTGGCTAGGTGATGGGGATTGGGTAATGGGGGGGATATTGCTGATTTCTGTTCTCCATTGCTGATGCTTAATTTGATTAAACTTTGCGCTAGGTGAATTTGGGCGTATATGCTAGCGCGACTGGGGGGGAGTTGGGTGAGTTGAGATTGAATTGATGGGATTAATACTTGCGCTGCCGCTAGTTGTTGCGCTTCAATTAGCAGGCTGAGGTGATTAATTTGTGCTTGGACTTTTGTCAGGGGCGATGGGGAGATTTGAAATGTTTGTTCGTAATAAGCGATCGCCTGATCTTCTTGCTTTTGAATACGGGCGTTATTTGCCAGACTCAAAAAACTTGCTCCTATGTCAGCATCAGATTTTAAGCGTTGAGCAATTTCTAAGCTTTGCTTTAAGGCTTTCTCGGATGTTTCTAGATTCCCTGTTACCAAAAGAGCATCACCAAGCGATCGCCATCCCAATGCTTTCTCTCTGGAGTCTGGTTGAGATGCTAACTGTTTGGTTGCTGCTTCTAGAATATCTACAGCACGACGATAAAATCCTTGGGTTCGCCATGCTTGTGCTTGATTGATCTGCGATCGCACTACGCCGCTATAATTATTTATCTGTTGGTAAATTGCTGCTGTCTGTGGCCATGTGGCTAAAGCTGCCTCTGTTTGTCCCATTGCCAGTTGCAGGCGACCTTGAATATCTAATGATTGAGCAAATACTGGCAAATTCTGGCTGTTAGTCTGCCCCTTAAGTAAATTTAAGCTGTCTGTAATTGCCTGTTGTGCCTCAGTCCAGGCACCAAGTTGTTGGTAAGCAAGAGATAAATTACTCAAGGTGGTAGCTAATTTGAGGTTATCTCCTTGTTGCCGATATTCTTTTGCTGCTTGCTGTAATACCTGCACTGCCGCGGAAAAATTACCAGTATCATATAATACTTTGCCTTCTTGAAAACTAGAGATATTAGTAGGGGCGATCGCCTGCGGCGGGGCGTAGCCCATCGCTAATTGAGATAAAGTTTTGTTAGTACTAGGAACTTGTGCCAGTACAGGTGAACCGATGATGCACAGCACAGTCATTAGAAAGTATAAAAATAAATGGAATAAATTAGAAGTCTTCTTTTTTGTTTTGCGCCTGATAATTCCAAAATCTGCCCAAAAAACCCTATTTTTAAACATAAAAAATTAAAGTATAAAAAATTATAGCAACCCTTCTTGTACCGCAAATTTACGTAAACGCGGTAGGCACTGACGCTGATAAAAACTACTTAAAGTAGCAATTGGCAGACCAAATTCTGTAGATAATTCTTTCCAGCTAACTTCTGGGGGTAAACGTTTGAGAATTAGCACCTGGCAATTCACATCTGGATGACCTTTAATGTGAGTACTCCGTAATTCTCCATCCAAATCTGTTTTTACCCATATTTCCAAGTTGTCCAGAATAGGAGGCGCTTGGGGGCTAGCTGGCAAATTATCTACAGGGTCAATCATTTCACCCCCATGAGATTTATGAGGCTTTACAGAAACTGTTGTAGCTTTTACTCGGTTTTGGTCTAAGTAAAAGTCTTGTAACCTGCGTTTGAGATAAGCATTCAACCAGGTAATTACACTGCCATAGCTGGGGTCATAAGTTTGACCTGTCAAGCCATCACAAACGTTCCGGCAGAAATACAACCAAGTTTGTTGTAGTGCATCTTGATAGTAAGGAGTACCTTCTCGCCAAAGTCTACTGGCAGTTAAACGAATAATTTGTGTCAGCAACTTCTGACGCTGAGGGCTTCCTGGTGGGTGTCCACAGGCTTGGGTAACTAAGTTACGTAACTGGGCATCGAGTTCAACCATGACGATTGGGGAGTGGGCCAAGAAAGCAAGGATATCTTCAGTATTTTGGATGAAATCAAGGGCGAGAAAATCACCTTGTGCCGTGATATTGTCTCATGTTTAATTTCTTTAACCAACGATTCTTATAAAACCTTAGAAGAAACAGACTACTAGTACACACCTGAGTTTTCACATCATCAAAGTCTCTAACGCCACTTGCTACAACGCGGGGAAACCGCGCAAAGCAGTGGTTCCTCCTCGCAGGAGAAAGATTTAGAGAGAGGTTTTCTAGATACCGTGAAAAGTTTGTCGGGTGTATTGTCGCGTAACGCAACGCACTATTCTCAATTCTCGGTGCGTTAGAACTAACGTCCATAACGCACTCTACCAGATTCAAGCCTAGTGCTGTCAATAGGCTATAACTTCAACCACAATAAGAAATTTTGCCACCAAGAATTAGTCAAATTACCCACACTTAACTTCATTTTTTGGCGGATGTCTTGAATATTCCAGTTGGTTAGCTTGGCTAGCGTCTGTGCTTCTTGTTCAAAACGCTTGGGTAAAGACCGTTGGTATTCTCTGCCAGACTGACAATTGATTTCACCTGTAAATGGATGTTGGAGGACATAACGCCCTTGAAACAATTGGCGGTTAGAAGTTTCTTGAAAAGTTGGATCTTCTGGAAATTTATCACGGGTGTAGCGGATATGCAGACGAGTGATAAAAACATTACTGGAAGGAAATGGACGACGGAAGCTAGGAGAATTTGGTATATTTTCTGAACTATCATCAAGCCAAAATACACCTGCCTGCTTAAGTTCTTCTGGGTTCAAGGGGTCGGCAGAACAAGGGTCACAATTACTCATATCCCAGGCATATTCTAGAAAGGCGACTTTCTTATCTTCTTTTGTATAAGAAGTTTGAAACATGGACTTGTAAAAGTCACTAAATTCATTTTTTACAAATATAGGAATGTTGGCATTAGTAGGAATCTTCACTGTTCGGTAGTTAGTGATTTCTGCCTCACCTTTGGGTGAAAGAATATAGACAATCAAATCCTGTTCGGTGGTAGCATTAATCATCCCCAAACGAATTGGCAAAATGAATTTGGGTGACTGATAAGAAATTTGCAGAGGACGAAGAAATTGATAACCAGATTGCTCAAATTTATCTAGGTTGACTTTAGCAACAAAGAATTTCATGGAGGAGCGAATATAAGGATTAAGTAATTGTTTTGCTCCTCGCGGAATTTTATAGCCGTTGCGGTTGAGCCAAGTTTCTAGTCCACCAGATTCTTTAGCACTCAAAATTACAATGTCGTATTCACCAACATTAAAACGCGCCTCAACTGTGACACCCAAGCTAGCATCACTATCTCTCTTACTCCCTTGTCTTGCTGTGGGGCTAGGCGCTGCTTGAGGCATGACAGATTCGTAAACTGTTGGGGCACAAGGATCTGAATCGAAATACTCTACCAATCGCGGCGCACTAAAAGCATCCAAGCGCTCAACTATTTTGGGTTGGGCAATACTAACTTGCTCTTTTTGCAACACGGTGGGGACAGGTACTACCATAGCAAAATCTTTAACTTCGCCTTGGAAGTCGTTGGCCATTGTCAACACAGTGCGATCGCCATCCCGGGCAATTATTACCTGAGAAGCTTTGTTATATAATTTGGCATCGGCTTTGGCAACATAAAATCCACAGAATGCCCAAGCTGTCGGCGCGAAGCACAACACAGATATAACTACTACGAGTAAGGGAATGATCAATTGAAGTCGCTTCATTTTCTACCTCATTGTTAAATGCTGATTGCCGAGTTATTTTCTGGCTTTCCTAACCAAGCAAATCTTGGGGCTGACCAGAGAACATCAAACAGGATGGTGAATGGGGCTAAGGCGAACAATGCCCAGAAAACTGCTGTGGAAACAAAGAAATAATTCCGCAAAATAAATGTCAAGAGGGCGATACATACTGACCAAACTACACGCCCAATTTGGCTATTGGGAATTGACCGGGGATCGGTAACCATAAACAACGCAAATAACAGCAAAGACCCACTCATCAAGCGATGTCCATAAACATCCCAAGTCCAACCCAAGTAAAGATTACGAATTGCTTCTAGTAAGGAGTAGGTACTTAAAAAAGCGGCTGTAGTATCCCAGCGACCAATTTTTTGTAAAATCATGCCGCCAGTTCCCACAAATAACAACCCATACCACCATTGCTCGCCCCACTGTCCTGGTGAAACCCAAGCATCGGGGGTCAATACTAAGGCGGTAATTATCCCAAAATTGGCGGGATTGAAAAAATGCTTATGATTAACTTGCAACAGAAATTTGCTAGCGATCGCACTAGCGGCTGCTAAAGCCATTGTTATCCAATGGTCAGACCGCAAAAGTAGGCTAAGTCCCAATGAGGTAATCAAAGCACTGCGGAGATTCAGCGCAATTACTGGCTTTGGGTCTTGCCATTTGATGATCTTGGTCTTGACGAGGGACAATAGCCATTGAGTGAATAAACAAGTGGCGATCGCTACTCCGATTAATTCTGGACGCAGTGTCCAATCTCTGGTACCAATTCCCAAGATAAGGAATAAGCTCAGAAATAGAATTTGATAGTCACGTATATCTTTGAACAAAATTACCCCTTCATTCAGGGATTACCCGGAGATTTTTCACCAATTTAGACGAATGCCAGTTCAAATCGCAGTGCTGTTACAGAATTTGTTACAAACTCAGTACGAAATTTCTGTGTATTAATAACTCTGCCATTAGATAGAAGGATAGATCGGCTATGTCGCCTCGTTAGTCAGAGGACAGAGAATATATAACTTTCTAAGATCAATTGAGAAGAAATCAATCCTTTATTTGCATTAGGAAGTCAAGGACGAATGTGTGTGAACACCTAAAAGCTCTTTTTGGAGCCAAAATCAGGAGCATAACACCATGTTATTTAAGAACCGAACCACCGCAGGTCAAACTTTGGCCAGGGACTTAGCAGATTATGCTAATCGCTCAGATGTAATCGTGTTAGGACTACCCAGAGGTGGTGTACCTGTGGCCTTTGAAGTTGCCAAAGCATTAAAAGCTCCCTTGGATGTGGTTGTAGTCCGCAAACTGGGTGTACCGGAACAAGAAGAACTGGCAATGGGGGCCATCGCTTCTGGTGGCGTGCGGATAATTAATGAACATATCATCAACCAGATGAATATCTCCGATGACATGATTGCCAGAGTTGCCGTGCAAGAAGAACGAGAGTTAGAGCGCCGGGAACTACTTTATCGAGGCGATCGCCCCTTCTCTGATTTAAAAGAACGTACAGTTATTTTGGTAGATGATGGTTTAGCAACGGGTGCAACCATGTGGGCCGCTGTGGCATCTGTGCGCCGACAACACCCTGCTCAGATAGTGATTGCTGTGCCTGTGGCTACAACTGAAACCTGCCAAGAGTTAGCAACTGCTGTAGACAAAATTGTCTGCGCTGCCACACCCAGTCCTTTTTATAGTGTGGGTATGTGGTACAAAGACTTTCCCCAAACGACAGATGATCAAGTCCGCCACCTACTAGCAAAGTCTGAAACTAACCATCAACCATTATCCCTTGGTACTTGACACTCTCGCCGCTAACCGCAAAGCAGTGTAACGGGAGATTCTTGCTTCATCGGGTTTGTCTAGCTCTAGGTCATCTCTGCCCTAAAACCCCGTCCAGATTCCCCTCCACAAGCATCTGTTTTATACCCACTGACTGCCCGGCAGCAGGTAACAAAATACTCATTTATATGTATCGTCTTCCTCTTTCACAACATTCGACCCCCCGGTATTCCGGTATTTCCTTTTGGTGATGCGAGTTGTCTGGTGAGAAACACCAATTTTGGCTCACTAGGCGCATCTGGGCGCATTGCCACTATTATTTTATCATGTATAGACAAGTTTTTGTCTTAGGGAATATCAAGATTGATTTTTTTTAGTAGCCTGTTGAAATTTTGACAAAAATATGAAAATCTCACCAGAAATTACCTATCGTAATGTCGAGAAAACAAATGCCATTGATACCTTAATTCAAGAAAAAATTGCCAAATTAGAGCTTGTTTGCAATTACATCAATAGCTGTCATATAGCCATTGAAAAGACACACGATCGCCCGCGTAGCGGCTCACCTTACCGAGTCAGAATTGATATGACCGTCCCACCGGGTCACGAAATTGTCGCACAAAGCAATCCCGGAGAGAGTAATCAATATGATCCTTTAGATGCAGTAATTCGGGATGCCTTTAATGCTGCACGTCAGCAGTTAATTAAATTGAGTGAGCGTCAGCAAGAAAGCCATCGCGCCCAGAATCAAGAGGTAGAGCAGGATACAACGGCACTGGTCACCAAGCTATTTCACGACAGGGGCTATGGCTTCTTGAAAACTTTGGATGGTCGAGAAATCTACTTTCACCGTAATAGTGTGCTGCATAACGATTTTGAACGCTTAGGAATTGGTACGGGTGTACATTTTTCCCTAGAAATGGGAGAAGAAGGCCCCCAAGCCAGCACTGTCAAGATTGTAGATAAGCCAGGTGTTCGCGCTGGCAAGTCAGATCAGACTTTAATTGAACCACCATTAGACTGGAGAGAATAAAACAGTGAACTCACAAGTTGAAGACCTCAAACAAACTGCATCCCAACTGCTGGCGGCGATGCTATCCAATCCCCACGTTTACCCAAAGGTCAGCGATGAGGGAGGCTACGGAACGATGGAACAGCAATTAATTATTGTGGCTGTTGAAATGGCTGAAAGCTTAAACCAACATATCGAAAATCCTCTTCCCCAAGGTGAGCCACAAAAAAAGTGCTGAGTGAAGAAATTCAAACTTACGCAACGGATTGGTGATGGCGTATGGAACTACAAAGCTTGGCTTTTTTCATCGGCAGTACAATTCCTTTTAAGTACACTTGCGATGATCATAATATTTCCCCTCCTCTAAGTTGGGATAGTCCACCTGAGGGTACAGTGAGTTTTGTTTTACTGATGGAAGACCCGGATGCTCCTCAGCAGAGTTTTACTCACTGGGTGGTCTACGACTTACCAGCTAATCTGCGTCACCTACCAGAAGGCATAACACAAGAATCTCGTTTACCTGGTGGCGGTGTTCAAGGGGTAAATGATTTTCGTCAGTTAGGTTTTGGTGGCCCTTGTCCACCTAGTGGTACTCATCGCTATTTTTTCAAACTTTATGCCCTGGATAAGGGGAGCATCCCACTTTTTTGAATGTCATTGCGAACGCAACGAAGTGGAGTGTTCGCGTAGCGTGCCGGAGGCTCTAGCAATCGCATGGTTTTATTCTTAGTGCGAGACTTTGCGATTGCTGAGTCGCAAAGCGACACG
>JAKOMP010000151.1 GCA_022241785.1 Cyanocohniella sp. LLY | reverse complement strand
CCCTCATAAGAAAAAAAGAAAACAACAATTAAATGAACAACAAAAATCAGAAAATAAAGCTCTATCAAGTAAGCAGATATTTGTTGAGCACTTAATACGTGTTGTAAAAATTTTCCAAGTTGCATCACAAAGATTTAGATTAAATGCTGATGTTTATAATGAAATAGTTTTGTTAGTTTTGGGATTACATGAAGAATACCCAGATGTTGTATTTACAGCCATCGAGGATTTCTTGTTATCTTCTTGATAATCTCGCGCCCAAAAGTAATTGTGAAAATTACCTCTGGATGCGAGAATACAAGATTAGTTGAAGCTGCTGCTAGAACGTTTCTTGAGTCGAGAAACAGATAAACCTAAAAGAGCAACCAAACTAAAACCGATGGTGGTTGAGGGTTCAGGTACTTTGGCTACTTGAAAATCAAAGCTAAATGTCCCAGATTCCTGAAAATTAGAGCTTAAATCTACGAGTTGGAAAGTTGCAGAGTAATTTCCCACTGGTGCAGTAGCGTCAGTCCAAAAAGTCGGAGTGAATGCAAAATTGTCACCACGGCCAATTGTATGAATATCACCAACATTCTTGACGATATTCGGGTTTATGGCGTCGCCAATATTCAATCCAGGGCTAATTTCTGCTAATTTTAAACCAATGGTTGCACCAGTTAGTGAAGCATTCCAGCGACCATCAGAACTGTTAAACAAAACCTGCGCTTCTGGATCGGGATAATCTTGCAGCGATGCTAAAGGTTCTATCTTCAAATCGCTATATGGCTCATGGATATCAGTACTAACCAAGCGACCCGAGTAAATACCTGTACCTGGTAATAATTTCAGAGGGGGAATCTCTGTATAAGACTCTGGTATGCGGTTATTGGTACTGGTGGATTCAATGGTTGAGTTTTCTATATCTCCAAAGTAGCTATAAGCACCAATGCCATGAAAATGATCCCCGTGGTTATAGAGAAAGGTCAAACGATTGTAGTTGGGGTTATCTAATCCGCTATATATCCCTCTGTTGAGAACCTGTAAAGCATCTACACCGATGAAATATTCAGTCTCATGTGTGTGATCATCATGAGCTTGTGCTGGCGAGAAAGCGGTAGATACAACCAAAGGTGTTGCAACCAAAAAGCTGACTGCTAGAGATGCAGTTGCTTTTCTGATTGGAGTTCCTGGCTTTTTTGAGCAGCTAATATTATTGGAAACTGCCATGTTTCTCCATACAGTATAATTTTTATCTGCGATAACGATTATCATTATTTTTATGGCGTTGTCAATTAAGGAATTGTTAAAAAATCCTGTGATTCTTGGCTAAAGGTGGTTAATATTTATTACTTATTACAGATGCAGCGAAATTAAAGTGTCTTTTACTAAACCTGTAAGATGATTTTCCAAACCTAATTACAGCTAATTCGCCACAAAAATATAAAAAGATTTATTATGGGTGGTAATGATTATCTAAATTGTGAGAAAAAGGCATATAGGCTATGTTGACTGAAGAATTAAATAATACAGTACCTGTTACGGTTTTGACTGGCTATCTAGGTGCAGGTAAAACAACTCTGCTTAATCACATTCTCACCTATGAACATGGCAAAAAAGTAGCTGTAATTGTTAATGAATTTGGGGAAGTAGGTATTGATAATCAATTAGTTATTGATGCAGACGAAGAAATTTTTGAAATGAATAACGGCTGTATTTGCTGTACAGTCCGGGGCGACTTAATTCGCATTGTTGGTAACTTAATGAAGCGGCGGGATAAGTTCGACCATTTAGTAATTGAAACCACTGGTTTAGCCGACCCGGCACCAGTAATTCAAACCTTTTTTGTAGATGAAGACATGCAAAGCCTACTGTCTTTAGATGCAGTAGTAACTGTTGTCGATGCCAAGCATATCTGGCAGCATTGGGATGCAGATGAAGCCCAAGAACAAATTGCCTTTGCTGATGTGATTCTTTTAAATAAAACTGATTTGGTAACACCAGAACAGTTGAATGAATTAGAACAGAAGATTCGGGCGATGAACGCTATGGCTAAAATCTACCGTACCCAAAACTCCCAACTAGATATGGATGCTTTGTTGGGTGTAAAAGCTTTTGATTTAGAACGCGCCTTAGAAATTGATCCGAATTTCTTAGGTGAAGAAGCTCATGAACATGATGAAACAGTTTATTCTGTGGCTTTAGTAGAAGCAGGCGAACTAGATGGGCAAAAATTAAATGCGTGGCTATCTGAATTATTGCGTACCCAAGGGCCCGATATTTTCCGCATGAAAGGCATTTTAAATATTGCTGGAGAAGATAATCGATTTGTCTTCCAAGGTGTACACATGATATTAGATGGTAGACCCGATCGCCCTTGGAAGCCCAACGAAACCCGGAAAAATGAACTAGTATTCATCGGTCGCAATCTCGATGAAGCCCAATTGAAGCAGGATTTTCGCGCTTGTTTTGTATGAGTTAGAGGCTAGAGGCTAGGGGCTAGAGAGGAAGAAGCAGGAAAAACATTCTGGACTAGTATTGCAATCTTTCTTCCTCATCCTCTCACTCCCATACCCTTCGGGAAGCTACGCTAACGGCTACGCTCACGGCAAGCCTACTCCCCACTCCCTACTCCCTATTTACCTATGAATCCCATAACTACTAAATCTAAAGAATTTACCGAACACTATAGCGGGACACTATCAGATTATGTAACTGCGATCGCCTGGTCGCCTGATGGTAAAACTCTAGCAGCGACTTCAGCGGCTGGGGAAGTTGTACTCTGGAATGATGGCGAACTTGTAACTTTACAAACTGGTAACGGTACATCAGTAGACTGTGTGGCCTTTTCCCCAGATGGCAAGTTTTTAGCCGTGGGTGGACAAGATGGACAAGTAAAAATTTGGCAGAATACTGAATTAATTGCCACATTAGAAAATGCCCCCGCATGGGTAGATAAGCTAGCTTGGAGTCAAGCCAATAATCAACTCGCTTTTAGTTTGGGGCGTTACGTCCAAGTGTGGGATGCTGATACTCGCAAGGTAGTAGTTACCCTCAATTTTGATAACTCATCAGTGTTGGGTATTGATTGGCGCAGAGATGGCCAATACCTAGCTATTGGTGGCTATAAAGGGGTGAAGATTTGGGATAGCCAAAACTGGGATCAAGAACCATATCTTTTAGATATGCAGAGTGTCAGTGTAGTCATGGGTTGGTCACCCGATGGCAAATTCCTGGCTTCTGGCAATATGGATCGCAGTGTAGCTGTGTTGGAATGGAATAACCCTGATCCTTGGGTGATGCGTGGTTTTCCAGGTAAAATTCGCAATTTAGCATGGTCAGAAGCGAAAACTCAACTAGGTGCGCCGATTTTGGCAACATCCAGCGTTGAAGGGATTGTGGTGTGGGAAAAACTAGAAGATGAGGCTTCGGGTTGGGAAGCCAGAGTATTAACTAATCATGTGGATATTATCACTGCGATCGCCTTTGCACCCAACAGCTTCCTTCTCGCTTCCGCCGCTAGTGATGGCTGGCTATGTTTATGGAACAAAGCCAAACAAGTTTCCCAAGTTCTCACAGGCGTTTCCGCTGGTTATTCTAGCCTAGCTTGGCATCCCCAAGGTAAATTTCTCGCCGCAGGTGGTGACAAAGGTGAATTACTTATTTGGTCTAAAGTCACAAAAGGTCAAGGATTTGGGCGGAGTTAATCCCACTCACCATTGTCGGGAACCGCTATAAGTATACACAGTCATTAAGTTGAAGGTAGTCAATAAATTGGCTATGCTGTATCAGAAATAGTTATTTATTTGTGAATTATGAACATAGCCAAAATGATTTTACTTGCCTGTCCTGTATTTCTTGCTTCCATACTACTATTAGCAAATCCAGCACATGCATCTAGCCTGAAATCTCCATCTCCTACACAAATGATTTCGGTAGCATCTACCCAAACAATGGATGAATTTACGGCGCTACACGCAACCAAAAGATCCAATCCTATCATGGATCAACTTGGTTGTAGCTGTGCTACTTGTGTTCAGGCTAAATTCCAAATGCTACAAGGACATCTGCCATCTGTAGGCTTTTAATATACTTCAAAGTATGAATATTTTCAGGACACAGCATAACTGTGTCCTTTGTTATATATATCAGTTTGTCGTGAGGACTTTATTCCTCAAAATAAGCTATATAAACATAGCAGTTTTTCGCAAATTAGCAAGGTACCGCTACAATTGCCTTAGATTCATTCGTATGAGCAATAAACCCCATAATCATCACATTCGTCACCTGAAAATGATAATTTTTGTTATACATCCAATTAGGAGTTGATGATGCCAAAAAAATCACCAGCAAATAATTTTTTACGTACCACATCAATCATCTTAGCAATTGGATTTATAGGTTGTGGAAATCAGGCAGCAAGCAATTCATTTACTCAAACCACCACAATAGTAGACGAGAATCTTCCTCGCGTCGTAGCAACTACCAGCGTACTTTGTGACTTAACCAGACAAGTGGCCGAAAATACAATTAACTTGGATTGCTTAGTTCCTGCGGGTACAGACCCCTACATTTATCAACCAAGACCCGATGACCGCCAAATTCTGGAACAAGCTAATCTAATTCTCTACAGTGGCTACAATTTGGAACCAGAGTTGACAAAAATAATTCAAGAAACTCAAACTTCTGCACCTAAAATAGCCGTGGCGCAACTTGCGGTTCCTCAACCCCAACAATTTCAGACATCTGGTCAAAAATTAACTAACCCTTATATTTGGCATAATGCTAAAAATACCATCAAGATGGTGGAGGTTATTAGCAACAATTTAGGAAAATTAGAACCAGACAGTGCCACAATCTATAGTAACAACGCCCAAGAAATCAACAATGAACTCACCCAAATAGATAGCTGGATCAAGTCAAGAATTGATACTATTCCGTCTAATCAACGCAAATTAGTTACAACTAGTAATGTCGTGGGTTATTATACCACAGCCTACGGGATTCCCTTGGCGGAAGGGTTAAACGTTATCAATGGTGAGGAAAAACTATCAGACGCCAGCGTTAACAATTGGGTTAAAGGTATTCAGCAGGCCCAAGTACCAACAATTTTTGCAGAGACAACAATTAATCCCCAATTGATTCAGCCTGTGGCTACAGAGGCAAATGTCAGAGTTTCCGGTAGAAAACTATATACCCATTACCTGGGAGAACCAGGAAGTGAGGCAGATACCTATCAGAAAATGATGCTTGCTAATACGCGTACAATTGTAGAAGGATTGGGAGGAACTTACTTGATGTTTGCGCCCAAAGTTCCTTAGTAACTTCACCCTAATAGCATCTCTGGATTGGGGATTAAATAATATCCAAAATATGTATTAGTAGGTTGGGTAGAACGAAGTGAAACCCAACATCATTAGCAGCGTTGGGTTGCGCTGCACTTAAGCCAACCTACCTCAAATACAGTATTTATAGCCTTGTCAAGTGACTACAATACTTAATATTTTCATAAAACTACAAATATTATTAAGTATTTATTACTTTGTCTTCTCTGCGTCCCTGTGGTTAGTTATTAGATTAAACTTAAGAGTCCAAAACAGTCATTAAATAATGACCATAGCTACTTTTAGCCATAGGTTCAATTAACTGACAAAGTTGGTTAGCATCAATATATCCTTGGTTATAAGCTATTTCCTCAATACAAGCTATTTTCAATCCTTGGCGTTCTTCCAGAGTTTGGATAAAATTACTAGCTTGATGCAAAGATTCATGAGTACCAGCATCTAACCAAGCATATCCTCGTCCTAAACGTTCTACTTGTAATTGACCTTGACTTAAATATGCTAAATTTACATCAGTAATTTCTAATTCATTGCGAACAGAAGGTCTAAGACTAATCGCAATTTCTACTACTTGGAAATCATAAAAATAAATACCAGGAATAACATATTTAGATTTGGGTAGAAGAGGTTTTTCTTCTATGCCTATGATTTTATCATCTGCATCAAATTCAATCACACCATATGCTCTAGGGTCTTTGACCTGGTAACCAAATACTAATCCACCTGTTGTTAATTGTGCTGAACGAACCAACACTTCTATCAAGCCATTACCATAAAAAATATTGTCGCCTAATATTAAACAAACTGGCTCATTAGCAATAAAATCTTTACCTAAAATAAAAGCATGAGCTACACCTTCTGGTTGTAGTTGTTCAACATAACTTAATTGCAACCCCTATTGATTACCATCTTTTAAAAGACATTTTAATAACGGTAAATCATGAGGCGTAGAAATAATTAAAATTTCCCGAATCCCTGCCAGCATCAACACTGAAAGGGGATAATAAATCATCGGCTTATCGTAAATAGGCATAAGTTGTTTACTAACAACATTAGTTATGGGGTAAAGCCTTGTCCCAAAACCGCCAGCCAAAATAATGCCCTTCATAAAAATAAGTTTGTCGTGAGGACTTTAGTCCTCAAATCATATTCTATTATTATAATTTTGTTGTAACCAGTTATTATAACTTCCCGAACGAACTTGATTCACCCAAGCCGAGTTATCCAAATACCACTGAACCGTCTTCAATAAACCACTATCAAAATTTTCCTGCGGTTGCCAACCTAATTCATGACTGATTTTACTACAATCAATTGCATATCGTCGGTCATGTCCAGGACGGTCTTTCACAAAAGTAATCAAAGAAGAATAACAAAAATCTGATTTAGGCACTAATTCATCTAGAATTGCACAAATTTTTTCCACAACTTGTAAATTAGTTTGTTCATTTAATCCCCCAATATTATAATTTTCACCCACTTTCCCCTGTTGAATAACTAGATTAATAGCCTCACAGTGGTCGATTACATACAGCCAATCACGAATATTTTGCCCATCCCCATATATAGGTAAAGACTTACTATCTACAGCATTGAGAATAATTAAAGGAATGAGTTTCTCCGGAAACTGACGCGGCCCATAGTTATTAGAACAATTGATAGTTATAGTCGGTAATCCATAAGTATGATAATAGGCCCTGACAAAATGATCAGAAGCAGCCTTAGAAGCCGCATAAGGACTATTGGGAGCATAGGGTGTATCTTCACGAAAAGCTGGATCTTGGGGATGAAGTGAGCCGTAAACTTCATCTGTAGAAACGTGCAAAAAGCGAAATTTTTGCTGTTTATCCGATGATAATTTTTGCCAGTATAGCCGACTAGCTTCTAGTAGTTGAAATGTGCCGACCACATTAGTTTTAATAAACTCTTGGGGGTTCAAAATAGAACGATCAACATGACTTTCGGCTGCAAAATTAATAATTACTTCTGGCTGATATTGTTCTAATAAATAATTAACTAACTCAAAATTATTAATATCTCCTTGCACAAAATGATAATTTTTATCACCTTGTAATTCTGTTAAATTTTCTAGGTTACTAGCATAAGTAAGTTTATCTAAATTAATTATCTTAGCCCATGCTGATTTTCGAGCATGAAGGCTAAAATTAGCCCCAATAAATCCTGCCCCTCCAGTAACCATGACTGTTTGCATATCTTTTTCCAGACCCTGCACTAATTATATGGATAATTATTTTGTCGCACAGAATCTTCTAAAAAAGGTAGCAATTAACCGTGAAAATCGTAGGTAGGTAATCCAGCTACTTCAGCCTTAAGGGCAAACAAATCGCCAGAATAGTAGATTTTATCAATTTCTTCTTGCTGGAGTCCCACAGAAGCAGTGGTAATATAAAGTGTTCGTAAATCCTCTCCGCCAAAGTTGCAGCTAGTTACCAAAGGGACAGGCATTTTTAAACGCGATATCTCCTCACCCGTGGGACTAAAGCGAATCACACACCCTCCATCCCACATAGCTGACCAGATGTAGCCTTCACTATCTATGGTCAACCCATCAGGATAGAAAGATTCATGAGTTAAATCAACCACAGTCCGCCGATGAGCAATATTACCTGTCTCTAAGTCAAAATCGTAGGCGTATATTTTTTGTTGAGGAGAATCTGTTAAATAAAAGGTCTTTTGATCAGGACTCCATCCCAAACCGTTAGAAATAGTCAGT
Organism: Cyanocohniella sp. LLY; assembly: GCA_022241785.1. Taxonomy (GTDB): domain Bacteria; phylum Cyanobacteriota; class Cyanobacteriia; order Cyanobacteriales; family Nostocaceae; genus Cyanocohniella. The sequence goes on along the minus strand of JAKOMP010000151.1, from coordinate 2,505 downwards.
CCTGTTTCCATAGTATGCAACGACCCATCAGGATCATAGCGGTAAAGGCTGGCTTGAGCTTTCTCTGAGGACATGGAACCAAACCAAAAGCGCCCTTGAGGATCGCATTTACCGTCATTAAAACGGTTATCGGGTAAATCGGCTTCAATCTCGACAATAGGTGTTACCTCACCGGTTTGAGTGTTGAGGAACGCCAATTTATGACGCAGCGCCATAATAAATCGATTGTCTCCTGCTTTGGCGATCGCACCTACCACATCTCCCACATCGAAAAATTCATCTTTCCCTGTAGCTGGATGGAATTGATGCACTCGATGGTTATAAATATCAACCCAGTAAAGTAAATTTTGAGTAGAATCCCAGATGGGGCCTTCTCCTAAACGCGCCCGCGCTGCTAAAACGTTTTGGGGTGAACCTGGCAATACTTCAGTCATTTCATTAACCTGCAAATCCAAAAAAAATACCGTATCCCGGAAAATGACACGGATATTCTAGAGTAAAAAATAAACTGAATAAAATGCGTCTTCCTTAGGTATCAGAAACTATTTCAACTTAAAATGATTAAACTTCCTTCTTGTGTTTAAGGTACGACATTTACAGGGGTTCCGATTGTGACCATTTTATACAGTTGTTTGACATCTTCGTTATACATGCGAACACAACCGTGAGAAATTGCTTGTCCTACAGATTCTCTTTGGTAAGTACCATGAAATCCAATTTCGTCTTTCCCATCATCCCAAAAACCAATCCAGCGTTCTCCTAGAGGGTTATTTTCTAAACCTGGTTCTCTAATATCTTTGTAAGTTACAAAAGGGTTTTCCCAAGCCGGATTTTTAACCTTGTTCATTACTTGGAATTGACCTGTGGGTGTTTCCCAATTTGTTTTACCAACGGCTACTGGATAGGTGGCTTTGATGCTATCACCTTGATAAACATAAAGTTTGCGTTCACTGAGAACAAGCCGTAAATGAATGTTTTGCTCAACAGTGTCAGCAGGGTTTGCATTTAAGGAAGGTTGGAGACTTTCTAGTAAACCGAGTTGTGGCTGTGAAGGAGTGTTTAGTTGAGTAAGATTTGTTTTTGGGACATTTGTTTCTTCAATTACCGTTTGAGCAACAGCATGTAATTGAAAGCAGAACAGCACCGAAATTGTGGTAAACCCCAACTTAATAGCACTACGGTAATACAAACGACAACTCATAACTTTCTTTATTAATGTAATTTGATTTATGAATTTATACTTAATAAACCGCTAATCAAGAATTTATTTTTTGGAAATGAGGCTTAGATATATCAGGGTATAGGAAGATAATGTCACACTTTATGACACTAATCAAAAGAAATAGTTCAGAATCCAGATATCAAATAGCCTGAAATATAAATTCTGAACTTTTTCTTATCAGGTTACTAAATAGCACCTAATAGATAAGTTTTATCCTCTTCCTCTAATTGGTCTTTGTTCAAAGTCTGTTTCGACTTCTGTTTCCACTCCGGGTTGTTGTTGTTCTATTGGCGATATTTGGTCATCGTTGTTATCTACTCCGGGCTGTTGTTGTATTCCGGGCTGTTGTGTTCCGGGCTGTTGTACTCCGGGCTGTTGTRYTCCGGGCTGTTGTRYTCCGGGCTGTTGTACTCCGGGCTGTTGTACTTCGGGCTGCTGTACTCCAGGTTGTTCTATTGGCGATATTTGGTCATCGTTATTATCTGATCCAGTTTGTCCTACAGCTGCCGGTGCAAAAAGTAAAACACTAACAGGGAAAAGAAGAAGTGAAGAAGTTACAGAGAATATAAATTTCTGGGGTCTAAATTTCTTTTGAGTCATTTTCCGCATAATATATTGCAACTTGAATTATTGTTCAATTATTGTTCCTCTTAAATATTTAACAGCATTAATGTCTAATAAATATAAACCTTAGGATAGATATTGAATCATTAACTTTTAACCGATGCCGTGTCATAAAAAATTAATTATCTATTTCTGTTAGAGAAATTGCATTCATGTTTTTACCCTGATCATCCTTTGCATGGAACTACAATTTTTTACAGCACTATTCCTCAAGAGACAATATTATCATTAACCAAATATTTACAATAACTTATGATTATCATAAAGAAGAATTATACTGTAAGCATAAAATTTTATACCTAGATAAAAAATTATTGAGAATACAATGAGCCGAAGTGCCTATTTTTTGGTGAATTAACTCAACGTTAAGGTCTTATTGAGAATAAATAGATTAGATTAGTGTCAAAAGGCACTATGTTATTGCTAATAAAAAAAGGTTCTTCGGTTACTTTTATGGTGATTATGAAAATTAACTGAATTATAAGGGCTATGATTTAAAGACAATAATGCCTACGATTTAGATTTGGCAAGTATTTAAGAGATATTAAGCATTATGTAAAAATACCAAAATTATAATTTATATTATAAAATTGTTAGTTTTCAGGTATTTACGATGAAGTTTCCTGTAGAGCAAATCTTGAATCTCCCCGATATGAAAG
>JAKOMP010000150.1 GCA_022241785.1 Cyanocohniella sp. LLY | reverse complement strand
CGAAGAGTATCGGTACCATCGTTAGATGGTTCGGCGAAATAGTCGGCTATTTTGACGGCAGAACTACGAGTGGTACTGTAGAAGGAATTAATAATAAACTTAAGTTAATTAAAAGGCTTGGATATGGCTTTCGTAACTTTAGTAATTTTCGATTACGCAGTTTATTAAACTGGCATTTTACTATTAATTCTCCATAAAAGTAACCGAAGAACCGTTTAAATTAACCACAAAACTTTGCACTTAGAGTTTGAGATTTGGGATTTTAGATTCAATCCAAAACCCCAAATTTTTGTTAATTAACTTCTCAGGTTAACGCCGAATTTTTCTACTAAGGCTTCGCGGACTTTATTGTGAACAGGTTCCACTTCCGCTTCGGTAAGAGTGCGATCGCTTGACCGATAAATTAAGCGAAACGCTAAACTGCGTTGTCCTTGGGGGACGTTTTCACCGCGATATTCATCAAATAATTCCACTGATTCCAGCAAACCTTTACCAGCTTTGTTGATGGATTTTTCGATGTCAGCGACCGAGATATTCACAGGTGCGAAAAAGGCAATGTCGCGATCGCTTGCTGGGTAGGTGGAATAAGGATGAAATGTAGGCACAAGCATATCATCTTGATCAAGTGCATCTAAAAGCACGTCTAAATCTAGCTGAAATACGTAAACTGCATCTGGCAAACCCTTGTCTTGACGTAGTTGAGGATGAACTTGTCCAAAGATACCGAGTCTGTTTCCTCTCACCCACAGAGAAGCTGTGCGTCCTGGATGTAAACGTTCGTCACGGCGATCGGGTTGATATTCCACTGGCAAATTAAATTGCTGGAATACGCTTTCTAAAATCCCTTTAGCGTCAAACCAAGTCATGGGCTGTTCTTTGCTGCCTTTTGACCATTTACCAACGGTGCGATCGCCTCCCATGATCCCGGCGATGGCGGCTGTTTCTTGTAAGCCGTCTTCCTCTTGCCAGAAAATTTGCCCCTGGTCAAAACCATTCAGTGAGCCGTTACCTTGCTCTAAGTTATATTGAAAAGCATCAATCAACCCAGATATCAAATCAGTTCGCAGAGCCGAATATTCTACAAATAACGGGTTACTCAACACTATCTGTCTGTCATCCCCTGGCTTGACTAAGGAATAGTGGATGACTTCTGTTAACCCTTCCGCCCGCAGACAAGCGCGCAATTTGCGGATCAATTCTTGGTCTATGGATAAATAGCCAGCTTCCGACTTGTCTGGTAAAGTATCGCAAAAACGGTCATAGCCATAAAGACGGGCGATTTCTTCAATCAAGTCAATTTCCCGTTCTAAGTCGCGGTAACGATAAGGTGGTGCTGTCACCGTCCAAGTTTTGTCTCCGGCGGAAATGACTCGACATCCTAATGCTGTTAAGATGCGTTCTACATCTGCTTCGGTGATTTCGCCTGTATCTTCTTCTAAATCTACTGGCCCCAACACCTGATTTACTCGGTCTAAACGCAGAGCAATAGAACGACTCCAAGTAGATGGATCTGGGCGGGTATCGGCAATTTGCTGTTGGACAATGACGCCATCAGCTAGTTCGCTAATCAATGATAAAGCACGGTTACAGGCTACTTCCAATTCAGCCCGATTTACCCCCCGTTCGTATCTTCCAGAAGACTCGCTTCTTAACCCCACACCACGGGAGGAACGACGAATGGCAACAGAATCAAATAATGCTGCTTCTAAAACTAAGCTTTGAGTACCCTCATGGACTTCTGTTTCTTCTCCACCCATGACTCCCGCTAGGGCTACAGGTTTGTCATTAGCAGTGATTAACAAATTTTGGGTTGACAGGTTGCGAGTTTGCCCATCCAGAGTTTTGAAGGATTCCCCAGACGTAGCAAAACGCACACCAATTGTTAAATTTTCACTACCCGCAACCGATTGTAAACGGTCTTTGTCAAAGGCATGTAATGGTTGCCCCCATTCCAACAAAACATAGTTGGTAATATCGACTACATTATTAATTGGTCGTACACCAGCAGCCCGTAAGCGTTGTTGTAACCATTCAGGAGATGGGGCAATTTTGATTTGTTCAACAACTGTACCAATGTAGGCAGGGCAAGCTACTTTTTCTGCAATTTTTAAAGCTAAATTACCTGTACCTTGGGGAACCGATACTTCACTTGATTCAGGAATACTTAACTTACCACCAGTCAAAGCTGTGACTTCCCTGGCTATCCCCACCATACTCAAGGCATCAGCCCGGTTAGCGGTAGTAGCAACGTCCAAAATTACATCATCTAAACCCAACAACGGACGCACATCAGTACCCAAGGGTAAATTTTCCTGGGAAAAAATATGGATTCCATCTATATCAGTGGGTAAGCCGAGTTCTTTTAACGAACAAATCATGCCTTGGGATGGCACACCACGGAGCTTTGCAGGTTTAATTTTTAAATCGATATTCGGTAAATAAGTACCTGTAGTTGCCACTGGTACATATATATCTGCTCGGACATTGGCAGCACCACAGACAATATTTAAAGTCTCAGATGCACCGATATCTACTTGGCACACACTTAATTTATCAGCATTGGGGTGGGGTTGACGCTCCAGCACTTTCCCCACAACAACACCATTGGCCCAAGTGCGGCGATCTTCAATATCTTCTACTTCAAACCCAGCCATTGTCAGGGTTTCGGCTAATTCTTCCGGGCTAAGTTTGATTTCTACTAGTTCCCGCAGCCAGTTAAGAGAAATACGCATGGAGTGTGCTTGCTTGTTTGAGGAATCTTCTTTTGCTCTAATTTTAGGGCGTTTAGTAGCGAGTGATGGCTACTAAACGCGCAAGGTAAACCCTTCTACTTGAATAATCCTACTACGTTGTTTGAACAATAGAGGCGCTGAGGCTAGGGGTTAGAGGGTAACTCCAGAAAAATAAATATCAATATTTATGATCAGATTTCTGGAAAACAACTGTAAATTTTGGGATCTAACTTACAGCTTTTTTATATCCCGAAAAATTGAGTAGAAAAATATGCCTATGGAGAATTTTTACTGAGGTTGTCAAAAATTTATGTAAGTTAATATACTAGTAATTTCTTTAATCCAACCTGTTATTATTTCATTGTCTTAGGTGGAGTACAAACCGATGACATCTCAAGATGATCACCATAAAGAACTGGAAAAGCGGGAACGCATACTGCGAGAACGAAAAGTGGAATTACGACTTCGAGAGATGGAGTCTGACATCCATACACCCAATGCGCCTTTTCAGAAAACTGTGAAACATCAACCGCATAATTTCCAGAAACAGTGGGTAAAAAAACTGATTCTGGGTGGAAAATTATTTGCTTTTGGTGTCACTGCATTGGTAGCTGTGAGAATAGCCTCAGCAGTAGCAGGGATTATGATAATTGCTGCGTTGGCGTGGATATCTTACAAGCTCTTTTTTGAATCAAAACAAAATCATCGTTAATCAGGGGGAAATTTTCATGACTTATCAAGTCGGAACTGACAAATTTATTAACGACTTAGAACGGGTTGCTCAAGTCCGCTCGGAAATTTCGGTATGTCTTAGCAGGATTGCAGATACTATCGGTGAGGCTGAATTGGCAGGTGAATCTTCGTCAGGAAAGCTCAGTTTAGAACGAGATATAGAAGATATTACAATAGCTAGTAAAAATCTCCAAAAAGGTGTATTTCGCCTGTTAATTTTAGGCGATATGAAACGGGGTAAAAGTACGTTTTTGAATGCCTTAATTGGAGAAAATTTGCTGCCCAGTGATGTAAATCCTTGTACGGCGGTATTAACAATTTTATGCTATGGGCCAGAAAAAACGGTTACTATTCACTTCAATGATGGTAAAAATCCCCAAAAGCTAGATTTTCAAAGTTTTAAATATAAATATACCATTGACCCAACCGAAGCCAAAATATTAGAACAGGAGAAAAAATCAGCTTTTCCTGATGTTGATTATGCAGTTGTTGAGTATCCTTTACCCCTATTAGAGAAGGGAATTGAAATTGTTGATAGTCCAGGATTAAATGATACAGAATCACGCAACGAATTATCTTTGGGTTATGTCAATAATTGTCATGCGATTTTATTTGTGATGCGAGCTTCCCAACCTTGCACTTTGGGTGAACGTCGCTATCTAGAAAATTACATCAAAGGTAGAGGTTTGTCGGTTTTCTTCTTAGTCAATGCTTGGGATCAGGTGCGAGAATCTTTAATTGATCCTGATGATGTAGAAGAGTTACAAGCATCAGAAAATAGATTACGGCAAGTATTTAAGGCCAATTTAGCAGAATATTGTTCTTTAGATAGTCAGGATATTTACGAAGAACGCGTTTTTGAACTTTCTTCCATTCAAGCGTTGCGACGCAGGTTGAAAAATCCCCAAGCGGATTTGACAGGAACTGGCTTTCCGGAGTTTATGGGTTCTCTCAATACTTTTCTTACCAGAGAACGGGCGATCGCAGAACTCCGTCAAGTGAGAACTCTGGCTAGACAAGCCTGTAAGCATACCCAAGAGGCCATCGCTAGACGCTTACCCTTACTTGATCAAGATATCGATGAACTGAAAAAACGCATTGATTCCGTTGAACCAGAATTTAATAAACTCACAGGTATTGGGGAGCAATTTCAAAAGGAAATTATCAATACCAGAGATACTCAAGCGCGAAAAATTTCTGAATCTTTTCGGGGCTATGTATTAAATTTAGGTAATACGTTTGAAACAGATTTTTTACGTTATCAACCTGAGTTAAATGTTTTAGATTTCCTCAGTAGTGGTAAACGGGAAGCATTTAATCAGGCGTTACAAAAGGCTTTTGAACAATATATTGCTGATAAAGCTGCTGCGTGGACTTTAACAGCCGAAAAAGATATCAATGATGCTTTTCAAGTACTTTCTCGCAGTGCTTCCCAATATGGCGCTTCTTACAGTCAGGTAACAGACCAAATCACAGCTAAACTTACGGGACAGCAAGTTAAAGTTAATCCTACATCTACCCCAGAGGAAGATCAATCCCCAGGATGGGCAAAATGGGCTATGGGATTATTATCTCTGTCTAGGGGAAATTTGGCAGGTGTGGCTTTAGCTGGGGCTGGTTTTGATGCTTATGAAAAAGAAGTGAGTCAGCGCATTAATGATGATATCGCCTCTCGCAAGTCTGAGTTAGATAATTTGGTGAAGCAAAAATAAACACGCGAAATTAATCGTGAAGGTGAGTTGCTAAGATTAAAAAAATTACAGGAAGATGTGATAGCTCAAATTCAAAAAATCGAGGCGGCTTATAGTAGTTTGTTGGCTTACTATAGTTAATTTTATCGTCTCTAGGATGGGGGTAAATTAACGTTAGGGACTTCCAAGTAAAAAAGTATGACATTTCGTAGTAAGGGCTTCAGCCCTTATTTGAGGACTAAAGTCCTCACTACAAACCTTTAATTATTTACATCGTCTTACTTATAATTAAAAGTTCGAGTCAGTGACTCTAGCCCTTTCAAACTTTATCAGAGAGCGATAAATCGCTGACTACGAACACGTTATTATCTGCATTTTCAACTGAGCCGGGAAACTGTAAAATATGCCACCACAGAATGAATCTTACAGTAATTTAGCCAAGTCTCTCAAATCTGCATCTGCATTATTAAATTTAAATAGCCAATCACAACTGCATCAAGATATGGTTGCTGTGTGCAATTATCTGGCTCATCCTAATTTACGAATTGCTGTTTTTGGCCCATTTAATCATGGTAAGTCTACTTTATTAAATGCCATGTTGGGGACTCGGACATTACCAATTGATTTAATCCCCACTACAGGCGCGGCTATTACTGTGAAGTATGGTTCTGAGGTGCAGACTCGGATTATGTTGGTAGATGGCACAGAAATTCACCGCAGTGGGACAGAAGTATTACAGCAATTTGCCATTCTTGATGGTAATAGACAGATGCGAAAAGATGTTGTATCTGTGGAAGTTTTTTGTCCTCATCCTTTTTTAGCAACAGGTGTAGAGTTTCTGGATTTACCTGTAACCAATGACAGAGAGGAACAAGATAATTTAGTTAAAGAACAACTATTAAGTGTAGATTTAGTAGTTCAGTTATTAGATGCACGCAAGTTAATGACTTTGGGTGAACGAGAAAATTTGCGGGATTGGCTATTAGATAGGGGTATTAAAACAGTTATATTTGTTGCTAATTTTTTAAATTTATTGGAACCAGAAGAACAAAAACAAGTAAAAAATCGCCTACTATTTGTCGCAGAAAGTTTTCGAGCAGATTTACCCCCAGGTTTTAGTAATTTGTATCGGGTGGATGCTTTACCTGCTTTGAGGGCGAGATTAAAAGGTGATGTAGCTGCGGCTAGTAGTAGCGGGTTAGTGGCTTTTGAAGCAGCTTTGCAAAATATTGTGGGTATTTTACAACAAAATCGTGGTGATGTAAGATTGCCCAGAGTGCAGGCGATCGCTTCTCAAATTCAAATATCTTTAAAAGCTAAAATTGATCCTCTTGTTCATGAAATTAACGCTTTTGATGAGCAGCAAACTGCTAAATTTGCTATTAAACAGAAAGCCGCCAATTTAATTAGCCAAGGTTTTAATAATAGTTTGCAAAATTTACATAATTGGCTAGATTTACCTAAATTACTTACTAAATATCAAGCTGATGCGGCTGTGGCTTTAGCAGAAAATAATTTTAAAAATTGGCAAACAACTACTCTTAAAAAAGACTTAACAGAGTTACAACTTGAGGTGATGAGATGGCTTTATCAAGCTTATGACTTCTTTAAAGAAGAACGTCCAGAAGATTTATCCCTTCCCTTACCCAATGAACCACAAATCATTTTGCCAGCAAAACCCGGTAATATCGATAATGTGAGTGAACCTGGTGCAGTAGCAGTTGGTGGTGGGATTGGTTGGTTGTTGGGTGGCCCTGTAGGTGCTGCTGTAGTTGGTAGTATTTCTTATTTATTAAACAAGAATATTCAGCAAGAAGATGACAAAGTAGCCAACGAATCTTATCATCAACAAGTTGCCAAAGTTTGTATAGCAGCTATTGAGGATTATTTTTCTGACTTTAGTAATCGAGGTTTAGCAATTTTGGCTGCATATGAGCAGAAATCAGAAAAAGTTATTCGCTTTGAAGTTAGTAATATAACTTTAGAAATGACTAAGAAATATGCAGAGTTAGAGACCTTACAAAATGGCTTTAATCAGTTACTAACAGAGTTAGAGAAAGCCAAAATATCTTTAAAATATCCAGCTTATCAAGAAATACCAAAAAATAAAAATATTCACCGAGTTTATGCACCTCCAAGAGAGAAAGTTGTAAATTATTTGGCTAAAAATACTGCTAAAAAGCCAGCACAGCAAACTACCAGTACCCGGGTAGAGTCTCCACGTCAGCAAGTTTCTTCCCCTCCCCCACCTCCTAAAACTTCTCCTAAACCACAAGAAGTAGAAGCAAAATTTCGTAATTGGGAACTTGATGAAGAAATAGCGCGTATGAAAGCAGAAATGCGATCGCCTGGTTCTCAGAATCACAAGCAGCAACAAAATACCAATCACAGCCAAGCCCCAAACCCACCGCAAACTCAGGTAGAAAAAGATAAAATTGCTCGCGCCTACGGTATTTTAGGATTACAACCTCATACTTCTGTTGCTGAAGTCAAACAAACTTATCGAACTTTAGTGAAAAAATGGCATCCAGATTTATTTGTTAATCAGCCACAGATGCAAAAAAAAGCGCATGAAAAAATGCGTTTATTTAACGAAGCTTATACAATATTGTCTGCTAGTAACGATTAATTAACCTCATCTTGTCGGATTCACGTTCATCTTAAGACTTAAAAAGCATGGGTGACGCTACGCTAACACATTCTACAATTCTTTGTGTCCTATCCGGCGGGTTTAAAAAAGACAATAACTACCAAACTTTATGCATATTCAAGATAAACCCAGATAAAACAGATTCACCACTCACAGTATCAGGATTATCTAGACATTCTCTTGCTTGTCCAGGACGATAAATATAAACTTGACGATTTTGTCTATCAATTAACCAGCCTAATTTTAATTCTGGTTCTTGCATATATTCCTCCATTTTTTCTTGCAAAAGTTGGAGGCGATCGCTTGGCGATTTCAGTTCAATAATAAAGTCTGGACATATTGGAGCAAATTTTTGTTTTTGTTCTGTGGAAAGACTATTCCAGCGTTCTAGTTTCATCCAGGAAGCATCGGGAGAACGTTCCGCGCCTGTTGATAGTTTAAATCCTGTGCTGGAGTCAAAACAAATACCCGTACCGTCTTGTTCTGCCCAAACTCCTAACTGTACAGCAACGTTAAAGTTCCTGTTGCCTGTTTCTGTACCTGTCGGTGGCATAATTGATATTTCTCCCAACTTATTCCGTTCAATGCGTAAGTCACGGTTAAACTGACAGAACTCAAAAAATTGTTCGTCTGTCATTTGAATTGAAGGTGGAAATTGCAGCACTAAAGGCGAAGAAAACATCATGCTGTCCCAACTAAGCTTTATGTTTATTTTCACGCAAAAACGCAAGGACGCCAAGATATAACTTCGCGCCTTTGCGTTTTCAACAAAAAATCATTTTGCAGATTTATTTGTTAGGCTGAGGAGTCATCCGCAAATAGGGTTTGATTTCCTGGTAGCCTTTGGGGAATTTTTCTTTGAGTACTTCTGGATCTTTGAGTGAGGGGACAATTACACAATCTTCCCCATCTTTCCAGTCTGCTGGTGTGGCTACGCTGTAATTATCGGTTAATTGCAGTGAATCAATTACCCGCAATAGTTCATCAAAGTTACGTCCAGTGCTGGGAGGGTAGGTGAAACTTAAACGTAGTTTTTTGCTGGGATCAATTACGAAAACAGAACGGACTGTCACACTAGCCGCAGCGTTGGGGTGAATCATATCGTAAAGGTCAGACACTTTACGATCGCCATCTGCCAAAATTGGATAGTTGAGAGTGGTGCTTTGAGTTTCTTCGATGTCTCCTACCCATCCTTTGTGGGATTCAACATCATCAACGCTAAGTGCGATCGCTTTGACATTACGCTTGTCAAATTCTGGCTTGAGTTTAGCCACTGTGCCTAATTCGGTGGTGCAAACAGGCGTGAAATCAGCAGGGTGAGAAAACAGCACTACCCAGCTGTCACCTGCCCATTCGTAAAAATCTATGTCGCCATGTGTTGAGGCTTGCGTAAAGTTGGGTACTGTATCACCAAGACGGAGAGTCATGCGAGATTCCCTGTAATTTAGAAAGGCATATGTATTCTACTTTGCCATCATGACATAAATCACCGATTCTCCTATCGGCATTTCGTCGTTTTTAACAAAATTTTAATTTGTCAGTGAACTATCAATACCGAAATTATTATACAGGCTTGTGGAGCAGTAATGTGATGATTATTCAAAAGCCTTTGTTCATCAAGTGCTTAACAACAGCCTTTTGTCTTTTGGCGCTAGTGGGGTGCAAGGGTAAATTCAATTTAGAAGGTAACTTGAATCAATTGCCAGTGAAAGTTTTGGTGGGTAGTGCTTTGGTAGACTTTTGTCAACAAGCCGCACAAAATTTTCATGCTACACAACCACGACTGGACAATGGTAGGGCTGTGCAAGTGAGATGTAACGCTAGAGGTAGTGGTGATGTTGTTAACCAGTTAGTTTTTTTAGCGACTCAGCTACAAAATGGAACATTGCAGGCTGACGCAGTTGATTTTCCCACAATTATTTCACTGGATGGCGATATCTATCACAGTCAGATGATTTACCATATCAACCAACTATTTCCTGGACAAAGTTATATTCCGAGAATTACCGAATCACCACTGATAGCGCATACACCAATGGTATTCATGGCCCAAAGCGATGTAGCTGAAAAACTACGTAAAGGTGGGGACATTTTAAGCATTAACTATGTGCAAACTGCACCAACTCTTTCCAATTCGGGATGGCAAACTTTAGTCGCGCAATATGCCCGTGTATCGGGTAAATCTCCTGAAGATTTAACGCTAGCTGATGTACAAGAATTACAGCCACAAATGCAAAAAATATACAGCCAGATTCCCCGTTACGGTGTGTCTACCAATTCTCTGGCTGAAGCAATTGCTAAAAACGGTCAATTTGGGTCTGTAATAGTTTCAGTGTATGAATCGAGTGTGATTGCTGTCAATTCTCAATTACCAGCACAGCTACGTTATGAAGCAGTTTATCCTTCAGCCACAGTCATATCAAATATGCGGGCAATTGTGCCTAATGCACCTTGGGTAAGTGCAGATGAGAATGCAGCTGCCAGTAAATTTATCACTTATTGGCGATCGCCTGCTGTACAGCAAATTGCTACTGATTTAGGCTTACGTCCGGGAATCCCTGGAGTGGCTTTAGGTGAAAAGTTTACCCCAGAATTTGGTGTTGACCCACAAGCCAAGTATGATTTATTACGTCCTCCATCCCCAGAAGTTGTAGAAGCTATGTTAAAAGCTTGGCAAGAAGCGACTCAGAACCCATAAATATAATTGCTATACAGCACTTTCCAGTAACGTGAAGTACAATAATGTAAAATAGATAAACTATTATTATGAAACCATATTCCGTCGATCTCAGAGAAAAAGTAGTCAATGCTTATCATTCAGGAAATATTTCAGTTAGAAAGTTAGCTGTAAACTTTGGTGTTG
>JAKOMP010000149.1 GCA_022241785.1 Cyanocohniella sp. LLY | reverse complement strand
GGGTAATTCCACTGTTTGAAAACCATTGAGCATATTTATCTCGATATAAACTTGCCGCCAGCGATGGACTATCACTACTATTACTCACGCCTGGGAAAACTTCCTCTCTTAGGTGAATTGCTTGCTCCAGGGTTGCTATCGATAATGATTCAATGTACATAACACTAGTCACTCAAGCTTAAAGTAACCATATCTATATCTAGGCTACTATCTCATGAGTGAAAAATAGTTAGTTGAGTGCAGCCGCTATCCCACTCCACAGAAAAAAACCCCAGCGTTAAGTACTGAGTTGAATATCAGAATCCGAAATCGCCCAATTAGCAGTTGTATAGTTAGTTATATTTTGATGGTGCAGTTAAAATTATCTGCTACAAACCATGAGTAATAACGACGAACCTGAAAATTTTTYTGGACAGGACASCAATTTCACGAGAGATAAAATCAGAGTTGAGATACCCACCGAGCGAGAATTAACTTATCAGCAGAGGATTCCTTCAGGGTATGACCCGATGGGTGAGATTTACCTGAGAGGTCGAGCAATGAGAAATATGTCTTCTGGAACAATGCCTTGGTGGGTGCTGATTTCAGGCTGGGTATTGTTTGGGGGATCTTTTTTATTGCTTCTGAGTACTGCTATCTTTTCAAAATCCTTGGCTCTAATCCTATATTTAATTATTCCTGGAATTTTTGTTTTAATTGTATTGAGAGGAACACTTGCAAAACTTCAAACTAGAAAACGTAGAAAGAGATAGTTGAATTGCAGCTTCAACTTCAACTATACATCTTACTTTCAATCCTGCTCATAGCACTCATGAGTAGCTTTTTTGTCATGTTCCTCTAAGAATAGTGGCGATCGCATCCTCAACCCGCGATCGCTGTTGTTGATTGTGTCAAGGGCAATTCAAGAGTTTTCTGGAATTTGTAATCCAGGCGTTGTAGTCATTGTTAGACAAGCAACTTATAACTAACTTCTATAAATAACCTTGGGGGAATATTACCCCGACACACACCCAGTCATCCCGGCTGGGTTTTTGGTTTAGCAATCAGGTGGTTATGCGATCGCTCAGCTCAGTGCCTCCGGCGATAGTGCAAAGCACCCACAGGAGGCAATCGCTTGCGTTATACATGACTAAGGTGAACCGGGATTTGTAGGTGCGAAGAAAACACAATTGACGCTAAAACCTCCATTAGAGTAGGTGCAATTCGTACAGCGATTAGTACCATTCACTCCCTGTTCATTTGTGGCAGGTGCATTAGTGGTTTCACAAGTTTTATTTCCAGTTGAACCGTCTCCTGGGGCTGCAATTGGCAGGCTAGAATTAGGTGTGACTGGAATTGGTAGTTTGGAACTAGGTTGAAGTGGGCGTGTTCGTGCTGAACTAATAAGGGTGTAGTTGGTGGCTTGAACAGAATCGTTGCATCTGTGGGATATGATTTCTGCTTGGGGTTAGTCACCAATCTGAGTTTTCGAGATATCTAGTTAGTCAAATTTGGGCAGACTAAAAATATACCAGCTTCAAAGTGCAGGATGGAACCAAAAATGAAGGTGCATCTACTAGTTCCGTCTGTTTGCAGGCACTTTTGCAGACAAACACTGACCATCTGCCTATTGAAAAGGCATCACTGACCATTATTGAACATTGGAGTCGAATTTTTTATGTCAGACCCCAACATTGGTCGCTTACTTGGCCAACGCTATCAGCTTCAAGAGTTAATTGGTACTGGAGCTATGGGCCGTGTTTATCGTGCCAAGGATATTTTGTTGGGCGGCGTACCTGTAGCTGTGAAGTTTCTGTCTCTGTCCATGCAAAATAAAAAGATGCGGTTGCAAGACCGCTTTGAGCGCGAAGCCAAAACTTGTGCTTTACTAGGGCAAAAAAGTATTCACATTGTCCGAGTCATGGACTACGGTGTAGACGAAAATAACACGCCGTTCTATGTCATGGAATACTTGCAAGGAGATAGCCTTAACCAAATTATCCGCCAAAAGAATCTCTCTTTACCCAGATTTTTGAGTATGGCACGGCAAATTAGTTTGGGGTTAAAGTGCGCTCATGACGGTATCCCTGTGGATGGTGCGATTTACCCAATTATTCATCGTGATATTAAGCCCAGCAACATGTTGGTGATTCAAGACCCTAGTTTTGGGGAATTGGTCAAGGTTCTAGATTTTGGTATTGCTAAGTTACTACAGTCCAATGGCGACCAAACAAAATACTATTTAGGAACCCTGGCTTATTCTTCTCCCGAACAGATGGAAGGGAAGGAATTAGACAATCGCGCCGATATTTATAGTTTGGGCGTGATGATGTTTGAGATGCTGACAGGCGAAATGCCTTTAGTTACACCAACTCATTCTTTTGGAGCATGGTATAAAACCCATCACAGTCAACCACCACGTACTTTTGCTGAGGTGGCCCCTGGATTGCCAATTCCTCAGGAAGTCCAAAATTTAATCATGAGTTGTCTAGCTAAAGCCCCAAGCGATCGCCCTCAAAGTATTGGTGATATCCTCCAGGTTCTGGAATCTTTAGAAGTGCGTTACAAAAAGGGTACGAACACTCATGAAATTCATATCCCTACTAATGCCATTACCATTAGGTCTGAGTCACCACCGTCAACCAAAGGCGATGTGCAGATATATCTATCCAATGATGAAATTGCTCGCTCTGCTTGTTGGCCCCAAAATAAACCAATTGCCAACATTGTGTTCCCTCAACCCATTGAGTTTAATGGGGAAATATTACCAGCCTTATGGATCATGCTCCCGCAGCGAGAAATTATCAGCCGTTTAGTTTGTAATATTTATAATCAATTTCTATTTATTGCGACTCCTCACCCCATGTTGTTATGGATTACTGTCATCTATAACCGCAAACATGAGCCTAAGTGTTTACCTTACTACCTAGATATGAAAACTAGTCTGGGGCAAGAAATGGCCTGTTTACTGGCACAGAAGACTTCCTATCGTTTGTTGTTATTTGCTAAGGAAGCCCCAGATCGCTGTTCTCATATTCTCACATCTAGTATTGACCCAGCTCAACCTCAACGATTGCAACAATGGGTAGCTATGAGCAAAACTTTTGTGTCGTCTGCCGATCCCCAACTCAGTAAACGTTTACTCAAAAGCGAGTACGAAAAAATTAAACCCCAAATCATGGCTAAGTTAGCAGCAATGGCGACTAATTCTGCTTTCCATGTTTCCACCTAATGCCAGCCTGGATGTTATATTTTTACAGGACTCACCTAACCAACCACCTATTTCCGTCATTGCGACCGTAGGGAAGCAATCTCAAAGCTTTGATTTTCGTAGCGAATGCCTAAGTCTTATTTTATAGCTCCATATCATAAAATAGTGCTTTTTAGCGAATGTAAAACTTTGTTAAGAAATATATATATCTGGTTGTAAGCTTTATTTATAGAAAATATAATGAGCATCAATGACAGAAACAAAACTGTATTTCCGTGAATCTAAGCAAATTTTCCTTGGTGTGCATTACAGCAAGTAAATGATTTTACATAGATGCAGCACCTAATGTAGCCAAAAGCAAATTAAGTTTGGCTGGAGATTAGTTGACTAATTTAAACCGCAAGCTACGGTAAATTGGAAAAATATATGCAGCCTGAAAGTTTGCTGAATCAGTATTTGAGTTCTGAATTATTTGTACTATATTTTTTAACTGAAGTTGACGCCCCAGCATCCCCAGCTCTTTTCCTCCCTGGAACTGAGCAAGAGAAGGAGGTCGCCCACTGCGACACATAACCTAATCTATGCCATAGTGGAACCGGAATCTAAGCCCCACTGGTGCTTGAGTAACTCCTGATAAGTAGCTTCGCGCACCATCATTTGCTCATAAAGCTTGACCAAAAAGTCTTTGGCTTGGTCGGGACTCATGTGCTGGACTTGAGTTGCAAAAGAGCGGATACTAAATTGCTGTTCCAAAGATAGTTCGATGGGTTGACTCATAATAAACTCCAGAGAAAACAACGAGTAAAAGTGACAACGGTTACAGAAGTCCTAAAAGTGTAATAAATGGGCTAATAATCTTCATACATACATTTGTACCTCTGTATTAAGAAAGATAACAATTGTTTGACGAATTGCCCACATCCTTTGAGGGTAAATTTTCTGTTTTGATATCCTGCATGTCAATCAATAGATGTATAACTTAAGACTTCTCTAACTTTGTGGAAGAAGGAAGCTCTTGCTATACAAGCTTTTCAGTTAATAGCACCTTTTTTGACTTTTCCCCCTCAATTTCACTTCTCGTGTCAGGAGATACAGAATCCAGGGGTGAAAAAATAAAAGGTATTAAGCGTGAATTATATTCGCCATATACCATTATGTGCAAGAAGTCAATTTACCGAATTATGTAAACTTAACCGCCAATGGGTAAAATTGGCGGTTAAAAGTAGTTGTATCAAGTTGTAAAGAGGAAAAATGCTCAGACTGAACAAATTACTGAGTATATGTACCGAAAAAAATATTTAAGTCCAGAAAAATCAAAAAATAAGGTATTTAGGGGAGCAAAAGCAGCACGCGGGACAAATTTGGCCTGATCGGTTGGGTTAGCTTGCAGGGGCTTTATGGAGTCGCCAAGGTCAAAAAAAGGGACAATCAGGGGCAATAAATAGCCTTGAGTACAAAAAATCTCAAATTAAGCAGCACTAGATAACTTTGGATCGAGCAAATCCAAAATACTTGTTTAACGCTAATTGGAAATTTACAAATTGATTGACTATTCTGGAGTATTTTCCTCAAGGGAGACCATCACGATTGTGATGTTATCGTGGCCACCTTGCTCTTTGGCAGCTTCAATGAGAGCGAAAGAGGTTTTTTCCAGTATGGGGTAGTTGTGCAGGCAATTAGCAATGTTATGATTATCAAGTTCTTCAGTCAGACCATCACTGCATAAAAGCAGGCGATCGCCCACTTTGGCATCTAGGGGTTGGACATCGACTTGATGCAAATCTTCCCTACCCAAACAACGGGATAACACATGGCGGTAGGGGTGAGAGCGTGCTTCCTCAGCAGTAACTTCACCTGTCTTAATAGCTCTTGCTACCCAAGTATGGTCTTCTGTGATTTGCGCTAATTTTGCATCTCGCCAGCGGTATAACCTGGAGTCGCCCACATGAGCGCACCAAGGCGAATCTGGTAAGCGAAAAATCACTACGACAATTGTAGTCCCCATGTCAGCGCGTTCAGGATGCTGTTGTTGATCCTGTAAAATTGCTTTATTGGCTTGCCACAAGGAATTTTCTAGCAATTTCGCTGTAGGTTCAGCAGCATTCCAGTTAGCTACCAAAAATTCTTGAATTTCCCTTGTAGCAATCCGACTCGCCTCTTCTCCTCCCGCATGACCACCCATGCCATCAGCAACGATGAAAAATCGCCCTTCGGGATCAATATAGTAAGCATCCTGGTTACTAGAGCGAACAAGTCCCGGATCACTAGAACCCGTGAAGTTAAGTTTCATAATTTTTTAGGAAAATAATTAAGACATTCTGTCATAACGGTCGAGGCGTGAAAGCAAACGAATGAGTAATACTGACATTGCTGCGGCAACAAAACCAGTTAGCAGGGCTGGCCATACATAATGATTAACGAATAAAATTGTAGCTGAAAGGGTAAATCCACTGATTATCAAGGCGTAGCTTGTGCCTATCTGGATATTGCTTTGTCGGCGTAGTAAACGCTCTGTTTCTATAGAACGGACACGCACACGCATATCACCGCGTTCCAGTTTTTCTAATGTGTCTTCTAATCTTCGGGGTAATCCGAATGCGGTTGTACTGACTTGAACTGCTTGGCGGCTTAATTCATTGATAAAGCTATTATTATCAGAACCGTTCATATTTGTTATTAGTTGCATTGCATATGGTTGGGCAACTTCCATAAAGTTAAATTCTGGATCTAAGCCCTTACCTACTCCCTCAAGAGTGGAAAAGGCGCGCATCACAAAAGTGAAGGTTGCCGGAAATCTAAATGGCTGATTATAAGCTATTTCGTAAAGGTCGTCACTGATGGCGGCCACAGATTGATTTTCAAAGGGCTTATCCATGAAATTGTCCAGCATAAACTGGACTGAACGCCTTACTGGCCCCATATCATCTGTGGGTGCGATCGCTCCTAAATCTATCAGAGATTGGACTACGCGATCGCCATCTTTTTGGGCAATCCCAAACAGTGTTTCCATCAGTCCTTCACGTACATTGGACTTAATGCGCCCCATCATGCCGAAGTCGTAGAAAATTAAATCACCATTGGGACTCACCGCAATATTACCTGGATGGGGATCGGCGTGAAAAAAGCCATCATTCAATAACTGCAATAAGTAAGCTTGAGCGCCTTGACGGGCTAATACCTTACGATCTAAGCCGGCTGCTTCTAAAGCTTCATATTGGCTAATTTTAATGCCTGGCACATATTCTAAAGTCAGTACTCTGGGTGAAGCGTAGCGCCAATAAACTCTGGGGACTTTTACCCACTCGTAGCCGCGAAAGTTCCGGCGGAAAGTATCAGCGTTACGACCTTCATTGAGATAATCAATTTCTTCCCACAGAATCCGACAACATTCTTCGTAAATGCCCATCCAATCCCTTCCCCGTCCCCATTTGGGATGGTTTTGGAAATAACGGGCAATTCCTTTGAGAATTTGTAAATCAATTTCAAATAGCTGCTTCAGTCCAGGACGCTGGACTTTGATCACAACTGATTCCCCGGTATGGAGTACGGCTTTGTGTACTTGGCCCAAACTCGCGGCTGCTAAGGGAATAGGTTCAAAACTCTGGAATAATTCCGGAATTTTCTTGGCTAATTCTTTCTCAATTGTTGTTTCTACTTGCTCATAACTAAATGCTGGCACTTTATCCTGTAACTTGGCCAACTCTTCGACATATTCACCAGGGAAGATATCAGCACGGGTAGAAAATAACTGCCCGATTTTAATGAAAGTTGGCCCTAAGTCCAGTAGGGTATTACGAATCCAGACTGCTTGGGCTTTGCGTCTTGCAGCTTGTTTAGCCTCTGTGACACCGCCAGGATAACTCCAAGATTTGTTGAAACGCCAAAGCTTGAACATTAAGGTCAAAACAAAAGACCAAATGTCCACAAAGCGCCGCCGACTAGAGTAGTTTTCCCGATTCCAACGGTATGCCTTATCTGAATAACCTGTTTCCATATCTTTAATGTGTACCGTTGGTTTTTAACCAAATCACCTGGATTAAAAGACGCTCTGATGTTTGAACTATTGACGAGCAAGTGTCATTTGATCATGACTAATGACCAAATTTATAGAGAACTGCTGCGATAACGTTGCAATTCGTTTCTTAAAACGGCAATTTCTGCCCGTAGCTCATCAATGGTTGCTTGGATGTCAACCGAATCAGGACTAGAGTACCCAGCACCAGGGGTACTTTGACCAGCATTGGCAGCTTCTGCTGCCCGATTTGCCCGTTCTAGGACTTCTTCTGTGAATTGGCGCATTTGTTCTCTAGCTTCGGCATCAAATTTGCCCAAATCACTCAAAGCATCGGTTAAGGCGATTTCTACGCGCTCATTAACTATTTCAGCTACGGCTCTACCGACGAAAAAGGCTTGCAAAAGGGGGTTACTCATAAATTTTTGTTACGTTGCTCCGCAAGAAAATTATAACTTGCCTGTCTGCTTTGCGGCTTCTGCTGGGAAGCGAGAAATTTGAAGTTTCAGACATTTATCATAATTTGGGGTCATTGCTGCACAGCAGTGTGCGTATTCCCAGAAAATATGGTGTTTTTATACGGTCATTTGCAAAGTTCGATTTTGTAAATTGAAACTTTGGGTAATGTTAATCCGGTCACTAGCGAGCAAGATGCCCGATATACAAAAGCTTTTGGGCTATTTTTGAGATTCTAAGTGTTTGGGAAGTTAGTGAGATTTTACGTCAAGACGCAAAAGCGAAAAAATAAAAAAATATTTTAAATATTTATATCTTTATGCAAGATAATTAAATTTATTACTAGTATAATTTATGAGTATAGTTATTTATGTAAAATTACTGAAATTCTACTTTCAGTTAAATTTTTCAATGATACATTTTTACAGGAAGCTTGTATGACAAAGGTAAGTCTAGATGCGCTGATTCCGAGAGAAGCTTTTGAAGTACAAGATCAGCAAGGCCAACATACAGGCAGAAACATTACAACTTTGTCTATTAGAGACTTAGAAGGATCTTCGTTTTTCTTTTCAGCAGTGCGTAAGCCTGATTTTCAAAGAGAAACTAATGAATGGGACGCTCAAAAAATATGTGATTTAATAAAAAGTTTTCTTGATGGTGATTTAATTCCAGCAGTTATTTTATGGAGAAGTGCTAGTAGTTATACTTTCGTAATTGATGGTTCGCATAGACTTAGTGCATTAGCAGCTTGGATAAATGATGATTATGGTGATGGCACTATTTCCCAAGAATTTTATGATTACAATATTCCAGAAGAACAAATTGAAGCATCAAAAGAGACTAAAAAAATTATTGATAAAAAAATAGGTTCTTTTAAAGAATATCAATGGTCTATAAAGCATCCTGATAAAGTCAAGCCAGAAATTGCTGCACGTGCTAAGAGCTTAGGTACTTTAGCTATTCAAGTTCAATGGGTTGAAGGTGATTCATCTAAAGCAGAAGAATCCTTTTTTAAAATTAATCAACAAGCAGCACCCATAAATGATACAGAATTGCGATTATTAAAGGCAAGAAAAACACCAAGTGGTGTTGCGGCTCGTGCAATTATTAGGAGTGGAAAGGGACACAAGTATTGGTCAGGCTTTTCAGAAGATAATCAAGATAAAATACAGGAAATTTCCCAAGAAATTAATAATATTCTTTTTAAACCTAATTTCAAAAATCCTATTAAAACTTTGGATTTACCAATTGGAGGTAAAAATTATTCTTCACAAAGTTTAACCTTAATATTAGAATTTATAAATATAGTTAATAATGTAAGTAATGAAAAGGATTTAACGGAAGATTTAACTGGTGAAAAAACTATACAATTTTCAAACAATTGTAGAAAGATCGCCAGAAGAATTAACAGTAATCATGCTTCCTCTCTTGGTTTACATCCAATAATATATTTTTATACTCCAGGAGGCCGTCATAAGACAGGGTCTTTCTATGCCGTAGTTGCATTGATGTTACATTTTGAGGCAAATAACTATTTTGAAAAGTTTATAAAAATTCGTTCTGATTTTGAAGCTATAATTTGGCAATACGAATACTTAATTCAACAAATTGTTCAGAAAAAAAGAAGTGCAGTTGATGGAGCTAAGTACACCAGAGATTATTATATTACAATTATTAATAAGCTTTTAGATGGAACAGAGAAAAACCTTGTTATGAAGGAAATTATTGCTGACGCTGCCTTCAATTACTTAACTCTCAAACCAAATATTAGTAGTAATATCAATAATAAAGAATTTTCACGCGAAAATAAATCTGCTGCTTTTATAAGAGAAGCATTGAATGGAGTTCCAAAATGTAAAATATGTGGTGGTTACTTACATACTAACTCTATTTCAATAGACCACATAACAAGAAAGGAAGACGGTGGCTTGGGGACTCTAGATAATGCACAACTGACTCATCCATTTTGTAATACAACGATAAAACATTAAATTCTATATTTCTTGTAAATTTAAACCAAAAAATTTAACTCTATCGCACACCATAAAACTGCTAAAATAAATCCATAACTACTTGATGCCGCATTTATTCTATGACCATTGCTCAAGAATTAGCTCCCTCGGAAGGCATTGACCAAGATGTAACATTTCCCCCTAGTAATTTATATAGTGATGAGCCTCCTTTGGAAACTGAACTACATCTAAGGCAAATAATCCTACTTTTCAAGTGCCTGGAATGGCTGTGGCGAGACAGAAATGATTTCTATGCGGCGGGAAACCTAACTATCTACTACAGTCCACACCAACGCAAATCACAAGACTTTCGGGGACCAGACTTTTTTGTAGTGTTGGGAACGGAACGTAAAACCCGCAAAAGTTGGGTAGTTTGGGAAGAAGACGGCAAATATCCTCATGTAATCGTGGAAATTCTTTCTGATTCCACAGCAAATACAGATAAAGAATTAAAGAAACAAATTTATCAAGAGACTTTCCGCACCCATGATTATTTTTGGTTTGACCCCTACACCCTAGAATTTGCCGGATTTCATTTAGTAGATGGAGAATATCAACCTCTACAAGCAAATGAACAAGGACATTTGTGGAGTCATCAACTAGGTTTATATCTGGGAGTTCATCAGGGGCTATTGAGATTTTTCACACAAGTCGGGAAATTAGTACCAACGCCTGAAGAAACGGCAGAACGTTTGGCCGCAAAACTGCGAGAGTTAAATATTGATCCAGATACTCTTTAATAAAATGGGTGAGAAAATTTCATGACTCTACTGCAAAATTTACCCCTGCATAAATATCACTGAAGGGAAGTTGAAAATACATTGTTTGTAGTGATAATAATGTAAAACAATTAAAATTTAGGTTCTTCAGTAGCTGTTATGCCAAACTATTAGTTATAGCCTCCAGAGAAATATTAAAAGCGTATCTTTTTTTATCTAAAGCTCTTATAAATATTGACATTTAAAGAGTATTTATTGTTAGCTGTAAATACAAACTGATTATTTTTATATAAA
>JAKOMP010000148.1 GCA_022241785.1 Cyanocohniella sp. LLY | reverse complement strand
CTGGTTGACTGACAAAACTCAAGTAGAATAGCAATATGACTTGACCCGAAACTCTCTTTCGTACTGCCTTTGAGCCTGTTTTTTAGAAGCAATAGCAGGTTCTGGATCAGGAGTACCAAAAAGCTGCAAAGAATGGAATGATTCCCATCCCTGATGCAAGCAACCCTTAACCCACTGCCAACCAATCCTCAAATAGCTATTGCCACGCTGCCAATGGCAATCCACTCGGCGGCGAAGCCCACAAGCAACCACTTCTTGCCCTTGGCAGGTTAGGTAGAGTGTTGCCACTGCTAAAACTAAACATAAGCGAGACAGTGCAATAGAGGAGCGGATTTGAGAACGTTCTAACTCAAAACCATTAGATTTATCATCCAAAAAGTTCTCTTCAATATCGAATCTTTGGCTGTATTCGTGAAATGTTTGGAGAGTGGGAGTTTCATCGCTGATGATGTACCAAAGTTCTCCACTGATGGGATCACGGGAAGCAGCAACAGATACCAACCCATAGGGATCAGTTTTAGTGATCTTCACCCCTTGGAGTAACACCGCTTCTCCTAAACCCAGATGAAATTGCTTAAGTTGACGTGGTGGCTTCCCTCCACACCAAACCCACAAGTGATTTTTACCTCGAATCCGGTAATGCCACCCTAATTCAACTTTTAGATAGCGCAAGAGGCGGGTATCAACAAAAGCTCTATCAGCAAGAAACCTAACTTCTATACCAGTTGGTATAAGGCGTGAAACTCGACGTAATAATGGCTGGTACACTTCAAAGGAAATACTGCTACTTTTATGACGTAGTACTCGCCATCCCATCGGTACAGCACGTCCACGATATTCCACACATACTCGTACTATACAATACTCATTCCACAGCATTGTGGTATCTAAAATTAGTACCATCACTTCCTGTTTCCAGTCTTTCACCGCAGAGCGGATGATAGCTCCATAAACGGAATGTACGTTGATACGACTATTGTGTAGCCATCTGCTAAACCGTCTTTGACGACTCTGGGCAAATAATGCTCGACTTTGCACATAAATCCCCCATTTGGTTAAATTTATACACTCAGCGCAAATTAATGCAATCACCATCCAAACTAGTGTTTTTAAGTGTCTTATGTCTGCCCATGTTTTCGATGGACTCAGTAGTGTGAACAAGTCATCATATAAACGCTCGGTCGCTTCCATCTGTTTCTCTATCTGTGTTTCGTCACCAGCTAGAGTACGGCGAAATTACTCGTTATGGAAGTCTGCGCCTCCTTTTTTCTCTGCTTCAATTTCTTGTACTCAGACTTTTGTCAGTCAACCAGGTATCAGAGTCTGGAAAGGGAACTGAGTTTTGCATTGAAATTCCTATATCGATCAATAGCCAATTAATTGATTACGTTATGTCGGTGCATAAGCAGTAAACCTTTGTACTTAGGCATCATGTAAAAATAAGGTGTACAATTTTAATTTAGAATAGGCTCTTAGCCTCACTTCCCAATCAAAAGTGTTAAAGTTATTTTTGCGCTGCTCCTTAGATTTTGTTGATGATTGCATTTTGACTATGGGAATACTAGGCATATTCGTCAAGTTCCTATGTAAAAGCAAGTCTATCAAGCAGTATCACAAATGAAACTACTGAAGAAGAAGGATAATTTTTCCAAAGTTAAAGCTTTACCGTTACAGCTTGTACTGATTGTTCCTTTTTTATTGCAAATTTTCGGCACAGTAAGTTTGGTCGGTTACCTATCTTTCAAAAATGGACAAAAAGCGGTGAACGATCTAGCCGCACAATTAATCGAGCGAACCCGCACTAAGGTAGCTCTGCACCTAGATTCTTATTTGTCTATTCCTCACAAAATTAACCAGCTAAATGCTGAGGCGATCGCTATGGGATTATTAGATGTGAGCGATCGCCAAACCATCACCAAGTATTTCTGGAAACAAATGCAGGTGTATGATTTGTCTTACATCGGCTTTGGACTGACTACTGGTGAAGGAGGAGGAGCAGCTCGCTATGATGGCAAAACTCTGACAATTGATGATTGGAGTATCCAGCCGCCGAATAATGGTCACACTTACGCTACCGACAACCAAGGTAACCGCACTCATGTAACTGATATTTATGATTGGAATAACTTCCAAGAAAGCTGGTATACCGAACCAATGAAAGCAGGAAAACCTATCTGGTCAAGAATATACACTTGGAATTCTGCTGATACTCCCTATATTACTGCCTCTGCTGGTCGTCCTATTTATGACACCCAAAATCGTTTACTGGGAATGGTTGGCGCAGATATCCATCTCTTAAAGTTGAGCGAATTTTTACAGCGTTTGGATATAAGTTCTACTGGTAAAATTTTCATTTTAGAGCGCAACGGACTGCTAATTGCTAACTCTGGAACTGAAAAACCTTTTGTTGTCGTCAAGGATGAAATTCAGAGGTTACAAGCTACAGACAGTCCTGATGCTGCTATTCAAGGTATTGCCAAACATATTCAGCGCACTTTTAATAATTTCCAGTCAATTACCGAACCGCAAAAACTGCAACTACATTGGCAAGGAGAGACTCATTACGTAAATATCCTCCCTTGGCGTGACCAGTATGGACTTGATTGGTTGGTGGTAATTACTCTGCCTGAACAAGCTTTTATGTCCCAAATCAATGCTAATACCCAGATGACAATTTTTTTGTGTTTAGGAGCATTAGCGATCGCCAGTATTATGGGTTACTTTACCACCCGTCGAATTGCTCGCCCAATTTTGCGAATTAACCAAGCCAGTCAGGCAATGGCATCTGGTAATTTAGACCAAACAGTAGAGTTAACTAAAATTTGTGAACTCAACACACTTGCTCTTTCTTTTAATTATATGGCTGGGCAATTGCGCGAATCTTTTACCGCCTTAGAAAGCAGCAAGGCAGAATTAGAAGACAGAGTAGAAGAACGCACCACCGAACTCAAAAAAGCCTTTGGCGAGTTACAGCGTACCCAAGCCCAAGTAATTCAAAGTGAAAAAATGTCTAGCCTGGGCCAATTAGTTGCAGGTGTAGCTCACGAAATTAATAATCCAGTCAACTTTATTCATGGCAATATTACTCATCTGAGCGCATACACACAAGATTTACTGCGGATGATTCAACTTTATCAAGAACGCCATCCTAGTAATGATTTGGAAGTGCAAGAACTGGCGGCAGAAATTGATTTAGAATTTTTAATTGAAGACTTACATCGCCTGAAAGTATGTTGTAGGCGATCTCATTATCCTATTTGATTAAGTGCCTTATTTAACCCGTCAAACTCGCGTTAAACAAGAATGTTTCCACCAGATAGTATCCGTTCAATGTTGCTGACTGATAAAACATTGGTACTAGCACTATTCATAATCTGGAACCAGCCATCAACATCAGGTGTGCCAATAGTGTAACTACCACTACCGAGAACCGGCAGGATTAAGGTATCGAAGCCTTTACCACCGTCCAACTTGGCAGTCCCAAATCCCACATCAAAGATGTCGTTTCCGTTACCTCCATTGATGAAGATATTGGCAATAGCTCCATCCTGATTGGCACTTTCAATGGGATTGTCTTGAGCGTCTAAACCGATGATGATTCTGGCTTTGAAATAATCGTTACCTGCTCCACCATCAATACCAACAAAATGTACCCCATTACCTTCTATACCTACAGTAGTGCCGTAGCCACTAATCTCGTCTCTGCCGTTACCTGCGTCGATGCGGCCCGTATTCAAGATACCAACTCCACGTCCGTCTGCGGCAGAATCACCTAAACCACCAACACCAATACCCTTGATGACATCATTTCCATTGCCACCGTTGATGTCGGAACTGCTAGAAATACCTATACCATCACCACCAGGGACTTCATCGTTTCCACCGTTGCCTCCTTTGCCAATACCAAGAATTAAATCATCTCCATCTCCACCATCAATCATGCCCGCGTTAAAGATGCCGATGCCTGTGCCACCCATGTCGGAGATATGTCTTTCCACATAGGTACCTCCTTCACCGCCTGTTCCCATGCCGATAATATGGTCTTTTCCTGCATCCCCATTGATTTGGCCTGTATTAGAGATGCCTGTCCCATCTCCTCCTCTGCCATAGATGTTAAGATTGCCCTCACCTGTACCAACGATAGAATCATTTCCTGCACCGCCACTGATAGTGCCACTATTTAAGATCCCAGTAGCATCTCCTCCAGCGCCTTCTCCTATACCTATGCCTTTAATCTCGTCATTGCCTGCATCTGCGTTAATCTTGCCTTGATTGAAGATACCTATACCGTCATCACCTCTACCTATACCAAGGATAGAATCATTTCCTGACCCAGCATTGATGATGCCAGTAGTACTGTTGAAGATGCCTGTTCCTTCCGTTGAGTTCCGGAAGATACCGGCGCCCTGACCAGTGCCGATGATGGTATCATTTCCCGATCCAGTATTGATGGTGCCGCTATTAGAGATACCAGTTCCGCCTGAATAATCACCATAACCTTCACCGTTAATACTGTCATTTCCCGAATCAGTATTGATGATGCCAAGATTGGAGATCCCAATTCCGGCTGCATAATTACCCCAACCTTTACCATTGAGGGCATCGTTTCCCGAACCAGTATTGATGATGCCAAGATTGGAGATCCCAATTCCCTGTGAATACAAACCCTGACCCTCACCATTAATACTGTCATTTCCCGAACCAGTATTAATAGTGCCTCTATTGGAGATACCAATTACGTCTGCATAATTATCATAATCACCATAATTACCATAACCTTTCCCATTGAGGGTGTCGTTTTTTGAACCAGTATTGATGATGACATTGGTTGCAACTTCAATGCCGATATTCATGTCCAATTCTTCAATTGATTCATCTTGAGTATATTTTTTGAGGTTCTGAGAAGCGCTTTTCTGGGTACCCATAGAAATTCATCCTTATATTTTAGTGCTGTTCATTACTGAACGGCTTTTAAATAAAAACAAAGCGAGAAAAAATAGGGAAGTTAATCACAAACGGGCAAAAAATTCCTTTGTTCTATCAATAATTTCGCCAAAATAAGAGCCTAAAAAAATTTGGCAAAATAACTCAATAAATGAGTAGTTAGCTTAAAGAATTAGCCTTTTACAAGTTTCTGCGGTTAGGTGTTAGATGCGCCTTATAAAGCTATCAATATACTCAACCGAATTTTAAACTTCATACTAACAGTATAGTAAGATTACGGTGGTGATTTTGCTTAAGTATATATAAAGTTTTTGACAAGATTTTTACTGTTTTCTTATTGGTAGCGTAATGACAAGAAAGCTAAAATCTAAAATTGTTTGACCTTGACATTAACATTAATGTCAAGGTTTACGCTGAAAAGGTCTGTCTTCATGTGATTTTCATGCTTTACCCTCAGCGTTTTACCCAATTTACTCAAGAACATGCGGATACTGTAGCGGCTGCGCTATGTGGAATACTGTTGTTTTTGGGATGGTTAGCTTTACATCTTGGTTGGTTGGGATGGGCGTTGTTGCTGTTACCTGCGGCTTATGTGATTGGTGGTTATGAAAGCGCCCGTGAGGGTTTGACTACTCTAATTAAGGAAAAAGAATTAGATGTAGATTTGCTGATGATTGTGGCGGCCCTTGGTGCGGCTAGTCTGGGTTTATGGCGTCGGGAATACTATCTTTTGATTGATGGGGCAATTTTAATTCTCATCTTTGCCATTAGTGGAGCATTAGAAGGTTATGCCATGCGGCGGACTGAACGCAGTATCCGCAGTTTGATGAGTTTAACGCCAGATACGGCTAGGGTTTTACTTCAGGGTCAGGAAGAAATGCTGCCAATTACTCAGCTAAAAATAGGGGATGAAATTGTTGTCAAACCTGGAGAGTTAATTCCTACTGATGGCATAATTATCTCTGGTTACAGCACTCTCAACCAAGCAGCCATTACGGGTGAGTCTTTACCCATAGAGAAAACCATCGGTGATGAAGTTTTTGCCGGGACGCTTAACGGTTATGGGGCGTTGAAACTAGAAGTACACAAACCAGCATCCAGTAGTTTGATTCAGCGCGTGATTCGCTTGGTGGAACAAGCCCAAACAGAAGCACCGCCTTCTCAACAGTTTATTGAGCAATTTGAACGCATATATGCACGGGTAATTGTCATAGCCGGGGTGTTGCTAGTATTTTTGCCGCCTTTGATTTGGGGTTGGAGTTGGGAAGTGACGATTTATCGGGCTTTAACTTTCTTGGTGGTGGCTTCTCCTTGTGCGCTGATGGCGGCTATTATGCCTACACTATTGTCAGGCATTGCCAATGGTGCCAAACAAGGGATTTTATTTAAAAATGGGGCGCAGTTAGAAAAGGTTGGTAAAGTCAGAGCGATCGCCTTTGATAAAACTGGGACTTTAACTACAGGAAAGGTACAAGTTGACCAAGTGATCGCTGGTAGTGAATATTCGCAATTTGAAGTATTAAAAGTAGCTGCTGCTTTAGAATCTTATTCAGAACATCCCATTGGTAAAGCAATCGTCCAAGCAGCTGGTGAAGACTGGGTACGTGGGGTTGATGTGCAAGCTATCCCCGGCCAGGGAATCCAGGGGATAGTCGATCAAAAAAAGGTGATTGTGGGGAATACAGCCTTTGTCCAGCAATATGTTTCTCAGTTTCCAGCAACTTTGCAAACTGTGGCGACATCTTTGGCAGCAGAGGGAAAAACCGTAGTTTGGGTAGCACAGGAACAGGCACAGGAACAAGGAAAACTAGTTGTAATAGGTGCGATCGCCATTGCCGATTTGCTGAGAACCGAAGCAGTAGCAATGATTACCCGGTTGCGGAAGTTGGGAGTTGAACAAATTGTGATGATTACGGGAGATAACCAGCGCACGGCTGACAGTGTAGCGCAAACAGTGGGCATTGATCGAGTGTATGCAGAACTGTTACCTGAAGATAAGCTAGATGTGATTCGTCAGCTTCAGCAAGAGTATCAAACAGTGGCAATGGTGGGGGACGGAATTAACGATGCGCCGGCCTTAGCCCAGGCTTCTGTAGGCATAGCTATGGGGGTGTCA
This sequence comes from Cyanocohniella sp. LLY, assembly GCA_022241785.1. Classification (GTDB taxonomy): domain Bacteria; phylum Cyanobacteriota; class Cyanobacteriia; order Cyanobacteriales; family Nostocaceae; genus Cyanocohniella. Next base: position 3,640 of record JAKOMP010000148.1, on the reverse strand, counting down.
GGTAGCGATGTCGCCTTAGAAACAGCAGACATAGTATTGATGGCAGATAAATTAGAAAAACTCGGTGCAGCCATAGAATTAGGCAGGCGATCGCAACGCATAGTCAAGCAAAATATAGTTATCGCTCTCAGTTTTATTGCTTTACTATTAGTTGGTAACTTTTTAGGGAATATCAACCTACCCATTGGTGTAATTGGTCACGAAGGTTCCACAGTTTTAGTGACCCTCAGTGGTTTAAGATTACTGAGAAATTAGCCCAAATGCTTTGAGCAACAATCCAAAAACTTAACCTAAGATTGGGTCTGAATTAAGTTCCCACTGATGCTTAAGCAATTCTTGGTAAGTCGTTTCCTGAATCATCATCTGCTTATACAGCATCAGCAAAAACTCTTGAGCTTGTTCACGTGACATCTGCTGCACTTGGTCAGAAAATGTTCTGAGACTAAATTCTTGTTCTAAAGATAATAACATGGGTTGATTCATTGTCTGCTAAGTCGCCCAACTGGGCGAAAACTAAAAGGTTAAAGCAATTCTCAAGTTTGTAGGAACTCTCCAGATGCTAAATCTGAGATTTTTTGTTTCCAGATACCTTGCATCTGCTTGGGGTTCTCATAACGTTTATCCCACGTTCCTGAAGAAAGTTGCCCAGAGGCTTCCTGAGACTCCTATAGCAATTAAAACGTTAGTGAAAAACTTACCTAGTTCAGTTTCTTGTCCTAGGCTGTTGTCCTGTTGACCCCCTGTGAAAAATAATGACCAAGCTTGGTTGGCATTAATCGGCTCAAAGTTATTAAAATCAGGGCGAAAAACAACGGGGCCAATTAAATCTTTTTTAGGGAAATCAAAATCGGTTTTCATGGGTTTAGGTTTATTTGCGTTTGCTGATGTAATTAAATATTATCTTATGTAAATAAATGTTGCAATGTATTTACAAAGTGCAAATGGCGGTAAACCGTACTAAGCAGGCTAGAAAGTTTCTGAGGACAAACCGCTAAAACCCAGAGAATCTTTGCTAAATTTTTACATTTATTTTCATTGATATGAACCACAATCATGTATGGTTAATCCCCAAACACATGAACTCTTCCCTGTAGGAGAGATTGGTGTGAGGAAAATTAATTGCAGAAAAATCAGGTAATTTTATACTCAGGAGACATTACATGGGATTGAGTCATCATCTGTTAGACCCCAACAAAAAAGCTATGGTTGTAGACGATTGCTGTAACATGATTGACCAGCAATTAGCTGCCAAATCAGGAATTAGCGGCATAGCCTTAAAAACCGCCTTCGCAGCCCTCAAGGGAGTGAAACCAGGGTACATTCCCTATGTTGTCGAGCAGCTACTACCCCAGTTCTTGACAGCCCTTGATCCTCTGTGGAATGAGGGTATAGAAAAGGGTGATCCAGCCGGTCATCTCGTCGCCAGTCGTTCTGACACAGCAGATGCACTACTCGGTGTTACCGATGCCAGAGTCCAGTACACAAAACGCCAAATCGTTAAAGGAACATACGACAAGTTTCGGGGGACAGCCAAAAAACACGTAGAGGAAGCAGTACCCGATTTGGCGAAAATAGTAGATAAATATACTACAGTCTAATCAAGATATAACAACACTCTCAGGGTGGGATGAACCGTCAGCGAAGATATCTGAGGGAGTAGGGGGAGGAGATCCCATATAAACCAGCATTCCCAGTTTCCCCAATCTTCCTTTTTGGTCACCCGCCCAATTTTAGTCTCGTTAGCATAGAAGGCCAAGATACGGCAAAATTTTGGTTGACTCATGCATACAAATTTATCCCATATCCATCTGCTGACTCCATCGCCCAAATTGCCTTTATATGGCAAAAGAATTTTAGTCACAGCACCGAGAAATTATGCTTCTCGGTTCTCTGAACAAATCATTACACAAGGTGGACTGCCTGTACTTATGCCCACCGTCGAAACTTGCTATTTATCAAAGTACACAGAATTAGACGCTGCACTCAGTCGCCTAGATGAATTTAATTGGATTGCCTTTACCAGTAGAAATGGCATCATGGCATTTTTTGAGCGCATGAATGATTTAAATATTGCTATATCTGCCCTTAAAGATTGTCAATTATGTGCTTTAGGGAAAGATGCAGATATATTATTATCTTGTTTTGGCAAAGTTGATTTAATCCCGTCAGAACCTAGCCCTAAGGGTATAGTGAACGAATTAGCCAAAATTCCGCAAATTCATCAGCAAAAAATCTTAGTACCTGTTCCTGAAGTTATTGGCATACCTGAGCCGAATATTGTACCTAACTTCATTTCAGAACTGCATAAATTGGGACTAGAAGTAACTCGCGTATCTACATATATTACACAGTGCTTACAGAAAGATATATATGCAATTGAATTAAATTTGATTCAACAAGGACTGATAGATGTAATTGCCTTTAGCAGCACAGTAGAAGTAGAAAGCTTTTTGACAATGGTTAACTCACACAGCGATTATCAAAACTGTGTGATTGCTTGTTTTGGCCCTTATACAGCCGCCAATGCCCGAAAATTAGGTTTTAACGTAGCTATTGTATCAAAAGACTATAGTTCATTTGCCGGATTTACAGAGGCGATCGCCCAATTTCTGACTTGTGCTAGCAGTTAAAAAACCCAACACATCCATGTTGGGTTACTCTACGAAAAGGCTAGCCTATAAAGTTTTCAAATAAACCTATGTCTGATACTCTTTCCAAAGCTAGGATTTTTTTTACTCCCGCTTTGAAAACAACTAACGACACTGGCGATATTTGATGTGATAAATCAAACCACGGTGAGCGAGGTCAAAAGAGTCAACAGTCGCCATCCCTGAACCACTGGCGGTCATTGCAGCATTTACCCGCATATTCACGCTGTCGCCACAACGTGACCAGACATCAGCCACAGTCGCTAATTTATCTCGAACGTTGTAATCAGTTTCACCTTTCAATGTCCTAGAAAAAACAGGGCCACGCTGACCAGCAAAAAAGTACTCGGCTCTTAGCCTTCCAGTTGTGCGGGGAGCAACATAACCCCGATAATCAGCGTCGTAGAGGGAAATTTGAAAACCTTGAGGTACTTGAATTGGTATGCTCAAGTTACAGCTTTTACGGCTTTCTTCTGTCTTATTTCCTAGAGCGATAAACTGATCAAATAGAATACTTAGTTCTTGTCCATCGGGACTAACGCTCACACTAGCAGATCCACCAGGACAGCCGTTACCACCATATTCTGCGCCTAAAATTTCAACTTTATTAGCAAGAGCGGGACCGACAGACGCAGCCGTTATCAGTGTAGCTGCTGCTAGAACAGCCTTCACAAAGTTGATCGATGTTTTCTTAAAGTTTGGATTATTCATTACTCACCTTTCTGAGAAATTTGAATAGTATTAGCTCCAAACTTCATGAGAATAATTTCGGAAATTTAACTCATTAAGTTTTATATAGCAATCTGCAATCAATTATGGCTCTCCCAGACTAGATATGCTAAATTAACAACAGAAATACCAATTCAGTAAAATCCTTCTTCTAAAATTATTAAAATTAGTTAAGCCATAAGCCCTTCTTTTAATGAGCTTAATTTTCTGATTAATCCCCTCAACAATACCTTGAGTAGTTCTGTGATCAAAATAAGCGAGAA
>JAKOMP010000147.1 GCA_022241785.1 Cyanocohniella sp. LLY | reverse complement strand
GGAGCAGGGGAGCAGGGAGCGGGGAGCAGGGAGCAGGGAGCAGGGAGCAGGGAGCAGGGAGCAGGGGAGCAGGGAGCAAGGGGGAAAGACCTCTGCCTCTATGGTGAGCTTTTTTAATTGGCAGTTTCTTGAGTAATTTGCATCCGAACTATGCGACTAGAATTTCTGAATATACGAACCAAGATAAATGTAAAATACTTGAGCCAAAATGGTTTTAACCGATGAGGATAGTGGGCAAAATTATCTTGATAATAATCGATATCTAAAACTTTAATCCCTAATCCCCAGGTTTCTAGTTCTGTAATTTTCTTAATTCCCCATTTAAATTCAGCATTGGTTTTTGAGACTGTATCATGACCCTTGGTATTTTTGGCAAATGCTGGACTGACAACATCGATAATTATTTCTACATTGTGCAAGCGATCGCCTATTTGTTTGAACAAATTTTGATGTTGTTCTTTGGTCAAATACATCGATACTCCTTCCGCAATTATCAACATAGGTTGTCCAGGAAATCGCTCAACTTCATCCAATTAACATCAAATATGGACTTAGCAATAAATTTGTATCTGTCTGTTTCTGATATTAGTTTATGCCGCAGTTCTATTACTTCGGGAAAATCAACTTCATACCAATTAATTTTGCCATTATCTACTCGAAAAAACCTAGTACAAAGTCCTGAGCCTAAATTAACTATTACAGCGTTGGGATAATTTTTAATAAAGTTAATTACCGCTTGATCAAAGCTTTTGGCTCTAATTGCACTTCCTAATAAAGAAGCCCATCCTGAAGTAAATTTTGTAAAATCGTAATCAATTTTTTTGACTATCTCCACAGCTTTTTGGTCTTTAATTACACCATCATCTCGATTTGTTTCTAAATACCGAGCATACAGCGTTATCATCAAAGTCTCTGCCACACCAGTAATTTTTGCTGTAGATTCTTGATTTACAAAAGCCATTTTCTCTCCAGAATGGTTGCTATTTATTCCTGATAACTTTGCTTAATTGCTGCTGCAATTGAACCTGTTTTTTTGTAAGTTGTAATTAGTTCATGTGATTTGGTTTTGCGGGTTGCCAACATATCTTTTAATGGCATTAACAAATCAACATCTGGGTCATCGCCTAGAGCAATTTCTGCTACTTCTATAAGTTGTGTAGCATTAGTAAAAATGTCTGCATTATCAAAGCCTTGTTGGGCAGAAATTTGGTGCAAGTTTGCATCAGGTATAATGGCTCTTCCTGGCAAAGTTTTATCTAAAACTAGACCTTTTAATAAAGCTAATAAAGCTCCATAAATAAAAAAATCATCACAAGTATCACAAGCTTTAAATTCAATGCGTCCTACTTCTGCGGGAATCCGGGCAATTTTTGTTAATGAAGGTACGCTATTAATTAATTGTTCCTGTTTCTCAACAAACACTAGTGCGGCGGATCTTTTTCCAGTTCTCACAAAAGTGCGTACCGATAGTCCTGTCCATAAATCCCCATTATAAAAAGGAGAACTATAACTAAAAGGCACGATATAGGGGCTGTAAAAAGTTAACTTTTTACCAATATCAATTACATTTTCAATTGGTAAATCTGCCACGGAAATATTTAAATCTGGGCCATAAGTAACCATGTAAATATTAGCCGTGCTTTCATCTGGGTAAGCCTGTAGCTGCTGGAGTTCATATTCATTTAAAGGAGGTTGTGGTTCAAAGACAGTTTTGTAGGGATTAAAACTAGCCAAAACAGGTGAAAAACCGTAGTTAAAAGCAACCTCACGCAGCAAGCGAAAACTTTCTGATAATTCAGTTAAAGCACCTTGAATATCAGAATGTATAGTGGTTCTAATTTCAATGCCTTTGGGTAAACAGTCTATAACTTTGTCCGAATCAGCAAAGCGTTCAAACCCCTCAATGTACCATCTCTTTTGTCTAATACCAGCATCGCCGACGCGTAGTTGAGAATAATCTTCGGGGTATGTGGGTAGCTTTTCTACAATTTGGTTAAAATCAGCAAACTTAGTCTGGGAAAAATCAGCAAACTTTCCTTCCCGGTTCAGGAAAGCGACTTCATGCTCGATACCAAAACAAAACTTCATGTATACTTAATTACAATTGCTCAATTTGATTAAAGTTGGACTAGTGCTACAAGAGATGCAAGTAGCATACTATATGAGATAGTTTCTCATTAATTAATCTATCAGAGTCAAAATCAGTTGCACCAAAAATTTCTGTTAAATTGGCAGATTGAAAGTCTACAGTGTAGCTATAAGCTAGCAATTTTGGCACTAATCGTGTTAATTATCAGAGATGGAGGTTAAATCAAATTTTCCTGACAAACTCCACTACGACACAATAATTTTTAGTTTAACTATAAAAATTCTCAAGATAATTTGAGATAGTTACCAAAGTTACCCTCACAGGTAAGGGTGGCTTTGACTACTCTCCTAGTTTTAATATAAGTGTGGCGATCGCATGAATTTTACAAGTCGCCATCCTGAAATTGCTAAGGTTGATCAAGGTAAATTCGAGACGAGAGTATATGACAACTGCCGTTAAATCCCCTTATAGCAACGAACAAATTACCGCGTGGTTACGTGGACTGCTCACCATAGCCTGGGCAGATGGTAAGTTTGATCCAGAAGAACAGGAATTAATTACTACTCTGACTAAAAGTGAATTAGCTCCTAGTTTGGAGTGGGATTCCCTAGAAGTAATTGAACCAGAAGAACTAGCCGCAATCTTGGGTAAAAAGACACCAGCCGCAGATAATTTTGTGCGTACAGCCGTAATGGTAGCGATCGCCAATGGGACATATTCTCCCAGCGAGGATCAAGTAATGCAGCGGTTGTGCGATGCTTTAGAACAGCCAAAGGATATTCTAGAATCTTTACGCTATACCCTAGACGACGAAAGACAGATATCTGCACCCGGAGCCATTTCCCAAGATGCACTCTGTCCCCTGCGTGACTGGCTAGACGGACTAGAGATTAAAGACCCCAGAGTTGCCCGTTTTTTGTGCAAAATGATTCCCTCCCAGTGTCCCTTCGAGCGGGATATTACTTTATTTGGACGCAAAATTGTCCACATACCGCCTTTATGTAAAATTAATCCCCTGTATGAACAACTAGTGGGTTTACGTTTTCGCGCCCTTTCTTACCTAGCTGATGAATGTGGTGAAGATATTTCGGCATATATCTAGTTATGGAGTATTGGCAGAGTTTCCAGTCTGGAAACAGAAAAAGGTGGCAACGTATAATTAACTAAAAATTAGTCATAAATATTACATTTTGCTACTAGTGCAGGTAAACAAATTTGCTAGCTAGTAGTATATTTTTATACTTAAATATTGTTGATTTTCAACGGAGGCTGCTGTGTCCACTTTAGAAACTTGCTCACTCCGGTTGAATACACTGGTTTACTAGCTTGAGATGAATTAAAATAGCTGCTCAAAGGTTTTGTAAATTGTCGAGGAGATTTGAGTATGAGATACAGGCTATGGTTTAATTTAGTTGTAATTTCCACATTAGCTACATCAGTGTTAACTATGTTACAAACACCTGGTGTATCTGCCACAGCCAGGACTACCAATGAAACTCAAGCCTCCTGTGATTTACCAACAGATTTTCAGACTCAAACTTCAGTACTGCCTCACGGAAACCGTGGTATCCTTGTTGCCTATTCAGAAGGCATGTCTGGAGAAGATACTCTCTTCGATTTTAGTGCAGCAGAAAGTGATGCCGCTGTCACCCTATTTGGTTGTGACTGTCCTGCTTGTCTGAATGTACTGCGTCAGCTACGCAGTTCACCCATGATGAAAAGTGGTAAAGGGCATTGCTGGGATAATATGGAATTTACAGCCTCTCGGCAAAAATTACAGGAAGTCTTGACAAACTTAGAAGCAGAAGAGGCTATTGAGTTAAAGACGCGACTAGACTAATGCGACAGTTTTCAGGCGATCGCTGATAGAATGAAAGACTTGCCGCCTTAGTGACTACCATTTGCCTCTGAATAATAAAATCCTCCATAACCAAAAATTGTTTTGCATCAGGGAAATTGAACTTGAGTCGTAGTCGATAATTTGCTCAGAGGTCAAATCTCAGTTACTCGAACATAAAATTACATTTGAACATGGGCTGTTTGTAGTTTTTGAGTTGTAGTGTGGAAAACAAGAACTCTACTACATCAGCCTTCTCTCATCTTTAGTTTTTGATGAAGGTATTTTGATCATTGATTAATCAAGCAAGATAATGTTAAGTAGGAGGCCTACTCCCTATCTCCACAAATAAATTCACTTTTTCTCAAATACTTAAATAGCTAAATTATGCAATTTATTGACCAAGCAGTAGTTGAAGTGGAAGCGGGTAAAGGTGGCGATGGTATCGTCGCCTTCCGGCGAGAGAAGTACGTACCAGCAGGCGGCCCCTCCGGCGGAAATGGTGGGCGAGGCGGTTCGGTGATTTTTGTAGTTGATCCTAACCTGCAAACTTTACTAGATTTCAGATACAAGCATCTTTTTAAAGCAGACAATGGTGGACGTGGTGGGCCAAATAACTGCACCGGGGCTAATGGTAAGGACTTGATTATCGAAATTCCCTGCGGTACGTCTGTTTATGATGCCAGTACAGGTGCTTTATTATGCGATTTAATTGAGCCTGGACAACGTTTTCGGGTTGCTGAAGGCGGAAAAGGCGGATTGGGAAATCAGCATTTTTTGAGTAACCGTAACCGCGCCCCAGAATATGCGCTACCTGGACTACCAGGAGACATGAAGGTATTACGCCTAGAGTTGAAACTTTTGGCCGAAGTAGGGATTATTGGGTTACCAAATGCCGGCAAATCCACACTAATTTCCTCTTTATCAGCCGCACGTCCGAAAATTGCCGATTACCCTTTTACAACTCTCATTCCCAATTTGGGTGTAGTGAGAAAACCTACTGGTGATGGTACAGTTTTTGCGGATATTCCCGGTTTAATTGAAGGTGCTTCTCAAGGTGCGGGTTTAGGATACGATTTCTTACGCCATATTGAACGCACACGAGTTTTATTACATCTACTTGATGCCACAAGTGAAGATGTTATGGGTGATTACAAGACGATTCAGCAAGAATTACAAGCCTACGGACGAGGTTTAGCAAAGCGTCCGCAAATTGTAGCGTTGAACAAAATTGATGCGGTTGATAGAGAAACAGTAGATTTAGAAGCATTAGCTATGCAACTAAATCATCTTTCCTATTCGCCAGTTTTCTTGATTTCAGCAGTTACCCGCACAGGATTAGAGCCTTTATTACAAGAAATTTGGCGCGTGCTTGATGAAACTAATGCGGCTGAAGAACTCGAAGCAGTAAGATAAAATTTTGGAGTTACCTGATTTTTTGGTTGATCCGCTGGTAAATTAGGTACACAAAGCACTTCCCCATCTCAAATCTAAAAACGCACCTGAAATAATATAAGGACGAGAGACTATTGACTATTGACAAATGACTAAAAAGCGGTTCCGAATTGGGTTATTAGGTGTATTTCTCCTATCACTAGCCACCAGGTTTTGGGGATTAGAGCGATTTAACACCTTAGTATTTGATGAAGTTTACTTTGCCCAATTTGGGAATAACTATCTCACCAATACACCATTTTTTAATGTCCATCCGCCTCTGAGTCAATATATTATTGGCATTGGCATGTGGATTAGCAGTCATTTTCCGTTTGCACAAGATACGGTAAATTATCTCACAGGTTCATGGCGATCGCCTGTGAGTTATCGTTGGCTAAATGCCCTCACTGGGTCTTTTATTCCCGTCGTTGTGGCTTTGATGGCCTATCAATTGAGTCGCCGTCGTGGCTTTGCTTTATTGGCAGGTTTATTTACAGCTTGTGATGGTTTATTTCTAGTCGAGTCTCGTTATGCTTTAAACAATATTTATATAGTTATCTTTGGTTTATTAGGACAGTGGTTTTTATTATTAGCATTAGATAACCAAAAGCAACGCCGTTCTTTTTGGTTAGTTCTCGCTGGGATTAATTTTGGTGCGTCAGTTGCTACGAAATGGAATGGCTTATGGTTTTTGTTCGGTGCTTATCTCATTTGGGTAGCAGCTTACTTAATTCAAGGGATGCAGTGTCTTCCTCATACCCAAATGCTAAGACAAGGCACAACTTTTTTCAGTCAGTGGTATCGTCAGTGGAAAGATAGCCAGAAAATCACCCCAGAAGTTGCTGTTCAGACACCTCTGCAAAATCTGACACAGCTAAATATTTTCCAGATGCTAGTTTATTTAGGAATTATCCCTGCATTAACTTACAGCGTTATCTGGATTCCCCATCTCCAACTAGATAAAAGATTCGGGTTTCTTAAAGTCCATCAAGAAATTCTGAGGTATCATCTCCATTTGGGTGGTAATAGTCCCGATGTGCATCCTTATTGTGCAGCTTGGTATAAGTGGCCTTTAATGACTCGACCGATGGCATATTATTACCAAACAACTCAAAGTGTAAATGATTCTTTGGCTTTTTCGGGGCCGCCTTTGCCTGCTGGAACAGGGAAAGTCATTTATGGTGTACACGCCATGGGCAATCCATTTTTATGGTGGTTTGGTGTCGCCGCGATGTTGTTTTTAATCGGGATGCTGGTGTTACAAGTTGTGATTCCTTGGTTCCAGCAAAAGCATTTTTATGTCCCGACAAATCGGATTGTTGATTTTTGGATTGCTTTATTTTTAATTTTAAATTATGCCGCTAACTTACTACCTTGGGTAAAAGTTACTAGATGTGTTTTTATGTACCATTATATGTGTGCAGTGGTATTTATATTTTTAGCGATCGCCTGGTTTGTAGATCAGTGTCTTCGCAGTTATTACCGCCAAATACGCGCAGTAGGTGTGAGTATTACATTTGTGATTGTGGCAGCTTATATTTTTTGGATGCCCATATATCTGGGTTTACCTCTATCCCCTTTCGGTTATGGACTGCGGCTTTGGTTCAACTCTTGGATTTAACAGTTGGTTGTGGGTTTTTTCCGTGATTGACCGGAAATAATGGGATACAAGCCCCGTCCCTTCGGCAGGCTCACTGTATCACTTGCCGAAGGGTCGAACTGCTTAGTGCGCCGCTTGCAGGGCGCTCTTACGCTTTGGGGAGTACAAGCTCTATCTCAGTCTTTCCCCCTGCCCCCGTCCACTGAGCGTAGCCGAAGTGCTGCTCCCCTGCCTCTTTTGAGCCGTTAGGCGATCCTGTAGGGTAGGCGCAAAGCAAAAATCCTAAAGCTTGACTGGCTGCTTCTTTTCTGGAGTCTGGTAAGCACTGCTATTATCAAGACTACGTGCTTCTACAAAAGCTTCTCGACCTGTAATCAATCTTGAGCGGCGATTACGAGTGATATAATTCCAGGCCCACTGAATTACTACTACTAATTTAGTGTCAAATTCAATTAAGAAGTAGATGTGAATTACTAGCCAAAATACCCAAGCAATGAAACCTTTGAGTTTGATTAAGCCTAAATCTACAACAGCTAAATTTTGCCCAATCATCGCCAAACTACCCACGTCATTGTAATGAAATTGTGGCAAAGTTTGACCTTTAACCCGTTTTTGAATGAGTTTAGCTACATACTCTCCTTGTTGTTTGGCTACAGGTGCAACACCAGGCAAGGGTTGACCATTTTGATGGGAGAAGTTGGCTAAATCTCCCACTACGAAAATGTTTTTATAACCCTTGATAGTCAAGTCCGGTTCTACCATCACACGTCCGGCGTGATCGCATTCTACATCTGTAGTGTGTTGTAGGACTTGACCCATTGTGGAAGCTTTGACACCTGCGGCCCACAATATAGTTTTTGAGGCAATTTCTTTGACCTCACCGCCTTCCTTGAAAGTAACGATGTTATTTTCAATATTTGTGACTCTGGCTTTAGTGTGGACTTCCACACCCAAGGATTCCAAAGCTTCTGCTGCTGCTTGGGATAAGTCTGGCGAAATGTATGGGAGAATGCGATCGCGCCCTTGCAATATTAAAATTTTGGTTTCTGAGGTGCTGATATTGCGGAAATCTTCGTGGAGAGTTTTGTATGCCAACTCTGCGATCGCACCTGCTAATTCTACACCGGTGGGGCCAGCACCCACAATCACAAACGTCAACAAAGCACGGCGTTTTTCGGGATCAGTTTCTTTTTCTGCGGCTTCAAAGGCGGAAAAGATTCGGCGACGTATTTCTATGGCATCTTCTACAGTTTTTAAGCCAGGAGCATATTCTTTCCATTCATCCTTACCAAAATAGGAATGGTTAGCACCTGTGGCGACAATTAATGTATCGTAAGGTATTACTTTATCATCCAAAATAACTTGTTGCGCTTTGGGATCAATATTATTTACTTCTCCCAACAACACTTGTGTATTTTTGCTTTTTCTGAGTACAGATCGTAATGGTGAGGAAATATCAGCAGGTGATAGCGTACCTGTGGCAACTTGATATAACAGCGGCTGAAATAGGTGAAAGTTACGTTTATCGATGAGAGTAATATTGACATTCGCTTTAGCAAGAGTCTTTGCTGTATACAGTCCACCAAAGCCACCACCAATGATGACAACCTGATGTGGTGCATTATTCTCAACTGTAACTTCCATAATAAATATTTCCTGTGTTAAGAGCGTGTAACTATTCTTAACAAATATGTAACAAAATTATGATACTCCTTGCAGTTTGTTTTGAACTTTGATCACAATGACAAATGTTCAACCGGAGATGATATCACTTCCTCATTTCTCCACTTCCTCCCAAAAAGAATTGTGGAACAAGTATTTTGCCCATATCAAGCAAGATACCTATTCCACAAATAAAAGCTATTAGTAGCTATCAAGCAAACATTCTAGACATTAACTGGCAGTCTCTTTTCTGTAGTCTGGTAATGACTACTACTATTAACAGTTCTTTTTTCTAGAGAAACTTCTTGACCTGTAATCAATCTAGCGCCTCGATTGCGAGTGATATAATTCCACGCCCACTGAATCATCACTACTAATTTATTGTCAAACTCGATTAAGAAGTAGATGTGAATCACTAGCCAAGCTAACCAAGCAAAGAAACCTTTGAGTTTGATGAAACCTAAATCTACAACCGCTGAGTTTTGCCCAATCATCGCCATACTACCGCGGTCGATGTAATTAAATTGTGGCAAAGTATGACCTTGGAGGCGTTTTTGAATAAGTGTAGCTACATATTCTCCTTCTTGTTTGGCTACGGGTGCAACACCAGGTAAGGGTTTGCCGTTTTGATGGGAGAAATTGGCTAAATCCCCAACTACAAAAATATTGTCATAACCCTGAATACTCAAGTCAGATTCTACAATCACACGTCCAGCGCGATCGCACTCTGCACCGGTACGTTCTGTTAGGACTTTACCCATTGCGGAAGCTTTGACACCAGCTGCCCACAATATAGTTTTTGAGGCAATTTCTTTGACTTCATCGCCTTGCTTGAGGGTAACAACATCATTTTCAATATTTGTGACCAAAGTTTTAGTCTGGACTACAACACCCAACTTTTCCAGAGATGCTGCTGCTACTTGGGATAACTCTGGGGCAAAAGGTGGCAGGATACGATCCATACCTTCTAACAGTAAAACTTTGGCTTCCCCAGTGTCGATGTCGCGGAAATCTTCTTTGAGGGTTTGGTATGCCAACTCTGCGATCGCACCTGCCAATTCTACCCCGGTGGGGCCACCACCCACAACCACAAAGGTCAACAAGGCACGACGTTTTTCAAGATCAGTTTCTTGTTCTGCTGCTTCAAAGGCCGTAAATATCCGGCGACGCATTTCTATGGCATCTTCTACGGTTTTCAAACCAGGAGCAAATTCTTCCCAATTATCCTTACCAAAATAGGAATGCTTGGCACCTGTGGCGACAATTAATGTATCGTATGGTACTACTTTGTCATCCAAAATTACTTGTTGTGCTTCTGGATCAATATCATTTACTTCTCCCAGCAACACCTTTGTATTCTTGCTTTTGCTGAGTACAGATCGCAATGGTGAGGAAATATCAGCAGGTGATAGCGTACCTGTGGCAACTTGATATAACAGCGGTTGGAATAAATGAAAGTTACGTTTATCGATGAGAGTAACCTTTACATTTGTCTTAGCAAGTGCCTTTGCAGCATACAGTCCACCAAAGCCACCACCAACTATCACAACTTGATGTGGTGGGTTATTCTCGAGTGAATCTACCATAAAAATATTTCCTTGTGTTACGGGGGTTGTAACTCTTCTTAATAATTATGTATCAAACTTATCATATCTTTTTCTGTTTATTCTGAACATATGAAAAAATAGTTAAAGTAATCAAAGTTACTTATCGGTTATTCCCCATCTCCCCATTCCCTACTCCCTACTCCCCACTCCCCACTCCCCACTCCCTAATTACTATCTGTTGTTGCATTACTTGACCAATAGGGGCTGGTTTCATGTCTCGGTAGTCCAGCAATTGCACTAAGATGAGGTAGGCGATCGCTAAGAGAATAGAAATTGCGCCTGTAATAATTGCAACTATTTTCGAGCGGTTCATCAGTATTTCCTTCCTGGCGGGTTATTTTGATGTGTCTATTCCACATTGTCACAAGACAACCGAATATACAAAATTGAAATTAGCATAATGAATCTACTTTAATTAAAAAAATAGGCTCTTCAGTACTTATTATGCTAAACTAACAATTGAAATGCCAGTTTAACAAGCATCTAATTCGGAAGTTTTCAAAGTTTCTAAATCCATAAGCCGAGCGTTTAATCAGCTTGAGTTTGTTATTGATACCTTCCACAGCACCACTAGTTGTCCCATAATCAAAGTAAGCAATAATTTCATCAAACCAACGAATAATAGTATTGTTGCTATTTGGGAAATATTTTTTAGCTTTCGATAGCCACATACCTAGTTTAAAGACTCCCGTATACC
>JAKOMP010000146.1 GCA_022241785.1 Cyanocohniella sp. LLY | reverse complement strand
TTGTAATGTCAGTGTTTCTCGCTCTAACAAGCTGATTTCTTTGGGTCTTTGCGATCTCAACACCTTCATTACTTTACGAGTACCATTATCATCTACTTCAAAAATTTCTGTGTTATACCGAAAATCCAAAGAACGTAATGGCTTAATTAAACGAAATCGATGTGCAATCAACAGTTCCGTCCCACAATTAAGGCATCTCTCGCTATCATCAGGATTATGCCGTTGTTTACACTTAGGATTGATACAATAACTCACTCTTTTAAGTTATTAAAATAATTAGGCTGATTTAAAATCACAAACTGTATTTTGAACTAATTTCAAAGCATAAGTACAAATATACTTTACAATTTGAGGTTCTAAACTCAATAGTACTTCTCTGTTATCATTTCTTTGTTGCTCAATTAAAGAACGCGCATACAAACCCTCTATAGCTTCAAGTACTTCTGAGGTTGTTACCTTAGACTTTTGTTTCTCCTTAAAATTTTTAAGCAATTCGCTTAAAGCAATTGAATTGACAGACTCTTGAGTTAATTCCTCTGTTAAATGGAATATTATCTGTTTTTCTAAAATAGTTAAGCGACCTTTTTCTTCAAATAATTCATCCAAGCTTTCTTGAAATATATCTGTCATTAATACAGTTTGAAAATCCAAAAAATCCTTTACATTTCCACCAAAAAAACTTTGAATTTTTTCAGCTAACATCTTTAATGATAAAGGATTTCCACGATAAGTTTGAATTAAATCTCCCCATTTATCCTCATTAGTTAACCTGTACAAACGAAAAATTTCTAAAGCTTCCTTTCCTAATCCTTCAAGTTTTATTGTCCTAACTGGTTGTCCTTTATTTTGTAGACGATTAAAATCAATAAATGGTTCACGACTGGTTAGCAGCAAACAACTTTGATGCTGTTCCTCTATGATTCTATTAAAAAATGTCCCATACTCTGCATACTGCTTACCGTAGGCATTGGAATTGGTACTTCTATCTCCCCGTAAAAAGGACTCTGCTGAGTCGAGAATGAGTAAACAACGCTGTGAACGCAGGTAGTCAAACAATTTAGATATCCTAGCTTGGGTAGATTCTGGTAAATCTAACTCCTGGTTTTCTGAATAAGCAAAAATTCTAAGTAGGTCAGCAACCAAATCTGTAAGTAACGGACTATACGAAACTGATTTCCAAATAAAACTATTAAACTCATACGACCCCATACGTAAAGTTTGAATTAATTTAGCAACTAAAGCACTTTTACCGATTCCTGCCGCCCCTACAATTGTTACGCAACGCTCTTGGGCTATCAATTCTTTTAACATTGCCAGTTCAGGAGTTCGTCCGTAAAAATTAGATATGTCAGGCAGATTTCCTGCAAGGATGGGTAAAACAGCAGCAGGTTCATTACATTTCGCTGGTTCATTGTCAGCTATTAATATCTGTTTTTCTACAATGCCCCGCAGTCGTTTCTTAGTGACTTTTTCTCCATTGCCTAATATCCCTGTTAATAGTACCCACAGCTTAGGTGCTACACGCCGCTGCAAAAGATTAATGTCATAGGCACTCTTCTCTGCTATGTCCTTGTAATCCAGATCAAGCCAAGCCGATCTAAGAACAATTTTTTCTGGCTCTTCTAGCCACCTGCCTTGTTTTGCAAACACTAAGTCATCTATGGCTTGGATAGCTTCTTTAGCATTCACCTTTCATTAAGCTCCTTTGAGTGCGTGCTGTTTTTTCTTAATTTCGGAAAACAAAAAGTATATACTTCTTAATATATCCTCCCCTTAAAATCTTAATCTACTCTTCTCTACTCGTACAGCAATTTTCTTTTGCAGAGAATAGAAAATTACGGGTTTTGAGGCACGAGGCGGGAGAATTGATCAACCAAGGCAGTCCTGATTAAAGGAGTTTTACAGCCAAGTATGAAAGTGTGGCTAGGGACTGGGCTTTCTAGTCAGCACTCAAAATCAGAACTTTGAAGTCAGAGGGTAGAGATACTTTATCTTTGACAAATCATAGCAATTAGAGTTGTTATTGTATTATAAGACTGCTATATTCTAGTTCAAGTACGTACTTGAAACTAAAAAGTTTTAGGAGATTGTCAAAACTAGTATAATTACGGGAGAATTAAAAATAATGCTCAAAATCTAGTAATTCTAAGTAGACAATGTTCAAAATATCACTTTTGAATTTACATAGAATAAGTGCATTGCTCTGTTTATTGCTTAAAGTTTAAAAGCTTTGAGATTTAGGATAACCAAGCGTAATAGAGGGAAGTATGAAAGTGAAAGCACCAAAAAATTAAAGCACAAAGCGCTACTAAGGAGTAAGCGCTTTGTCTGTTTGTAAATTCATCGTTTTGTCAGAGCGGGGTTGATCTCAAATGTACAAAATTAGTGGACGTTGTAGTTTGGCGACGAAGACGACTACTAAGATTGTGCGAGAGTTTTTACCACGCTGCAAGATCCATTATAGGATCTACCGTCGGGAAAGTCTATTTCTTGCGGTATGTTTTGGCTTTCAAAATTCATTAATTTTGTAAAATATTAAACTTAATTAAGAAAACTTCCGAATTTTGTAGATCAAAACAGTAGTAGCGCCCTAAACCCCCTCTGAGGCTTGAAAACCCAATTAATCAGAGGAATCTACCGTGTTTAACAAAGGATTTGGTCAAAAAGTTGTAGACCGTGATCAAGCTGCACAACATTTAGCGGCACTGGGCTACAAAAATGGCGATAAAGTATACCTGCGAAGCTTCTACCCCAGCGAAGATCCCCGCAAAGCAGAGGATAAAGGCAGAAAAGCAGTTGCCAAAAATCTCAACCAGTTAATTCAACTAGCAACGCAATTCCAAGCAGAAGGCAGAGGAGTTTACTTTGTAGTCAACGGTGGTGGACACCTGGATGAAAATGTCAGCAGTTGTCGCGCTTTGTTTTACGAGCATGACAATCTTCACAAAGATTTACAAAAAGAGTTGTGGAGATCGCTCGAATTACCAGAGCCGAGTTTGCAGATAGACACAGGTGGGAAATCCATTCACAGTTATTGGATATTGGATCAATCCATTGCACCAGGAGAATGGAAGCAGCTGCAAACTGATTTATTAGATTATGCAGATGGCGATCGCGCACTGAAAAACCCTTCAAGAGTGATGCGGCTGGCGGGATGTTGGCACTTCGGGCCAAATAACATTCCCAATGGACAAACCCAAATCATCCTTAACACGGGTAAACGCTATAGTTACAGCGAACTCAGAGAAATAATTCCAACTCAACAAGCTCTAGAGCAGGGGAGCAGGTGGTCGCCGAGCGAAGCCGAGGTGGGAGCAGGGGAGCAACCTTACAATATGTCTTCCCCTCTGCCCCTCCGCACCTCTGCACCCTACACCCTACACCCTACACCCTCTCATACACCCTTATACCAATGCCTGACCAAAGATGACAGAACACTAATTGACGATGGAGCAGGAACAGGAGAGAGAAACAACAAAGGTGCAAAATTAGCCCGTAATCTGATTGGTACATCTGCACGACTAACGTACTTAGGACATAACTACGATGGAGATCCCCGGACATTATTTGATGATTACTGTGCGCGTTGTTCTCCACCATTAGATTCTAGGGAAGGGGAAAGTATTTGGCGTTCAGCAGAGAAATCTAATCCCACAGCTGCACTGACAGATGATGCACTGGTCAATTGCATTAAATCGTGGCAAAAGCAAAATCAAGTATATTCTCAACAACCACGAGTTAATGCAAGTGTCACTGGTGACAGTAAAGTTTTAGGTGACAGCTATAAACCAGATGTGGTGGGGATTAAAGAGATTGTCCCCAGTGTCACCCAGATTTTGCAAGCGGGGTTGATTGATTACGAGGAAACACAAAAACTAGAAGAAGTCGCCAGTATTCCCGGAATCGCCAAACCTGCATTTAAACAGTTAGTCTCCTCCATCAGAAGCCAACTCCATGATGTCCAGCCAGAAGATGAAATCCGGCTGGACAATTTAATTAATTGGCATAACGCCCAAATAGATTTTGACCGCGCCCTACCCAGCATGGCCGCAGACATCAAACATGATGCGGCCATATTGAATATTGAACCGATAGTGATTTGGCAACCATTGTTGGCGGCGGTGATGTCACTAGCAGGAAAGCGGGTGAAATTAAATGTCGAGTCCCACAATATCCCGGCGATCGCCTGGACAGCGACAGTCTTGGAATCAGGTGGGGGAAAAAGTCGTGCCGATAGTTTAGTATTGACCCCACTCAAACAAAAGCAAATCGAAGCCCGAAAGCAGTTTGAGCAGGAGATGGAGGCTTACCAAAACTGGCAAGGGGGGGAATCAGAGGAAGCACCCAATAAACCAGTGGAACGGAAATATACATTTGAAGTAGCCACCATCCAAGCAGTGATCAAAAGACTTTCGGAACAAAAAGAGAATGGAGTTGTGTGGGCTAGAGATGAACTAGCGGGACTATTTAAATCCTTCGGGCAATTTGGTAAAGGGGGAGAAAACGAAGGATTGGAATGCTTACTCAAATTATGGGACGGTTCACCGGCACAGGTTGACAGAGTGTTTCAAGGTGACGGTTTCATCGTAGAAGAAACAGCATTAAGTGTGACAGGTGGAATCCAGCCGGGGATATTTCGCAGGATTTTTTACGACCCTGAAGATTCACAAGGGATGTTAGCCCGATTCTTGGTTGCTAATGCTCAAGCCTTAATGCCAAAGCGCGTCAAAGGTTACTGCTATCTGAGTGAGAAGCTACCCCCGATGTACGAATGGTTAGAACATTGTCAAACGGGGATCATCAAACTTTCATCAGCCGCAGATAGTTACTACACAAAGCTGTGTGAAAATATCGGACAACAAGCTTGGGCGACAACACAACCAGCAATCAGAGCATGGATGTTTAAATTGCCAACTCAATTATTAAGGATAGCCCTAGCTCTACATCTAATAGAGTGCTATCACGACAGCAACCGTAATTACTGGAGTTTAGAGAAAGATACATTAGAACGAGCCGTATTGTTTGCCCAGTATTACCGCAGTGCTTTCAATGTACTTCAGGAAACAACTACCCAAAGTGATGACATTAGTTCAGTTCTGCTGAAAATCTGGGATAAAGCCGTTAAATATCAAGATGGCATCAGTACCAGAGATGCCTACAGAAGTATTAAAGCCATCCAAACCCGTGCGAAACAAGCTGTACGAGATGTATGTGCTTACACCACTGAATTATTTGGCAGGCTGGAGCAAATGGGCAAAGGTCAGGTTGTCAAACTAGGTAAGCAGATTAAATTTGTGGCTTGTTTAACACCCAATAATCCACCACCAAGTGAGAAGTCGGAAGTCGGAAGTCGGAAGTCGGAAGTTACTTGCGACCTGCGACCCTTAACGGGTGACTTGTCCTCTGCCCAATCCCTGTCTCTTCAAGACGATAGCATTGGTCGTAGTTCCACGTCTCTAACACTGTCAGATTCACTACACCCTACACCCTACACCCTACACCCTGCTGTTGACAGTGTGACAATTGCCCAAAAGTATGAAATACAAGCACTTGAGCCGTCACCACCTATTGAAGTGTCACCGGTGACAAATACAAATAATGGTAATTGTTTCAGTAATACTGATGTAGTAATTGAAACAATAAAACCAAATAATTCAATGGCTGTTAACCAAGAAAGTGATTTATCAGCAGTAGAAACTGACCAGGAAGCGAGTGTTTTGGAACCAAGTAAATCTGAACCATCTCAACCCACAGCAGAAATTACCCTTGGTGCAAAGGTGCGGGTATGCTTCCCCGGTAGTCAGAGGCATGAAAAAGAGGGTGTTGTCACGAAGTTACTTAATGAACGTGGGTTCAGAAAGGCTGTTGTGCTTTTGTCAAATATTGATTCCAAGTTGAGAGATTTCTTATGCCCCATCCCTGGAAGTGAACTCATGCACCTGGAATTAATTTGACAACAAACTGGGTTTGAAGTTGAGACAAAGATGGAAATACCAAGGACTTTTGATGATGCTTCAGCAAATATTGGTGGCACCAGAACAAGTAAATCAACTGGTTGATGAGTTAACAGAAGAAGAACAAAGCGATCGCCTGCACCTGGAACGCAAGGTAGAGCGTGCTTTCTATGAAGCAGGGAAGGCATTGATGGAACTGCGCGATCGCAAACTATATCGCTCAACCCACAAAACCTTTGAAGAATATTGCCGAGATCGCTTTGGTTATACACGAATGGCAGCTAGTTATAAAATTGCAGCTGCAACAGTCATGGATAATTTGACAACAAATGGTTTACAAAATCAGGAAATGTCAACCATTGGTTTACAAAATGAGCCAATGTGTCCCATTGGTTTACAAATTCTGCCCACGAATGAACGTCAAATTCGACCCCTCACAAAGCTAGAACCATCACAGCAGCGTGATGTGTGGCAGCTTTCAGTAAAGGAAGCTGGTGGTAAAGCCCCAAGTGGGAGGGTTGTGAAAGATGTGGTACAACGCATCATGGAACGAACCAAAGTACCCAACACTTACCAAATTGGTGAAGTCTGCCAAATTCTAGCTAAAGATAACCCTGACTTACGGGGCAAGGGTGGGTGTTGGTGTATTGTCAGTGCTGTGAATGATTTCAGTTGTACCGTGATGACTTGGGATRGAGAGCATACCGTGAGAATKGAYCATTTAAAGCCMATGAACTAYTTAGATCAGGAGTGTGAGCAAATGCAATCATTGAGTGCGCGGATCAACAAATTGCGTCAAAGTGRCAAMTTAGAAAAAGCGGCTGATGCTGTCCTYAAACACCTGGGGTCAGTCAATCGCCCTTATTTGACYGATTTGGAAGAAAAAATGTTGAGTTTAATTGAGCTTGAAWGCCAAGRATAATTTACGTATMWTTTGGCTAAAATTCTGCCTCAAATTTATCATTGATTAACAGTTTAATCTCGCTTATGGAGGAGTAAATTAAAATTGGCACTAAACAGCTATAACCTATAAATACCAATCTTTTTGTCTAGATCAACTAAACTACATTTCCTGATCTATCACTCCGCCGACAACTTCGTATTATTACTCTCTGGGGAGGACAATTCGCTACTTTTTGTTTTCGCTGGGGTCAGCATCGACAATGCCGCGATCGCACCCCTTACCTGTGACGGTTCTACCTCCAGGTAATTTTGCAATTGTTCCAGATTGCTATGTCCACTAATTTCTTGGATAACGCGCAATGGAATTCCCGCATTGCTCATGAAAGTCAGTGCCGTGCGGCGGCAGCTGTGAGTGCTTGCGCCTTCAATCTCCACTCTTTCACAGGCTTTGCGGAAAATCAGACTGGCATATTCTGGGTGTAGGTGGCCATAACCCCATCTTCCGGGAAACAAAAACCCTTCGTGAGAGTTGGTCGGTTTGTACTGTTCTAGGAATGGTCTTAAATCTTCCAATACAGGAATCGTGCGGGTCGCCAGTTTTCTTTTCGTGTTACCTTTGCGGATGATTAGTTCTGGCCTAACTCTTCCTTGTTTGTCGTAGACATCTTTGATTTTGAGAGTAACTGCTTCATTGACTCGGCAGCCTGTGTAGAGCATCACGGCAACAAGGGTTTTGTCTCGTTGTGTGCTTAAACCCTCTGTGAACAAACTCTCAATTTCTTCTGCTGTCAGCACTTTTGCCTTGCCGTGACGATCTATTTTCACTAATCACTACCCCCCGATAGCAAGATCGTATCAGTGATCATCTCCCACATTTTTCCGGGGACAAAAATTGGTTGAAAAATTAAGTAAAAATAATTACCTCCTTTGTGCGTGGGACTGTCATCTCCTCACTTGGATTTAATTGCTCTTAATCTTTTCGGCAAAGTTTGCTTAAAAGTTACCTGATGCCATTTTGCCGGAGCCAGCCAGTAGTTAGAGGGGATTTTTGCCAGGCCCGGAAACAGCATGAAGGCTCCCAAGAGGTAATCAATGACGTTGAAATCGGCTGTGATGCCACTAAAAGCTTTGATTTTTTCTAACGCCAGCCAAAATTTTTCTTCGGTTTTGCGTTTGATGGCGTAATATTGCTGTTGTTCGTGGGCAGAAAAAGTAGAGTTAGTTTGCTGCCAGTTCCAAAGTAAACAACACTGTCCCAATGATAAGCCGAGTGGTTGTAGCAAAAGAGCAGCACGGTAATATAGCCCAGAGCGACGCAACATATAAGGATGTGCCATCAACGGCAAATCAGCCACTTTTGCAGCTTGTTGAATTATATGGTGTAATGAGCGTTCTGAGAGACGTTGTTTTCGTTCGGAGGCGAATAGCCAGTCCGTGGTCCGCTCTACTTCGAGTTGTTGGAGAAAATCAATTTCAATCGCAGACAGTGGTTGCAGATTAACTACAAGTTGTGGTTGACAACGGCTAATTTTTTGGCGATTGCGTAGGACAATTAAAGTGTTGTTGCTCAAGTCGAGATCGCACCAACGTAACCAGCATAATTCAATTGGTTGCAAGGCTTGGCAGAACAGCAGGATGGCGAGCAAGGAATTACGGATGGGAGAGCGTGTGCTATTCATTGCAGCGATGAGAGCGTCAACCTCGTGAAGGGAAAGGAACTCCCGCTCTCGGCGTTCTAAGAAAGGGACTTTAAGTGGAGGTAGTGATTTGGGCACGATAAAATTGCCAACTAAACGACCGACTGTGCAGAAGTTAATTATTTCTGGTTCTCGGAGAAAATCTCAACGGTAATATCAATTAACTCATGTTTTGTCTTTAACTGGCTACCTCGAAGGCAATCGCTTAATTAAAAGGTCTGAGTAATCACTTAAATAAATATACTAATATTGCGTATCATCTAATACCAAACTAGGCTATAGTTTGATGCTCGAACTTGTAAACACCATTCCCCTTAACGCTCATCACCAATGTCTCTGCTCTAGGTGCTGGTGTGGGTTGTACTTCTGAGAATAGGTTTATTTGATTGGGTTCCAAGGGTATTACTGGAAATTACAAACCAATAAATTATACCCCAGAACTGATTAATAAACGCCTTAAAGTAGCTTTTAGCTAGTTGATATGAGCTAGTTGATATGAGCTAGTTGATATGGTTGAATAATGCTGAGTTCATGTTTCGTAATTCATACTTAATAACCCACAGAAATCAATATGTCTGCTATTGAAAACAAAGTAGTAATCATTACCGGAGCAAGCAGTGGTTTAGGTGAGGCGACCGCGAAGCGACTTGCTACTAGTGGAGCCAAGTTAATGCTAGCAGCCCGCCGCGAAGATCGGCTCAAAGAGCTGGTGGCAGCAATTGACAAATCAGGAGGGACTGCAATCTACCGAGTAACAGATGTGGTAGATCGCGCACAGGTGGAAGCCTTGGCGAAGGAAACTTTGAGTACTTATGGACGTATCGATGTGCTAATCAATAATGCAGGCTTGATGCCGCTTTCTCCCCTCGACCAAGTAAAGGTGGAGGAGTGGGATCGGATGATTGATGTGAATATCAAGGGCGTTCTCTATGGAATTGCTGCCGTATTGCCGATTATGCGTCAGCAAAAGTCTGGTCACGTCATTAACCTATCATCAGTGGCTGGACATAAGGTGTTTGCGGGGTCTGCGGTCTACTGTGCAACGAAGTACGCAGTGCGAGCGATTTCTGAAGGGCTAAGGCTAGAGTCCAACGGTGAAATCCGTTCTACCAATATCTCACCAGGAGCCGTTGCCACTGAGTTGACCACCACGATTAGCGATGAAGATACAGCAGCGAGAATGAATGAAGTTTATACGATTGCCATTGATGCAGATGCTATTGCCCGTGCGATCGCCTATGCTATTGAGCAGCCCGATGATGTTGATGTGAATGAAATTATCATTCGCCCGACACGTCAAGAACTTTAGATGTAGGCTAAATAGCACAGAAAAGATGATAGCCATGTTCGTTGTTAGCGTTCCGTGTGTTTCCTCAATTACCTTATCCAAGCTGTGGGAGAGATAATTTTAGCATCTGAATCATCGAGATAAAAACTGTAAACAGGTTCTCCTGACAATTCACAACGTAGAGGCTCAATAATTTTGGTGAAGGGGTTCCAAACTGCTGTGACAGTACGTTTAGCTTTCTTCCTTTGCAACTCACACTGAATATGTACAGTAGGTAAATGGATAATCAAGGCACTATGCAAGCCAGCGTCTACAGTCATAGCATAACGCTCTTGGATATCTAACAATTTCCTGGACAATTCTCTTTGTGTAGCTTCAATGCGGGCTAATTCCTTGTCTTTATCATCACCCATGAGGTGTTTTGACGCAATTTTGTGATGAATTTCCGAGCTAATTGTATTGTAATAATCCCGGAGCCTTTCTTCATCCCTAGTTCTAGCTCTGGTTAATTTAGCCTGCCAATTGTCTAAAGATTGTCCAATTAATGTTTCACTTTGATATTCGATTAACCTCAACAACTCATGAAAAGGAATAGATAATGGCGTTTCTTGATGCTCTAAAGGAATTCTGTCAGCTTCCCAAAACAAAGCATCACCAATTTGGACTGGGGTAACTCCGGTGATTTCATTAATAATAAAGGAAACTAAACCAATCCTTATAATAAACGGATTGAGAAAGCGAAAAGTTTGTGGGGAAGGTTTCCTTCCACAAAACTTTTCAAGACAGGACATCACCGCACCGAAATTCGTGAGGTTTGGACTGTTCCTGTGACTGCAATTGGTAAGCTTTATCAACCTAAATTATGGGTAGGACTCCAAAGTGTGGTTATGGTCGTCCGTGTGCGTCATCTTTGGAATAAAACTACCCGTGAGGTTCAATTTTATCTCACCTCTTTAAACAGTGATGCTCAACTTATCGGTCGGGCTATCAGAAAACATTGGGGCATTGAAAACGAGGCTCATTGGACACTTGATTGTACTTTTTCCGAGGATGCTTGTCGCATTCGTTCTTTCCATAGTCCTCAGAACTTCTCTATTTTAAGACGTATTGCTCTTAACGCTCTCAACCTTGAACAGTCCTACAAACGTAGTCTCCGTCAAAAAATGAAACGCACCGCTATGGATAACAATTATATGATTCAAGTTCTTAGTTCTTGTTTCATTACCAATACATTAGATTCTTCTGATTCCTTGTGTCAAGCCTGATTGAGATGCTCTTACCCTGCGTTCATTTGCCATTGCACAGACAGAAGAAAATTATCTACGCGAACGTATACAGAAAACCTCCGATGCTCTCGAACAACTCAAAATACCTCGGCGTGGCAAGAAAAAACTCACCTCACTTGATGAGTGGGAGTCATCTGTAGCAGCTATTCTTAAACGTTATCGAACTAGTGGTTTATTTCAAATTAATATTCAAACCCAACGAGTTCAAAAAGTTAAAAGGCCATATTTAAAACGCCAACCTCAAATAGTAGAAGAAGTTTCGTTTCACCTGGATTTTAGAACTGATGAAGATGCGCTTCTACAACAAGTTCAACTGTTAGGCTGGCGTGTTTATGTCACTAATAAACCTGAATCTCAACTGACCTTGAAGCAAGCAGTTCGTGCTTATAGAGACGAGTACTTAACAGAACGAGGATTTGCTCGACTTAAAGGCTTCCCTCTCTCTTTAACTCCGATTTATTTACAACGTGAAGACC
>JAKOMP010000145.1 GCA_022241785.1 Cyanocohniella sp. LLY | reverse complement strand
GAGATATATTTGAAAGTCACATAACCAGTGATGAAGCCTTATATAAATTCCTGGAATGGACTCAAACGGCTTATAAATTTTTCCCAAAAAGTTGTCGAACCATTAGTAGATGGATAGATGAGATTCTCGCTTATTTTGATCACAGAACTACTCAAGGTATTGTTGAGGGGATTAATCAGAAAATTAAGCTCATTAAAAGAAGGGCTTATGGCTTAACTAACTTTAATAATTTTAGAAGAAGGATTTTACTGAATTGGTATTTCTGTTGTTAATTTAGCATATCTAGTCTGGGAGAGCCAATTTTATTGAGAGTCGAGAAATATCCAGGAGCTATAGAACTATTTGATAGCGCCTTGTCCATGAATCCTAATTTGGCTGAAGCATATAGTAATCGGGCTTTGGCTCGTTCAAAAATTTGTCATAAAACTGAATTTAATTTACTACTTGATGACTTGAATAAAGCTATATCACTCAAACCAGATTTTGCTGAAGCTTATTTTAATCGGGCTTGGATTTACAAAGTTTTTTTGATTGATAATCAAGCAGCAATCGAAGATTATAATCAAGCCATTTCTTTAAACCCTGAGTATCTAGAAGCCTATCTTCACAGAGGCGATGCTTATCTTTTATCTGAGGAATTAGAAGAATCAATCCAAGATTTTGGGAAAGTATTGGAACTAGATTCTGAATGCACAGAAGCTTACCGAAGTAGGGGAGTTGCCAGATATAAATTAGGTGATCTCGAAGGGGCTAAGAAAGATTTGTTTAATGCATTCGATTTATTTTATGCTCAAGAAAACGTAAACCACTGTATTTTCACAAGAAGCATGATCATGAATATGTTTCGTGATTATGAAGTGTATAAACACTTGTTTGGTTTTGAGAGTACAATGGCAGAAAAAATAAGCCACTCCCAATAACAGAGTGGCTCAATTTCACCCCAAAATCCCAATCACCGCCGCCAGAACAGCCGCAGCGCGATTACCTGTTGGTATAAACACCCGCTTGCGCCATTGGATGATCTCAGTGAAACATCCAACAGCCACAAGTTGGTCAGCCAGTGGGAGGGCATCAACTAACTCAATACGTGGTTCACTAGCAATGTAAGAGCGACGCAACGTTACGCCTCCGGGCAATTGCTGCGAATATCGTTCGTTCACCACCAGTGAAACTAATTCCTCTGGACTCAACAACTTGTTCTTCAAACCCAACTGTTCAGCTACAGACTGGATATCTTGTGCATTGACCACCCGACCCAGAATTTTCTCACCATCCGCAGCTTGCAATCGATATACTCGACTGTTCTTCTGTGGTAGCATTTTCCAGATTGGTAGCAATATGCCAGTTACCAAGTGAATGTGGTCACTGGTGAATCTGGGTAGTTCGTCTACTTCCCTCGACCATGCCGCAACAAACTCCTCAGCAGATTTCGGCTGCCAAGTTGATGATTCTAGCTGATCGACAGGTACGCGAGTTTCTTTCTGTGGACGAACAAGTAGAACCCGTGGCACAACACCACCCTCACAGTCAAAGAAGCTGTGTGTTGGAATTGATACAGCCGCATTACCGGACAACTCATTCACCATGAGTTGTCCTTGGTACTGAGCAGCAAACTCCAGCATTTCCTCAGCCGTTTTGATGTTGTTCCTTTGAGTACGTTCTATTTTTAGATAGTTCGTGACGCTCCCCGTAGCAGAATGAGTGTACACAACTTCCTGGCTTTCGATGGTAAACCGTTCAGCCCGAAGCGTTTCAACTCCAGCCTCAAAGATTCCATTGGCGATCTGCTTTGCAGCAGCGCTTCGCTATCGCAGTCTCTATTTGTTGACTTAACAACAACTCGAATCGCTCGAAAATCACGTTCTGCATCCCGATTGTCAAAGCCAGCAAGCGATTAAGAAACTGACGCAACGGTGGGAGGTCTATCTTCATGCCCCCTTCGTGGGATGTTAAGCTGAGTCCAGTCATTTGCTCGAATTTCCCTAGCGGAACTTCATAAAATCGACCTTGGAAGATTTGCTTAAATAACTCGTATAAAGCATATTCAGCATACCGAGATTCTAGATTGTCCTTGGCACTAAACATACCGTTACCACCGGTTTGCCGTTGGCCCCGTGTGAGTGCGCCCAAGCTGTCCAGCCGTCTAGCGATAGTCGAGATGAATCTGCGTTCACCACGTACATTGGTGGTTACTGGTCGGAAGATTGGTGCAGATGCTTGGTTAGTCCTGTGCGATCGCCCAACGCCTTGAATTGCGTTGTCAGCCCTCCAACCGGCTTCTAACAAATAGTGCGATCGCCTACGACGGTTCACAGCATTGAGGTCGGCATGATAACTTCTGCCAGTACCACCAGCGTCGCTAAAGATGAGTATTTGTTTTTCATCAGCCATGAATGCTGTAGTTTCCGCAATATTCGCACCACTACCACGAGAATCCACAAACAGCCGTCCGGAATCATCTTTGAGGACTCGCTTGCTACGACCAGTCACTTCGGCTACTTGCTTGTGACCGAAATGCCACAGCAGTTGTTCTAATGCGCCAGGAATTGGGTCAAGGCTTGCTAATCGGTCAACCAGTGCATCTCTCAAACCCACGGCTTCTTGAGAAACAATCGGTGAACCGTCTGCATCGAAAGCTGGCTCAGAGCGTTCATCTCCATTTTCACCCGAATGAATCTCATGCAAGTGAATAGGAAACGCGCTCAACAAATAATCCATGACATACTCACGGGGTGTTAGGTCAAGGTTTAAATCCTTCCACTCCGAAGCGGGAACCTCATTGAGTCGGCGTTTCAGCAACTCCTCATTAGTCGAGACTACCTGGATAACAACAGCATGACCCGCAGCTAAATCTTGCTCGATAGCTCTGATCAGCATGGGACATTTCATACCCGTGAGCAAATGGTTAAAGAACCTTTGCTTGTGCGATTCAAACTGAGACATGGCAGACATTTTAGCCATGCGGTTGTACGTTTTCGCACCGGAGATGTTACACGCTTCTAGTGCTTTGTGCAAGTTATTGTGAATAATCTGGAAAGCATCAGCATAACTGTCGTAAATCCGTTCCTGAGTAGGAGTGAGTTCGATTTCTAAAGTGTCGTACTCAACACCCTCAAAGGATAGCGATACGGC
Organism: Cyanocohniella sp. LLY; assembly: GCA_022241785.1. Lineage (GTDB taxonomy): Bacteria > Cyanobacteriota > Cyanobacteriia > Cyanobacteriales > Nostocaceae > Cyanocohniella. The sequence goes on along the minus strand of JAKOMP010000145.1, from coordinate 8,555 downwards.
TTTAGCCGTTAGCTTCGCTATCGCGCCAGATACAAACCCAATGCCTTAAGATCCCTCGCAACAACTTCCATTGCAGCAATGCCGCCCCCCTCAATGGATTCCACAAAATCTTCACGGGAGGTAAACGGGAAATCACCGGTTTGCCACAACCCTAAACGATTAGCGTAAGATAGGTTTGAAACTTTGGTTGCGCCGGTTGCCGACACGTAGATGACTCTTGCTTGCGGTAGAGCATTTTGCAACCGCAGTCCAACAATACCCTGTTGAGATGCTGCAATCAAACCAAGCGAACCCTCTTGAGCCATCGCGTTGCCCATTGCATGGCATTCGTCATAAGCGATTGCACCCTCATAGGGTATCGGACGAGATACGTGCAAATTGGGACACGTTGTAAAGTTTTGTAAAGCTAATTGTCAAAAACCTTGATTTACCGTTGTTTCAGCCTCAACCATTACTTAACCATTTAAATGAAGACATTCCCTAAAAGGGTCATTTTTGGGCAAGTGTAAGGGACAAAAACGGGTGAAAGCTTGGTTTTACCGTGCAAAATTTTGATTCGCCTTATATCATTTTTGGGCAAGTTAGTAAATCAACTAGGAATTGTTTGCAATATTTATTTACAACGTGTCTCTTTTTGCAGGTATCTCGGCGGCCACCCTATAAAGATTGTCCGGGCTGGAGAGTAATTTCCTTTTGGGCATAGCAGGGTCGAGCATAACTTCGATATTGCTTGGTTTCAGACTGATTGCGAGTAACAGATATGGTCATGTGAGCAACATCTTTGAGAATTGTCTTGTCAACTGAGCGGGGCTTATTGCTAATATTAGTAAGTTTTAGCTCTAAGGCAACTGATTCCATATATTGGAAGACAGGACGTTGTTTATTGACTCGTAATTCGAGCTTTAGAGTTGCTTGATTGGGATCTAGATTGCTTAGTTGCTGCATCAATTCCCTAGTTGGTGCGCTTTCAGCGTGATTAGTACCAAAATTAGCTGTTCCCATATTGACAAAAGCTTCAGGAGCGTGGCGGAGAAAGAGCAACTCTTGGTCACTAAAACGAAAAGCAAAATCGCGCCAGAAAGCATCTTCACCACCAGGATAACGACTGGGGTAGTTCATAAAACTTCCTGCACCTCGTTCATTAACTACTAAACTTATCCAAGGTGTTCCAAGAGTTTTTTGCCAAGAATGAAGCAAGTTGTAGGCATGACCAATCTCATGAATCAAGGTACGAAAGTGATGACGCTGAATAATGGCATTGCGATTGGGGATTCCAGGAGGATAAAAGTCAGCAATGGATTGACTGAAAATGGCAGTACCACTACGTTGAAAACTGCCAATTGTGTCAAACATAATACCAAAGGTAACACTCTCTGGATCATCTTTAAACTGTTTAGCAAGAAAGACCCACATTGCCCAGAGAGTACCTTCATTCCGTGACCAGTTGGCTAACATTGCATCATGTAGTTCTTGATTATTCCAGCGAGCATCAACCCCCGAACCAGTACCAGAAACTTTATTGACTTCGCCAGAGCGAGTTACTTGGATACCAGCTCTGCCAAAGCTTTTTTCTACAGTTAACTCTTCATCATCCACGTCAGTGGGACGAGGGAGAGAATTGGTATTATAGGTTAACCATTGATCTATCCCTTCTTCGTAGTCTATTTCAAACTCAGTTAGGCGGAAATAATCAGATATTCGAGGGATAGTACCTGTCCATAAATCATTATTGTCTCTTTTATAGGTAAATTTAAGTAATTTAACAGTACTACCAGAAATATATTCAGCGACTAATTTATTTGGGGTTACATTACCAAATTGTACATTTCTACTATTTTGCCGATACCAAATATCTCCTTCCCACTTATTATCGCTTACTGATTGCATATGAGCGATATAGTGACATGAAAAATTGCTCAACATCAAGCTGAATTGCATCTGCGGATAAGTACCATCTACATCCAGACGCGCCTCGAAATTCAATGAGCCAATTGTTCCTTTGTATAAACCGCTTTGAACTCGATTTCCTGTTGACATAAATTCTATTATTTTTTTATTAAAATTACTTAAAGAATGGCAATAATATAAACAATTACATCCTTAAATAGGAGCTTATATTGCTTAAATAGATGTTTGATGTATTTCGGGTATCCGCCAAGATACCAGCAAAATGGGACACATTGTAAACTTTTGTTGCGTAACGTAGTTTAGTGATTTACTAAACTTACCCAAAAATGGTATTGGGGCATTCAAATTTTTGTACACTAAAATCAACTCTTCGCGCTATTTAGTCCCTTACACTTGCCCATAAATGAGCTTTTTTGGTGATGTTTTCACAAGAGAGGAGACACTCAAATCGGTATTGAAACAACGTAAAATCAAGGGTTTTCAAACATCAGTATTACATAACTTTACAACGTGTCCCATTTTGCTGGTATCTCGGCGGCTACCCAAATAGGCGGCCTTCCTCGGAGTGGCTGCCGCTATCTGAAATAAATTGGTTGCTCAGTATTGGCTCGTTTTTCTGTGCGTCTATTATGGCAACCGCCCTAATCCACCTTTTTAAATAAGCATTTCTCCAACTACTTGGCGAGTGTAGTAGGATTTAGGTCCTGTAATATTACCAGAAACTGTGCATCCCAATCTTATTTTAGTACCTGCTGGACTAGTGTATACCTTGTCAAAATATCCCGATTCAGACCCTTGTTGCCATTGTGTTCGGACAGTAACTTTGTAGCTATTTCCAGTATCAGTATTAACTAAATATTGATAGCTACCAGAACCTGCAAAGCCACATGTGGGGGTTGTTTCTGTTTTGATGATGTTTTTAAAGGCTAGAAATTGTAATTCTGAAGGATGAGATAATGCTGCCTTTTGGTATTCTTCAATTAACTTATTATCCTCTGCGGTGAGAGGGGATTGGCTTCCCGCATCTGGGCTGATTACCTTAGAGACAGCTTCTGAGATGCTAATAATTGTTGTCAGTTTGTCCTGATCAGATGCCTGACCATTTTCTTGCTCTGATACTCTTTGAGCCTCTACACTACTCATATTAAACTCTCTCCAATAAAAATATTTAAAACATTCCAATTACAAGCATTATTCTGATTTTAAAACCTGTTGTATCTTTAGTATTTATTCTTGTAGGTTACTTTAATTTAAAAACAAGCTAACCAAAAACCACCTTCATTTTGGAGGAGTTTTTATCCAATATTCTATTTCTTACGGTAGATATATTAACCCCTCAAGTTGCGGGTTATTAAATGCAAATATCCTATTGTCTGTGATTGCAGTACTCCCACTCATTGAGTGGTAAAACAACGATTGAAACTCATGAACCTATGCCACTAATAAAATTCTGTTGGTTATTTCAACATGGGGGAAAAGTATCGAGCGTGACATCAGCCACCACGTAACGTCTGAAAGTCTTGCTACGTAAGGATTACAAAAATAAAATTGCTCTCCGACCCGAAAATCGCCGAAAAACGTTATTTTTACTGTCACAATTGAAGCTTAGGCTATTTGGTACGGCATTTAGTAACGTAGCCATGCGGGTTTCAGGCTGTAAAAATCAGTGAGGTTTAAATGGTACACCTTTAAGTGTGCATCCAATGGGTCAAAATCTCATTTTAGGGTAAAAGTTGAAAAATTTTTCTGAAACTCTCTCTGGGTAGCGTTTTCAGCCGTTGCATGGCGGCTGATAGCAGCTTCGCTACTTTCTCCCCAATTTGCTTAAGCCGACTTTTGCCGTTCTTTTGCGATCTTAATGTGGAATATGTGCAGAACAGAATGCCGTGGGTGAAAGGGATTGGATCGCCAAGCTTGATGTTACTGATGTCAATGATGTCCTTCTCAGCACCACCCAAAGCACACCAATCACGTCGCGCATCCTCAATCAGTGCGGAACTTTTTGATACCCAAATGGCTTTCCGTCGCCCCTGACACCAATTGTCCAGAATGATTCCCGCACATTGCCGCCCTTTACCCGCACCAGTGCCATCACCAAGAAACCAGCCACGGCGAAACCTAACGGCATTTTCTTCGCTATTTGCTGCTACAGTGACATTATCCCAGGAATCATCTACTAAGTAAGAACCAGACAGAAACTCTGAATGGGCTTGACCTGCATATATCACGCTTTCAAGCTGTGCTGCTGATAGCAAGCCTTGAGTGATGATGTGCTGAGGCAAGTGGGGTTTGTAAGTAGGAGCCGGGGGAGAGACAAGTGCCAGTGCTGCACTCTCACATAACAGTGATGGATGAGGCTTTGCGTTTTTGATTCTCAGCCTTTGCGGACGATAAGTTTCGTACAGCGTATCTTTCAGTCCTTCGCTGGCAGTCCACTCGATCACCTCATATTCCAGAATAACCACATCTGGAATTTCTGTGGTGGATTCTGGTTGTGCAATTACTTGACGCTTTGGCAAGTTAACGACTTTCTTAGAGAACGCCGCCACAACTTTGATAGTTGAATGCTGCCATTGGGAACGCTCTGGCAACTGCTCAATCAATGCCAAAATTTCAGGCAAATCGAGGGTTTCTCTAATGCACGGGATATCAGCAGAATTAGCAGCCGGGATTTTATCGATCACCGTAATGCAGGTATCCATCTGTGTCCCGTGCTTTGAGTACACTTTTCCATTAACCCCAACTGACAGCACAACTGTTGCCTTCTCCTGCATCTTGATGAAAGTCTCTCGCCACGTGGGATTGGCTGGAGAAAACCAGTTTGCAGAGATTGTCACCAGCCGTCCACCATCTGCCAGTCTTTGCAATGCTGAATTGATATGCCGTGGTGTAGCATCAGGATTGCGGCTGTTGATTTTCGGAGATGACGAGAAAGGTGGGTTCATCAAGACGACCGATGGCTCAGTCTTGCCTGCCAGATAGTCGTTGATTTGTTCCGCATTCACGGAAAACAAAGGAACCCCAGGAAACAGTCGCCGCAGAATCTTCGCCCGATCTTCTGCCAGTTCGTTCAGCATTAGACTCGCGCCTTTGAGCTTTGCGAATTGTGCCAGGATGCCAGTACCAGCAGATGGTTCTAACACCAAATCATTGCTGGTTATTTGTCCCGCTAATGCTACCAGATAAGCCAGTGGCAAAGGCGTAGAAAACTGCTGTAGTTGCAACTGTTCTTCGCTGCGGCGGGTATGCGTGGGACACAGAGACTCAAGCAGTTGCAGTTCATCTAACAGATTGGTAGATAGTCCCTTGTTCCGCAGATACAGAATTGATGCAACTTCGACCGCTTCGTAGGCATCCTTCCACTGCCACGCACCTTCAGCCGCAGTGCCGAGAAAGTATCGGTTCATCTGCGATTGGATTGTTTTGGTGGTTAACGGGCGGTGATCGAATAGTATTTTGGTAAGTTCTTGAGCAACGTTTAATATTGACTGTCCGTAATCCAGAACTGTTTGTACATCGAACAGAGAAGCCTGTGTTGCGATTTGGCTTACCATGCTTAATATAAATTAATTTTTCGCGGCAAATTGGCGTAGCCGTAACTGTTCTGAAAGTTGCTTAGAGCAATCATTAAAGCAAACTCAACTGCTTCGTGTAGATTTTTGCTGAATGTTCTTTTTCAATCCACTCGAACGCACGTTCCAGTCCAAAAACAAATTCAAGCCAGGACTTTGGTTGTGGGATGTTGCAAGAAGTTTGTTCAGCCGCATACTTGTTTACCAAATCAGCTAACTCAACCATGTGTGAATACGTATCAAAAGCTAATTCATGGCACTGAGAACGTATTTTTCTTTTGAGTTTCTCTGGCGATGTTTTCCAGTAAATACTCCAGTAAATTTTGTGATATTCTCCAGAAAGTGCAATCGCTGCCTCTAGATGCTGTCTTGCAATCGCAAAATCTGGATCGTCCGGCGCATATTTCAGCGCAACTACCAAAGCACAGTGCGCTGCTTGCATTTTTTTAAGTATAAATAGGAAACGAATGGTCTGCTTGTAGCAATGCTCCAAAGTGAGGTGACTAGTTTGATTTCCTACAAAGGAGGTTAAATCGGTCAGGTATAATCCCCCTTCTGCAAGCTTTTGAAGCCATTCAGGGGCTTTGTTTTCGGTCAGGTTTTTTAGGAAATTTTGGATTAGTTTCGCCACCTTTAACACTAGTTTTTTAGTCAGGTATAATCCTCCTACTGCAAGCTTTTGAAGCGATTCAGGTACTGTATTTTAGTCAGGTTTTCTAGCAAAATTTGGATTAGTTTTACCACCTTTAACAGTAGTTTTGTTAGCCAGGTATAACTCGCTTCCTACAAGGATTTGAAGCCATTCAGGGGCGGTTTTGTTAGCCAGGTTTTTCAACCCCCTATTTCTGGTAACTGTGCGCCTACATACATTTGCAGAGTAGGCACACAGTTCGAGTAATTAAGCGGATTTACGAGGTCTACCGCGCTTGCGAGATTCAGTCTTAGCAGTTGATTGAATACTGTCGCCGGATTTCTTTGGTCTGCCACGGCGTTTGGGTTGAGGCTGTACTTCCTGTGCAGGCGGCAGTAATCTCAATGTAGGGAATGGTATTACTACTGTTTGTGGTTCGGTTGTAGTATGAGTCTCTACTTCCAATTTCCAAGGGTCAGGAATTTCTTCAGGCTGATATTCTTGAGGTGCTTCAGATTCCGCAACAACAGGATTAGGAATATCTTTAATTTCTGCAACTGGTGAAGGGAGTTGTGCAGAAACTGTATATTGAGGTTGAGTGAAATTATTGAAAAATCCATTCACAAAATCATTGAGCATTAAAACAATCATTGCCCAAAAGATAATTTCAATAGCTAAAGTGAGTGTGCTTTGAATATCCATTTATTTTTCTCCAGAAAAATGCTTTTCATTCAGATTTCGCGTAGCGTTTCCGTAGGAAGTAAATGTTGAGATACAACTTGATAATGCGAATACTTAAGAGTTTTCTGATTTTTTCGCGTAGCGTAATTAAATAATGTCTGAGATTTAATGTAAGAACTCAGGAGTCAGAAGTCAGAAGTCAGAATTTAGAAGTGTCTATAGGATAAGTAAATTGATTCACCAAATATTTTTCTTATCTTTAAACCTTCTGAATCCTGAATTCTGAATACTGAATCCTTACGATTTAACTAACCTCAGACATTCTTATCAAAAAGGAATATCACTTATCTCTGTTTCAGATACATCTATTTTGGATATATCTACTTCAGACAACCAATTCCATGACCAATAATTCGTTACTTGCTTGAATGTTTTATAATTGTGAGGATGCCAACAGCAGTCACTTATAGAATTTTCAAACCACTCAATTAGTTCTTCTTGTAGTTGCAAGTTACTGGTGAAAAAATTAATTTCCTCGCTAGACCATTCTCTTTGAATACCATCAGAAACAGCAGCTAAAACCGAACTAAATAATTGTGTACTCATGCGAATTTTTAAGAATTTTCATGAGCTTGGCGCGTAGCGATTCACTGAGTTGTAAGAAGTGTGTGTGGTGAAAGAACTAATCTCTACACCCTAGTTTTTAATTTCAATGATACTAGCCCAATTTTCTAAATCTGGAGACAAGCGTACGAATTTTCGCACAATTAAATCATTCACCCACAAAAAGACGGGGAAGGGGAATTGCTTTCTAAATTCTTCCCGCACTTGATTGGCAGTAGTTAATACTATATCAATATCTTGAACAGATTCTAATCCACAAACCATCAAAGCCTGGGGTTTCTCGTTACCCAGTTGTTCTTTAATAGCTGTGAACAAAGTATTTACTGTTGAAGGCAAAGCAAGACTTTGAATATTTATAGCAGATATTTGTGCTAACTCTTCTACTATACTCTGGCGTACCTCCTCAAAATTACAGCGTAGCAGAATCAGCGAAAACTCCCCTTCAGATAAGGTACTAACTCTCAAAAGAGTTGGAAGAAAATTCATAAATAATATTTGATAGCTTTATATTTTTATTTTATACATTGTGTTGAATGTTAAAAATTTATGTACAAAAAAAATACGCGGAACGATTTTCCAAGCTTTCAGCCACTTCTCTCACCCGAAAGTATGAGATGAAGTTAGTAAATTTGGGTGTAGATAATAAATTACACAAAATTTATGATTACGAGAACGTTAATCTCAAGAACCGATGAACTCTGGATTAGTCCAACAACTATTCAACCTCATACACCTAAAAAATCCACTGATTGCACTGGAATCACCATTGCCAGAGAGAGTGCGATTACTCACAAGTATTGCCGCCGAATGTAATGCCCAAGAAATAACCTGCTATCTGTGGACACTGGAAGATGACCATCTTCATCAATTGCAGATTAACGAGGGGGAATTAACTCTACGGCCAGTGGGAGAATATCAACCCATTACCGCTAAATCCAGGCGTGAACATTATTTTGAAGTCTTGCGATTCTGGAAAACCACCAACCTGAAAGGTATCTTGATACTGGAAGGGATATTTCCGTGGTTGGGTACTAATACTACTGACCCTGATTTCTTCCTGACTTCCGAGTGGATTAAGTCAGCTTTAATCAACTTGAAACTGTACAATCGTAACTCAAACAAAACAGCGATTTTACTTG
>JAKOMP010000144.1 GCA_022241785.1 Cyanocohniella sp. LLY | reverse complement strand
AGCATCCCACTTTTTTGAATGTCATTGCGAACGCAACGAAGTGGAGTGTTCGCGTAGCGTGCCGGAGGCTCTAGCAATCGCATGGTTTTATTCTTAGTGCGAGACTTTGCGATTGCTGAGTCGCAAAGCGACACGCTACGCGAACGTCGTTCCTCCTCGCAATGACATTTATTCTCTAGGTGCTAAATAAAAACTGGGATGCACCCGTGTCTGACCCATTAATTGGCTTATTTTCAACAACACCTGATTTAGCTATCAATTCAGAAGATATTCTCCAAGATGAGATTAGGTAAAAATCAGGTTGGACATGGAAAGAACACCATCAGTAGCTGATACTGGCTTTGTGGTTGCATTGTTGAATCGTTCAGATATAATGCACACTGCTGTTACAAAAATATATATATAACAAAAGCAAATTTTATTGCCACAAACAGTATTAGCAGAAATAGCTTATTTAATAGGAAAAAATGCAGGTGTCAAGACAGTAGTAGACTTCTTACAAGGGTTATCTGCAAGCCGATTTACTTTAGTAGCTTTGACAGATAAAGATATCATGCGTGTGGGGGAAATATTGAATGAGTATGCAGATAGCAGGATTGATTTTGTAGATGCAAGTGTGATGGCTATAGCTGAACGCTATGGGATTATACAAATATTGACTTTAGACCAGCGAGATTTTAGATTGTTTAGACCGAAATACTGTAAGAATTTTGATATTTTACCCTAAAAAAAGAATAGTTAAGATAGGAGCGATCGCCTATGGTAAGCTACGCTAACGCACTTTACACCTTAAGATTTTACCAAGAGCGATCGCATTGTAGAAAGCCTCACAAACAAAGCGTAGACGCGTAGCGGCTTGTCGTTAGACATCGCCTTCAGATAACCTCAAAATAAAGCGATCGCCTTTTGTGGAATAGTGGAGCGCTCCCTTTGTATAACCATTGAATTCTTAATTTTATAGATTTGTCTTCTTTGCTTCAGTAGAAAATTATTGCATCGCAAAGTATTATTTATTTCTATGCTTGCGTTTACTGGAGAGTGTGAACGCGTTTTATTTAAAGTTGTTTCTATGTAAACGCACTGAAGTATTAGTAATAAAAGATATTTTATAAAGGTAGTATAGCAGACAATGGACTATTGGTTATTAAACAACTGCTATAGGAATAGATGGCTATATTAGTACCTGATATAGAAGAAATAAATAATTTACCTCAGAAGCCTACACAAGGTGAAATCTGCTTAATGGAGGCTTTAGTCACAGCTCTTGATGATCAGTGGACGGTATATTTTCAACCTCATTTAAATGGTTTAAGACCAGATATCGTAATTTTTTGTGAAGATGCGGGTATCGGCATTTTTGAGGTGAAAGATTGGGATTTAGATGCTCATCGAATTATTCACTCTGATGATGGATATGGATATAACTGGCAGGTTCGAGCTAGGGATACAGGAGAATGGGTTACTACATCTAAAGAAGATAACTGCCCACTCAAGCAGGCAGAAAAATATCGTGATTCTATTTTTAAATATGAAATTCCAATTTTAGATGCTGAACGGCTGCTTAACCAGAAGGTTCATAGCCTGATCCAGCCACTTGTATACTTTCATAAACATACAACTGCTGATGTGAGAAATCGGCTTCAGCCTATACTTAATCAACATTCTCACGTTTTTGGATATGACAGTTTAAATCCGAACTTTTTGCGGGCAATGCTAGCCGGATGTCACCTTAAGCATGGTTCTCATTTCACAAAACTGATGCAGAAGAATGAGATTGCCGAACGACTAAAAAATGCACTAGCTTATCCAAAACATGGTCATACAGATATTCAAAGTCTGTTAGTGTCTTTTAACAAAAAACAGCAAGAGTTACTGCCTAATACTTCTGGATGCCGTAGAGTTTTTGGTTCTGCTGGAAGTGGTAAAACACTGTTGCTAGTTCACAAAGCAGTTAATGCTGCTAGGGAGGGTAAAACAGTTCTCCTTGTTTGCTTTAACATCACTATGGCAAACAACTTACGTGATTTGGTAACTCGTCTAGCTCGCCATTACGGCCCACATTACCACCGCAATATTGAAGTCGGTCACTTCCACCGTTTTTTTCCCTATCCGGAAGAGAACACACAAATAGACAACCGGAATATAAAAAGACCAGTGGATGTAATCTTAATTGATGAAGGGCAGGATTTTGAACGTTTTTGGATTCAAATTTTACAGAAAATAGCTGCTCCTGGCTATCATCTTATGTTTTGCGAAGATGACAGACAGAACATTTATGGCAAAAATGTTCAGGATAGGGCAATACCAGATATCAGAGGTCGCCGAAACCGTATCAATGCATCTTATCGAATTCCAGAACAAACAGCTGCACTTGCTAACGCTCTTTATACTTGGGCTAAACAAGAAAGTGAGTCTGGAACTGTAACATCTGTTAAAGCTGTTCAGCGTAATCTATTCGTGCGTAACATTTGGGTTGATGGCACAAAAGATGAAGTAGTAAACGCTATAAAAGAAGATGTTAGAAATCTTGTACAAGATAAAAATACTGCTCGTGCTGATATAGCAATTTTGATATGTACTGTCGAAGATGGGTGGCGAATCTGTCAAGCATTAGATGAACTTCAATTACCTTATCAACAAAATTTTGAGTCTCAGGAAGAGAATAAAGAAATTTATAGGCTTTACGGCAATAATTATGAACAATTGAAGAGAAAACGAGATGAACTACGACGTGCTTATAAAGCAGGCTTTTGGATGCAAGGAGGAAGAATCAAAATATGCACAATACATAGTTTTAAGGGCTGGGAATTGAGTAATATTTTTGTGTTTTTTAATCCTGAAGAGGAACAAGCACAAGCTAAAGTATCACTGCTATACACAGCTATTACCAGAAGTCAGCAGTCTTTGACAATTTACAATTTGGATTCAGACCTAACCTCTTTCGGTAAAATTGCTATCTCAGAACTTTACATAGAACAATATCCTAGTAAAGCGAAAAGCTAACTTTTACTACAAATAAATTTCAATTAATCACAAATTAACCCTTTTCTGATGATTTAGGATATTCCAATCGCTGAAACGTTAATGGGGGTTGAGGTTCATCAAGCATGTCTGCATTTCTGCATTTTCTTCTAAACAAGTGTCATAACTTGCTCATATTCTTCTTTATGGCTTTGCAAAGCATCCCAAATATCAACCTTTTGCTGAAGATTGAGCCAAAGTCTTGGCCCGTTCCCTAAAGCTTTACCAAGACGGATTGCTGTATCTACCGTAATTGCTCTTTGACCATTAATAATTTCATTAACTATTTGATTAGATACTCCTAAAATTTCTGCAAATTTCGTGCTATCAATATCTAAATCATCTAGAATGTCTGCAATTACTTCACCAGGATGTATTGGTCTTACTAATCTATTTTGCGTAATATCTTGCCAGTTATTCATAATCAATGTCCGACTGTTTAATATCCTACTAATACCCTAGATTAGTGGTAATCTTCAAGATTTACATCATAAGCATTACCATCTTCAAAGCTAAAAGTTATACGCCAGTTTCCCGATACCTTAACTGCCCAAGTTCCTTTCCTATCTCCTTTTAATTCATGCAAGTCATAACCTGGTAATCTAATATCGTCCACAATTAAGGCTGCATCTATAACTTCCAGTCTAATTCTAATTTTCTTTTCTAAGTTTGCCGGAACTCCTTTATTAGAATTTTCTTTGAATAAATTTTCTAAAGCTTTACTTTTAAATGTTTGAATCATCTATTTGCTGATTTTCTTTTAGCCATTTAAATCATTCATAGCGATCGCCTCAATTGAAACATTATGGCAGGCATAGTGCCTGCCATTTAATCCTATTCTATTCCTTCAATCCGGTCTTCAACTTCTTGGTACAACTCGCGCAGGCGGTCTAAATTATCCTCGCTAGTCTCCCAATAACCGCGACCATTCATTTCCAACAAAGTCGAAACAATCTTGCGGAAAGAATGGGGGTTGAGGTTCATCAACCGTTTTTGCATTTCTTCATCTTTGATGAAGGTTTCGTTGGTGTCCTCATAAATCCAGTTATCCACAGCGCCGGCTGTCGCACTCCAACCTGTGGTGTTAACCAACCGTTTGGAAAGTTCGCGCACGCCTTCGTAACCGTGAGATAACATTCCCTCGTACCATTTGGGATTTAACAATTTGGTACGCGCATCTAAACGCACGGTTTCGGATAATGACCGTACCTGTGCATTAGCTGTGGTGGTGTCTGCAATGTAAGATGCTGGCTTTTTACCATCACCGCGCAGACTTGCTACCAACTTGGTAGGATCTGAGTCGAAGTAGTGGGATACGTCAGTTAAGCTAATTTCCGAAGAGTCCAGATTTTGGAAAGTTGCATCAGCAGTTTTCAAAGAGGTTTCAAAAATCTGCCGTGACTCATCCATGACACCAGGGTTATCGGAATTGAAGGAGAATGATTTCCGTTTCAGGTACATTTCCTGTAACTCGGCTTCGCTATCCCAAGTGCTGTTTTCTACCGCTAAGTTGATGTTTGACGAGTAGGAACCAGAAGCGTTAGAGAAGACGCGAGTCGCTGCTTGACGCAGATTAATTCCCATTTCCTCGGCTTGTTGCAAAGCGTGTTTGCGAACAAAGTTCATTTCTAAAGGTTCATCGGCTTCAGCCGCCATTTTCACGCCTTGGTCTAGCAGGTTCATTTGGTTGATAAACAAGTCCCGGAATACACCGGAACAGTTGATGACTACATCAATTCTCGGTCTTCCCAATTCTTCTAGAGGTATCAATTCCAACTTGTTCACCCGTCCCAAGGCATCGGGAACCGGACGCACACCAATCATCCACATGATTTGGGCTAGGGATTCACCGTAAGTTTTGATGTTATCGGTTCCCCAGAGGACACAGGCGATGGTTTCTGGCCATTTACCTTCATTTTCAGCCTTGTTACGTGCCAATAGCCGATCTACAACGATTTTGGCTGATTGAACTGCGGCTGATGTGGGAATTGATTGGGGGTCAAGGGCATGGATATTCTTACCTGTGGGCAATACATCCGGGTTGCGGATGGGGTCACCACCAGGGCCAGGGAGAACATATTCACCTTCTAAGCCTTGGAGTAATGCGCCGAGTTCGTTGTCTGCACAAACTTGTTTCAGGCAAAATTCCAAATACTCAAACAGTGGTTTGAGGGGTTCTGGGTCAACTTTGGGATAGCCTGCTTGATGCAATGCTTCTACCCAAGGTTCTTTTTTACCCATGTTGAAGAAGTTCAACCGGGAAACCAAAGAAACACGTCCTTCAGCGTCGGTTTGGGCTTTTACTAGTGCGCCCACTGCTTCACGGGTTGCTAAGGTGATGTCTTGCAGTAGTTGGACATCTTCTAAAACACCGAGGTCGCTGTTTTTGTAAATATCGTCGATGTCACGCCCGATGCTGTTGGCAATGATGCGGGGTAAGCTGAGAATTTCTTCTTCTTGACGGTCTAAACTACCAATGTTTACTAGGGTAGCCACTGCTTCTTCGGCTGTTGGTGGTTTACCAATAACGTGCAAGCCACAAGGTAACAACCTAGACTCAATTTCCATTAACTTACGGTAGACGCTACCAACAATATGATCACGTTCATCGGCGGTCATATCTTTGGCATCGGTTTCTGGTAAATTTATGTCTTTATCCAGGTTGACGATGCGGCATTTATCCATGATGGTATTGACAATGGGAATACCGCGCCCACTGTCTTTTAAGGTTTGGTAAGAAGCAATTAATTCGCTGAGTTCCTTCAAACCCTTGTATAATCCTGCATTTTCTGCGGGTGGTGTCAGGTAAGAAATTGTCTCCGCGTAACTGCGGCGTTTGGCAATGGTCGCTTCACTAGGATTATTGGCTGCGTAATAATACAGATTGGGAATTGTGCCAATTAAGTTATCGGGGTAACAGTCGCCTGACATTCCCATTTGCTTACCGGGCATGAATTCCAAGGAACCATGTGTACCAAAGTGCAGGACTGCATCTGCACCCCAAATTTGCTCTAGGTAGGTGTAGTAAGCAGCAAAACCGTGGTGGGGGCTGGCGGAACGGGAGAACAATAACCGCATGGGGTCACCTTCGTAACCGAATGTGGGTTGCACACCGATGAAGACGTTACCGAATTGTTTGCCGTAGATTAGCAGGTTTTGACCATCGCTGTTGAGATGTCCTGGCGGTGACCCCCAGTTTTCCTCTAGGCGTTGCGAGTACGGGGTAAGTGCCTCATACTCTGGTACGGACATCCTGTAAGCAATATTGAGTTCTGGACTTGCATACTGCGCTTGGGCATCATGGATTACTTCTTCCATTAAAGCTTGGGCGCTTTCGGGAACGTCTTGTACGTCGTAGCCGTTGTTTCTTAGCCCTTTTAATACTTCAAATATGGAACCGAATACATCTAAGTAAGCGGCTGTACCTACGTTACCTTTATCTGGGGGGAAGCTGAAAACGGTAATGGCAACTTTTTTGTCTAGTTTGGGTTTGCGGCGCAGGTTAGCCCATTTTAATGCCCGTTGCGCTACTGCTTCTACTCGATCTTGGAGAGCGATCGCCTTACCTGTAGTCCCATCTCTACCTGATAAGATTATCGGCTCAATGGCTCCATCCAATTCCGGAATGGCAATTTGTAAAGCCACTTGAATTGGATGTAACCCCAAGTCACTATCCAACCATTCTTCGGTGGTTTGGAAAACTAAGGGTAACGCCACCATATAAGGACGATTTAGGCGCTTGAGTGATTCAATAGCCTTGGGATGGTCTTGTCTAGCTGGGCCACCTACTAAGGCAAAGCCAGTCAAGGAAACCACTGCATCTATGAGCGTTGTCTTGGTAGCCGGTTCATAGAAGTAAGCATCCACGGGTTTGGAGAAATCCAACCCACCAGCAAATACAGGAATTACTTTGGCACCGAGTGATTCCAATTCCTGGACGATCGCTACATAATGAGCATCATCACCTGTAACTAAGTGAGTACGTTGTAATACTAACCCTACACAAGGCGCTAATGGATCTTTGAGATCGCTAGAAATATCCTTGCGGGCTGTATACCAATTCAGGTACTCTTTTACATCCTCAAACATAGTCGTCGCCAAAGGATGCCAAATCCCCATATCGGGATAGACAACTGGCGGTTGATATGTAGGAGATGTAAATTTTTGTTTGTCTACATCTTTTAATACATATTTATCAGCCAGCATCAGCAAGAAGTTTTCCAGGTTTTCTGGTGAACCTCCCAGCCAATACTGGAAACTGAGCATGAAATGTCGAGCGTCCTGTGCCTTTTCCATGGGCAAGAACTTTAAGACTTGGGGTAGGGTTCGCAGCAGCTTTAGCATTCCATCTTGGAATCCTGCGCCTGATTTCTCCTTGCGTTTCCGCATGAATTGCGCGATCGCACCCTTCGATTGACCCAACTGTGCCAAAGAAAAGCTACCCATTTTATTCAGGCGCATGACTTCTGGCATTGATGGGAACACCACAGAAACATCCAGGCGATCGCGGTGTGGTTCTACAGCAGTAACTACTTTTTGTGCTAAGTCTTCTATAAAAATAAGTGAGGCGATAAAGATATTAGCAGTCTCCATCTCCCGTTTGAACGCTTCATAGTTCTCAGGATCTCGGAGTTCCTCAATCAAATACCCACTGATTTCAATAGCCAGGTTGGGATTGTTCGAGTTAATCGTGCTAACAGCTTGCGACAATGCACTTTGGTACTGGGACTCAAGCACGACATAGACCACCTTGATTAAATTACGTCCGCGTAAGTTATTAGGCGCAATATGTCTAATGGTGGACTTGACGTGTGTGAACATGCAGATAGGCTCCTTTGATGCGTGTTCTCTAACTGAAGTTCTGAGCGACATTCGCCGTCAGATTTACTTCTTTTTTTTTCGGCAATATGAATTTTTTATCAGAAAAACCTTACCAATTGAGCATTTTGTGGTCTATATGACACAAATCGATATAAAAAAATAAATATTTATTTATAAAACTTGACAAAATAAGAAAGTGTTTACTCACATTTGTGTAACATTTTCTTAATAATTAGGGAGTAGGGAGTGGTGAGTAGGGAGTGGGGGAGAGAATAAAATAACTAATGAATTACTGACCAATGACTGAACCAGTTGATATTTTGATTCTTTCCAATGGCCCTGGTGAAATAACTACATGGGTGCGTCCTGTTGTCAAGGCTTTACGGCAAAAACTCGGTGATGAGCGTTCTCAGATAAGGATTTCTGTGGTGTTGTCACCTTGTCCGAATGCGAGTGGGAAAGAAGTTGCGATCGCTCTGAGTTATCCAGAAGTTGATCGGGTACAAGCAGCAGAGCATTTTTGGCAGTTTTTGCTGTGGGGTAAGACATGGGAAAATTGGGATTGGCGCGATCGCGGTGTAGTTGTTTTCCTGGGTGGTGATCAAATTTTCCCGGTAGTCATTGGCAAAAAACTGGGATATCGCACAGTGGTTTACGCTGAATGGGATGCCCGTTGGCATAACTGGATTGACCGTTTTGGCGTGATGCAGGCAAAAGTGTCTGAAAAAGTTTCCCCAAAGTATGCCCACAAGTTTACGGTTGTGGGAGATTTGATGATGGAAGCACAAACTATCAGTACGGAAAACGCAACATTTAATACTGAAATAATTGGTTTACTACCTGGGTCAAAGGCGGCAAAATTATCCCAAGGAGTGCCATTATGCTTGGCTGTTGCTGAATATATCCATGCAAAAAGACCCCAAACCAAATTTGTGATTCCGGTAGCGCCTACTTTGGATTTACCAACTTTAGCTAGTTTTGCTGACCCTGAAAAAAACCCTTTTGTCCAGGTTTTTGGAAGTTCCCCCGCCGTCTTAGTTGAGTCAGATATTCCCGTCCTGAAAACAGAAACAGGTTTGTGTGTGGAATTGTGCAGAGAAAATCCCGCCCATGAATTATTATCTCACTGTAGTATTTGTTTAACTACAGTAGGTGCGAACACAGCTGAACTCGGTGCTTTAGCTGTACCGATGATTGTTGTCATCCCAACCCAGCAACTTGATGCTATGCGTTCTTGGGATGGTTTACCAGGGTTATTAGCTAATTTACCTGGGGTTGGCTCTACTTTTGCAAAAGCAATTAACTGGTTAGCATTAAGTCGTAAGGGTTTATTAGCTTGGCCTAATATTTGGGCCAAAGCGGAGATAGTACCAGAACTTGTAGGTAAACTCCAACCCCAAGATGTAGCAGAAATGTTTTTAGACTTTTTGACTCATCCAGAAAAGTTGGATGATATGCGAAATAAGCTACGTAGCGCCCGTGGCGAAAGTGGCGCAGCGCAGAAGTTAGCAATTTTGGTGCGTGAGGAAATAAGCTTATAAAACCAGGGCTGTTCGCGCAGCGTTCCCGTAGGGTAGCCCTTACTACAAGCGAATCAGCCTGGAAAATTTAGTTACGGTTTGGATTTTGAATTATTTTCAAATCCAAAATCCAAAGTTGGTTAAAACTTATCTGTTGTTGTTCAAAATATGAATGACTGCGCCCGCAGCTGCACCATCCACAGCATTGCCTAAAGGATCTTTACAATTGCCAATAACTGCACCAGTTACTGTACTTGCAACTGCACCAACTCCCGCATTTCTCGCTATGTTGGGGTTTCTGCGGTTTTGTCTGTTGCTATTAGCCGCATTGACAGCCGCGCCAGCCGCAGCACCTTTAGCTGCATTATTTAGCAAAGAACCGCATCCTCTAATAGCTCCCGATGCTGCACTAGTAGCAGCTCCAGTACCGATATCTCTGAGCATTGTGTTAGCCGCAGCTGGTTGAGCAGGAACTAAAGTCACACCAGTTAAACTTGCAGCCATGAGGCTGGGTAAAAGTGTCCGTTTTAAAATTTGATTCATGGTAGTGCCTTGTTGAGTAATTTAATGTTTTGCAGTTGCTGAAATACTTAATTTTTGAGATTATCCAACAACTGATTACCTTCTGATATTTACATTAGCGAAATTTTAACCGCATCTACTAAAAGCGGGAAATTATCATGTAATTTTCGAGATTTTCTTTGCTAATTTAGTGGACAGTAATTAAACTGACACATTGACAGAAAACATTAAAAATGGTTCAAAAATTATGAGGTATTTAAAAAGCTTGAATCCACTCTTTCACGAAATATTCAGTCCAGATGCCATTTTTCCAATAGGGGTCATTTTCAATCAATTGGCTAACTGTAGCTTCGTCTTCAGCTTCGTAAATGCCAAACACTTTGGTGATATCTTTGGTAGGGCCAATAGTAATCAGTACACCGGATTCTTTCTGTTTTGCTAATCCGTCTAAGTGTGCTTGACGGTAAGGGTCACGTTTTTCGAGAACGTTTTCACAGTAAGTTCCCCACATGATGTATTTAGGCACGATTACTTTACTCCTAGTAAATTCAACTCTGATTTTTAATTCAAAACTATACCATACCAGCTTGTAGTCAGCAGCTCTAGCGCTTATTTGAGGACTAAAGTTCTCACCCTACGGGTGATGCCTCCGGATGCCGCAGGCTGTATGTTAGTCGCTCATGGGGGAAACCCCCAAGACCGCGCTAACTCACTACAAACCTGTAATTATTTACGCTGTCCTACTTACTCAGATTGTTGGTTGTTGAGGATTGCCAATAAAATTACGTCCACCCAATGCTGCATGTCTACAATCCAATGTTCGGGGATGCCCTCCAAAGGGAAAAGGGGAAATAGATAATTTCTTGAAATAATCTCAGGAAAATTGAGTATATTAAATGTGATACATTTTACTTTATATGAAAAAATATAAATTAATTTATCGTAATGGCTCGTTTTCAGTGGGATGAAAATAAGAATAAAATTAATATAGAGAAACATGGAATTGATTTTAATGAAGCATCACAGGTTTTCGATGATGAAAGTAGGCGTAATTTCTAGATAATAGAAAGGATTATGGAGAAATAAGAGAAATTTCTATTGGTAAAATTAATCTGAGTTCAACTGACTCAATTATTATTGTAGTAGTTGTGCATACAGAAAGAGATGGTTTTATCAGAATAATTTCTGCAAGAAAAGCTAACAAAAATGAGCGTCTTCTTTATTAAAAACAATAGATTTTCGGTTCAAATGCCAATACAAGAAAGACATAAAAAATTGCTTGACATGTCTGATGGAGAAATAGACTATTCAGACGTTTTACCAATAGATGAACTATTGGAAGAAGGGTTTATAAGTGAAAAAATTAAAACCAAAAATAGCATTTCTTTAAAAATATCAAGCGTATTGTTTATTATTTCAATTTTGCCTTTATTAGTTTTTGCTTCTGATGGAGTAGAAATAACTTTAAATAAAGATATTCTTATTAAAAAAACTAGTTCCTTTAGGAAGAAACTTATTTCATAAAGTGCTTTCCAAATAAATGAGCTTGATAATTGACTTTTATTTAGGGGTGGATCAGCTATTTATCCCGTAGCAGTAGTTTAGTTTAAATGGTTCTTCGGTTACTTTTATGGTAATTATGAAAATTAACTGAATTATAAGGGCTATGATTTAAAGACAATAATGCCTACGATTTAGATTTGGCAAGTATTTAAGAGATATTAAGCATTATGTAAAAATACCAAAATTATAATTTATATTATAAAATTGTTAGTTTTCAGGTATTTACGATGAAGTTTCCTGTAGAGCAAATCTTGAATCTCCCCGATATGAAAGTG
>JAKOMP010000143.1 GCA_022241785.1 Cyanocohniella sp. LLY | reverse complement strand
ACCTGCACCACATCGACCGAAATCATAGCAACTGGAAGAAAAATAACCTCGAAGCAATTCACAAGAGTTGCCACGATTACAAGCACATGAGCAAAAGCGCAAGCTAAGAACATCGGGAGCCGGATGCACAGAAATGGGCAAGTCCGGATCTAACTGAGAGGGACGGGGAATAATATCCCCTCTCGACTCAACCCAAAAGAGATCGTGAGGTGTTTCTGAGGAGTTCGTGAGGGTTCTTGAAACCCTTGATCTGACTGACTTTGATTTGAGATAGATGCTCTGTACAAAGCACGTATTTCTTCAGAGCCAGCATCCATCTCTGTATTGCTAGAATTTGGTTCTTGTTTTTCAGCATCTGGTTCTTGTGACGCAGAATCAACTTGCTCCCAAAATTCCTTCATCCTGCTGCCATGTAAATTCCGCACCATCCAGCCCACTGTCTGACGTCCGTCCTGTATGGACTTGTCTGGCTTAAAAATAAACAACCCACTGTCAGATAAAATTTTCTTAGCAGCGATGAATGTGCTGTAACCCAGCCCAGTAGAAAGGGACATCCACCGGGAACCGTAGGGGTCAGATGTCCAGCATTCTTGCCATAGTTGATTAACAGAGGACTTCTGTTGCGAAGCCCACAACATATCTTCGATAGGGATAATCACATGAAGTCTCTTGTATGGGGATTGGGGTTTCTCTTTGGTAGGCTTTTGAGATTTACGGGTAATAGTTGCGGTCATTTGATTATCTCCTGTTTATGTTGACGCATGAAAATTTCACCCTGTGCGAGTGCTGGGTTTGTTTTTGGATATTCGTAAGTTCGTGTCTAAAAAATCACAAAGCGGTTACAGCAATCGCAACTCATCCTTGAAATAGCGATCTGTCTTTTTGGGTTTTTCTTTCCAGTGATCCCAAGCCACCCAGACAGCATCTCCCAAATCCTCAATAACTTCACCTCTGGCGTTATACAAAGCACAGTAGACATCAGCATGGGCAACAATGGAACCCAGCCTAATCAATTCGCAATTAGAAGAACCGGACTCGGCAGGGGTTTCTTGAAGAACCAATGGTTCCGTAATTTGAGAGAATTCAGCTTTCTTAAGGGCAGTGATTAAGTCCGTCTCTTGTGGAGTTAGCTCTGCCAGATAGTCTTGTTTGATAACTTCGTACTCTTGAGCGACTTCTAAATAGTCCCACCAGCTACACCCAGGCTTAGACAACATCCGCCGAATCTCACTCAGAGCTTCGGGCAGCAATTGCAATTGCTCGGCACGAAATGCGATCGGCTGGGGTGTCGGTTCACTTCCCAGAATTATTGCCGCAGCTTCCAGTGCTTGGGTATTATTCATGGCACCAGCAAGATTGCTCAAAGCCATGCCCATCAGCCGTAAGCATTCAGTGGCATTCTCTTTGGGTGGTTCCTGGGCCAAAGATCGCAGGTCAATGGTTTTCTCTAACGAGCGCTTGACTTCCTTGTTTAATGCTTTGGTGGCTTGCTTGTTAAAGGTATTGCCCCACTGTTGGCTAGGATGTTCCTCTACAGCGTATTCTAACTCCTGGATACGCTGCTTGAGTTGTTGGTTCTCAAACTCAAACTGTCTGAGGGCTTCCATCTCATCCAAGCGCTGCTGCAACTGGATGTTTTGTTCTTTCTGTTGCTGAAGTAGATTTTGGTATGCCTCCAATTGCTCCTTGATTTGTGCTTCTGCCCTGGCATTAGCTTCCGTTTGTAAGCCAATTCTCAAGCCTTGCTCCAGCCGTTCTAACGGGACTTAAGATATTTTCATTAATGACCGGGATGCTGTTGGGCGCTGGCACAATTAGCGCTGGCTTATTTGGTTTATCTGCTCAGATTAGCGAATCTAAGGAGAAAATCTATCAATCTCTGAATGAAGCTGAACTCAAAGCCCTGAAATAGCATCTACAGGGCGAAGCTGTTTACGACAATATCACCACAGGCATTGCCGCTAAACGCAAAGTAGCTGCATACATTAACAAACTGCCTGTACAAGAACGCATGAGGTTTATGGCTGAATATGGGTTGCAAGGTTTGGTTTTACTGCCAGAGCCACCAGCCAAGCCAACTGCACCACGCCCAGGCATCCCCAATCCGGAAATTGCAGACATTGACGAAAATGATGTACAGGCAATCGTCAATCCCGATGTAATTGCTAATTTGCAAGCGATCGCTCAGGCATACCCTAAGTACATCAGACTAGATCCTGATTGGATAGATGAATTATGTATTGCGGCATCACATCAGAATATGAGCAAACGCAGCAACCACCACTTCTATTTTGCTGGTGGTACTCAGTCTGGCAAAAGCACTCTAGCAGGTGTTTTGATTAACAAAATTGCGGCTCGTTCTCATGGTGCAGCTGCCGTTGTGGGAAGTGACCCCAAAGACGGAGTAACTCGTTGGCTGTGTAAATTTAGCCGCAAATTTGACGGTATGGAAACACTGGGTCAATGGGTGACTTTTGCTAGTACGTTAATCGATAAACGCAAAGAAGCGATAGCTCAGTCTGGTACAGATCCTATGCCGGAGTTATTTATGCTTCAGGATGAGGTGGATTCTGTCTACGGTGGCGGTAAAGGCTTTCCTGGTAAAGTGACCAAGAAACAGGCTGAACAATTGCAAGCACTGTGGAACTATATGATCAAGTTTACTGCTGGGCTAAAGTGTCATGCCATTTTCATGGGACAATCGCCTCTAAGTGGTGCAACTGGATTCAGYAGRCCAGARCTAAAAAATGTTTGCTTCATTGCAATGGGACAAACAGCCAGTTACATTCTGGACAATCCCAAAGATTTTATCAACGTCAAGGCTGAGGTTTTGCAAGTACTACAGCATACTTGTGAGCTATTAGAAGAAGCCGGTACTCGTTATGCTCTTGTTGTACCCACTCGCTCAAATCCTTTTGTTGCCTTAATCCCGGAATTTGATATTGCCCAGATGGAGCAAAAACCACCCCAGGAAAAAACAAAGGCAGAAGAATCAGTTGATTGGTATGAGGCGATTCGAGAATGGGCAGACATGTTAGGCAGAAGACCAACGCCAGCCGAACTCAAGCAAGAGTGGAACAAACTAACTGGACAAAAGCTAAACGACAAAGGCGTAAACCTGTTAATGGAAAACCTGGGGTACACGGACTAGACTGGGACATTCGGTATGGTGATCACGATAAATACCGCAAACATTGTGCGATTGCTCATCGCAAAACTCTCAGCACTTGCGTTGTTTGCCTCAAGGCTAAATCAGAACAGATTCACCATGCTATGTATGGTAATGACCGTATTGGCGTAACGACTTTTCCAGTATGTTCTCATTGTCATAAACAGATTTGTCATTCACAAAAAAACTGGATCAAAAGCCGTAGTGATCCTGTTTGGGGCAATCGCAATACACCGGAGTTTTTGAAGCGGTTAAAACTTGGTTATCAATTACTGTATGGAGGTATTTCAAGATGAAAAATTATAAAGTAAAATACTGGGATTGTGAAGGCGAAGGGACAACCATAATAAACTCCCCTGATTCTTTGACAGCTGATGATGCAGCAACACTAATCAACGAACAGCTAAAAGCCAACGAAATTGACACAACAGATGTTCAAATTGAAATTTTCAGGGAGATAAAAAATCCTTTAGACAATCTTGTTGCCAATATCCAAAGATTTGTTTAACTCAAAATATTTATATTGGAGTGATTAGTATGTATAACGACGAATATTACGAAGAGCGCCTGAACTTATCTGAAGCCCAAATCAGACGACATCATCAGAAAGAAAGGTTTCGCCGCCGCAACGCTGAACTGTTGCAGCAGGAACTAGAACTAGAGGACGAACTACTACAAGAAAATCCCGAACTAGCACAACAAATACACGCGCTTAATGCTGCCGAAATCCAAGCAGAAACAGCAGGTTTTCAAGATTCTTTCAATACCAATTCTTCTAAAAAATCTGGCTGGCAATCGCTTTTCCCTGGTTTGTAGAAGTTGATTTCACTGAAATCAAGTTTCCTAATTTGATATGCAACCATAGGTGTCAAGTTGTTGGCGAATGTTGCTATCCCAAGTGGGATCGATAGATGGCAGATTTTGAGCAGCGTAGAGACGTTGATTACCATTGGGTTCTACTGTACCGAGAAATTGAGTTGCGTAGGGTAAATATTCAGATGCTGGAGTGGGGAACAGGAGTGATCGCGCTGATTGTGTATGTGTACCCAACAACTGTCCCTCCACTACCTTCGCTACGGAAAATTCTGGGGGTGTGGTAAATTCTTGAAATGGTACTGTCTGTGTCATATCTCGACGGGTGCGGATGATGCACACCTGTCCCAACTTCTTGGATGGGAATACTGTCATAAAGTCGTGGGGGTGCAAGTTCCAATCACGAAACCAACTACCTAGAAACGGAGCCACTTCAGCATCGGTCTTTGCCCAACTCTGGCGAAACTCGATCAGTGCAGAGGGAATAGGGGCAGCAACCGAAGTGATTTTGCCCAGCCCTAACATATCCAGTTCTGACTGAATCCACTGCTGTAACTGGGTCTGGTGTTGTGATAACACTGTGTCGCTGAGGGGAGCAGCAAAATCAGCAGCCTCCAGAGAGGGTGGCATCGAGTGAGAGTCGGCAAAAGAAACACAAGATACCAAAAACAAAGCAGCGATCGCCAATTTACTATCACGAATTATTTTGTCCATAGTGATTCTTTTTGATTGAGGAAAGTTTGTCAGCAACCCCATGTCTTATGGATGACATTAATTGTGAAATTGCTCCCTTCCATAGACAAAAATTGCCAGATTTTACATAATTCACATAAATCACATAAAGGTTAAAATGTGAATGACGCGCTCGTTAAACTGAAAAATAGGCAGCATAAGAGTTGCAGAAGGGCAGGGGGCAGAATCTAAACAACCCGTGATGACCATTAATCGGTTAGTCGATGGCGTTTATCAAGGGAGGCAGTTTAGGGGAACAGAAAAAATTATTTCCCCAACTTTTCCCAACTTAAATTTAACTGCTGAACAGATATTTATCGCTGGTCGTAGTTATTAAACACTACAAATACAAAAATAACACTTAAAAAAACTCAAAAATATATGGTATTTCCTCTGTTCCCTGTTAAGCGTTAATTCACTAAATCCATCTGTTTTCTGCTCAAATATCTAATTATGTGCTTCCAGCATCCCGGAGATTTTTAGATGACATACACTCCACCTAAAATACTCAGCTTTGAGGAATTCATCACTGAATATGGAGATAATACACGCTACGAACTAATTGACGGAGAATTAAGAGACATGGAACCGACAGGCCCTCATGAAGCTGTGGCGGGGAATATTGCAGGTCGAATCTATGTCGAAATCTTTCATTCTCAGTTCAACTGGATAGTGCCAAAAACCTGTTTAATTAAACCTCCCGCGGCTGAAGCTACAGCTTTACGTCCTGATGTGATTGTTTTAGATCAAGAAAAATTGAGTAGTGAACCACTTTGGCACAAAGAACCAATTATTTGTAACGGTAGTACGATTAAGCTTGTTGCTGAGGTTGTGAGTCAGTGCGTTGCGCGGGTTCCCCGCGTTGAAGCAACTGACGAACCCGTAAGGGTCAGTACAAATTGGCAAGATGACTATGCCAGAAAAGTGGAAGAGTATGCTTTTCTTAACATACCTGAATATTGGATTGTAGACTTTCGGGGATTGGGAGGTTTGCAATTTATTGGCAATCCCAAACAACCTACTTTCACTGTGTGTCAGTTAGTTAATGGTGTGTACGAACAGCACCAATATCGTTTGGGAGATACTATTTCATCTGATTTATTGCCTAATTTAGAGATGACACTTAATGATATTATGCCGATTTAGACAGCCTGCAAACATCTCTGCCACAATCAGGTGTACCTTTGCTGATCATTTATTTGTAGTCCGTACAGCTAAAGATGTCGTTATTTCAAGAAAATAAATACTGTTCGATTTCAGGTTGTTGACGACGTAGAACAGTGATTGCTTGCTGCTGGATTTGGCGAACTCGTTCTCGACTGACATTCATTTTCTCGCCAATTTGAGCCAAAGTCAGTTCTTGATCATTCTCTAGTCCAAAGCGCAAAATTAAAACTTCACGCTGCATTGGTTTGAGTGATGCTAACAAATTATTCATGTCCTGGCGCAGCAGTTCTTGGGTGATATGTTCGTTGGGCGATATGCCTTCATCTGGTAAAAGTTCATTAAGTTCAGTGTCTTGGTTATCTCCGACTTTGACATCTAGAGAAATTGGCTGACGAGAGTTGCTGAGAAAATCTCTAATTTGGTTGGGTTGTAAATTTAAAGTTTCAGCAATCTCTGCAATATTGGCTGGGCGACCAAGTTTCACAAACAGTTCTCGCTGTACTTTTTTRATTTTGTTAAGTTGYTCGGTRATATGAATTGGCAAGCGAACAGTACGAGATTTTTCAGCAATCGCCCGTGTGATTGACTGSGTGATCCACCAATARACRTAGGTTGATAACTTGTAGCCACGATTKGGGTCRAATTTTTCCACCCCCCTTTGTAAACCTATTGCCCCTTCTTGCAGTAAATCCAARAATTCTAGATTGCGCTTCTGATACTTTTTGGCAATCGAAACCACTAGGCGCAGGTTTGCTGTCACCATCTTTTGTTTGGCTCGTTGRCCAAGTTTTTGAATTTGAGCTACCTCAACTTCACTTTTCTCAACATCAACAGCTAATTCGAGCATTGTTGGTTCTCGGTCTAGTTGTTGGGTGAGTTCATTTTTTCTTTGCTCAATWGCCATCATTTGCTGTACCTGCCTACCATAAGCAATTTCTTGGTCTGCGGCCAGCATTGGGTAACGACCAATCTCCTGCAAATAGATACGAACCATGTCTGGACTCAKGCTGGACATACAACAAAGCYGTTTTTTGATAATTAGACGAAYCTAAGATTATAAATCAAATAGCTGAATAATTTTTCCTTTATCTCCAGTTAGAATTACTAAAATTGCCTCATATTTTGCAATTTCAGCATTGCAATACACATCATCAGCCACAAAAATCCAACCCCATAACCTGCAATCACATCGGTAGGCCAATGCACTCCTAAATACAGCCGACTGATACCAATAGCAGCGATCGCCACAACTGCAATACCATAAATAAACCGAGAAAATTGAGGATGGTGAGTTGCCAACAAGTAAGCTAGAAACCCGTATAGCACCAGAGAACCCAATGCATGACCACTGGGAAAACTAAAAGATTTTTCAGTGATCAAGCGATCCCAAAGTTCGGGGCGGGGTTTACTAAATAACAGCTTTAATCCTGTATTGAGGATAATAGCTCCTAGACAAGCAATCGCAAATATCTTGGCTTCTTGTCGATAACGTCGCCACCAGAGTATAGCCAAACTAACGGTGACAACAACCACGACAAAACTGGGATTGCCAAGGCTCGTGATTGTCAGCATCACATTATTTAAACTAGGATTAATAAACTGATGCAGCCACAACAAAAAATGTGTATCAAATGCAAAAGCTTCTTGCTCGAAAACTTCTTCAAAAAGCTCTGCCAAAAGAAAAAGTATTAGCAGACAGCTAGCCAATCCAGCGATACCAATTGTGGTGATCAATGGAGCCAGACGAGGATGTATGTGTTGAAACCAAAAAGTTAAAATTTTTCGGAGCATAGGTGAAATATTAACTTTATTTGATCCTAATGTTTATTTTCACCTGTTAGGGTTGCATATGAGTGGGTTGATAAAGCAGGGCGGCCGCATCTAAATTACTCTTGATCACAACGAAATACTCAACGTCCTCAACCGAAAATTAGCAAGCTTCCTACTATATCACGAAAGATTTTTGCAAGAGTTCTCATCCTAACGCTGACAATGATTTACGCAGATAAATACATGGTATTGATGCAACAAATAATATAAGTTAAGCTAATTAAACATAAAGAATACTTATATGTTAATCCTGTTTACATTTTGGAAATTTATCTATAAACTGCTTAATAGTAGTTCATAGATACAAAAAAATGTTGAATTTAACCTGCTCTAAAGTTGATAATTTCGATATTCTTCAACCAATTCGCATCTGGCTTAATAGCATTGAAATAGATAATCCCCAAATTGCCCACCTTCTGTGTAGATTTATTCCAGTGCAGTGTCCATTTGCGCGAGATATTTACTTATTTGGTCAAAAAATTGCTCATATTCCCCCGTTGTGTAAACTCAATCCCTTGTATGAACAAGTAATTGGTCTGCGGTTTCGCGCCCTTTGTTACCTTGCTGATGTCTGCGGTGAAGATGTAGGTTCTTATTGCTAGAATTTATCCCCATGTCGATATTTGCGCCTGACAAATTTGGGTAATACGGACGTTGCTCCCCAGAGTAATAATGTCGATAATTATGCTCAGATAATCAAGTAAACCACCGTTGGTTGATACAAGTAGTAGATTCAGAGTCTGCCAATATCATGTTATCTCTGACAACAGATCCGATGATTTTGTCCGTGTTTAACCAGAAAAAAACTATGATGATGTTGAGGGGTCGTCTGTTGTTAAAAGTTGTTTTTTGCTACGCTTTAATTATTTCCAAAGTGACTTAATTTGTTGATAAGCCTCATCAGGTGAAAGCTTGCCATTAGTTTCTAGAGACGTGATATAACCAACTTTTTGGGGAAATTCTTGTAAGTTGGCATCGAATACTAAATTTTCCGGTTTAACTTGACCATAGTAGCGACTACGAGGGTAGAAGATTTTATTTTTCTTGTCTTGATTAGATTCATTCATTAGTTTATATCCGACAATTAATATTATTATTTATTAAAAAAACTGCGGCTTTTGCCAAAAGAAGCTAAACTGCTGAATGAAGAATTCTTATTTAGTGGTCTTTAGTAAACTTAAAAAGAAAATAATCGCGCTATCAATTAGCTGTGCGATTACTGGTGACTCTGCAAGTCATAAAGGAACATAAACTAAATATACAGTAACTAGCTGCATGATAACTATATTAAATGTTCAACTTTTTCTATTTAAATCATAGAAAGATGCTTATCAGCTAACTGGCTGCAACAACCTCAGCCACAATCGCGTGTTCCTCTGCTGATCATTCGTAGTCCTTACTGCCAGAGATATCGCTTTCTTAGAACCAACCACAATTGCCAACTTCCTAGCACGGGTTAGCCCAGTATAGAACAAGTTCCGCGATAGCATGATGTAGTGTTGCAGATATAGTGGCATGATCACGACCGGATACTCACTCCCCTGCGACTTATGAATTGAGACAGCGAACGCCAGCGTAATTTCATTGAGGTCAGCATAGTCATACACCACAGGACGACCACCGTAATCAACCGTAACCTCCTGTTCTTCAGTATCAATACCCGTGATAGTCCCCAAATCTCCATTGAAGACTTCCCGGTTGTAATCATTCATCTGCTGAATCACCCTATCGCCCACCCGCAGAATCATTCCACCCCGGTTAATCTCGGTTTTCCCCGGAGCGGGAGGATTGATCAGCTGCTGCAAAACTGCATTCAAATTCCGAGTTCCAACCAACCCCCGTGACATCGGAGATAGCACTTGGACATCAGTAGCGGGATTGAACCCCAGCCGGGGAATAAACTCGCTCACCAACTCGCAGATTGCTTGTACCCCATGCTCCGGCTGATGACCCCCGCCGTGCCACAGACAGTCTGACACAGGATTGTCCGAAATCGGCTCTAGTGCTGGATAATCACCCTGGTTAATCTGATGCGCGGCGGTGATAATCGCACTCTGCTGGGCTTGGCGGAATACTTGTGTTAGCCGGACTACTGGCACTTGCAGCGAATTTATCATATCAGCCAGCACTTTACCAGGGCCAACTGATGGCAGCTGATCAATGTCCCCTACGAGTAATAGTTGCGCTCCATTTGCTACAGCTTTCACCAGGGAATATGCCAAAAACAGGTCAAGCATACTGGCTTCATCCGCGATAATTGCATTGTAGGGTAGCGGATTTTCATGATCACGCTTAAAACCCATTGAACGAGGGTCGAACTCCAGCAAGCGGTGTATAGTTTTCGCTTCTAGCCCTGTCATCTCACTTAGTCTTTGTGCTGCCCTCCCCGTTGGTGCAGCTAACGCAATCGATTTACCCATAGCCTTCCACAAACTGACTATAGTATGGGTAGTAAAAGTCTTGCCGACTCCTGGCCCACCCGTMAGTACCATTACGGGGGAGTAAGCTGCTTTCTCTACCGCTTGCTGCTGCTGTAATGATAACTGAATCTTKTGACTAGCGGTAAAGCGTTCAATCCAAGCTCGAACACGGGGGATATCCTGTGCAATCKGCTGGCGTAACTTTTTGTTGATTAACTGTGCTARRTTTTGCTCAGTGTGGAAAAACGTTGGCTTGAAGCACAGCAGTAATTTMTCCCCAAAGTCCCCCCGAACAATTTCTCTGACCAAATCCTCTCTTGCACCCATGTCTTTGAGGATGGCAGCGATCGCTTCTTCTGTGGGTTGATGATCCTCGGTTGTTAGCAGTTTGGTGACCGACTCGATTAATTCTGGCTGTGGTAGGTAGCAGTGACCGTCTTCAGCAGCTTCACTCAGGGCGTGGATGATTCCAGCTCTGTAGCGAAATTCTGAGTTAGAAGGTACACCCAGGTTACGGGCAATTTTGTCAGCAGTAAGAAAACCTATGCCGTAGATATCGGTGGCTAACTGGTAGGGGTTTTCGGTTACGGTGGCTATTGCTTTATCTTGGTATTGCTTATAAATTTTGACTGCATACGTCGTAGAAACACCGTGGCTTTGCAAAAACACCATCACCTCTTTGATAGCTTTCTGTGTTTCCCAGGCGTTCTTGATCAGCCTTACGCGCTTTTTAGCGATACCTTGTACTTCGATTAATCGGTCAATTTGATTGTCAATAATTTCTAGAGTTTCTAAACCAAAGTGAGCAACGATGCGCCTTGCTGTGACCGGGCCAACCCCTTTGATGAGTCCACTACCCAGGTATTTTTCAATACCAGTGAGAGTCGCTGGTTTTGTTTCTTGGTAATTTGTGACTTGGAACTGTGGGCCATATTGCGGATGTTCACGCCAGAAACCAGTTAATTGTAATGTCTGCCCTGGCTGGATGTTAGCAAAACTACCGACGATTGTGGTTAACTCTCTGGCTCTGGGACGCACCAGACGCGCAACTGTGTACCCAGATTCTTCCGAGTGGAATGTCAGGCGCTCGACTACTCCGGTGATGGTTTCGTACTGGGGAGTAGCATTAACTTGTTGTTGCTCCCTAGCTGGAGGAGTGGACATTGGTTTCTCTGAAAATGCCACAAATAATTCTCAAAAACTATAGCTTAGAACTGTGAGAACCAGTACTATAGTACAAGTATACTAAATTATAGAAAAATCATTACTGAATCAGTACAAAAAGTCTAATATAGAGTATCTACAGCGCATCTGCCATGCCAAAGCGTCTCCTTGTAGTTGAATCCCCCGGTAAAGTCAAAAAACTCAGTCAAATTCTGGGTGCGGATTGGATCGTCCGCGCTAGTTGTGGTCACATCCGAGAATTGAGCAACGAGGGCGATGATTCACTGGGATTCAGCATAGATAGCGGTCGTGTAAAGTGCAATTATATTCCTCGTGATCAACGAGCCAAAGAAACTATCCAAAAGCTAAAAGCCGCAGTTAAGCAGGTTGATGAAGTAGTTTTGGCAACAGACCCAGACCGGGAAGGTGAGACAATTGCTTGGCATCTCAAGGAAGTTTTGGGGCTGAAAGAACCGAAGCGAGTGGTTTACACGGAGATTACGGCAGCAGCAGTTCGGGCAGCGATCTCCAACTCCAGAAAACTCGATTTCAATTTAGTTGGTGCGGGACTGTGCCGAGATTGCTTAGATAAGTTGGTAGGGTACAAAGGCAGTCCCCTGGTGTGGGCATTGAACAACGGAGCCAAAAGTGTTGGTAGAGTCCAAAGTGCCACATTACACCTCATCTGCCAGCGAGAGAGGGAAATTCAGAAGTTTGTCCCCCAAGACTATTGGAACGTATTTGTTGATTACGCAGAAGGGTTTCGGGCTTTCTATAAAGGTACGACAGACTCTCGCCCCTCAGTACAACAGGAAGAAACTGATACAAATGATGATGCCAACCCAAATGCGACAAAATCACCCGAATCCAAGCGTGTTTTGTCTGAAGCTGAGGCGACACGGTTAGTTGAACAAGCAAGGCAGCATCCTCACAAGATTATCCAAATCGAAGGTAAAACAGTTAATCGTCAACCACCTCCACCATTCACTACTTCGACTCTCCAACAAGCAGCCGGTTCCAAGTTGAGATTTTCCCCAAATAAAACCATGCAGGTTGCCCAAAAACTTTATGAAGCTGG
>JAKOMP010000142.1 GCA_022241785.1 Cyanocohniella sp. LLY | reverse complement strand
GAAGCCGTTGGGGCAAGGCTGGTGTACTTATCTCCTTATTCTCCTGATTTTTCACCGATTGAAAACTGTTGGTCGAAGGTGAAAGAGTTTTTGCGATCGCAAGCTGCTAGAACATATCAACAGTTAGACGAGGCCATTACAAATGCTCTGAATGCAGTAACTAAAAAAGACATTATTGGATGGTTTACCCACTGCTGTTACTATATTGCACCCAACTGAGAACCGCTATAGATCCTTGACCCTGCGATATCCACCGTGTTTGGTCAATTCGCTTTCGCAATAATCCTCAAAGCTAGTGTATGCGCCATCTTCGTAATAGCTGTTATCTCGCATTAGCCGCAGTTCATCCGATGCCTGCCACTCGAACCGATCTATAGCGGCGAAGGTTTCTTGGATGCTGGTGTTGAGATTGCTGTAGTTAAGGGTTGAGTTGTCGCAGATGTAGTGACCAATAACGGAATTCTCCTCTGTACAGGGTGTAGGAGGATTTGATATTGTTTGATTAACCATAAACCTGGGAGTTTGTGGGACTACCCTCAGCGTCTGCCTGTCAAACAATCGCTGGGGGTCTTAATTTGTCAGCATAATTGCTTTGAGTCTAGCATTAGGCTAGCCACAAATGCAACTAAGCTAGACAGATATAATCACCCTTTAAAAGCTTCGCCCCCTATTGTTCTTTAGGGGGCGATTTGCTTGCTAGATTAATGAGGTTTTTGGCGCTGGCTAGCATATCATCTAGCTGATTTTTCAATTGTTGATTTTCTGCGGCTAGCCCGCCTTTAATTTTCCCAATTCTGCTTTTATCTCCGCTATTTCTTGTTGTTGTCTTTCTATTACTTGCTTGATATCAACAACATTGGTATCACTTTCTTGTCCGAGTCTACTTTTGATGTAATTCTCTATATCTTCAGTCATGCTTGTACCTTCCCTATCAAGCAACTCCTTGTAATCAAAATATAGGTCGTGATCAAGCCGGACATTTAATTGTGCGCCTCGTTTCCTGCTAGGCGGCTTCCTTTCGTTTACCATCTCAATTCCATTGAATTTAAACAACTATTTACACTATAAAACACGGTCTAGCCACTGGCTATAACTTCTACTAATCTCTAAAAACTAGATAAATCAGTTATTTGGCTAGATAGTGTCTTGACATTGGCTAGCCAAAAAGTGCATGATATTCATCAGGTGAAAACAGAAAGTGATCACCTTTTTACCACAGGGTTAATCCTAAACCCCACAGAACCTTGACAGCCCAATTCAGAGTGACCGCTTGATGAGTAACCGAGGCACTGGCGCAACCAGAGAAGGCGATGGGTACACAGCCGGGAAATGGATTGGCACTGAATCAGAATTACCAAGCAGGACGACTGGCATCTGAAGCTGTATTTGTCGCCTGGCTATTGTGCCTCTTGCTTGGTAATGCTCAAATGCCACTGGGTTTGAGCAATAAATATGGCTACGCCAAATTAGAGTGAGTGCGTTGTGGGTAAACCACAACGTATTCGTCAAAAAACAAAGGCGATCGCTTGCCGTGGAAAGTTCGCGATCGCCTTTTAACCTTTATTCAAGGAACATTTATTATGACGTATACAACACATACACAGCAAGCACTTTTCGGTTCTTTCGTTGACGAACAAGCATTAGCACAAGCCGAACTGGAAACTCATATTCAAGTCCAGGCGCAAACTGTAGCACCAGAAGAATTGACTTCCGTTGAAATCAGCTTTTACGATCACGAGATATATGCAGGTCAAAAGCTCGTAGCTGCAATCACATACCAAGAAGATTTAACGCAACCTTGGCTTGTGATGGTGAACGATGAAGAAATCCACCGAGCAAACACTTGGGCAAGAGCGTGGAGGTATATCTGCACACACCACAAAGACGGAACATTGCCTGAACAGCAAGAAACCCCAGCCGCTACCACTGACAACGAAATTATGTGCCAAATTGCTCAAGAATGTGAAAAGTTTGGCTTTGAATTGCTTGATGACGGTATTTATCACCATGATGTGAAACTCGGCGAAGTCAGCTACACCAACAATCAATGGTTTGCACGAGCATCAGAGGAGTATCAGGGGAGAATACCATGTGATTCGGTTTTTGATGCGGTGCTGTCATTGTTGATAGATGAAGCTGTATCGTGCGAAAACTTGTTGGACAAGCCGTTTGAGCAATTGACGACTGAAGAATGGCGGATGCTGTTGGAGTACGAGCCAGTGCCAGAGAGTTGGGAGTTGGTGGCGGCGTAAAACAAATAGGTGGGCAATATAGCCCACCCACGCAGACAAACGTTATTCTTGCTCATTGGTTGTCTTATGCTGTAACTGTTGCACCACTTCCACCGATAATCCGGTGATTCGTGCGATCGCGTCAATAGTCATGCCCTCAGCTAGTAAGTTGACAGCAATTTGACGGGCTTTTTCATCACTGCCTTCTTCTTTACCTTCGCTCAGAATTGACTGATAAATGACTGACTCGCGCATGATGTCCTTCCTAAATAAACGCCCAATTACTTCTTGATCTAATACTATCCCAGCCAGAATTGCGGCAGCAGCAGAAATATTACTTTGTGTCCGTCTTTCACTAATTTTATCTACAGAGTTCGCCACTTGTTGTAGTGTACTAGCCTGATTTTTGGTCGCACTTAATACAGCAAATGGCAGTAACCCTGGGGTGTTCAGGAATATTTCTGACGGTTGCTCCCACAGACGAATTACTGAAAATTCATGCCGCAAAGTTTCAGTAGTAAATGTAGTTTGATACACCTTATCCGACGTRGTTTTATCCAAATAAATCACAACYTGATGTATTTGTTTATTGGGAAAGCGACGATATATCCGCAAATAATAATCAGCCATCCGAAATGGCATATTTGCATCGGGATCTGTTKGGAACTCTATGTGAAGAACAACCTCATCTGATTGCAACAAAATTAAAGAATCAGCACGAATTGGTTCTATTGATAATTCTGTCGGACTTAGCTTAGTTAAAGTGATGGGTTCTCCTAATAGCCAAGTAGCAAAATCAGGAGAATAYAGTTCAGCGAGRAATTTGCAAGTGTTATCAAACATTACTCATAAATCAATGGAATTAGTTGGTGAATTTTTGATTTTATTCTCATTRATTATTGTACCTTATCTKCTAACTTGAACGATGATTRATTGGGTAAATAATAGCTACGCTAAACCTTTGTAAAAATTCAGAAATTACTAAAATGGAAATCAAAACCATCTCTGTAACGTATCACAGGAAATTCAACTTAGGTGATTATGAATCGTTGGAATTAGGTTATTCACTGTGGGCGCAGATAGACCCAGAAGAAGATGCAGAAGGGGCGACTCAATTCTTATATATGCAGGCTAAAGCTTCAGTTAAAGAAGCTGCAATGCCTTTAATTAAAACATCTGCATATCAAATGAGTAAATACAAGCAAACTGCAAAGCAGAATACTCAAGATGACTTGGAGAATTTTTAATGTCTGAAGTCAGAAAAATCAGGCTGAAGAAATATTCTGAATCCTGACTTCTGACTTCTGACTCCTGACTAAAAAGCTACGCTAAATTATCAGGAAATTAAACTTAATTGATGAGGCAGCTACTATGACAGCTTTAACATTTGATTTCGATTCTACGGAACACAAAGCCTACGAAAAAACTCCAGCAGCCAAAAGTATTTCTTCACCTGCTGGCATCTGGATTGCTTACGAAAATCAACAATTAGCAGGATGGTACGAAGGTAAAGAACTTGAAGGTGGGAAAGAGTACAAAGTCCTAAGCAACAAGTTAGATGAGAACGATGAAAAAATCGGTATTCCTGGGGTAATTTATCGCCAACCGAGAATGCTAGTCATTGGCAGATCCCCACTGATGTATGGCATCGACAGAAAGGTAATTGACGTTTGGCGAAAAGATGAAGGACTCGATAAAAACTCCTACAAATTCGCAAGACGTTATATGGTAATTTTTGTTGATGCCCAAAACCAACCTTTACATATAGCGCCCATACAATTGACCTCTTGGGGAGTGTTCGTGCGATTCGTTGCATAGTGAAATCGCGGTAACCAGTCCGTACATACACTAAGCCAATCTCCACGGAGATTGAACTTCGGACGAAATGAAGGTGAAAGTCCTTCCCCTCAAACTCAGAGGTGACTCCTTATCTGCCCACAGTGAGTGAACTCGGTTTTCACAGGCTGAAGCTGGGAACAGGGCACAATCAGACGGCTGTTATGGGCTGACACTGGTGCTAACAGGGAGTGTACAAGGTGAAACAGAACCTAAAAAAGCAACTTACCCCAAAGCAGGGCATAAATATAAAAAACCCTGACTTCGCTAGAGATAAAATCCCGCCGAATTCTGAAGACGATAACGGTAAGAGTAAGGGGTTCTAGCAGTTGAAGTGGTTACACCTGACGGCACATAAATCTCGACCGAGGAACGAATAAAAACGGATTAAGAGTCTAGGGGAGGTCGAACCCCAAGGTAGGTATGACGAGATACGGAATTCTCTTAATTCGGGTAGGATGCAGCGTAATTGCTGCAAGGTGTTCAGAAAATAATCACAAGGAGTAGAGCATGGTTAGGCACAGTCACGAGACTAGTGAATCTTGGAAAAACTTACCCTGGCGAAAATTCCAGAGGACGATATTCCGCCTACAAATCAGGTTATTCAAAGCAGTTAAAGCAGGAGACAAGCGGAAAACGCGGTCACTTCAAAAACTGATTCTGAAATCCAAAGCTGCAAGATTTCTGGCAATTCGCCAAGTAACTCAGCTAAACACTGGAAAGAAAACTGCGGGTATTGATGGTAAAAAATCTCTCAATTTTAAAGAAAGATTTGAACTTGAGAAGAACCTCAAGACCAATCAAGGAAACTGGTATCACAATAGGCTGCGGGAAATCCCGATACCCAAGAAAGACGGAACTTACCGAACTTTAAAAGTACCAACAATCGCAGATAGGGCGTGGCAATGCCTAATTAAGTACGCACTAGAACCAGCACACGAAGCAACGTTCCACGCTAGGAGCTACGGATTTAGACCAGGAAGAGGTGCACATGATGCACAGAAACAACTGTTCAATCTCCTAAACTCAAGCAAAAACGGAATCAATAGAAGAGTTATAGAACTCGATATTGAAAAATGCTTCGATAGGATAAGCCACACAACCATCATGGATAACCTGATGGCACCAAGAGGGTTGAAAATCGGTATCTTCCGATGTCTAAAAGCAGGAATACATCCCGACTTTCCGGAACAAGGTACCCCTCAAGGTGGTGTAGTAAGTCCGCTATTAGCTAATATAGCGCTCAACGGAATAGAAAGTATACACAGATATAACAAGAGCGGATTCGGAATAAATTCCAGAACCGCTAAGAAAAATATCATCGAACCATCCATCCGATACGCAGATGACATGGTAATTATACTCCGTCCCGAAGATGACGCTGAAGAAATACTCGGCAAAATAAACCAATTCCTTGCAGAAAGAGGAATGAGAATCAGTGAAAAGAAAACCAAGATAACCGCTACGACAGATGGATTTGATTTTTTAGGCTGGAACTTCAAGGTTCAAAGCAACGGAAAATTTAGAAGCATCCCATCAGTGGATAACTTTAAAAAATTCCGACAGAAAG
Source organism: Cyanocohniella sp. LLY (assembly GCA_022241785.1). Classification (GTDB taxonomy): domain Bacteria; phylum Cyanobacteriota; class Cyanobacteriia; order Cyanobacteriales; family Nostocaceae; genus Cyanocohniella. The sequence goes on along the minus strand of JAKOMP010000142.1, from coordinate 7,018 downwards.
TAAAAGCTATCGTCAACTGCTCTAATTATGGTTCTAAGGTTAAAGCCGAAAGGCTAGCGCCAATAGTTAGAGGATGGAGGAAATATCATTGCTATTGTAAGATGGATGGCTCGCGAAATTCGCTACATCACATTGAGTCAAGAGCAATCAAGGTATTCAATAAGGAAGCAAAGAACGATAAAAATTCTAGTAAGAAATTACTAAACAAAGCGTTCCCAGCAATACCTTACTCCGAGCATAAATTTGTCAATGTCACAGGTGATAAGTCACCCTTCGACGGAGACATCCCATACTGGAGCGAACGTAATAGCAAGCTCTACGATGGTCACACCTCTAAAGCCTTAAAACGGCAAAACCATTCATGTGGGATATGTGGAACAAAGATAATAACTGGAGAAAAAGTACATCTACATCATGTAGATGGAAATCACCAGAATTGGAAAACCAAGAATTGCATAGCAGTTCATCAAACATGTCACCAATACCATCATATGAAGCAATGAGAAATCATAGAACATCGGGAGCCGGATGCACAGAAATGGGCATGTCCGGATCTAAAAGAGAGGTGCGGGACATAATAGTTCTCATCGACTCAAACCAAGTCTCGTTTGACCAGCAGCTAATGGCATTCCGCGAGACTTGCGAACAAGTTTATGCYGATTTCCAACGCAAACCCTACGAAGCTAAAACATTRCTTTGGCATTCTATGTGGGTCTTTTGCCCAGAACTTAAAACAGAAAAGCGTAAAAGCAAGGACGGGCAAGAATCAAATACTTGTGTTTGCGTAGGATTTGAAAAGCCAACAGTTCCAAATTGGGAAGATTATTGCATCGGCAAACAAGYGATCGCTCAAGATATCGCCGTTYTMCAYGATTCCATTACTGAATGGTGGAGAAAAGGACTTAAAACCAGCCRTTCAGTTAAAAATGTTGAGGCTTGCAATCGTGATAGCCTCATGATGCAATCACAGCAATTGATTGAAGCTTTGGGATGGAATCAGGAGAAGGGCAAGCAATATCTGTTAGAAAATTACGGCAAGAGGGGAAGGCAACAGTTGACTGATGCAGAATTTGTAGACTTCGTTAGAAAACTACAGGGTATGCAAGCAAACTTTGATGATGAAGTTGGCGATTGGCAGGATATACCGTATTAGGCTGATTTCAGCTAATCAACTGAATTTATCAACTCATTTTAGAAAGGCAGTTCACGCTGTCTTTCTTTTTTTCTAACACCTTAAACCCATGAACAAAATCACTCACCAACTGACCGAAACAGAACATTTAGAACGCATTCAAAAAATTGAAGTAATCACCCGTAGGCGACGCACAATGAAGCGAAAAACGCACAGTTTCATTAACCAAACCCTGACCAAATTTGCCCTTTACTCGATTGTCACCACTGGCTTTCTGGGAGTAGCTGTGTTGGGATGCTGGGGATTGGAAATTATTGATGCCAACTCCAGATTCATAAGCCGGCATGATTGGCAAGCACAGAAGAATATTTGCTTAGGAGGCATGGCGGTAGCGTTCTCTGGGTTTTTGGGGAGTGCTTTGCTGGGGGCTTGTTTGGGTGGGGATGAGTAGTGTCAAAAGAAATTGTGCTTTATCCAAAGTACATTCTCAAGTTCAAATCACACAAAAATAGAGGTCTAAATGGAACAAGAAATTAAAGATGCGATAGGTCTAGTTAGTCCCCAACTGCAACCAGAACCAGAGCCAAAACCAGAGCCGCAGCCGGAAGTCACTATCTACGATTTTGCAAAAGTTTTGGCTGAAAACGAACCACCGAAAAACCAATAGGAGCAATAGTGATGACATTAAATTTAGAACAAGAATCTTCTCTAACGAAAGCCTTGCGAGAGATTCACGAACTGCAATCGCAAGTTCAGGAATTAGAACAACAGCATCAGAATTATGTGCGGTCGCAGCAGAGGTTGATTAGTACTATTGCCGAAATCTGTATCTCTCCGATGCAGGAAGTTCAAGCCTTGCGGATTCTGGTGTGCAAGGGGGAAGCAGATTGTCGGCGGTATTTGCGGTTGCTGCTGGTGAAAAGGCGGTTGGTGGGAAAAAATCAGTGATTAACAAAAATACTCCCTGGTTAACTTGCCAGGGAGTGTCGAAATGTCTGAAAATTCTAGTTGAGTGCATTTGCAATTGCTACCCTACCTTGCCCAGCAACATCCTCCATACTGGATTTGACCGCAGCCCAAGTATTAGCAGTCAGACAGGTCTAAAGTGCAACATTGCAAAAGTGCATTAATGCAAAAATGAAATAATGAAAGTTTTCAAGCACTCATTATTCTGGTTCTGTATCAGCTTTTCTAGAACCCAACATAATCAATCTTAAGTCTGTCCCTTTGAAATAAATAGATGAGGAGAAATGGAAGAACCTAATGAATTAATTCTTCTAAAGCAGGAAGTAACCCTTTTACGAAAAGAAAGAGCATCCTTACGGGGAAAAATCACTCGACTCACGGCTGAGAATAAAGAACTAGCCCAAATGTTAGAGATAACTTTAGACAAAAATACTGAATTAGAGAAAAACTTATTAAAGATATCTGAGGAAAATTTAGAAAATGACTTATTATCGTTCATCGATAATTTAAGCACAAGTAATAAAACTAGCAGTAGTAAAAAGAATAAACAAGTACCAAAGCAGGGAAGTAAATCACATAATTCTACGTCGAACGAGAAAAACACTCGTTCTAGTTCAGTAGTTTATTTCGTTAATTGTGAAGCAGCAAAAGCCATAAAAATAGGAATATCAAGAGATGTTCGTAGTAGATTATCATCAATTCAAACAGGTAATCCTTTTAAGCTTTCTTTAATAGGTTGTGTACCGGGAACCATTACAGAAGAAAGAATATTGCACGAATATTTTAGTGAAATTCGGGCAGTAGGTGAATGGTTTTATACGAACGACAGATTAATTAGATATACCACTGACGTTACTACTCAAGGAAAGTTTATTGATCCTTTTGAATGGTTCAAGCCGAATTTATGCCACCTCAAAACAGAGCCTCATGTTCTGAAGTTGATCAAGCGCAGAAAAACCAGTTTTGAACAGAGCCAAGAGATAATAACTCAGGCAGAGGCGTATATCTCTGCCTTGCTTCCGGCATCAGCAAGTACTTAAGTGCTAATGCCAGGGAAAAATTTTGGACAATAATAAAAGCCATAAAATAGGGGATTTGAACAATCCCCTATTTTTAGAAGCAACAGTGCCGCTTTCCGCGTGACACCCGTTATATAAGGATTTGAAGGCTATGTAATCGCATAAATGTCACAACTTTACTATGCCGTTTTTCATGACATGAACGAAAAAACAATGGTTTCGAGATTTTCTTGAGTTATGCCGCTTTTTGTGACATCTATATGCAGTAAGGCTTTGGGGTGTCACGGCATACTTGCCGCTTTGTTGTGCCAGATTGTGACACAAGTTCATAAAAAAAGGAGTATTGAATTAATTTCTCAAAGATTCATATTGCCTAGCTTTATCCATTGGTTCAATTCTTCAGGTGTGATGATTTTAGAAGCAGAGAAAGGAATATTGTGTTTAGATGCCCAACGGTAAATAGTCCGTAATGATATTTTGCGTCTTGTTTTGTGGAACAAGTATGCGGGAAGTTGTTTGCCAGATAAAGGAAGCTCTGGTTCTTCAACATTAATTCCCAAGCTGGCAAAGCGTTCTTTATCTTGTTTAAGTAACAATGCAACATCAAATAAAGAATATTTTTTGCACATATTTTGGCGTTTGAGATATGCCAGCCCTAATAGATAACAACATTCCTTTAAACAGGCTTGTCTGGCATAAGGCTGTATACCGCAGATCCTCAACCATTTTTGCCAAGTTCTAGGGCAAATATTTTTAGCATAAACGTGTTCACAAGCTGTTTTGACCCAAGGAAGGGGATAAGTCTTTGTATACATCTCGACTCCTGTGATGCCCAGATAAATATCTGGGCTAGACTAATTATTCTTCGGTATCGTTGTGATTGTCGTTGGTAGTATCGTTAGAAACTTTGTTTCTCAAACGTTTATTAACCAGTCGCTTGTTACTGCGCTCGACATAAACACCAAAACCGTTTTCCCAAAATACGCGGTGTAGTTCTGAGATTTTCCACCCTTCATATTCAGCTAATTCCTCAGCCTCCTCCAACAGTGCTGTCGGCACGTAAACTTCTATTCTGGTCATTCCCTGTGCTTTAGTTCTAGGCATYGTTGCATCCATATATAATCACCTAAATTATCTGTTGGGATTGGTAATGGGACAAGAAACCCATAAGAAGCGGTAATCAATGGCAATTCGCAGTTAGAAACAATTGCGAATTGGCATGGCTCCGGAATATGATTTGTTTCTTATGGGATACATAGCTAATATAGACTATATTAGTGGTGTAGTATCACATTAGTAGCTTAAAATATGCAAGAAATAAAAGACATTTTAGTTAACCAGGACATTGACTTTTCTGAAGACGAGATTCTAGAAGCTGCTCAAGCTCTGGGGATGAATGTTAATGACTTAAATGATGCAGAAGTTCAAGCGATCGCACAAAAAGTTGCTCAATCAAAACAGCCAGGAAAGTTAGCTAAAAACAGTAACAAGCCAAAAAACAGTAACGGCAAACTGACGAAGAATTCATCTCGCAGGAAATCTGTACCAAACCTAGAAGGAGCAATATCTAAGGCTTCCCAAGTATCGAATGAAGAAATTCAATCTCTGGAAGATGTTTTAAATGCAGGAATTGATGCTTATACAACGGACAAAGCAGATCAACTATTGTCGTCAATTCGGAATGCACCAAAGGAAGTAGTGAGGAAGTTTACTCAAGCAGCGATGGAGGAAGAAGCGGATGTAGAATCCTTTCGTAACATCGGTGAACAACTCGTTACGGGTATTTTCGGCATTAGCGCAACAAATGCAGCCGAGTAAAGCGATCGCGGTGGCAGCAGGGATAAATCTGKTGCTGCTGACAACGATTTTAGGRATGRCGTTATATGGAGCAGTGGCAAGAAAGACAGAAACTGAATATAAATTTGAAGACAGATGGCGARTTGAATCTGTCGGGGAACCTAGAAGACCTGAGCAGCGAGGAATTTATAGTACTCCAGCAGTTAATCGATGAGTCACAAAGACGTTCAAAATCTGCTGCTCAATCTGCTGCCAGAGTCCAGGAAATGATGGAGCGAGGGCAGACTGCTCAGGGAATAATTGCGGCGATCGCTATAATCATGCTCTCGTTCATCCCGATATATGGGGTGACAAGTTATATCAGCAGTCAAATTAAAGGAGAATTAATTAATGTTAGGTAAATACTTTCCTGGTTTGTTCGGTGGTGAAAATGAACTGGCTACCAATTTAAGAGTGGGTGATGCCACGAGAATTGAGGGAGATATTGCAGCCCAAATCTGCACTCGTTACTCTTTGCAGCCTGAAGCCTCGGCAGAACAAGTTTTGAATGCAGCAGAACAAGCAAGTAAGTTAAAAGCTGCTCAATACCTGCATACGAAGTTTTCTAGACATCGGCTCAAGCAATTGCAAAGCTTGTCAAAAATCTACCAAAATCAACTAACTTACTCTCAAGAAGCGATGAAGGTAGAAGATGAGTTGCAACGTGCAAAAGCTATGCACGGAGAAGCTGTCGTCCGCCATGCGTTTGGGTCTGCGGAACAACATCGACAGTTGAGTGGTTATGAGCAAGCTTTTGAAAGTGTTAGTGATTCATTCAGATTTTAGGACAGGAGTCAGGAGTCAGAATTCAGGAGTCAGGAGGAAACAAAGATGAGACAAGCAGCAAGAACATTTCAAGATTTAATCGTTTGGCAGAAAGCACATCAACAAGAAGAAGTTAGAACACAGAATTCAGAAGTCAGGAGAATTAATTCTGGCTTCTGGCTCCTGGCTCCTGACTTCTGTTTTGATAAGGGGAGGTTTATGAATATAGCCCAAGGTTCATTAGAAGAATGCCGATATTATCTAATTCTCGCTAAGGATTTGAATTATGGTGATACGTCAAACTCGATGAATCAACTTGAAGAAGTTAGCAAATTACTAACAAGTTATGCTAATTCAATTCTGAATTCTGACTCCTGACTCCTGAGTTCGTTATGAAGATTAAGTTATCTTTTTTGGGTTACACGGTGTGTGGCATTGGGTTATCAATGCTGATAGGTTTYCTYTCGGTTGCTAGTCCCATTAGTCGCTATCTTKTGTGGTTGATTGGCATAGTCTGTATTTGCTGTATGGCGCTGGGACTACTGAATTTCGCTGGACTGGTAACTAAAGGCTATGGTTTCACCCAGCGGACTTTGATTGTAGGTATCYTGCCTGGGGGAATATTCGCGTTTTTATTTCTTTGCTTGGTGGCGGCTGGCGTTTCTYTGGGGGTGAGGTGAGGAATGGTATTTGAAGTGGAAAGGACTGCGGCAACAGCGACTATCAACGCCGAACGTACAACATTAGCAATCCTGGGAGCATCAGCTGTAGTCTGCCTGAGCRTTCCTTTTTTTGTRAATACAGACAGAATAATGACCGGGATGCTGCTTGGCGCTGGCACAATTAGCGCTGGTTTGTTTGGTTTATCTGCTCAGATTAGCGAATCTAAGGAGAAAATCTATCAATCTCTGAATGAAGCTGAACTCAAAGCCCTGAAACAGCATCTACAGGGCGAAGCTGTTTACGACAATATCACCACAGGCATCGCCGCTAAACGCAAAGTAGCTGCATACATTAACAAACTGCCTGTACAAGAACGCATGAGGTTTATGGCTGAATATGGGTTGCAAGGTTTGGTTTTACTGCCAGAGGCACCCAGTAAGCAAACTGCACCGCGTCCAGGCATCCCGAATCCGGAAATTGCAGACATTGACGAAGATGATGTACAGGCAATCGTCAATCCCGGTGTAATTGCTAATTTGCAAGCGATCGCTCAGGCATACCCTAAGTACATCAGACTAGATCCTGATTGGATAGATGAATTATGTATTGCGGCATCACATCAGAATATGAGCAAACG